>WRJC01000033.1 GCA_009782405.1 Oscillospiraceae bacterium
TTTCTTTGCCGCCGACAATTCTTGCTGCAAGCGCGTCGCCTGAATATATTATCTTTTTGACAGGTCGAGTTTCGGCGAAAAGCTCGAATGCCAATTCGCAAAGTTCTGTTTGTTCATCATCATCATTCACAAACCGCGCTTCTCTCAATAAAAAGTCCGATATATAGAACCCATCGTTTTCCACCGCAGGGTTTGCGATAAATTTGCCCGGAAATATATTGATTTGCATTGAATTTTCTCCCTTTAACCTACTATTTTTTCCACACATTCTCAAACCAGCGGGGCGCGTCCGGGATCGGGCGGCAGCGGCGCCATGTTATTTTCACCTCGTCCCCGATCAGCTGCGTCTCCTGGATCATGTCCATAAATTTTTCGCCGGAACCGCCCTCCGGGGCGATCAGATACGATCCCCTGCTTTGCCCTCCCTTTTTTATATAGTCGAGCATCGCGCCCAAATACACACGCTGCGCAATCAGCAAATCCCGGTTTTTCAACGCCTCCGGAAGCTCCGATATATCCCCTATTTTTACGCTGTCCCAATAATTTCGGCATTGTTCCCGCGCTTTTTGCATGGCCTTTTCTATGCTTTCCGCATTTCTGATATGCGCGGCGTTTTTGCTCATGGTTTCGCCGATCTCTTTTCTTGTTTTTTCGATATTCGAATTCTGCGAAATATGCGAAATCACCTTTTCAATATCGCATATAAACCCTTTTATTTCGCATAAATCCGCGAATTCGTCCGGCGGGCCTGTGCGCTCCCGCGCGATTTTGGCGGCGGCCCTCATGGCCCCTACCTGCCCGGAATTTAACGCGCTGCCCCCGGGCCTGTACACCCCGTGGCTGCCGTTCGCCTCGCCCACCGGGAAAAATCCTTTGATGTTGCTCTCCCACCACATATCGCCGCCAAGCCCGCCGTTGTTGTGCTGGGCGCACACCGCTATTTCCAGCGGCTCTTTGGTCAAATCGATGCCGTTGCTTTTGTACAATTTTAGCGCCTCGGGGTTCATGCGGGCCAGCCGTTCGACCGGAGTCCCAAACAGCGCGCCGGAATTTTTTAGATAAGTTTGGCACTCTTTCCCGGCATTTGAAAAGTCGTGTTTTAAAACGGACGGGTTTTTCGTAAAATCGAGAAAAACGCGCCTTTTTTTGTTTTCCGTTTCGTCATACACCAAAAGGTCGATCAAAGACGAGCCGAAATTTTCGAGCTTGCGCGGGTCAAAAGGCCACTGGTAGCCTTTCAAAAAAATCGCGCCCAAAAGCTGTTCGTCCGTTTCAAAGCCTCCGTTCAAGAATTCGGACGGATTTTCGCCGTTTTGTCCGGTCGATACATATGCGGGAAGAACCTGCTGGTATGTGCCCGAAAGGTTCCAGCGGAATTTTACGGAGGCAATTCCGTACTGCCATTCCGTCAGGTTTTTGCCCATGGCCCCCGCCTCGAACGCGATCCCCGAAGCCCCGCTCTGGCTTTCGGGATAAACCGATCTCGCATACAGCCCCGCCGGGCCTCCGGTGGCATAGATCACGTTTTTTGCGTAAAAGACGGCGAATCGTTTGTCTTGGTTTTCGAGCGCGTTCAAATTCAGGCACAACACGCCATGGCAAACCCCGCCCTTGACCAATATTTTAGCCGCCATGTATCCGTCGTATATCGGTATGTCCTTCAAGCGGATCTGTTCCAAAAGTTTTTCGGCCATGAGCTGCGAGGTGAGCGGCCCTGCGGAGCTCGCCCGCGCTTTTGGGTCATGGTCGGTTTTGTATCCCACGTATTCGCCGTATTCGTTTTGGGGAAAGGGCACCCCGATTTCGGCGAGCCTGCAAAAACACTGCGCCGACATCGCCGCCTCGCAAAGCGCGATGTCGCCGTCCATCGCCCCGCCGCCGTAAAGGGTTTCGGCCATCGCCACGACGCTGTCGGGCTCGCCCCCGCACAAATTCAGCTTGTAATATGTCTGTTTGTCCGAGCCCGTGTTGCGGCTTGTGCCCTTTGACAACCCTTCGGTCACGATCGCTATGTCGCCCTGCCCGTAAGAACAGAGCCTGTCCGCCGCATTAAGCCCCGCCGCCCCGCTGCCAACTATTATCGTGTTTTTTTTGATTATTTGCATTTCGCCTTTCTCCCCTGCCCCAAATCATTTTTTGCCGATTTTCGACAATATTTTGTTGATTTCGCCTATGCAAATTTGTATGGGTTTTTCTTCAAGGCCCAAAACGGTCACATTGCATTTTTCGATCGGTATCAATATTTTGTGCGCGGGGCTGGACGAAATCGCTTCCGCCATTTTGGGGCTTATTTCCCCGTGCATGGAATTTGCGATCATGATCCCGATCACCCCGATGACGACGTCCATTTTGGCGCAATTGAAGATGACGGCGTTTTCCCCCGTCGCGCCTATGTCCGCCCCCGCTCTGAGCATGGCCGAAGTCGCCGCGGAATTTGTCCCGACTGCCGTGATTTCGACATCGTCGCGCCCGTTTTTTATATGCTCTATTATGGATTTTCCTATGCCGCCGCCCATTCCGTCGACAACCAAAACATTCATTTTTCGCCCCCCATTTCTTTCCTCAATTTCGATTATACCATAAAACTGCGGTAAATTCAAGCATTTTCAAAATGTTGCGCGAAATTTTAAATTTGCGAAAACGATTGACAAAAACCGAAAAATGTGGTAAAATTGAACAAAAACGTATATATGGAAGGTGATTTTTTATGGGCGCGAAAACGGAATTGAAACTTTGGTTCGATAAATGCGCGGACGAATGGACCAAGGCGCTGCCGCTGGGCAATGCGGAGACAGGGGCGATGATTTACGGGAGGACCGACACGGAAATAATCGCATTAAATAACGACAGATTGTGGTCGGGGCTTCCCGACTCGCAGCAAAATACATATGCGAAAACCGCCATTTCGGCGGCGAGAAAATTGATAGACGAACAAAAATACGCGGAGGCGCATACATTGGCCAACAACAAGATGCTTGGCCATTACAGCCAAAGCTATATGGCGCTGGGAAACCTCTATCTCGGATTTTCCCACAAACCCGAAGAAATATCCGGATATTCGCGGCAACTCGACTTGTCAAAAGCCGAATACAGCCAAAAATACGAACATGGCGCAATAACCTACAAAAGAGAGGCGATACTCTCCTATCCCGACAAAGTCATGGCGATAAGGCTGACTGCGGACAAACCCGCTTCAATTTCATTTACAGCCCTTTTGGATTCGCAATTGCGGCATACGCTGAAAACACCATCGGCCGACACGCTCGAACTTTGCGGCTCTGCCCCGATTTTCAACGACCCTGTATACGATTCGCCCGATTTGGCTGTCATATACGACGAATCCGACGAAGAAAAAGGCGTGAAATTTTCCGCAAGGTTAAAAATCGTCGCCGAAAACGGTGAAATTTCAAAATGCGGCGAAGGGCTCAAAGTGGAAAACGCCGATTCTGCACTCGTCTTGCTCGCAACGGGCACTTCTTTTTCGGCATTCGACCAAATGCCAAACCGCGAATTTTTGCCGGAAATCGAAAACATAGTCGAACAAGCCGCAAAAAAGGGCTACGAAAAACTTTTTTCGCGCCACACAAAAGATTACGAAAATTTGTTCGGGCGCATCAGATTCGACCTCGGCGGCGCAAACACAAAACATCACGACGCCGAACATATAAACAAACCCACGGACGCAAGGCAGGCGGAATTCGACGGAGAAAGAGACATGGAGCTTGTTGCGCTGTATTTCCAATATGGGCGCTATCTTCTCATATCTTCTTCGAGGGGCGACGCCTTTGCCGCAAACCTGCAGGGCATATGGTGCGACGAAATAAAACCGCCGTGGTCTTGCAATCTGACCACGAACATAAACACGGAAATGAATTATTGGCCGGCTGAAAACACAAATTTGCCCGAATGCCACAAGCCGTTGTTCCATTTGCTGAACGATCTGGCCAAACACGGCGCGACGACGGCAAAAACCCATTTCGGCTGCCGGGGATTCACCGCCGCGCACAACGTCGACGTTTGGGCGCACAGTGCCCCTGCCAAAGGAAACGCCGTATATGCCTATTGGCCCCTCGGCGGGGCGTGGTTTTCTCTGCACATATTCGATCACTATCTTTTTGGCAAAAACTACAGTTTTTTGAAAAAATATTATCCCGTAATGCGCGAAGCCGCTTTGTTTTGCTACGACTGGCTCTACTTTGACGAAGAATACGGCAAGTTCATGACGAGTCCCGCAACTTCGCCCGAAAATATGTTTGTCTACACGGACAAAAACGGCGAAAAAAAATCGGCCTGCGTTTCAAAAGGCTCGACTTGCGACATGGCGATAATACGCCAGCTTTTTGCCGACACTGCAAAAGCGGCAAAGATACTCGGCACCGACACGGAATTCGCAGGGAAGCTCGAAGAGCGTTTGGGCGATCTTTTCCCTTACCAAATCTCGCCCGAAAGCGGAAGGCTCATGGAATGGTACAGGGATTTCGAGGATGCGGAACCGGGCCACAGGCACTTGTCGCACCTTCTCGGGGTATACCCCGGAACCCACATAACTAAAGAGCGCGCGCCGGAAATATTCGAAGCGGCGAGAAAATCGCTCGAAATACGGCTCGCCGCCGGGAGCGGACACACAGGCTGGAGCTGTTCGTGGGTGATAAACCTGTTCGCAAGGCTCAAATCCGGAAACAGAGCCTATGATTATATAAAACAGCTGCTGTCAAAAAGCACTTACCCGAATTTGTTCGATGCCCATCCGCCTTTCCAAATCGACGGCAATTTCGGCGGGACGGCGGCGATTGCCGAAATGCTGCTGCAAAGCCACGAAGGGGTCATAGAGCTGCTCCCTGCCCTGCCCGACAATTGGAGCGAGGGAAGCATAAAAGGCTTGCGAGCCCGGGGCAATATTACAGTAGACATATCTTGGGAAGGCAGCAAACTCAAAAAGGCCGTTTTTTTCACCGAAGAAGACATAGATTCGGTAAAAATACGGTACGGCGGAAAGGACTATGATTTCAATATTGCTCCGTTTGAAAAAAACATATTCAAGCTATAGGGAAAAAAACATGCAAAAAAAACATATATTGGCGTTGATTCTGATTGCCGCTTCGATGATCGGAATTTGTGGGTGCATGGGAAAAAAGTATTTCCAAATATCCATAAAGGAAAGCGCATTGGAATACATGGAGCAAAAATACGGCGAAGAATTCACATATATCGACACACTGTACTCAGGATCGAATTTCGACATCAGGCTAAAGGGCATAACGGTTTCGTGCGATACTTTCCCTGACAAGGAAATTTTCGTTTCGATCAGGCAAGGCGACAAAGTTTTGGAATACGGCGACAACTACATGGATTATTATTTTGCGCCGCAAGTGGAGGATTACATCTTGGGAATTGCAAAAAATTATTTTGAAGACATTGTTTTTGAACTAAAAATTTTGGATTCTCACGCCACCGATAATTTTAATTTGACAAGTACATTTGAAGAATATATTTCAAATAAATATTTTTATGTAGATGGCCAAATGGAAATAAGCGCATCGAATGAAAAAACAATTCGCAAATTCACAAACGATCTTTTGGAACGTGAAATTTATTTTTCGCTTTATATAAAAATACCTTCGCTCGATGAAGCTTACAACGCCTACTATTATAGGTATAATGACGAATTTCTTTTTTATAGGAGGAAATAGTAATGGACGATGAATTGGTAAACCGATCTGCAATTTTAGAATTGATTACATATGTTATGAGCGAAAACAAAGATGCGATCAATGATGAAATTGAACTCAAAGAAAATTTAACAACACAAAATGCTTTGGATGCTATTAAAAAAAATTTATCTTCATCGCCTGATAAAATAACACTTGATGATCAAGAACAAAACTTGCGCTATATCGAACAAATCGAATTGGCGATAAAAAACGATCCGTCGCTCGGCGAAATCACAGTGGCGAAAACCAGCTTCAACGAAGGGTACGATTCGCCGATGGACGCGGTTTGTTTCCAAGACGGCGACACGGTTTATATACAATACCGAGGGACACCCAAGGGAGGCTGGGGGCAAAATTCAATTTCGTTCGGTTCGAACATCGGCGAGTTGATAGCCAAAGATGGGGTGAGTTCGCAGATACAAGCGGACGGGCTGGATTTTTTCGAGGATTGCGTCGCCAGTTTCGGATTAGCCGGGGGTGCAGGTACGCTCGTGGTGGGCGGGCACTCGCAAGGGGGCAACGTGGCGGAGTATGTGACCATGATGTCGAGTTACGGGGAACAAATCGATATTTGCGTTTCGCTGGATGCGCCGAACCATTCACAAGAACTATCGGAGCTCGTCCACCGGAATCTCGGCGAAGAACAGTTCGACAGGCAGGCGGGCAAAATAGTGGCGATCAACGGGAACAACGACTTTGTGAACATGGACGGCCAAATTAGTTTCGCAAAACATGAATACTACATAGATACCAACGACCAATGGGCGAAGGAAACCGGGAAAGATTTCATCGGCTGGCACGACGTTTTGTACATGATGGACCGTGGAAAAGGCGGACTGATGCTGACCAAGGAACAAATTGACGCTATGAACCAGAAAGAACTCTGGGGGAAGCTGCCCATCGATGAATACGCCGAATTTTTGGCGTACCTGCCGGTCAAAGATCAAGCGGCGTTTTTTGAAAATTTCCCAATAAAACAACAGGCGCAGATGTTCATTATGCTGCCGCCCGACCAGCAACTTTTGATGCTGGACCATTTCAAAAAAGAAGGCAAAGACATGCTGGGGCAGCTCACGGCGGAGCAAGCGGAGCAAATGAAGCAAGACCATATCCGATGGCAAAATAGGCAAAACCAACCCCAATTTTCGGTGGCTCTCACGGCGGAGCAAATAGAGCAAATAAAACAAACAGAGGCCGAGCGCGAAAATCAAGCCAAGGCGTCGATGGAAAAAGCCCTGCGGGAAATTCAGGAAGCGAAAGAGGATATGTTCTGGGGAAACCTTCCAATCGGCGAATACGCCGCATTTCTGGTATATTTGACAGACGAAGAACAAAAAGAGTTTTTAAGCGAATTTCCGCCCAGATACCGCGACCAGATGCTCGGGCAAATTCGGACGCACCAGCAAGAAAAAGAAAGGCAATACCCGAAAACCAACCTGGCATCGCCAGAGGAAATACTCGAGAACAGGCAAAAAGCCCTGCGGGAAAAAGACGAGGCCCAAGAATTCATCAGGGTGGCGTTCCAGGCATTCATCCTGCAGCAGAGCCAAACGGGAGAACAAGGGACAATAGGCAAATTCGTGACCGAAGCAATAAATGCGATCAACACCCTGCCCGAAGGTCCGATGAAGGCAAGCGCGAAAAGCGCCATGGGTATTTTTGAAATGCTGATAGGATCGGAAAAAATAGAAGAACTGTTGAAAATGGGCCTCAGCAAGGAGGACATCCGAGCCATGATCGAGTACGCTTTGCCTGCGATCATGCTCGCAATGGCCCAAAACCCCAATTTGGTGGCGGATTTGGCAAACGAATTAATTCCAAACGATGCGTTGAAAATTGTCGTCGGCGAATTGTTGAAAATCATGCCCGCCGAAACCGTTCCCGGCACTCTGATGATAGTGTTGGAAAACTTTGTCAAGGTTGTAGGCATTGAAAACATCATACCCTTTTACGATGCGCTTGCCGCCGCCCCGGGCGAAAGCCAAACGGTCGGCTCCGCGCTCATTTCCGCAACCGCTTCCGGCGTACATGCGGGATCCAATTCATATATCAAAGTGGACACGGGCAGCCTGCGGGCTCATTCGGCGCAAATGTCCAGCTTCATCACGCGCCTGTGGAACCGCGCCGGCGAATTGCGCAACGCGGCCGCGAGGGAAAGCGCGAAGGACGAAGAGGAAAGAAGCGAAGATTTCATCGAAGCATGTTATTCCATGGCTAGCGCTTGCGAAAAGAACATACCAAATATGGAAAGGCTCAGGGTATATTTTAGCAGCGTTGCGGAAATTTTCGAGGAAGCCGAAAGCAAAGCCAGAAGCTATTTCGAATCTTCGCAGTAAAATCCAAAGCGCTCAATAAATATGCGATAAATATTCAGCGAATATGCAAAATGTATCCAATAATTATGCGATAAATATACAATCAAACGAAAGGTTAGGTGGAATCATGGGCGTTATAGAGGCCTGCAAAAGCGAATTGCGCAACATAGCAAAAGAACTGCAGGAAATGAAAAACAGCATACTGCGCGATTTTTCCGGAATAGATCAGGAAATTTGCGCAAGCGTCATCGAAAGACTCGCCGAATCATGCAACAGCTCATCTACGTAATCGCCAAAAACAGGAGGGAATGCGGATATGGCCACACAAGCGGTGAACACGGAAGGGATAACTTTTGCGGCAGATAAGCTGCATGATGCAAACTCATACATAAACTTCATATTCGGCTCTTTGCAGACCACGGTGAAAAGCCTCGGCGATTGGAGGGGCGTCGCGGGCGAATCCGCCCGCGACGCCATATGCCAGATATTCAAAGGAAACGACGCCCGCGACGAAGTGATGAAAAATTACATCGAAGTACTCAATCAAGTGGTCAACCCCGGATATATCGAAACCGAAAACAAAAACAGAACTTTGGCAGACCAATTTAAGTGAGGTGGGAAAAATGGCGGCAATCGAAGTGAACTTAAAAACCCTGGGAGCCGTGCGCGAAGGAATAGAAAACTACTGCGCCTGTCAGGACGATCAAATGCGCCTGGCGGATCTTGCCGTACAGGCGATGCTGAGCTCCGACTGGATCGGAACCGATGCGGCGGCATTCGCCGCAAAATGGGCGGATGCAAACAACGAAGGATCCCAAGCGGCGAAATTCCGAAAATCGCTGCTCGAATTCGGGGAAAATCTCGCCGCTTGCGCAAGGGAATACCAAACGGCGCAGTCAAATGCAATCGATGCGGCAGCCGCTCTGAGGTCTTAGCTCTAGTTTCCCAAAAAGTTTTCTATCGCCTTTTGCATGTCGGCTTCGATTTTTGGCATGATCTTTTCGTAGGCCGAAACGAAATCCGTGTTGTTTTTTTGCTGGGGCAGATTGGAAAACATATCGAATACCCCTCCCCAGTTGTACACGTGCCCCAAATCGTAGCAGCGCGTATCGAATATCAAATCGAGCATCTCTTCCGATTCGTTGTCCCTCAAAAATTTCGTCTTGAGGGAGATTTCGTAGTATGTGGGGCGCAGGGTGTAATAGCTCTCTGCGGTGAGCGCTTCCAAAATGATCCCCGTCCTCTCGGGTTCGGCCGTCGTCGGGACGCTTATAGCGGTCGTGCACCAGGCGTGGACGTGGTTGTAATAGTCTTTTTGCGATTCGTCGTTTTTCGGGTTCGGCAATATGCCGAAATTGAAATCGTAGGTTCGCAGCGTCGTCACCCTGTCCATGCCCGCGTACAGCCATAGCCCTCTCTTTTCGCTGAGCACGTCGAGCTGGTACATCCAGATGTCCGCGTGTTTTGATGCCCAGTCTTGCGCCACCCAGGTGTTGTCCCGGTTGTTGATTATTTCAATCCATTTTTCATACGATGCCAATATCACCGGGTCAGCAATGTTCAAGACGGGCATGTCGCCGGAATCCTTCGTGATCACGAAATGCCCCGAGCTCACGACATTCCCGTGAATCGTGTGCGCCGCAGTGAGCAGCCTGTATGAATCCTCGCCGGTCATTTTGCCGTCACCGTCGATGTCTTTTGGCATGTCTTTGGCCATGTCCCACATTTGATCTATGGTCCATTTCCCCTCTTTTACGAGTTTATAAGGGTTTTCCAACCCTTGATCCTGGATCACGTCCTTGTTGAACAAAAATATGAACAGGGCGTCTTTGTCTATGATCAAAAGGTCGCTGATGGTGAACATCAGTTTATGCCCGATTGACAGCTGCTCGTTCGCCCTTTGGTCCCACCAGGGCTTTCCAAGGTCTATGTACGGGATATTTTTCAAATCCAGCAGCGAGCCGTCCTGGGCTAGCTGGGCCGTGGCCCCCTGCAGGGGCACCGAAAAAACGTCATATGTCCCATCGGCGGAATTTATGCTTTTTTTTGCGTCGTTGTACTGCGAACCGGAAAGCGCCGCCGTTATTTTTATGTTGTATTTTTCCTCGATCGCCCTGTTCCTGTAATAGACGGCGTCCTGTATTGCGTCGCCCGTCTCCTCTTCCACATACAGATCTTTTGAATACCAGTACGGGTTATAGGCGGTGCTGTTGCCCAAAAATGTGAACTCGTGGCCTCCGAAGTCTTTGTCCTCGGGCACGTTGGGCAGCAGTTTTTCCGTTTCGTTTTCAATTTCCGGTACTTCCTCTTTTGTTTCGTCCGCTTTTTGCCCTTCGTTTTGGCCGACGGCACCGCCTCCTTCGTCTTTGCCGCACGAAACGGCGAACAAGCCGAGCAGCAGCGCCGCCGCCAAGATCAAAAATATTTTTTTCGTTTTCATTTGCAAAAACCTCCAAAATTATTACCCTATACCTACATTGTATAACAAAAAAAAATTTTTGTCAACAAAAAGGGAAAATAAAAAATATTTACATTTAGGCTGTTTATTTTACGCTCGAATTATAGTAAAATATAGGCAAATACATAACAAAGGGGTGTTTTAAAAAATGGGCATTGTAGTCGAGACATCGGCGAGGCACGTGCACTTGACCGAAAAAGACATCGCGGCCCTGTTCGGGGATGGCCATTCCCTCACATTCAAAAAAGCGCTTTCGCAGCCGGGGCAATTCGCCTGCGAGGAAAGGGTCGATATAGTCGGCCCGAAAAAAGAAATCAAAAACGTGATCATCTTAGGCCCTGCGAGAACGGCCACCCAAGTCGAAGTATCGCTCACCGACGCCCGGACGCTGGGAGCGGAAGCGCCGGTCAGGGAATCCGGGGACATCGCGGGCAGCGGGGGCTGCAAAATCAAGGGCCCGGCGGGCGAAATAGAGATTTCAGAGGGGTTGATCGCCGCCAAGCGCCACGTGCACCTGCGGCCCGTGGATGCAGAAAAATTCGGCGTAAAGGACAAACAGACAGTGCAGGTGAAAATAACCACCGAAAACAGGACCGCCATATTCGGCGACACGGTGATTCGGGTAAACGCGGACTTCATGCCCTTTATGCATATCGACACCGACGAGGCCAACGCCTGCGGAGCGGCGGGCAACGTCGAAGGCGAAATTTTATGATGTAGGGCAAGGGCTCTGTTCTTGCCGTCTACCGCCAGTTGTCAATTGTTTAAGTCCGGCCAATTATCAATTTTGCATTTTGCATTCTGCATTTTGCATTTGAAAAAAGGAGAAATTTAAAAAATGAGCGAATTTTCACACGAAGTAGAAAATATGTGTTCGGTGGCAAAAGGGCCCCATAACGGGCCGGCCCCGCTCCCGGAAGAGGGCAAATGGGTCAAGGCGTATGAAATAAAGGACATTTCGGGGTTTTCCCACGGGGTGGGCTGGTGCGCCCCGCAGCAGGGGGCCTGCAAGCTTACGCTCAACGTCAAAGAGGGTATAATCGAGGAAGCGCTCGTGGAGACCTTGGGCTGCACCGGCATGACCCACTCGGCGGCCATGGCGGCGGAAATCCTGCAGGGCAAGACCCTGCTCGAGGCCTTGAACACCGATTTGGTCTGCGACGCGATAAACGTAGCCATGCGGGAGATATTCAAGCAGCTCGCCTACGGCAGGTCGCAGAGCGCGTTTTCCGACGGGGGGCTTCCGATCGGGGCCTCGCTCGAGGATCTTGGCAAGGGGCTGCGCTCGGTGGTGGGCACGGTTTTTGCCACAAAGGCCAAGGGCGCAAGGTATCTGGATATCACCGAGGGATATATACTCTCGCTCGCCTTGGACGAAAATGACGAGATCATAGGCTACAAGTTCGTGCATCTGGGCAAGATGATGGAGGCGATAAGAAAAGGCGCGGATCCAAAGGAAGCCTACGAGAAAAACATTGGCCAATACGGGCGCTACGAAA
Organism: Oscillospiraceae bacterium; assembly: GCA_009782405.1. The sequence continues at coordinate 11,984 of WRJC01000033.1, forward strand.
AAGAAGACGGCGCGGCCAGATACATCGACCCCAGAAAAGAATAGGAAGGAGTGAAAAATATGCCAATTTTTGAAGGTTATGAAAGAAGAATAGAAAAAATAGAAAAAAGCATGAAAGAGCACGGCTTTTCTTCGCTCGACGAAGTGAGGGAGTATACCCAAAAACAGGGGATCGACGTCGAAAAGATAGTGAAAGGGGTTCAGCCGATAGCGTTTGAAAACGCGGTTTGGGCGTACACCTTGGGTTGCGCAATCGCCCTAAAAACAAACAAAACCATCGCTTCCGAAGCGGCCGCTGCGATCGGGGTGGGTTTACAGGCGTTCTGCATCCCCGGCTCGGTGGCCGAATCCCGCGAGGTCGGGCTCGGGCACGGCAACCTCGCGGCGATGCTCATGCGGGAAGAGACCAAATGCTTCTGCTTTTTGGCGGGGCACGAATCGTTCGCGGCGGCCGAGGGCGCAATCGGGATCGCAAGAGCCGCGAACAAAGTGAGAAGCCAACCGCTTCAGGTGATTTTAAACGGACTCGGCAAAGATGCGGCCTATATCATATCGAGGGTAAACGGGTTCACCTATGTGGAAACGGACTATGATTTTAAAACGGACACGCTGTCTATCGTACGCGAAGTTCCGTTTTCAAGCGGCGCCAAATCAAAAGTGAGGGTGTACGGGGCAAACGACGTGCTCGAGGGCATCGCGGTGATGAAAGAGGAAAAAGTCGATGTCTCGATCACCGGCAACTCCACAAACCCCACCCGGTTCCAGCATTTGGTGGCGGGCACATACAAAAAATGGGCCTCGGAAAACGGCAAAAAATATTTCTCGGTCGCCTCGGGCGGCGGCACAGGCAGAACTCTCCATCCCGACAACATGGCGGCGGGCCCCGCGTCCTACGGCCTGACCGATTCGATGGGGCGCATGCACGGCGACGCGCAATTCGCCGGCTCGTCCTCGGTCCCGGCGCACGTCGAAATGATGGGGCTTATCGGCATGGGCAACAATCCGATGGTGGGCGCGACCGTCGCGGTCGCGGTGGCCATTGAGGAAAGCAGCAGATAAGTTGTCAGTGGAACGAGGGAAACGAAAACTACTAACTATAAACTGAAAACTAAATAAAATATTCAGGAGGAAAATTTTTCTATGAAACTCTTTATCCCGGGCCCGGTGGACGTCGCGGAGGATGTCTTGCAAAAAATGGCTACGCCGATGATAGGCCACCGCGGAAAAGCGGCGAGTGCGCTGCAAAAAAGCATTTCCGAAAAACTGCAAAAGGTATTTTTCACAAACAACACGATAGTTTTATCGACGACTTCCGGAAGCGGCTTGATGGAGGCCTCTGTCAACTGCTGCACCGCCAAGGGCGCGGCCGTGTTCTCGGTCGGCGCGTTTGGCGACAGGTGGGGCAAGATGGCCAAGGCGAACGGCAAGCCGGTCGATGTTTTCAAAGTGGAACCGGGAATGCCGACTTTGCCGGAAGACGTGGACAAGGCGCTTGCCACCGGCAAATACGATCTGGTGACCGTGACCCACAACGAAACCTCCACGGGGGTCATGAACCCGGTCTTGGAAATCGGCGATGTGATAAAAAAATATCCGGAAGTCGTATACTGCGTGGATGCGGTGAGCTCGATGGGCGGAGTCAAAATCGACGTGGACGGCTGCGGGATCGACATATGCGTCACATCGACGCAAAAGTGCCTCGGCTTGCCGCCCGGGCTCTCGATCTGCTCCGTTTCGGCAAAAGCTCTGGAACGCGCGAAAAGCGTCGAAAACAGGGGTTTGTATTTAGATCTGGTCGAGCTTTGCTCGTTCATCGAAACCAAAAATTATCAATACCCGTCCACCCCGTCTCTTTCGCATATGTTCGCCTTGGACTATCAGCTCACCAAAATCCTCGAAACCGAAGGGCTTGAAAACAGGTTTGCAAGACACGCCGAGCTGGCCGCCCGCGTGCAAAAATGGGCGAACCTGCATTTTAAGGTTTTGGCCAAGGAGGGCTACCAGTCCGTGACGGTGACCGCGATCGAAAACACAAAAAACATTGATGTGGGGGCGCTCGTGAAAGAACTCGAATCCGAAGGATTTTTGATAGGAAACGGCTACGGCGAGCTAAAGGACAAAACTTTCAGGATAGCGCACATGGCCGAACGCACAATCGGGGAAATCGAAGATTTGCTTTCCCGAATCGATAAAAAATTGGGATTTTAACCTCAACATGAAGCGAGACGCTGTTTAAAGGGGGACATTTGGAATGCAAAAAACAATTTTCGTGGTGGATGACAATGACATAAACCTCGCTTCGGCAAATGATGCGCTAAGGGATCATTATTCGGTCATGACCTTGCCTTCAGCGGCAAAAATGTTCAAGCTGCTGGGCAAAAAAACGCCGGATATGATTTTGCTGGACATCGAAATGCCGGAAATGGATGGTTTTGAGGCGCTGCGGCTGCTGAAAGAAGATGCCGCCTATGCAGATATACCCGTCATATTCCTCACCGGGCTGATCGACCCCTCTGTGGAAGTCCGCGGATTTCAATTGGGTGCGATTGATTTCATCTTAAAGCCGTTTTCCGCGCCCGCCCTGATAAACCGCCTAAAAACCCATTTGGACATCGACGGGCTGATCCGCGAGAGGACTGCGCAGCTCGAAGAACGCAACAAGCAAATCCAGCAAAAGACGATCCAGCTCCAGCGCTTGCAAAACGCGATTATTTTCGGCTTCGCCGATTTGGTGGAAAGCCGAGACCAAGTGACGGGAGGGCATGTCGAGCGCACTTCGAAATACATAAAGATATTGATGGATGAAATGGAATCCCGCGGGATATATACCGACGAAACAAAGGATTTGGACATCGAGCAGTTTGTTTCGTCGGCGCGGCTGCACGACGTGGGAAAAATCGCAATATCCGACACGATACTCAACAAGCCCGGAAAATTGACGGATGAAGAATATGCAACTATGAAAACCCACACCATCGAGGGCGAGCGCGCAATCGACCAGATCGCTTCGCTTACGGACGACGACGCATTTTTACGGAATGCGAGGCTATTTGCCGGATGCCACCATGAACGCTGGGACGGAAAGGGCTACCCGCACGGCCTTTTGGGCAGGGAAACATCGATTCAAGGGCGCACAATGGCGCTTGTCGATGTATATGACGCTCTCGTTTCGGAACGCCCGTACAAAAAGCCGTTTTCAAACGAGGAGGCGATCAAAATGATCATGGAATGCGCCGGCAGCCAGTTCGACCCGAAAATCGCGGAAGTGTTCTACGAATCGAGAGAACAATTCGCGGCGGTAAAAATATAGAAAATAGTGGAGTGACTCTTAACAATGAGGGAAATCGTCAAAACGAAGCATGATTTGTGCACGGGCTGCAATCGGTGCGTCAGGGAATGTCCCATGGAGACCGCCAACATAACTTATGAAGACGAATCGGGAAGAATAAAAGTCAGAATAGACCATGAAAAATGCATCGCCTGCGGGCGATGCGTAACTGCGTGCAGACATGACGCGAGATATTACGAGGACGACATCGATCGGTTCTTCGGGGACTTGAGAGCCGGAAAGCCCATTTCGCTCATCGCCGCGCCCGCCGTAAAGAGCAACATACCCGAGTACAAGCGGCTCTTTACATATTTCAGAAGGCTCGGGATCAAAAAAATATACGATGTGTCGCTGGGCGCCGACATCTGCATATGGGGATATGTACGCTATTGCGAAAAAAACGGCGCCCGGCCGATCATAACCCAACCCTGCCCGGTGGTGGTGACATACTGCGAAATATACCGGCCGGATTTGCTTGAATATTTGGCTCCTGTGCAGAGCCCCATGGCGTCGCTTGCCATCTACATGAAAAAATACGAAGGCATAACCGACCATATCGCCGCCCTGTCCCCTTGCATCGCGAAAGCGCATGAATTTGAAGGCACCGGGCTATCGGACTACAACGTCACATTCGCAAAAATGCGGGATTATTTGAAAACCAACAATATCGAACTACCCGACGAGGAAAGCGGATTCGACAATTACGAATGCGGTTTAGGATCCCTTTTCCCCATGCCGGGAGGTTTGAAAGAAAACATAGAGTTCTTTGCGGGAAAAAACATAAGCATCGACAGGGCCGAAGGCCACTATTTATTCGACAAACTGAACGCATACGCCTCGGCCCCGCCGGAAATGCTGCCCCGCGTTTTCGACGTTTTGAATTGCGATGAGGGTTGCAACCAGGGGACGGCTTGCGCCAATTTGTCGAATCCCATAAATTTTTTCGAGATAAACCGCAAAATGGATACAAACAGAAACGCGGCTATAGGCATCCGCAAAAAAAAATATTACGACGACCTGTACAACGAATATGACGCCGCTTTTGAGTTTTCGGATTTTTTGAGAAAATATAAACCCGCCAAAGCGCAGTTTTTGAGCCTGTCCCCCGAAGACATCGAAAGGGCCTTCAATTTGCTGAACAAAACCACCGGGGAAAAACAAAACGTGGACTGCGGCGCATGCGGCAACGGGACATGCCACGAAATGGCGAGAAAGATAGCCTTAGGCGTCAACATTCCGATAAACTGCATTGTGAGGACGATGGAAAAAGCCGAAGAAGAACACATAAAAGCCGAAGAAGAGCACGAAAAAAGCCTCAACACGCTGGAACAGTTCGCCACGATTTGGAACCACATAGAAAGCGCCGCCATGATCGTCGATTCCCAGAACCATGAAATTTTGGATGCGAATCCGGCTGCGGCGAATATGTTTGGCGGAAGCAAGGAAAAAATGATCGGCGAAAAGTGCGACAAATTCTTTGGGGCGCACGATTGCCCAATTTTGAATTTTCATCAGAGTTTTGACCGCTCGGAACGGCAATTTGTCAAGGCCGATGGAACGGCCATGCCGGTTTTGAACTCCGTTTCGAAAATAGATTATTACGGCCGACCGGCGTTTTTGGAAAGTTTCACCGATATTTCGCACCTAAAACAAATCGAAGAGCAGAAAAGCATGCTGGAAGCCACGGACCGAATGCGCGCAATGCTCGACGCGACTCCCATGGGCGCGCATTTTTGGGACAAAAACGGTCAAATAATAGATTGCAACCAAGAAGTAGTAAAATTGTTCGGTATGTCGAGCAAACAGGAATATATGAAACGCTACGACGAGCTTTCTCCGGAGTTCCAGCCGGATGGAAAGCCTTCGAAGCAAACGGCCGCCATGTACATAAAAAAAGCGTTCGAAGAAGGGTATCAGCGTTTTGAATGGATGCGCCAAATGCCCGGCGGCGAACCAATCCCGGTGGAGATCACATTGGTCCGCGTAGATTACAAGGGGGAAACTCTCGTCGCGGGCTATACCAGGGATCTAAGGGAACAAAAACGGATGATCAACGAAATCAAGTCGACGGCGGCGCAGCTGGAAACCGTCGTTTCCAATTACCCGGGAATCATATGGAGCGTAAAACGGGACAACACGATCATGCTTTTCAACGGGCTGTATATCGAAAAACTGGGTTTCACCAATGATTTCATAGAAGGCAAAGACATAAACGAGGCAAGAAAAGGCAACCGTCACGCGGATATAATCGAAAATGTCCAAAAAACTTTCGAAGAAGGCCCGCAAGACTGGATTTCCAAAATAGAAGGCAAGATTTTCCATTCCCGCACCGGCCCCATATTCGACGAACACGGAAATGTGACCGGATTGGTCGGTAACACCGATGATCTGACCGAAATACTGACTCTCCAGAAAGATCTCGAAAACGCCCTAAAAAATTCGGAAGATGCCATCATCGCCCTTGAGGAAGCTCAGCACACCACTGCCGCCATGTTCGAGGCCAACCCGTATATAAACGCGCTGTTTGACACGGATTTCAATCTGATAGACTGCAATCCGGCGGCGCTCAGTTTCATGGGATTCAAGTCAAAAAAGGATATGCTCGCGGGATTTGCGGAACGCATCGCAAAGAGCACCCCGCAATTTCAATCCGACGGCCAAACCACCATCCCCATAGCAGAGCGTTTTTTGGCCGCTGTCAAAGAAGGTGCCGTCAAATTCGACATAGATCTGATAATAGGCGGAGCAGAACGGAATTTGAGCATCGATTTCAAAAAGATACCGTATGAAGGCGGATTTGCCATCGTCGGATATGTATACGACTTGACGGAAATCCACAAGCGGGAAATGGAACTCAAGCGCGCAAGGGAACTTATCGAACTCCAGCTCACCAAGCTGAACCTGGTGATCCGGGCTACGAAAATCGGCTTGTGGGATATGGAAATCGTGCAGGAAGATCCGGTAAATCCGAAAAATGCGTTCATGTGGTCGAATGAATTCAGGTATATGCTGGGCTATTCCGATGAAACCGATTTCCCCAACATACTTTGCAGCTGGAGCGATTTGCTGCATCCAGAAGACAAGGAAAAAACGCTTGAGGCTTTTGAAAGACATTTGCTCGACAAAACCGGAAAAACGCCCTACGATATTGAATACCGGCTGCAAAAGAAAACCGGCGAATATTCATATTACCGCGCTTCCGGGGAAACAATCCGCGACGAATGCGGAAACCCCATCCGCGTCGCGGGTTCGCTGGCGGATATAACGGAAACAAAAAACATTTTGCTTGAAACCGAAAGGCAACGCATCGAAGCGGAAGCGGCGAGCAAGGCGAAGAGCGGATTTCTGGCGACGATGAGCCACGAGATCAGAACGCCGATGAACGCGATACTGGGGATAACGGAGATACAGCTGCAAAACGAGGGGCTGGACGCGGGGGTGGCGGAGGCGCTGGGGAAAATCTACTCGTCGGGCGACCTGCTGCTGGGGATCATAAACGACATACTGGATCTGTCGAAAATCGAGGCGGGGAAGCTGGAACTGGCGGTGGGCAGGTACGAGGTAGCGAGTTTCGTGAGCGACACGGCGCAGCTGAACATGATGCGGATCGGCGAAAAGCCGATAGAATTCGAAGTAAACGTGGACGAGAACGTGCCGGAGGCTCTGGTGGGCGACGAGCTGCGCGTGAAGCAGATCCTCAACAACATACTGTCCAATGCGTTCAAGTACACAACGGCGGGCACGGTCAGGCTGTCGGTATGGGCCGAGGGAGGCGGGGGCGTGCTCGTGGCGAGCGTGAGCGACACTGGGCAAGGGATGACGGCGGAGCAGGTGGAAAAGCTGTTCGACGAGTATTCGCGGTTCAACCGGCAAGCCAACCGCACCACCGAGGGCACGGGGCTGGGAATGAGCATAACCAAGAACCTGGTGCGTTTGATGGGCGGAGAGATATCCGTGGAGAGCGAACCGGGCAAGGGGTCGGTGTTCACAGTGCGGCTGCCGCAGGGCAACGCGGGGGCCGGTGCGCTGGGGAGCGAAGTGGCGGAGAGCCTGCGCCAGTTCCGAGAAAGCGGCAAATCGCAAATGAAGCGCGCGCAGATCACGCGCGAGGCGATGCCGTACGGCAGGGTGCTGATCGTGGACGACGTGGAAACGAACATATACGTGGCGAAAGGGCTCATGGCGCCGTACGAGCTGAAGATCGATTCGGCGGACAGCGGGTTCGCGGCGATCGAGATGGTCGGTGGGGGCAAGGAATACGACATCATATTCATGGACCACATGATGCCGCAAATGGACGGAATAGAGGCGACGAGGGAAATCCGGGGCATGGGGTATGCGCGGCCGATCGTGGCGCTCACAGCGAACGCGGTGGCGGGTCAAGCGGATGTGTTCTTGGGGAGCGGGTTCGACGATTACATATCCAAGCCAATCGACCTGCGGCAGCTGAACGCGGTGCTCAACAGGCTGGTGCGCGACAGGCACCCGGCGGAAGTGGTCGAAGCGGCGAGGGAGTTGGCGGAGGCGAAAAAGGGGCAGCGGGCGGAGGTTCCGGCGGTGGACGCGCAGTTCGCCGAGGTGTTCGCGCGGGACGCGAAAAAGGCGCTGGAGGTCTTGGAGGGGATAGCGAAAAGGGGCAGCTACGGGGACGAGGGCGACTTGCGGCTTTACGTGATCAACGCGCACGGGATGAAAAGCGCGCTGGCCAACGTGGGGAACATGGAGTTGTCCGAAACGGCGAAGAGGCTCGAGGCGGCGGGGCGCGCGAAAGACATCGAGGCCATCAGGCGCGAAACGCCGGCCTTTTTGGATTCGCTGCGGCGCTACGCGGACGAGATATGCCCGGTCGAGGCGGAGACCGGCGAAGACGGCGCGGACGAAGACGCGGCGTACCTGTCGGAGAAGCTGCTGGCGATGAAATCGGCCAGCGAGGACTACGACAAAGACGCCTTGGAAGCGACCCTAACCGGCCTGGAAGCGATGGCTTGGTCGCGCCGCACCAGGCTGCTTTTTTCCGCTATCTCGGAGCACCTCCTCCACAGTGATTTCGACGAAATCGCCAACGCTATAGATAAATTCACTTCGGATCCCGCTTGACATTCGGCAACTTCAATTTCTTTTTGATGATGGTTCCGCTTATGCAAAACAGCACGAACGCGACAAAAACGCCCACGTTCCCCGTTTTGGGATTTTCTTTTTCTGTTTTTTCCCATTTTCCGCCTAATTCCCAGAGAGGGGCGATATTGCCGTAATCTTTCCATTCTGATATATTTTCGCCTTCGTCTAATTTCACATAACCCAGCGAAGTTCCGTTTTCGTCATATATCAAATGAATCCCGTCGCCTATATGTTCCGCGCTCCAGCCATTTTGAATCGGTATCTTTTCTCCGGAAGAAGTTTCGGTGGTATTTTTTTCCGCAAGTTTGCCGTTTGTCGAAGTTGAAGTTCCCGCAAGCGACGGCTTAGTTTCCATTTCCGCGATATTCGGAACCGCATTCCATGCCATGCCCGTCGAAAATTCGCGGTAAAAATTCGTTGCTGATTCGATTTCAACTGTTTCGCTTGTGCCAATCGTGGGTTCCGTGGGTATTATGGGTTCCGTTGCAAAATCGGAATGTTTTGTTTCTGCTGAGCCGCTTGTTTCAAGTTCCGCCGTTTCTTTGTTCGTTGAATCGTTTTGGCTTGTCTCGCCGGTGGAATCAATTGTGGGTTCCGTCGCTTCTTCGTCGCTTTCGGTTTCCTTTGTTTCGTCTTCGGAACCGCCTGTCGGCTCCGTTGTGTCTTTGCTCGTTTCGTCCGAGCTTTCGCTTGTATCTGTTTCATCTTCCGTATCCGCCGCAGTATTGCCGGAGGTGGTTGTAGGCTGCGTCGGCGCCGTTGTTGTTTCGTTTGTTTCCGCTTCGAGGACAGCGGGTTTCGTATTTGCGAATGTCACAAGCATATTCTCCGAAAGCAAAAATTCCACCGTTTCTTTTCCATCGCAGGCATCGCCGCCTGACCCTATGGCGTATTTCGTCTCGTAAGCTGCGTTGTCGCCCTCGATAATCTTGTATGTTCCGGCAGGCAAGCCTTTGATTGTCGCCGTTTCGCCGTGTTTGAGCAATAAAACGCAGTCGCCGTTTTCATCTTCTGCGATTCTCGCCGATACATCTATTGCTCCTGTTATTTCGACTTTGAACGTATACGGAACGGATCCGTCTGAAATAGGGGCAATCCAAGGGTATTGCGAATTCGGGGCTCCGAGGCTGTCGTCTATGCATATTATCTTAAATTGAAACAAACTATCCGAAGGCGCATTTTCGATCACGGTTTTGTTTATGGAAAGATCATAAAGCATGATATTTTGGTTTATGAATCCGAGCAAAAATTTTCCATCGGTGTCTAAGTTTGAAACTTCGACTGCATAATCGCCGCCAACGCCCCAGTTTCCGGAGGAACCGCCGCCCATGTCCATAACAAAAGGGGCGCTTCCGTCGTCGGGATAAAAAATATACAGATACATGGGAATGTATGTATCGGTATCGAGGTTGAGTTCCGTGATGCGGTAATCGCCAGTCAAATCAAGCTCGAAAAAAGCCATTTCCCGCGTTTCCAAGGCGAATATGCCATTTATGCCGTCCACGATTTCGCTTCGGTCGCTTTTGAAGATATCGTCGGTGAGCGCGACCGGCTGCCATGCGCCGCTTTCAAAACTTTCAATTTGAAAATGGAACGGGGCGCCCATTATGAAATCAAAACCCGCCATTGCCAGTTTTTCCACGTAAAAACGCGCTTTCGGGGCATCTTTGACATTATAAAAAGTCACCAGCGCCATATCCTCGTCCATTTGGAATTCATCGGTTTCCGATGCGTTCGTTCTGCCTGTCTGCACGGCGGCAATATTTATTTCGAAATATGCGCTGTAGCCGGGGGCACCGATTTCTTTTACCCGATAATGCCAATCCGCCGGCAGCCTTTCAAACATGGCCAATCCGCCATTTTTCAATGCGAAAACTCCCGTCGCCGGATCGCTTTCAATCGCGCCATACACAGGATAATCGTTTAAATCGACGAGGTTGTCGGCAAATCCCGGGGTATCGCCGCAAAAAAGCTGGAAATAAAACAAGGTGTCGTCGTCGATCGGGGAACCGTTTTCCACGACTTTTGAAACATATATTTGCCCCAAGGGAGTTGCGCAGGTATTCGCGGAGGCCTCGGCGTAAAGGTTTGCCTCCATTCCATCGTTGACGCCGCCGATGAACGCCTGCACCGCGTTCCAGTCCTGAATGCCTCCGCTTCCTTCATTTACGAATACGACGGGCGTGCCTTCGACAAGCGGGACTTCGGCAGCCATCGCATATGCTTTTACTGTCAGCATATCGGTTGATATGCGCCCATCCGGTATTTTGAGGTAAAACGGAATGCTTTCCAGCGCATTTCCGCCGGATAGCGTGAAATCGCCTATGTCGAGATAGCTTTTCCATTCGTCTGAGCCGTACAATTTTTCCGCCGGTTTTCCCGCTGAAATCGAATCTGCGGAGGCGTTTGGGGCTTTGATAAAATCGATGCCGCTTGACGATTCGCCGTTTGCCGAAAGGAATACTTTATCCAAAAGCTCATATAGATTTCCCGTCGATTCTTTTAGTTCGGCAGTGACAGTCAGCGGCCCGTAATACATATAGCCGCCGCTGTTTGGTTCTGAAACATGATTGTCGTTTATCGTTATTTCAAACCCCGTGGCGTCCAAACCTGTGGCTCTTCCCGCCTTCGCATCGCTGACAAGCGCATCCGTCAAAGCGGAAAATGTATTTTTCGCGGCGGGCGCGGCATCAAGGCTCGTTCGCAGTATGTCCACGCTTTGGCCCGCTATGATTTTCCACATGGCGACTTTTGTGGCCATGAGGGCGATTTTTTTGTTTATATCGCCTATGCCCGGATAAAGCCCCGAAAGCCTCGCCACGCTCGCCCGGCTTACGCTGTCATCTTCGAGATAGTCCCCGCGATAGCCGTTTTGCGCCAGCCATTTGACTGCGTCCAAATTCTGCCGCATCGCTGCTGACATATTCCAAGGAGCCGCGGCGGCGTACCCGCCCTTGACGTCAAGCGTGGCGGCGGTTATGCGATCCCAATATGTCTGGTCTGCCAAAGAATGGAAAGGCACAAAAGGATCGACGCAATAAACTTGGTCTGCGCCGCCCATCCCGCCTATGGGAATGTCCGCCGACCCGCTCCATATCCCGCCCATGGGATAGTTCAGCGTATATGTGATCTGTATGTCGTCATAATACCTGAGCGTAGCGGTGTATGGCTCGGCGTAATTGCCGGCATATGTCGTTATGGGCAATAACACGGCCAAAATCAAAATCACGGCCGTCAGCGCCATCATCAACAATCGCAAACTTTTTTTCATGCTATTCCTCCTCCTTGCAATTTATAATTTGTAATTTTCGGTTCATAGTTTCATTTAGGATTGCTCAAAGCGTTCCGTATTTGAAACTCTCCTCGTATGCCGTGTCGAGCATGGCTACGATGTTTTCCGGTTTCACGTTGCCCATCACGTTGTGTACCTGGTTGAACACAAAACCGCTGTTCGGGGCCAGCGCGCTCATCAGATAGCGCACATTTTCCGCGACTTCTTCGGGCGTTCCCGTTCCGAAGGCGCCGTGCGTATCGCAACCGCCGCCCCAGAAGCATATTTTGTCGCCGTAATTTTTCTTTAAGGCGAACGGCTCCATATTCTGGCAGCTGACCTGCACCGGGTTGAGTATATCCACCCCGCATTCGATCATTATCGGGATGAAAGGTTCCATCGCGCCGCACGAGTGGAAGAAGATTTTGTAGTCCGAATTGGCTTTTACGAAATCGATGTATTTTTTCAGCCAAGGCGCAAACAGATCCGCATAAATGGACGGCTTCACGAATGGAGCCACTTGCGTCCCGAGGTCTGAACCGAGGCATATCCCTTGGATATAGTTCCCGCATTTTTTCATTATGTCCGAAACCGCTTTGATGCTCCATTCATATCCGTTGGCGCAGTCTTTTTTGATTTCCTCGGGTTCGAGCATGATTTTCACCAAATAATCCGGGTTATCCGAAAAATATCCCGTCCCCCCGCCGACGTACAAGGTGAAATAATCCGTTTCCTTGTATATCTTTTCCGCGTATTTGGCCACTTCCGAGGTGAAGTCGAGCTGGCTTCCCCAAGTGTCGAATCCCGCCCCGTCGAAGAAATATCCCCCTGCGGGGCTTTTCATGCGCCCTTTTCCGTCGTTTCCCGAAAATATCCAGGCGCCGTCGTCTTCGAGCGTCGGTTTTATCGCCCCGGAAATTTCAAACTCATAGTGTTCCCTCGGTTTCCAAGTGCGCGTAGCCGGATAGCCCGGGTGGAAAAGGATGCAATCCAAATGGAAGCGCTCGAGTATGTCCTCATCCACCCTCGCCAAAAACTGGAAAGTGTCGATCACTTCTATTTTTTTCTTTGGCATTCCGAGATATTCCCGCAAATTCTGATACGCATATGCCGATATCCCCGTGGAATAATGCACGCCGAGGTCGATTGGGGTGCGGTCTACCGGTTTGTGCTCCACGGCGCGTATGACACGCTCGCGGCGCGACAATGTTTCTTTTTTTTCATTCATGGCGATAATGTCCTCCCATTTGTTTTATGTTTTATGTTTTATGTTCTTCGTGCATGTCCTCCGGGGTATGGCTGTGGAAATGCCCGTAAGCGTGCATCCTGTTGTGCAGCGCGCGGTGCGCCCCTTCCAGCGCAGCGAGCGCGAGCTTAAATGAAGTTTCTTGAGCCTTTGTACCCATGATTTTCAAATATGCGGTCGCGCCCTCTATCTGGTCGAGTATCGTGGCTGCGTCTGGGGCGCTGAATATCGGTTTGCCCGCCACCGTAGCAAATACCGCGCTTGTGTGCGCCGTGATCACTTCGGGTTGCCCTTTTGCCAAACGCCCGCGGACGCGGAGCGCAATCCAAGCGCTATCTTTTATTTCCGCTGCAAAACAACCGCTCTTTTCTCCGAGCAGCCCGTCGAAACGAAGCGTTTCCGCCGTTTCTCCGTTTATGACAAGTTCGAGCGAACTTATCGGTATTACCGCTGAGGCGACATCCCATTCTATGTTGAGTTTTCCCCCGCCCGAGGGCAGTTTCAATGCTCCGCCCATTGGTTGCCCTTCCACTTTCATGTCGACCAGCGCGCCCGAGGTCACAAAGGTCTTTTTTGCGATTATCGATTCTTTCCAGGTTTGGTAGGTGAGCGGGCCGTCGATTTTGGCGTATGTTCGCATTTCTCCCACGGCGGTTCCCGCGCTCATTTTGTCGGTGCCGCCCACCGCCGCCATGTTATACCCGCAATTTAAATATCTGTACCAATCCGAGAGATAATGCGGGTTTATTCCCGATGCGCCGAGCTTGGTGACTTCGACCCCGTCGATAAGCTCCGAGACTATCGCCGCCGCGTTTTCTGCTCTGGGGTTGGGGAAATGCGGCAGTATCACCAATCCGTTCTGCGAACGGCATTTGGCCGCCCACTGGGTGAGCGTGAGTTCGACCGGGTCGCCCTGCGCAGATTCGTCAGGGCCGCCTGTGGTCAGCGGGAGTATCATAGCGCCTTCGTAGCCAAGCAGCGATATATGCCCCAGGATGTGCTGCCGGTTTTCGGTTCCCACCCTGACCATGTATTCGCCATCTTGGGTTTTCGTCTCCCCCGCCCCGGTAAAGTCTCCAATGTTGGTAAACAATTCGCCCCACTGGCTGGCAAGCAGGTTCACCACGTTCACCCCTTCCGCTTCGCCTTCCAAAAGCGCGGTTTGCGGCGAGAGGAAATGCACGTGCGTGTCGGCTGTGACCCAGCCCTTTTTGCGCCAGTCGGCCACGCGTTCCAACGTGATGGTGAGTTCGCCGGTATCTGGCTTGACCTCGAATTTTTGCCTTATTGGTTTTATCTCGAATCCCTTCGAAATTTCGAAATATACGACGCCTTCCGGAAGCAAGTATTCGGCGCATCCGTCTATATAGGTGCACCAGTGCCGGTCGCCGGTGTAATCCGTGCTGTAGTCTTCAAACCAGTACGGGTTGGGCAAACGGTGGCGGTTTCGCGGAGGCAGATATTCGCCCGCCGCGCCGTGCGCGTGAACCTTGACAGGCACAAGCCGTCCTGCAAAATCGCACACCTTGAGTTTGACCGGGCGTTCGGCGGGCTTTATTTCAATATCGGCATTTTTCGCAATATCTTTTAGGGCGAGCTCTTCGCGCTTTTCGCCTAAATACAGTATGGCATCCTCGTGCGCGTCGAATTCCACGATGTATTTTCCTTCGGCTTTTTTCGGGTTTTCGTTTGGGTCGCTTGTTTCCCAGCCGGCGTTGTCATATATTTGCTGCGGGGTCACGGATATGATATGGCCGAGGTCGATATCGATGAGTTTGAATGTATCCCTTGGGTCGCCCGCAAGTTCAAGCAGGGCTTTTTGCCGCCTGCCGTAGCATAACGGGTGGGCATTTGTTTCGCCCGCTGTCACCCCGAACAAAAACACGTTGCCGCTTTTTTTTATTATTTCCATTTTTGTCACCGTCTTTTGGGGTTCCGGATTTTCGAAGGCATATATGCTCTGGCTTAAATCCCAGCTGCCTTCGGATTGGACCAATGTCTGACTGTTGCCCCACCCTGTTTCGGCTTTCCTGCCCGCGTAAATTTCGCTTGTCGCAGTTTCGAAGGAATATCCCCTTATGTGCGGTTTGGACAAAAAGGCGCCCTGCCCCCACCACGTGTTCATGTCGTTTATCTCCATTCGCGAGCGTATGGGAATGGTGACGGACGAACCGTCGGCGTATTTGACGATATAGTCGCAAATTGGTTCCATGAGCGGAGCCGGGCCGCGAAAATTTTTGATTATCCCGTATTCGTCGGGCGTTTGCTGCGGGGTTTCCGATGCGTGCAAAAAAATTATGTATTTCGCCGAAAAGCCTTCAAAATCAAGAGTCAGCGAAGTTTCTTTTTCGCCCGTATAGACAAAACCGCTCCCGCAGTCGAAAGGTATGCCCCAATACGTTTGTTTTCCCTCCGGAAGTTTTTCGGCGTTTTTCTTCGCGTTTTCGAAACAGCCGCAATTTTGCATTTCGCTTTTGGATAAATTGCGTCCGGCAAAATTCACCGATTTGAAATATGGTGAAGCGAACATGGTCAATATCCTCCTTATGTTTATATTTTTGGTGCCGTCAATATTCCAACTTTTCGTATGCCGCTATGACTTTTTCTATGTCTTTTTCCATTTTGCTCACGGCTTTGTCGAATTTTGAGGCCCAGTCTATTTGCATATCGCGCCCATAGCGCCAGAAAGCGACGTCCATGAGGCCGCCGAAATTGTACACGTTTCCGATGTCATGAGCGGTGTTGGACAATATTATGTCGAGCATTTCCGAGGATTCGTCGTCGCGCGCGTATTTGCCTTTCAGGTTGATTTCGTAATACGCGGGCCTCAGAGTATATTTCGATTCAGCGGACAAATCTTCCAAAATCATCCCGGTCCTGTCAAGGTCGGAAGCGGATCGCGGTATGGATATTCCCGCTCCGGTGTGCGGGTTGTTTTGGGTTATGTATTTTTCCTGCGTCTTTTCCAGTTTCGGGCATGGTAGTATGCCGAAGTCCATTTCCATTCCCCTCAGCCTCTCGACGATCCTCATCCTGATCCAGGAAAACAACGCTCTGTTCTCGGAAAACATTTTCACCTGTTCGTCGTATATAGGGAATTTGTTTTCGTAGCTGTGCAGGTTGACCGAATTATCCGTGTCTGAAAGCATATACGAAAGCAGCTCAGTTATCCTGTATCCCCTTTCCGAGCCAAAAGTGATCACGGGGTAATCGTTTTCATCTTTGGAACATACTTTTTCGCCCCCCGAAACATAAAACGAATTCGCTGTGTCGCCTTGCAGTATATATCCGAACATATCGTCTTGGATGTACATCGTCCCGTCGCCGTTCAAATCTTTCGCCACGCCTTTGCTCATTTCTATCAGCTTCTCAAAAGTCCATTCCCCTTTCGCGACTATTTCGTAAGGGTCTTCGAGCGCATGGTCTTTCAGCACCAATTTGTTGAAAATCATGGCCTCCATTGCGTCGTTGTCCATCACCAGAAGATCCCCCTGCGCGATAAACAGTTTATGACCGATCGAAAGGTCGCGGGTCGTGCCTTGATCCCACCACGGCTGCGCCAGCTCGAGATATGGCATGGCAAAAAAATCCATCAAGTTCCCGTTTTGGGCCAAATTCGAAACTTCGGTTATATGCGCGCAGAATATGTCGTATGCGTCGTCGCCCGCCTTGACGGAGGAAGTGAGTTTCCCCGCCGCTCCGGGATCGATGATTTCTTTTATGGCGATGTTGTATTTTTCTTCGATTTTCGCGTTTCTTTCGTATACCGCATCGTTGAGGACGTCCCCGTTGATTTCTTCCGCATACAAATCCCTGTGATCCCATTCGACCCAGTCGGGGTTGTTTATCGTCCTGCCCAAAAATGTGAACTCGTAGCCCCCGAAATCTTTTGCCTCTATGCTGGGATATATCCTCTCCGTCGCCTGCTCTTGTGCAGGCGTTTCGTTTTCGCCGCCCGGATCGCCGGAAACCGGGTCGGCGCTTTCTTGGTTTTCGGAATTGCCGCACGCCGCAAAAAGCGCGAGCGAAACCGAAATCATGAGTAAAATGGCCAATAAGTTTTTTTTCATGCAATCTTTGCTCCTTTTTTTCAAATTGATTTTGGCTGCATATTCTCTGCGCCGTTTACCATTTTATCAAAAAAATACGGGCAAGTCAATATAAATTTTTTGAAAGCGGAGATTAATCCAGCTCGATTATCTTGTCTATGTCTTTTTGGACGGATTTTTCCATGGATTCCAGCTTGGATGCTATGTTCCTGTTGTTGCCGCCGAACATTCCCGCAAAAACCGCATCGCGGATCCTGTCCACCCATATCGAATCGCCGAGGTCGAATATCAGATTGCCGAATATCAAATCCAGCATGGTCTCGGATTCGTCGTCGCGCGAATTTCGCGTTTTTAGGCATAAATCGTAATAGACGGGTATCACCGTTTTGTGCGAATCGCTGTTGAGCGCCTCTATTACCGCACTCGTCCTGTCAAAATCGGGGTTGGATTTCGAAACCATGAAAGCGTCGTAAAAAGCCCCCCTCGCGAAGTAGCTTTCCTGGTTTTCGTCGTATTTGGGGTACGGGATTATGCCAAAATCCGTTTCCATGCCGCGGAGCTTGATGATAAACGAAACCTGGCAGTCCATGAAAAGCGATTGATTTTGCGTGAAAAGCTCTATGGACGAGGACGGCACATTCGCGTCGGGGCTCTTTTCCCTGTACCATGCGTTGGTGTCCCAGAGAACTTCAAATGCTTTGTTGAAAATATTTATGAACCTTTCGTCCCCGGCCGAAAAGACGGGGACGTCGTTTTCGTCCTTTGTCACCGATCTGACCCCGGACGCGATCCAAAATCCGGGCAGCACGTCCGAATTGCGCGCCACGTATCCATATCTATCGTTTTTGTCGAATATGCCGTCGCCATTCAGGTCACTGATGGCCGCTTTCATCATTTCGTCCATTTTATCGACTGTCCACTGGCCGGAGTTCACCAAGGTATATGGCGATAAAAGGCCAAAATCGGAGATCAGCTTCTTGTTGAAAAGAAGCACATAGGTGAAATCGTAAACAGTGAGGTTGGCCGCGCCGATAGCCACGTGCCGGCGGTTGTTCAGCGAAATCGATTCGTTTACGGTTTTGTTCCAATAGGGTTTGGCCAAATCGATGCGTGGAAGCTCGAAGATCTCCGCAGTGAGCCCATCCATCCAAAAAGTCAGCGCGTGCGAGCAGCGGCAGTTGTACATATCGTATGCGGTATCCCCCGCCAGCAGCAAAGAGCGCGGCGCGTTGGCATCGGTATAGGTGTTTTCGGAAAATACGACATTCAGCCGCCCCTCGACGTTTCGCGCGCGTCTGTAAACGGCGTCGTTGAGTATCTCCCCGGTATCTTCCTCGACTATGTAGTTGTAAAAAGCGGTGTTTTCCCTTGTGTATATGCAAAATTCATGTCCGCCGTAATCGAGGTCGTCAGGCAATCCGTCCCCTTCATCTTCGGCGGCATCGGCCAAATCCGGGGCCGATATGTCCGAGTCCGGCAAGAGGGTTTCGCCGACCGGCGCCGACGGCTGCCCATTTTGGCCCGAGCAAGCCGCCATAAACGACAAAAAGCCTATTGCCAAAAAAAGCATTGCGATCCTTTTCATCATGCGTTTCCTCCATTAGTTATTCATGTTTGCCGTTTCATCAATTTTTCGCTTATAATTTTATCAAAATAACACAAATAAGTCAAGTGAAATTTCAATATTATTCATCGATTTGCCTCTTTGTTCGGTTTTATTTCTGCGGAACGTCGAGGGCGACATTCCCTACAATCAGATTTCCAACACTTACGCAACTTTCGTTGCATTTATTTTTTTGCGTTTGCCCTAATTTTTTTCGCAAATATGCTTGACAAATTATTATTTTTATGATATCATAATGGATGGATAGCTCACGCCGCTGAAAAGCGACGAAACCGACGGGCTGTATGAATTGTTTTTTAACGATTCACGCCGCCGAAACGCGACGAAACCGACAGCCCGTATGAGTTATTCAAAATCAAAGCCGTCAATTTTTGAACGGTTTTATTTTTTTCACGCTAAGCCCAAATATTTCTCAAAAAACTTCATCAGCCTACCAATAATGCCCTGCTTTTTTTCGGCGCGGCTGCCGCCGCCGAAACGCGAAACGGGCGGCAGGATTTTATCTATGTCCGTCCCCGTGGTTTTTAGCGCGCCGTCGCGGAAGGCGATGTCGATAAAGCGGCGGGCTTCCTCGTTCTTCAGCTTTTCGTCGGCTATCAGCGCGGCTATGTCTTCCTCTTTTTGCTCCTTCACAAATCGACTCCAATCGTCAGGGGCGCTCTTTGAAACATTCACCCGCGCAACGAAGCTGTCAATCAGTTCCTTTTTGCTCCGCAGCCCAATGCTTGAATTGACAGCCTTGTCAATCGCCGCCAGTATGCTCTTGTCCTCGCGACCCGATTCGCGGTACTTCTCCACAAGCATGAGGATATAGTCGATGTTGACCTCAATCTGCTTGATAAGCTCCAGCTCAAAAACAATGTCGTCGTTGATGTTTTCTTTGTCGCCGGAATCCTTTGGGCGCAGTTCCCGGTAGAGGTCGATGTAAACGCTTTGATAGTCCTGATAGTCCCTGCCATTCAATATCTCGTTTCCGGCAAAATCGTCAAATGCCGCAAGGATATTTTTCAGGCGCAATATCGCGCCGTACAGGCGGATAAAGTCCTTTTGGTTTTCCTCGCCTGCAATCGGTTCGCCGAGCGGAAAGCGCTTTGTGAGATCGGCTATAAGTTCCATATACCCCGGTTTGCGCTCGCCGCCCAGCTCAAAGCCGTCGTAATAGTCGCCATAGCTTCCAAGAAGCACAACGCCGCCCGCGTTTTTGTCGCCGAAAGAGGAAATCGCGGGAGTTTTTGTCGAGTTTATCGTTTTCAAATTCCTCGTCGGGCAGCGCATCCTCCGGGTCGTCTTCGTTTACGCTGTAGCTGAATATTGTCGCTATGGCCAAATTCTTGTTTTTTTCTGCAAGCTGCGCTTTGAACTCTTCGTAATACTTTTTTGCCATTGGTATCGAAGAAACGGCGAAAATGGAATTGAACCCCGCCACGCGCTGGCCTTTGAGGGAATAGAAGCTGTTGCGTTTGGTCTTTTGGTCGAAGTGCTCAAGGATATACGCGACAACCTCACGGATGCGCTCCGGAGCGGACATTGCCTTTTCAACGTCGATCGCCCGGACGTTTTTGTCTATTATATCCTCTTTTTGCTTTATTGTGTTTATGAAGTCGATGCGAAACGGCAGCACATTTCCGTCATTGATGGCATCGACGATCGTGTATGTATGGAGCTTGTCGCCGAACGCCTGCTCCGTAGTCCTCAAAAGCGGGTTTCCGCCGGTCCCGGCGTTGACCGCGAAAATCGGCGTGCCCGTGAAACCGAAGATGTGGTAATTGCAAAACGCCTTGATTATCTTCTTGAGCAGCCCGAGCTGAATGCGCAGGTTGTTGATCAGCGTGGCTTCATTGTGGAACTGTATATACTCGTACCCCTGCGCGGAAAGCAAGGAAATGAACTCGCGCTCCAAGTCCGCTTCGGACTGGTATTCAAAAGCCGTTCTGTATGGCGGGGCATATTCCGCAACCACGGTGGATTCGTCTGTGGCGGCGATTATGTTGTAGGCGGACATTTTTGCCTCCTTTTCTTGCTCGAGATTTAACGGTACGTTAACTCACAATATACTATTCCTCATCATCATCTTTCGGTTCAATAAAATAATCAATCTCTTTTTGAATCTCGCTGTTAAAAAA
>WRJC01000034.1 GCA_009782405.1 Oscillospiraceae bacterium
TTTTCCCGAATACAAATCGCATATCGAAAACTTGAAGCATAAAATAGATAATCTTGCTGACTATCTTGATAATATTATTCAAGAAAAAATCGCGCCGGTTCATCACGAAACGAGAAAAGAGTTCGCGGAGATGGCGACCAAGACGAAATATCCCGCGTTTTTCTTTATGTATTATGATGGCAAAGCAAAGAATCCGAGGGAGTGGATCTGGTCGCTGACCAACGACAAAATCATTGAGCAGCTGGAAAGGTCAGCTATTCCCTAAATTCGTCAAAAATAACACGCAAAAGGAATTGCGGTTTCGTAACGGACATTGCTTATTCGATCATGCGGAAGGTGCTATAAAATTTGGAACGGTTCATAAATATTTGGCGCTTGTGCAGTCGCGCGGGCGCTTTTTTGTTTGCATATATTGTCAAAAGTTCAGTTAAAATTCAGATAGAAAACAAATAGATTTCAGATAAGTAATGTAAAATATATGTAAAACCAAAAAAATCGAGGTGACACAAAAAATGTCCGAACAAAAATACAGAGCCGAATTGAAGCACTACATAAATATCGCTGACTGCATGGAACTTCGCTCGAAACTGAAATATATCGCGAAGCCCGACTCGAATGCGCTGGAAAACGGCTGCTATAAAATACGCAGCCTGTATTTCGACAATTACGAAGACAAGGCTGTCACAGATAAGCTTTCGGGACTTGGCAGGAGGGAAAAATTCCGGCTCAGATATTACAACGGCGACGCATCGTTTATACGGCTTGAGAAAAAAACCAAGATAAACAAAGGATGCTATAAAGAAACAGCGGCAATTGCAGCCGTGCAGTGCGGAGAAATCATAAACGGCAGATATGACGGCCTGCTTTCGCGGGATTCACCGCTGCTCTCGGAGTTATACGCAAAAATACGCTATCAAAATCTAAGACCGAAGACGATTGTGGATTACATTAGGGAAGCGTATATATATACCGCCGGAAATGTTCGGATTACCATTGACAGCGATATCCGGTCGAGCAGCAACGCGACCGGGTTCCTTAACCCCGATATACCCATGGTTCCCTCAGCGAACGCGATAATCCTTGAAGTGAAATACGACAATTTCCTGCCGGATATAATCAGAAATATCGTGCAGCTGAGCAGCCGCAGTGCGACTGAGTTTTCAAAATACGTCGTTTCAAGATTTGTTTAGTTAAAAAATATATAAAAAAGCAAAAGGAGTTTTTTTCATGAACTTGGAAGAATTATTGAATTTCAACTTTTTGAGCAAGGCGGCGGCGTTTTCGATACCCGATATTTTATGCGCGCTCGCGATTGCGTTCGCGTTGGGTTTGTTTATCTTTTTTCTCTATAAAAAGACATTTTCCGGAGTGATGTACTCGTCGTCGTTTGGCATATCGCTTATCGCGATGAACCTGATAACCTGCCTCGCGATCATAACCGTCTCGTCAAATCTCATAACATCGCTCGGAATGGTCGGGGCTTTGTCGATCATTCGTTTCAGGACGGTCATAAAAGAACCGCTTGATCTGGTGTATCTGTTCTGGTCGATTATAATAGGCATAATCGTCGGCGTGGGGCTTATACCCATAGCGGTCATAGGCTCGCTTGCGATAGGGCTTATGCTTTTTGTATTCACGAATAGAAAAGGGACGAATATCCCCTATGTGATCATCGTGAATTGCGATAATGAAATGGCGGAAACGCAATCAATGCATTTAATCAAAAGCAAAACCAAAAAGCATTTGATAAAATCAAAAGCCGTGTCAAGAAACGGCATAGAGCTCACTGTCGAAGTCAGGCTTTCGGAAACATCGACGGCGTTTGTCAATGAATTATTAGGGGTCGCAGGCGTGTCAAACGCGGTTCTGGTAAGCTATAACGGCGATTATTATATGTAACATGAATAAATATTTTGAGAAAGGCGGCAAATAATGATAGACAGCAAACATATAAATAAAATGGTCGCGGGATTTGTTATATTTGCGATATTAGCCTGCGCATGGATCGTCTATGCTGCAAACGCCTATGAGTTGTCATATGTCCTCGAATATCAAAAAAGGCTGTTTAACGGAGAAATCGCGGCGATTGACATCAATGTCGATGAAGATGAATGGCAGAATCTGCTCGACAACGCCGGGGCAAAGCCGTGGGTTTCCGCAGATATTGCGATAAACGGCGAAAAGTTTGAATCAGTAGGAATCAGGACGAAAGGCAACTCAAGCCTTTCGTCGGCTGTAAGATCAGAAGGCGACAGGTACAGTTTGCAATTCAGCATGAATAAAAATATCAAAGGGCAGACTTATTACGGTCTTGACACGTTCTGCGTCAATAATTTAATTAACGACGCGACATACATGAAAGACTACATTTCTTATGACATCATGAAATTTATCGGAGTTGACTCGCCGCTTGCAAATCATGCCAAAATCACTGTGAACGGAGAAGATTACGGGTTTTGTTTATTGCTCGAACGTTATGACAAAGGATTTCTGGACAGGGTTTACGATACTTCGGCAGGCAATTTGTATAACGTAAAAATCCAAATGGGCCAGCGAGATAATTTTATGAACTTCGGACAGGCGGTCGAGAGCGAACAAGATAATCAGCCGCGGGAACGCCCCGACAGGAACGCGGACAGGGCAAACAATCGAAACGACCGCGACAACTGGGGGGACAGGGGCAATATGCCCGGCGGCGGATTCGGCGGCTCAAACGGCGGCAGCCTTGTCTATGCGGACGATGAACTTGCCAGTTATAGCTCGATATTTGACAATGCGGTATTCGGCAGGACCAACGAAGACGATATGCAGAGAGTGGTTACTGCAATCAAAAATCTGAACGATGGGACGGAGCTTGAAAGATATTGGGACGTTGACGGAGCGTTAAGATATTTTGCGGCTCATACGTTTGTCGTGAATCTTGACAGTTATGTGTCGAATATGCAGCAGAATTATGCTTTATATGAAAAAGACGGCAAAGTGACGATATTTCCGTGGGATTATGATTTGGCGTTCGGCGGGTTTCAGAGCGGAAGCGCGTCAAGCGTCATAAATTTCCCGATTGACACCCCTGTAAGCGGGGTGAACATGGGGGACAGGCCTCTTTTGAACGTGCTTTTAGAAATCCCCGAATACAAGGAAAAATATCACGATTATCTGCGACGAATCGTCGACGGTTATGTCAACAGCGGTTTACTTGAACAAACAATACGCGAACTGGACGCTAAAATAAACGAATATGTCAAGAATGACGCAACGTCGTATTACACATACGAAAAATATGAATCCGCAATAGAAACTTTAATCGAGTTATGTCTGCTGAGAGCCAAGAGCGTGGCGGGGCAGCTTGACGGGACGATACCGTCGACGACTGACGGACAAAGAGAAGATTCAAGCGCGCTTGTCGATGCGACAGGTATTAACCTTTAATACGGGGCGAGGTGATATATTTTGGCCAAAATATTGATATGCGACGACGAAACCGGGCTTCGCGCGGTATTGAAAAGATACGCGACTTTTGAAGGCCATGATGTTTCGGAAGCCGGGGACGGCATGGAAGCGGTTAAGTTATGCCGCGAAGAATCGTTCGATGTTATTATCATGGATATAATGATGCCTGAAATGGACGGGTTTTCGGCTGTTCGGGAAATACGTAAATTTTCCGATACCCCTGTTATAATGCTTTCGGCAAGAGGCGAAGAATACGATAAAGTTTTAGGTTTTGAGACAGGCGTGGACGATTATGTCGTAAAACCGTTCTCGTCAAAAGAAATCATGCTGCGGATAAATGCCATTGGGCGGCGGTTTGTTAAAAATTTCGCCTCCAAACCGGAAGACGGCGCTCATGTAATTTACGAAAAAGATGGGCTCAAAGTCGATATGAGCGCATATAAAGTTTTTGTCGACGGCATTTTGGCTGATATGGCTCCGAAAGAGTATGATTTATTGTTTTTTCTGATCCGCAATAAAAATATTGCCGTGCCGCGGGAAAAAATATTGACCGAAATATGGGGATATGATTATTTCGGCGACGACAGGACGCTTGACACGCACATGAAATTGTTGAGGAAGTCACTCGGGCTGTATGCGAATTATATCACGACATTGCGCGGATTGGGGTACAGATTCGATGGATAGATTAAAATTAAAATGGCGCGTGTTCGCTTTTATGCTCGTTTTTTGCGCCTTGCTTATCGTTATATTATGGCTTTTTCAAACAGTATTCTTAACGGATATGTATAAATACATACGAACAAAAGAAATTGAAAAAGCCGTTGTTCTTGTCGGGGAAAATATAGACAGCCCCGACCTTCAAATGATTTTTCGCAAACTGGAGAGAGACAAAGAAATTATTGTTATGCCTGCCCGTGAATTTATCCCTCCGCCAAAACCGGAATATGAGCGGGATAGCCGCGGCAGGCCGCAGCCTATGTTTGAAACAATTACCAAAACAAAAGAATTTATTTTTCAGGGCGGGCATGCTGTCCAATATACTTTCTACGCCATTATAACTCCGTTGGACGCTACGGTATCGACATTGCAAATACAATTATATATTATTACAGCCGTAATGGTTCTGCTTTCCATATTGATCGCTGTCATCATATCGAAACGCATATCGAAACCGATTGAAGATATAAACAAGGGCGCAAAAACATTGTCAAGCGGCAACTACGATATGCATTTTGACGGAAAAGGATTTCTGGAAATAAAAGAATTGTCGGACACTTTAAATGCTGCGGCAGCCGAACTGTCAAAAGTGGAAAATCTGCGCAGGGAATTAATGGCGAATGTTTCGCATGATTTGCGCACCCCGCTTTCATTGATATACAGCTACGCCGAAATGATGCACGATTTCCCTGATGAGATTGCGCAGCAGCAAATCCAAGTCATAATGGGCGAAACAAAACGGCTGGCGTCGCTTGTCGATGATATTTTGGATATTTCGCAAATCGAAAAAAGAAGCATCGGACTTTGCAAATCAAAGTATGATTTTACAAGCAGCATAGCTTCAACGGTAAGCAGACTGGTTGAACTTACCAAAAAAGATGGCTATACCATAGATTTCGATTTTAGCGAAAATGTATATATTGATGCCGACGAGGTTAAAATTACGCAGGCAGTCTATAATCTTTTGGTCAATGCCATCAATTACAGCGGCGAAGATAAACGCATAATCGTCCGGCAAAGCGTTTTTGGCGGCCATGTAAAAATCGAAGTGATAGACAACGGCATGGGAATTTCTCCCGATGATTTGCCGTTTGTGTGGGAAAGGTATTATAAAGTTGACAAAAAGCATAAACGACCTGTCGCCGGAACGGGATTAGGGTTGTCAATAGTAAAAAAAATCATAGAAATGCACGGAGGAAAGTATGGAGCCGAATCGGAAATCGGCAAAGGCAGCATATTTTGGTTTGAAATAGTTTATGGCTAACAGTCACAAAACATTGCGGCGTTTCCTTTCAGTGACCTGCACCCGCCGCATAAGGCGTAACGGCGATGACCGATTTTTAAATGCAAAATGCAAAATTAACTAAAAGATTTTCGTTGTTGTCATAAAATATGCGCCGTTCGTCCCCCAAGGGAAAGATTGCAGCAAGGAGCTGTCCGCCGGCCTAAGCATAAATTTATTTTGCATTTTGCATTTTGCATTTCATCGCCTAAAATCTGCGGATTTTTGAGGCGGGGTTCTTACGCCAACCTTGTTGAAGCAATAAAAAAGCTGCCAAAAAGAAAAATTTACTTTTTTCGCTTGATTAATATTTTGTTGTAATGTATAATATTCAAAATCATATTGTAGGGCATGACCACCGGGCGTGCCGTTGAATATTCTATATTGCCAAAAGGGAGATTTTATGAAAATAGTGACGGGCGGCGACCACGCGGGGTACGCGCTGAAAACGAAAATTTTGCCTATGCTCCAAAATAAGGGGCATGAAATCGAGGATATGGGGAGCTATGACGAAACGCCGGTGGATTTTCCCGATATTGCCGCGAAAGTCTGCTCGAAGATACTATGCGGCGGGGCCGAACGGGGTATTATGTTCTGCGGAACGGGCGTCGGGGCATCTATCGCCTGCAACAAAACGCCGGGCATACGCGCCGCAGTCTGCCACGATATTTACACGGCGCACCAATGCGTGGAACACGACGACGTGCAGATCATCGCGCTGGGAGCTTTGATAGTCGGGCATATTGTGGCGCTTGAATTAATCGAGTTGTTTCTGGGCGCGCGTTTTTCGGCAAGCGAGGAATTTAGGCGCAGGGTGGCGAAATTGAAAAAAATGGACGAAGTGAAAACAAAGTGAAAAAAAGGGGGAAGAATTTATGGCATCGCTGAAAGAAAAGTTTTACGGATGCATATGCGGGGCGCATATAGGCTCGTCGATGGGGGCCGTAGTGGAAGGCTGGCCGTATTCCGAGATCGAGAAAAAATACGGCACGCTTTCCGAGCTTCTGCCATATGAGCACTATGGCAACGGCTGGCTTCGCGCCGCCGGCACGACCGAGGACGGCATAGAGCGGCAAAAGCTGATGATAACTGCGATCATAAAAAAAGGCGGCAGGGTGAGCGCCGAAGATGTGAGGGAGACGTGGCGAACGGATATGAACCCGAAAGCTCCGGGCAATATTTCGGAGCCCTTCGAGGGGGAGCTTCTCGCCATAGCGAACACGAAGATACCCGCGAGGGACATAGGCAAATATTGCGACTACGCGGGATTGAACAGCTTTGCCCGCGCCTGCCACCCCATAGGCCTGATCAACGCCGGAGACCCGGCTTCGGCGGCCGATGACGTTTTTGAAGTGGGGCAGCTTTACCAAACCTCAAATGGCAGGGGGCTGCAATGGGCGCGCGTCACGGCGGTTGGCATCGCCTCCGCGACGAAACCCGGCTCCACGGTCGAAAGCGTCATATCCGACATATTCAAGCACTGCGAGGTCCGCGGCGAGATAGAAGCGGGGCTGAAGCTCACGGAAAAATGCGGGGATTTCAGGGATTTGCGAAAGGCTTTCGATTCTGTTTACAACGGGATAGGAATGCCGTACTGCATGAGCTTCGCCAACGAGGTCGTGACGAAAGCGGTCTGCGTGTTCAAGCTGGCAGACGGCGACGTGAGGCAGGCGATCATCGCGGGGGTCAACCTCGGGCGGGACACGGACTGCGTGACCGCGATCGCGGCGGGCATCTCCGGCGCGCTCACCGGGGCATCCGGTTTGCAAGGGTGGATAGAGCAGGTGGATGCGGCGACTGCGGCGAACCCGTACACAAACTCGAAGCGCACCCTGCGCGAAACCTCCGACGGGCTATACGGCGCTTTCAAAAACCGCTTAGGCAAAATGAAAGAATATTGCGACGCCATGGGCGAGCTATGATTTCAGCAACTTCACCAATTCAAGATTTGGATTTTTAAATATTTTTAGGAGGAATCGGAAAAAATGGCCGAACCGGAAAAATATCCTCCGACAGGGGGAAAATGGGAAAAATATGCGGATAACCCCGTGTTCGGGTCAAAAGAAACCGGCACATTCTTCGATGCCATCGTTTTGCCCGGGCAAAATTTCGGGCACAGGTACATGATGTATTTTTCGTGGAGGCCAAAAAAATCCGTGGCGGTTTCGTTTGGCGACGATGGAATAAAATGGGCCGCCCCCAAAATCATCCTCGGGCCAAACGAAAAGACGGGCTGGGAAGATGACATAAACAGGTGCGGCACATTGGAAAAGGACGGAAAACTCCATTTGTGGTATACCGGCCAGGCTCATAATAACAGCTGGATCGGCTATGCTTGTTCCGATATTGGCGAAAACGGGGAAATAGAACTGGAACGATACGGCGAAGAACCTGTAATCTCACCTGAACATCCGTGGGAAAATATGTCTGTGATGAATCCGTGCGTCTTATGGGACGAGGGGCAGAATATGTACAGAATGTGGTATGCGGCAGGGGAGACATACGAACCGAACGTTATATGCCATGCCACGAGCCCTGATGGGATAAACTGGCGCAAGCACAAGGCGAACCCTATATTCACAAGAGACCCGGATAACATATACGAGCAGGACAGAATAGGCGGGTGCCAGGTGATTGGGCACAAAGGCGGCTATCTCATGTTTTATATCGGCTATGAAAACATAAACGCCGCGCGGATTTGCGGGGCATGGTCGCCGGACGGGATTTCGCGCTGGAAGCGTTTTGAGGCAAATCCGTTAGTGAGCCCCGAGCCGGGCAAATGGGACGGCGATGCATGCTACAAGCCGAGCGCGGTTTACGAAGAAGATAACGGGCGGTGGCTTTTGTGGTACAACGGCCGAAAGGGCGGAGAGGAGTATATCGGCCTTGCGATGCATGAGGGCGGGGATTTCTGACGGGGGGCGGCGTGAAAATAAAGCGTTATATAAGCTTGAATGACGAAAAAAAAGAATCGATATTGTTTTTGATATGCTGGGCCATATATTTTTGCATTTATACGGGCAGGCTGAATTATTCGGCGGCCATGGTTCAAATGGTGAACGACGGATTTGTCACAAAAGCCTCCGGGGGATTGATCGCCACATTCTTTTTCGCCGCATACGGATTTGGCCAAACATTCATGGGCGTTATCGGCGACAGGGTTTCTTCGTTCAAAATGCTTTTGTGCGGCACGGCCTTGTCCTCGTTATGCAATTTTTTCATGCCCGTCCTATTTCATGGCAGCGTGACTTCAATGTGCATAATTTGGGGAATAAACGGAATCGCGCAGTCGATCATGTGGTCGCCGATCATCAGAATTATCTCGCAGGCATTGTCGCCCGAAAGGCGTTTCAAAGCGAGCATACACATAATCACCGCAGGGCCTGCCGGAACATTGTTCACATATATTCTGTCGACGGTTTTGTTGAAATACTTCGGCTGGAAAAGCGTTTTTTATTCCGCCGGAATTATAATTTCAACAGCTTTCGCAGTTCTTCTTATCTATTTTGTTTCAAGCAAAAAGGATTTCATATCCGAAGAAATAAAAAAAAACGAATCAAAGCCGGAAAAACCATATATGTCCGCTTCGGGAAACGGCAAGATGATTTTTGGCATTTTGCTCATCCTGCTCTTGCCTGTCGTCGTTCACGGTATGCTGAAAGACAGCATAACCGCATGGTTTCCGGTCTATCTGAGCGAAACCCACGGCATGACTCCATATATGGCCGTCATGCTGACGGCGGTCATGCCCGCCTTCAATCTCGCCGGGATATATTTTGCAAAGTGGATTTACGGCAAAACAAAATCGAACGAATTTTTTTCATGCGGGATTTTATTTGCCATATGCGCGTGCGGGCTCGGATTCATGTCCCAAATCGGGAAATATAATATATATCTTGCGATAATTTTTGCCGCCGTGGGGACAGCTTCGATGTCGGGCGTGAATTGCATAGCGGTGAGCGTACTGCCCGTGCATTTCGGGAAGATGGGATTTGCTTCGACCTTGACGGGGGTATTGAATTCTGCGGTTTATGCGGGCTGTTCGGTTTCGATGGCGGCATCGGGCCAAATAGTCGAAAAATACGGCTGGGCCGGCATCATATATATCTGGTGCATTTTCTCGGCATTGGGGGTTTTGCTTTGCGCGTCGTTGAACAAAATTTGGCTGAAAACAAAAAATGATATAATAAAAAAGTAAAAGCTTGCTTGCCGCCCTTCTTTCTTCAATATCTTATAGTTCCAATCGTTCCAAACGGGAAAAACAGACCGCAGCCTTAACGGGAGCGGTCTGTTTTTGCGTTTCGAGGCTATCTTCCCAATTTTATCACATTTTCAACCAAAACTTTACATCTTCCGCAATCGGTTCCGGCGCCGGTCGCCTCCCCCACTTTTTCCACAGTGTCCGCGCCGTTTTTTACCGCTTCCACCACAGCTTCCAAAGATACGCCCTTGCACCCGCAGACCGAACTCAATATGCCGTCGAGTTCGCGCTTGCACCCCTCGCATTCAAGGCAGACGCCCGCCATTTCAGCAACTTCCCCGCAGGTCCGCGCCCCGCCGCACATCGCTTTTCTCACGCTGATGTAATCCACGTTGTTTTTTTCGCAAATAATCCTGTTTCCCGCCATTTTTACATCCCTCCGAATTTATTGTTTGTCCATTATTTATGCAACTAAAATCATTCGAAATCCACTATCTTGCCCAATATGTAATTGGAGACGAACATACCCTCGACGGAAAACGCATACCCCGCTTCGGTTTTTACGATATGTCCGCTCTCGATGAAAGGTCTGATTTTTTCCAGGTACATCGCGTCGAAATCCATATGGAAAAGTTTCGCGAACTTGCTTTTGTCGATGCCCGACCGGAGCCTGAATCCCAGCATCACATATTCGCCGATTCGCTCTTCCGGCTTTATTTCGGTGCGTTCGTCGAACAGGCTGTATTTTTCCAAGTCGAAAATATCCAGTTTTTCCAGTTTGTTTCCGTTGTAGTTGAAATTCTTGACATATTCCCGCAAGTCTTTTTTAAACGAAAACCGGCAGTTCGAAAAATATGAATGCGCTCCCGGGCCAAAACCCAAATACTGCCCGCAATTCCAATATTTCAGATTGTGGCGGCACTCATATCCGCTTTTCGCGAAGTTCGATATTTCGTAGTGCCCGTATCCGCACCTGCCCAAAAACTCGACGCACATAAAATACATCGCCCGCTCTTCTTCCTCCGATGGAAGGATATTTTGCAACTTTTCGCGATTCGTGTGAAACGGCGTGCCTTCCGCGATTTTTAGGCCGTAGGCGGAAATGTGCGAGGGCTTTTTTTGCTCCACTTTTTTCAAAGTGTCGTAGAAGCTTTGAAGCGTCTGACCCGGGATCCCATACATCACATCGACGTTTATGTTGGAGAACCCCGCAGTTTCCGCGTTTTCGCAGCACTGTAAAAAATCGCCGCAGGAATGCTTCCGCGAAAGCAGCCGCAATTCTTTTTCATGCGCGCTCTGAAAGCCTATGGATAGCCTGTTCGCCCCCGCTTTGCATAATTTTTTCAGCCCCTTCAAATCGGCCGCCGCCGGGTTTGTCTCGATTGTGAATTCACAGGAATTCGCCAGCTTGAAAACCCCCTTCACATTTTTTATCAGCTTCAAAAGCAGGTCGGCTCCGATATGCGTGGGAGTGCCCCCGCCGATGAAAACGGAATCTATGAGGTAATCTTTTGCAGCCGAGCTGTATTCCTTCATTTGCTTTATCAGCGCATCCACGTAGGCTTCATGCGTTTTTGGCGTGGCTTTGACCGAATAAAAATCGCAGTACCCGCATTTCGACGCGCAAAACGGAATATGCACATATAATCCCAAATAATTAATTGCCAATCGCCCCTAATCGTCAAGTTTGAGCACGGCCATGAACGCCTCTTTGGAGACTTCGACCGAGCCGAGTTGCCGCATCTTTTTCTTGCCCTCTTTTTGTTTTTCCAGCAGCTTTTTCTTTCTGGTTATGTCTCCGCCGTAGCATTTCGCCAAAACGTCTTTTCGCACCGCTTTTACTGTCTCCCTGGCTATTACCTTTCCCCCGATAGCCGCTTGGACGGGCACTTCGAAGAGTTGCCTCGGGATGTTCTCTTTCAGCTTTTCCGTGATTTTTCGGCCGCGTTCATAAGCTTTCTCGGAATGCACGATAAATGAAAAAGCGTCAACTATGTCCCCGTTCAGCAATATGTCGAGTTTCACCAAATTCGATTCCCTATAGCCCGCCAGTTCATAGTCGAGCGAGGCATAGCCCTTGCTCCTGCTTTTTATCGTATCGAAGAAATCGTATATTATTTCGCCCAGCGGCAGCTCATAGCGCAATTCGGCCCTTTTGGAGTCGATGTAGCGCATATCTACAAATATGCCCCTTCGGTCCTGGCACAGATCCATGATCCCGCCCACATATTCCGACGGCGTCATGATGCTCGCGTTCACGATGGGTTCCATGGCGGATTCGATTTCGTCCGGGAGGGGATAATTCGTCGGATTGTCTATAGTCACAGAGTCTCCGTTTTTTTTGTTTATGCGGTATATGACGCTCGGGGCGGTTATGATTATGGCGAGATCAAATTCGCGCTCTATCCTCTCCTGGATTATGTCCATGTGCAAAAGCCCCAAAAAGCCGCACCGGAACCCAAAACCCAAAGCGACCGAGGTTTCGGGTTCAAATGTGAGCGCCGCGTCGTTTAGCTGAAGTTTGAGCAGTGCATCTTTGAGAGCGGGATAATCCGCGCCATCTGCGGGGTAAATCCCGGAAAACACCATAGGCGCCGCTTTCTTGAAACCGGGCAGCGGCGAATCTGCGCCATTTTCCGCCAAAGTCACCGTATCGCCCACGTTTATTTCGCTCAGATTTTTTATGCTCGCGGTTATATAGCCCACTTCTCCCGCCGAAAGGCTTCCAAAGTTCACAAGCCCGTCGGGTTTCAGGTAGCCCGCTTCGACCGTTTCGTATTCGATCCCCGTGTGCATCATTTTTAGTTTGTCGCCCACTTTCAATCCGCCGTCGATGATCCTCACATACACGATGACCCCTTTGTAAGCATCGTAATACGAATCGAATATGAGCGCTTTCAAGGGAGCTTCCAAATCCCCTTTGGGCGCGGGTATGTCAGCTATTATGCGTTCCATCACGCTTTCTATGTTTATCCCGTTTTTTGCGGAAATGAGCGGAGCCTCAAAAGCGGGTATGCCGATTATTTCTTCGATTTCTTTTATTGCCCGATCCGGCTCTGCGCTCACCAAATCTATTTTGTTGATAACCGGCACGATTTCGAGGTTGTTGTCCGAAGCCAAATAGGCGTTGGCAAGCGTCTGCGCCTGTATGCCTTGCGAGGCGTCGACTACGAGCAGGGCCCCCTCGCAGGCCGAAAGCGAACGGGAGACTTCGTAATTGAAATCCACATGGCCGGGGGTGTCGATCAAGTTGAAAACATAGTTCTGGCCGTCTGCGGCTGCGTAGTTCAAGCGCACGGCGCGCGCTTTGATGGTTATTCCCCTTTCTTTTTCGAGCTCCATGTCGTCGAGCATTTGTTCCTGCATATCCCTCGCGGCCACGGTATGGGTGAGTTCCAAGATGCGATCGGCCAGGGTGCTTTTGCCGTGGTCTATATGGGCGATGATGCAAAAATTCCTTATGTTATCCATTGTATCCATCGTTAAAATAATGATTCACCTTCCTGCTTGCTCTTGGCGATACATAATTATACCATACAATATGCGCCTCTGTCAAGATTTTCAAGAGCGCAAAAGGCAAAAAAATTTACGGAAAATTGCCGACACAAAAAAAGGCGGTCAACCGCCTTTTTTGTCGCCGCCTATATTTATTTGTTTTTTTTCGATTTTTTGGCAAAATATGCGCCCATTGCCAAAACCGCAAGGGACAAAGCCGCCAATATCACAAACAGCATCGCATTGTCGCCGGTTTTCGGGCTGGGTTTCGCGCGGGGGGGAGCAGGTTCCGCTTCGGCTTCGACATCTGCGAACACATCGCCGACATCTTCCGCGAGTTCGCCGTCTTCGGGAGATTCATCTTCATCATCGTCTTCTTCTTCCGCCGCTTCGCCTTCTGCGGGAAGGGTTTCTTCCTCCGCTATTTCGTATATTTCATTTGCCGCCCCGGGGGTTTCTTGCGGCGGCGTTATTTCTATCACCGGAGGGGTATCTTCCACTATAACCAAACCGCCCGCAAGGGGGCTGTCCTCCTCTGCGAACGCGACGGGCGCAAACATGAGCGAAAACACCAAAACACACGAAACAAACGCGAGCGCCTTCCCTGCACTGAACCTTTTTTCCATAAATCCCAATTCTCCTTTGCAATATTTTTTGTATATTTTATATTTTCCCTTTTGATTATTCATCGGTCGCGCCGTAGTCCCCGAACATGCTGCTTCCCGATATTATCGCGCCGTCCTCCCCTATGCTGCCGCTTTCGGCCAGAAACCTGTCCGCCGCATATTCGAGTTCGTCATCGGCATCGGAGAGCCTCTCCCCATCGCCGAAAACATCATCGTCGAGAAAATCTTCTTCGCCGTCGGCGGAATCCTCGTCGTAGACCACGGTTGTCCCGAGCACTTTGGTGACGGGCTTGATATAAGGCAGATTCAATCCGCTTGCGGCCCTTTTGCCCGAAGAGACCCTTTCATGGCTGTTCGCCTCTATGTTTTTAGCTTCCTCGCTTTCGGCGTCTATCACTCGTATGTCGCGGTAGGACTGCAGCCCGGTTCCCGCAGGGATCAACTTGCCTATTATCACGTTTTCCTTCAACCCCAAAAGTTCATCCACCTTGCCTTTGATGGCGGCCTCCGTGAGCACTTTGGTGGTTTCCTGGAACGATGCGGCGGACAAAAACGATTCAGTGGACAGTGATGCCTTGGTTATGCCGAGCAGCACCGGCGAACAAGTGGCCAGCTGCAAGTTTTCTTCTCCCGCATCGATTTGCGCCCGGATCCTGTCGTTCTCGTCTTCGAATTCGATGCTGTCCACAAGCGAGCCGTACAAAAGCAACGTGTCCCCCGCATCTTCGACCCTGACCTTTCGGGTCATTTGGCGCGCGATGACTTCGATGTGCTTGTCGTTTATCTCGACCGACTGCCCCCTGTATACCCGCTGTATCTCTTTTATTATATAATCATAGACCGCGTCGAGCCCTATGATTTTTGTTATGTCGGCAGGGGCGATGTCGCCTTCTGTGAGCGGCGCGCCCTTTTCGATGTATTCGCCCGTTTCAACCAGGACTTTTATGCCCATGGGCGAAGAGTATATTTTTTCCTCGCCGGTGGAAGAATCGGTTATTGTTATGTGCCTGTTTCGCTTTACGTCGGCGATACTGACATAGCCCGCGATTTCGCTGATTATGGCGGCCTTTTTTGGCCGGCGCGCTTCGAAGAGTTCCTCCACTCTTGGAAGGCCCTGCGTTATGTTCGCGCTCG
Source organism: Oscillospiraceae bacterium (assembly GCA_009782405.1). The sequence goes on from WRJC01000034.1 coordinate 14,909, forward strand.
AAATGCCGCCGGTTTGGAAAGTGCGCATGGTGAGCTGGGTGCCCGGCTCGCCTATCGACTGCGCCGCTATGACCCCCACCGATTCCCCGATGTTGACCGGCCTGCCGGTAGCCAGGTCTGAGCCGTAGCAGCGTATGCAGACCCCACTGCGCGAGCGGCACCTCAAGATGGAACGCACATAAACCTTTTCTATGCCCGCTGCGGTTATATCCTTGACATGGCGTTCGGAAAGCATGACGTCGTGTTCGGCGATGAGCTCGCCTGTGGCCGGATGGACGATTCGGCCTATTGTATACCTTCCAATCAGCCGATCCTTAAAGGGTTCCAAAACTTCATTTCCGTTTTTTATCTCCGAAACCCAAAGCCCCTCTTTGGTGTGGCAATCTTCGGAATGGATTATGACTTCCTGGGAAACGTCGACGAGCCTGCGCGTGAGGTATCCCGAATCGGCCGTTCGAAGCGCGGTGTCCGCCAGGGTCTTTCTGGCTCCTCTCGCCGCTATGAAATATTCGAGTATGTTGAGCCCTTCCCGGAAGTTCGACTTTATCGGCATTTCGATTGTTTGTCCGGTGGCCGAAAACATAAGCCCCCTCATGCCGGCGAGCTGCCTCATTTGGTTGACGCTGCCCCTTGCCCCGGAATGCGAAATCATGTATATGGGGTTGTACCTGTCGAGATAGGCCTGCAAGGCGGCTGTGACCGCTTTCGTGGTGTTTTCCCAGGTTTCCGTCACGTTTTTGTACCGCTCGTCCTCGGTGAGCTCGCCCATGGCGAAAAAGTTGTTGATTTCCTCGACTTTTTCCTCGGCCGCTTTCACCAAGGTATATTTTTCGGGCGGGATTGTCATGTCGGAGACAGCGATCGTTATGGCGCCTTGGGTGGAGTATTTGAATCCCAAATTCTTCACTTGGTCGAGCACGACGGCGGTTTTGGAGGTGCCGTGGCGCTTGATGCAGCGGTCGATTATCTCCTTGAGTTCTTTTGAAGTGGTTTCGAAATTGATTTCCAGGTCGTGCAGCTTAGATTCGTCCGAGCGATCCACATAGCCCAAATCCTGCGGGATTATCTGGTTGAAGATAAACCTGCCGATGGTGCCTTCCACGAGTTTTGAAACGGCTTCACCGCCGCTTTCCGCAATCCTGTTTATTTTTATCGGCGCGTGCAGCCCGATGTATCTGTTTTCGTATGCCATTATAGCTTCGTCGAAGTCCCTGAAGATTTTGTCCTTTCCTTGTTCGTCCTCGCGTATCATGGTGAGGTAGTATGCGCCCAGCACCAAATCTTGCGAGGGAACGGTGACTGCGTGGCCATCGACGGGTTTTAAAAGATTGTTCGCCGAAAGCATCAAAAACCTCGCCTCGGCCTGCGCTTCTGCCGAAAGCGGCACGTGGACCGGCATTTGATCCCCGTCGAAATCCGCGTTGAAGGCGGTGCATACCAACGGGTGGAGTTTTATCGCCTTGCCCTCCACGAGCACCGGCTCAAACGCCTGTATCGAGAGCCTGTGCAGAGTGGGGGCGCGGTTCAGCAAAACCGGATGCTCGGAGATAACGCTTTCCAGCGCATCCCAAACCACCGCGTTCACCCTCTCGACTCTTTTTTTTGCCTCTTTGATGTTAGAGGCCATGTGGGTTTCCAAAAGACGTTTCATCACAAACGGCTTGAACAGCTCGAGCGCCATTTCTTTCGGCAAACCGCACTGGTACAATTTCAGTTCGGGGCCCACCACGATCACCGAACGCCCGGAATAGTCCACCCGCTTGCCGAGCAGGTTTTGCCTGAAACGCCCCTGTTTGCCCCGAAGCAGCTCGGACAGCGATTTCAGCGGGCGGTTGTTGGGGCCTGTCACGGGCCGGCCGCGCCTGCCATTGTCGATAAGCGAATCCACCGCTTCCTGCAGCATGCGCTTTTCGTTTCGTATTATTATTTCCGGAGCCTCGAGTTCTATGAGCTTTTTGAGCCTGTTGTTCCTGTTTATGACCCGCCTGTACAGATCGTTTAAATCGGAAGTGGCGAATTTGCCCCCGTCCAACTGAACCATGGGCCTAAGCTCCGGCGGTACCACCGGGAGCACGTCCATTATCATCCATTCGGGCTTGTTTCCCGAAAGCCTGAAAGCTTCGACCACTTCGAGCCTTTTGATTATTTTTATCTTTTTTTGCCCGGTTGCGGAAGCGAGCTCCTGTTTGAGTTCGCGCGAGAGCTCTTCGAGGTTGATGTTTTTCAGCAGCTCCTTTATTGCCTCCGCGCCCATTCCCGCCTTGAAACCGTCCTCATAGGCTTCTTTCATGTCCTTGTAGTCGCGCTCGTTTAAAAGCTGTTTGGTTTCAAGGGAGGACTTGCCGGGGTCGATGACTATGTACTGCGAGAAATAAAGCACTCTTTCGAGCAGCCTCGGCGAGATATCGAGTATGAGCCCCATTCTCGACGGCAGCGTCCTGAAATACCAGATGTGCGAGACGGGCGCAGCCAGCTCGATGTGCCCCATACGTTCGCGCCTGACTTTGTTGGCTGTGACTTCCACTCCGCATTTTTCGCAGGTTTTGCCTTTAAATCTCGGCCTTTTGTATTTTCCGCAGTGGCATTCCCAGTCCTTCATGGGGCCGAAGATTTTTTCGCAAAAAAGACCGTCGCGCTCGGGTTTCAATGTCCTGTAATTTATCGTTTCGGGTTTCTTCACTTCGCCGTGAGACCATGAAAGTATCATTTCCGGCGCAGCAAGGCCGATTTTAATGGCTGCAAAATCTTTGTGTTCCATCGAACAAATACCCTCCGTAATATTAACTTAACGATTTGCCCGCGATTCGACCGGGAGTGGCTAATAGTTCCCATCGCCGTCCCCGTCGTACATTTCTTCTTCGTAATCATCGTCGTCTTCATCCCCGTCGTACATTTCTTCTTCGTAATCGTCATCGTCATCGGGGTAATATTCGCCCTCTTCATCGTTTTTGTAGCCGTCTTCAACATACCCGCTGCCCTGCAAATCTTCGCGGTCTATCACGGATTCGCCTATTATATCCGGCGTTATGCCCTTTGTGCGCTTCGTGTCTTCCTCTGAACTTTCCTTTATGTGGACCTCGCGCATTTCCTTGTCCAAAACCCTTATGTCGAGGCCTAAGGATTGCAATTCCTTTATGAGCACCTTGAACGATTCCGGCACGCCCGGCGTGGGGATGTTCTGGCCTTTCACGATCGCTTCGTATGTTTTGACCCTGCCTATGGTGTCGTCGCTTTTGACGGTGAGGATTTCCTGAAGGGTGTATGCCGCCCCATAGGCCTCAAGCGCCCATACTTCCATCTCGCCGAACCTTTGGCCCCCGAACTGGGCCTTTCCGCCCAAGGGCTGCTGAGTCACCAGGGAATAGGGCCCGGTAGACCTCGCGTGGATCTTGTCGTCCACGAGGTGCAGCAGTTTCAAAAAATACATATATCCGACCGTCACCCTATTGTCAAAGGGGATCCCGGTCCTTCCGTCGTAAAGCACGGTTTTGCCGTCGCCTTCAAGCCCCGCGTCCAGCAGGCATTTTTCCGTGTCGTATTCGTTTGCCCCGTCGAAGACCGGAGTCATTATCTTCCAGCCGAGATGTTTGGCCGCAAGTCCCAAGTGCACTTCGAGCACCTGACCTATGTTCATGCGGGAGGGCACCCCCAACGGGTTCAGGATTATGTCGAGCGGAGTCCCGTCGGGTAGAAACGGCATATCCTCGGGGGGCAGTATCCTGGATATGACGCCTTTGTTGCCGTGCCTGCCCGCCATTTTGTCGCCTACGGATATCTTGCGCTTCTGGGCCACGTACACCCTCGCCACTTTGTTTACCCCGGGGGCGAGTTCATCGGAATTTTCCCTTGAAAACACTTTTACATCCACCACTATGCCGCTTTCGCCGTGCGGCAGCCTGAGCGAGGTGTCCCTGACATCCCTGGCTTTTTCGCCGAAAATCGCCCGCAGCAGCCGTTCTTCCGGAGTTAAATCCGTTTCCCCTTTCGGGGTGACTTTGCCCACCAATATGTCGTTGGCCCTCACTTCCGCGCCTTTTCTGACAATGCCTTCGCCAGTCAGGTTCTTCAGCACGTCTTCTCCCACGTTGGGGATGTCTTTGGTTATTTCTTCGGGGCCGAGCTTGGTGTCCTTTGCTTCGTGGGAATATTCTTCTATGTGGATCGAGGTGTACACGTCGTTTCTGACAAGCCTTTCGTTGATCAGCACGGCATCCTCGTAATTGTACCCTTCCCAGGTCATAAATCCTATCAGCACGTTTTTGCCCAACGCGATTTCCCCGTTGTCGGTGGAGGGGCCGTCGGCGATCACTTCGCCTTTTTCGATTTTTTGCCCTTTTGCCACTACGGGCCGCTGGTTTATGCAAGTCCCCTGATTGCTCCGCTTGAATTTTACCAAATGGTAGACTCTTTTTTGGTTGTCGCCATCCCTTGTCACGATTTGGTCGGCGGAGACGCTCTCAATCGTTCCGTCCTCCCCCGCCACCACCGCCGCGCCCGAATCCATCGCTATTTTGTATTCCATGCCCGTGCCCACAATCGGCGATTCCGAGATCATGAGCGGCACCGCTTGCTTTTGCATGTTTGAAGCCATCAGCGCCCTCGCATTGTCGTCGTTTTCCAAAAACGGGATGAGCGCGGTGGCCACCGAAACAAGCATTTTCGGCGAAACATCGATAAAGTCCGCGCGTTCATTCTCCACTTCGAGTATTTCGTTTTTGTGCCTCGCCGCCACTTTGGCGTTCTTGAAATATTTTTGGTCTCCGGACAGGGGCTCGTTTGCCTGGACAACGTAAAATTCGTCTTCCTGGTCGGCTGTCATATACACTATCTGGTCGGTTATTTCCCCGGTCGCTTTGTCTATTTTCCTGTATGGAGCTTGTATGAAGCCGTATTGATTTATCTTCGCATATGTGGCAAGATAAGATATGAGCCCGATGTTGGGACCTTCGGGGGTTTCTATCGGGCACATCCTGCCGTAGTGCGTGTAGTGCACGTCGCGCACCTCAAATGAAGCCCTTTCCCTCGAAAGCCCGCCGTGGCCGAGCGCGGACAGCCTTCTTTTGTGGGTTATCTCCGAAACCGGGTTGGTTTGGTCCATGAACTGCGACAGCGGGTTCGAGCCGAAAAATTCCTTGATGGAAGAAACCAACGGACGTATGTTGATCAGCGACTGCGGGGTTATCTGCGAGGGATCCTGGGTGGTCATGCGCTCTTTTATGACTTTGTCCATTCTCGCAAAGCCCATTCTCATCTGGTTTTGTAGCTGTTCCCCCACGGAGCGCAGCCGCCTGTTTCCCAAATGGTCTATGTCGTCGGTTTCCCCCACTCCGTATCCGAGGCATATGAGGTAATTTATGGAAGAAAAAATGTCGGCTTTTATCACGTGCTTTGGCACGAGTTTGTCTTTTTGCCGCTTGATTTCGAATTTTATCTCGGTTTCGTCCGTATGATTTTTGAGTATGTCCTGCAAGACCGAAAATTTCACTTTTTCTTTTATGCCAAGATCCGAGGCGTCGAAGCCAAGCACCCGGTCTATGTATATCATGTCGTTTGAAAAAACCTTTATTTCCTGATCTTCCCCTATTGCAAGGTACACTTCGTTTATCCCGTTGTCCTCTATCGCCTCGGCGGTTTTTCTGGTCAGCTTTTCACCCGCTTCGGCCATTATCTCGCCGGTTATCGGGGAAATCGCCGGGCGGCTCAGCGTAAAGCCCGCGATCCTGTATGCCAGGGCGAGCTTTTTGTTGAACTTGTATCTGCCCACTGTGGAAAGGTCGTATCTTTTCGGGTCGAAAAAAAGGTTGTTCACCAGAACCTTCGCGCTTTCGACAAGCGGTGGATCCCCGGGCCGCAGCTTCCTGTATATTTCTTTCAGCGCTTCGTCGGATGCCGTGGTCCCGTTTATCTCGGCTTCGCTTGTGGTGGAGTCTTTTTCGAGGGTGGCCATTATTTTCTCGCCCTCGCCGAACAGATCCTTTATTTCATCCGAAGAATTTATTCCAAGCGCGCGGATCAGGACAGTTATGGGTATTTTTCTGTTTTTGTCTATGCGGACGTAAAAAACGTCGTTTATATCCGTTTCGTATTCGAGCCAGGCGCCGCGATACGGGATCACAGTGTTTGAAAACAGCCTCTTGCCGGACTTGTCCATGACCGATTCGTAGTATATGCCGGGAGAGCGGACGATTTGCGAAACCACGACCCTTTCGGCTCCGTTTATGATGAATGAGCCGTTTTCGGTCATCAGGGGGAAGTCGCCCATGTAAATTTCGGATTGTTTCACTTCGCCGGAGTTTTTGTTTTCGAGCCGCACCGTTATCCGAAGGGGCGCGGCGTAGTTTACATCCCTGTCTTTACATTCCTCGACGGGATATTTCGGCGTCGGTTCCAAAGCGTAGCCTGTAAATTCTATCATCAAATTGCCCGAATAGTCGACGATGGGGGACACATCCCTCAGCACCTCCATGAGCCCTTCGTCGAGAAACCATTTATACGAATTTTTTTGCACCTCTATGAGATTTGGCATTTCGAGAACTTCCCTTAGCTTGGAAAAGCTCATTCGAACATTGTTGCCGAGTTTCTGAGGTTTGACCAGCATAAAAATATACCACTCCCGTAAAATTAATAACAAAAACAATCGGTAATCCGCGGCTAAAAAAGGCAAATATCCGTAAAAATACCCCACATCCCGAAAAATAGGCATAATACTCTATCATAATATGCTTATAGGATAACAGCTTATTATAACACAAAAAAGCATCCCTGTCAAGAGATATTTTCGAGTTTTTCAAAAAATATGCAAAATTCCGTTGTAATTTTAATCGCGTCTGTTCCGCCTCCTTTTTTCAGCTTCCAATCAAACGTTCGGCGAGCTTCAGGACGCGCTCCCGCTCCGAGACCGGATAGCTCCCGCTCCAGTACAAACCTTTCGCGGTGCCGATTTGCCCGGCGATGATCTCCACGTTCTCCAAGCCCCCGCCCACCCATATGTTCTTGCCCGCGCCGCTTATCTTTTTGTAGATTTCGGGGCAGGAGTCTATACCCGGCGTTCCGGGCTCGGGCACCCACTGCACGCATTTGAGATCGGGAATCGACAAAATGGAATCCAGATGTACAAGTTCCCCCGTTCCGTCGAGATGGTAGTAGTTGTAGCGGGGCGATTCGGAGACGGCCAGCTCCATATCCCATTTGACGAAGCGCTCGAAGTGCCCGGGGCCGATCATCGCGGAAAAATCGCATTGCAGCCCCGCCCAGGGTATCGGGGCGAACATCCCGCCCCACGAACTGTAGCCGCGCGCCGAGGGCGTGATCGCCGCCAGGCTCTTTGCCGCTTCCCGCGAGGCTTCGTGGAACTCCATCGAGAGCCGGTTGACTTCATCGGGCTTGTCGTAGAGCAAAACGCCCAGCTCGCCCGCTTTGTAGAATTCGGCCACCATGTCAAGGCAATACCCGCCCGCCGAGGGGCCGGAAATCGCGTACCCGCCGCCGAAGCGCCGCTCGCAGGCTTCGGCGATTTCCTTGTAGCGCGGGTAAAAAACGCTGCAGCCGTCCAAGGCGATGTGCATATCTTCGATCGGCGGCAGGTTTTTCGCCTCGTACCACACGGTGTCGGGGGCTATATGGGCCCGGGCGCCGAAATATTCGACCGCGTGGATTGGGCCGAAGTACATGAATATATACGGGAACCCGTCGCATTCGTATTTTTGCGAGCGCATCTGGTACTCCAGCTTCCCCGCTATCGACTCGGCGCTCTCGCCCGGGCTGTAATTAAAAAGGTTTGCCGTTATGAGCCCTTCGGGGCGCGGCATTCCGGGATCCGCGCCGTAGAACGAAAGGTTGAGTATGGGCCGCGCGGTTTCCCGCTGCCACCAGGCCTCATAGCTGTCCTGTATTTTCTGCCAGCGGCATTCGTCAAAAATATCGAGCATTTATTTAATCCCCTTTAATTTCCGATTTCGTATTGGCGTACATCTCGCGCAAGCCGAAGGCGAACGTGTTGGCTGCGAGCGCCACCACCGCGATTTCCCTGACGAACACCACTCCGGTCACTTCGAGTATGTTTTCCTCCCCGGCCAAAAGGAGTTCCCCCATGTCGGGCACGGCCATTAAAAACACAAAGAAAGCGAGCAGGTTAGCGCCCGCGAAAGCGAGATCCGCCGTTTTTTTCCCGGAGGAATACAAGGCGAGGTATACCAAAACCATCGCGCCCACGCAAAAGCAAAACCTGTACAGATGCTGGTTGTCCCACAAATTTGAAATGGCATCTATCGAATCTCCGTAGATCATGGCGAACATTTTCACAAAAACCGCGCCTTCAAAAAATGCGTAGACCATGATTACCGAAAACCAAATTTTCAAAATGGGGCTTTTTGCCCCATTTTGTTTTTTTGCCAGGAAGAACGCCAAAACCGCAAACAAAGCCAAGGAGTAGAGCAAATAGGCGAAATCGCTTGCATAGTCGAATTCATAGAACAAAATCGCCTGCATATAGTAATAGGCAACCGACGCGGCGAACTGCAAAAACAGCCACGCCGCCGCGAAAAGCAGAAGATTGTGCGGTTTCGAAAAAAAGTTTTTTATTCTTGTATTCACAGCCCCTACCCCAAAACATCGGCAAGATCCAATTTCTCCCACGGCGCGCCCAAATCCTCGCGCCCCATGTGCCCGTAGGCTGCAAGCGCCCTGTATATCGGACGGCGAAGGTCAAATTTCTCGATGATCGCCGCCGGCCTGAAATCCACCGCTTTGGCGATCATTTCGGACAGCCTGGAATCCGCGAGTTTCCCCGTGCCGGACGTGTCCACCATAACCGAAACGGGCTTGGCCACACCTATCGCATAGGCTATCTGTATCTCGCACTTTTTCGCGAGTTTTGCCGCGACTATGTTTTTTGCCGCATAACGGGCGGCGTAAGTGGCTGAACGGTCGACTTTCGTCGGGTCCTTGCCGGAAAAGCAGCCGCCCCCGTGGCGGGCGTAGCCGCCGTAGGTGTCCACTATGATCTTGCGCCCCGTCAGCCCGGAATCGCACGGAGGCCCGCCTATGACGAACCTGCCCGTGGGGTTCACGTATATTTTCGTTTCGCCGTCAATCAGCTCCCCGGGCACTGCGCCCGCTATGACCACCCTTGCGATGTCCTCCCTGATTTTTTCGATTTCGACGTCCGGGTCATGCTGCGTGGAGACTACGATGGTGTCCACCCTTTTCGGCAAGCCGTCGATATATTCGACTGTGACTTGCGACTTTCCATCCGGCCGGAGATATTTCAAAGCGCCGGATTTTTTGGTTTCCGCCAATTTTTTTGCGAGCTTGTGGGCGAGCGAAATGGGCAGGGGCATAAGTTCGGGCGTTTCGTCGCAGGCAAAGCCGAACATCATCCCTTGATCCCCCGCGCCGGTTTCGAATTTGGATATTTCGCCCGCTTTCGCTTCGAATGACTTGTCAACCCCCAGCGCGATGTCTGGGGATTGCTCGTGGATGGAGCATATGACCGCGCAGCTGTCCGCATCGAACCCGTACTGCTCGTTTGTATAGCCGATTTCCCTTATCGTCTTTCTCGCAATACCCTGGATGTCGATGTATGTGTCCGTGGTTATTTCCCCCATGACCAAGACAAGCCCGGTCGTAGCGCAGGTTTCGCAGGCCACGCGGGACATGGGATCCCCCAACAGGAGCGCGTCGAGTATGGCGTCCGATATCTGGTCGCACACCTTGTCCGGATGCCCCTCCGTGACAGATTCCGAAGTGAACAGTATTTTTCCCATTTTAAATCATTCCCCCTAAATTTGTTTTTACTATTTTATCGCATTTATCGCATATTATCGCCATCACGGAATTTCGGAGCTTTCGCCCCTCGTGAAATAATATATGTTTCTCCTCGAATTCACGCCCAAGACGATTCCTATCCCCAAAAACGAAGTCAGTATCGAAGAGCCCCCATAGCTGAAAAAAGGTAGCGGGATCCCGATCACCGGCAAACGGCCGAGGCACATCCCGATGTTTTCGACGGTGTGCGCCACGAACACGGCCATCACCCCCACGCACAAAAGAGAACCCGCGTTGTTTCTCGCCTTGCGCGATATGACAAATATGCGCACTATGATCACCGTGAGAAGCACAATGACCAGCATCGCGCCTATGAACCCGAATTCTTCGCCCGCTGCGGAAAATATGAAATCCGTCCATTGCTTTGGTATTATTCCGTTTTGGGTGTAATATCCCTTCCCGTAGCCCGCCCCGAAAAGCCCCCCCGAGCCTATGGCGCGCCTCGACATAAGCGGCTGGTGCCCGAAATCCGTGGGGTCAAGCTCGGGATTGAAGCCCACGAGTATGCGCTGCTGCTGGTATTCGCCCAGCATGGGCCATAAGAGCGGCGAGGCCGCCACCATCAAAAAAATCGCGGCCAAAAAATACCACAAGCTTACCCCGGCAGCAAAGCACATGGCCACAAAAACAAATACATATACAAGCCCCGTGCCCAAATCCCCCTGTATCAAAACCAAGCTGAATATGGCGGCGAAATGCAAGCCCAAAAAAAGTATGTTTTTTGGTTTGTTTATTTCCTCCCTGACGCTGTCGAGATGTTTTGCGAAAGTCATTATGAAAATGATTTTCACGATTTCGGAAGGCTGCCCGCCAACCGAAGTGTCGCCGACCTTTATGCGGATCCAGCTGCGGTTGCCCACTTCGTCGCCGCTCCCGAAAACATAGGTGACAATAAGCAGGATCACGCCGAAAACATACAAATACCTCGCATATTTGAGCATGTGGTCGTAATCGGATTTCGAGAGCGCGAACATCAGGGCAATGCCCGCGATCGCCGCCACGATGTGGACCAGAAGGTTCCGAAATTGCGAAGCCCCCAAAGTATTCGAGGAGCTTATTATCAGCATATAGCCGTAAACCGAACTTATGAGCGCGGCTGCGACAAGCACCCAGTCTATCGTGTACAGGTGCTTTTTTATTTCGTTTGCCCAAATGCCCATTTATCCAATCCCTCCCCGCAATGAAATCGATTCAGCTTTCCCCGAAAAATCCCGCGGGGCCTATGTCGGCGGGTTCCGCGCCCGTCTTTTCCATGACGGTTTCGGAGATGAATTTTTTCATGTCGAAACACAGCGCGCATTTCGAGGCATATCCCCCGTTTTTCGGGACAAACCCCAATTTTCGCGCCTCTTTGAGAAACTCCCCGAGTCCGTTTCCCGCCACCGCCGTAAAGTATCTGTACTTGTCAGCATCGAGCCCGGCCCCGCACAGTTCGAAAACGTCGGCGCGAAAGCCGTTGCACGAGGGCGGGATCAGGTCTCCGTTCAGATCCACGTGGAAATGGCTAAGGGATGTTATCCGGCTCCGGCACGAATCGCCTTTGGCAAAATAGTCGGCCGAGTATCTGTTTTTTTCGATTTTTTCGAGGATTCGAAGCGCCCTGCCGTTATACCCCAAGCCGTAGCTTCCGGCGACCGTTTCGATGAAGCCCTCCCCGAACGCGGCTTCGTATTCCGAAAGCGCATGAGCGGCGCCTTGGTCCATTTGCGAGACAAGGCGCTCGAATTTCGACTGCCAGAGAAATGTGGCCATCCCGTTTTTTTTGCAGCATTTTTCGAGTTCCTTTACCTTTCGGTAAGGCACGAACTCGTTATGGAACGGATCGATGGAAACAAGCAGGCAGCCTACCCCCGCCGCTATCAATTTTTCGAGCTTTTGGGAAACATTCGCGCCGTCTGCGCACCACGAGGCGTTGGTTTCTATGTAGTCGATGGATATATCGTGTTTTTTTGCGGACTCGCACACTTCGAGCAGCTTTTCGAAATTTACGAACGGCTCCCCGCCGCCTATGTGCACAGAATTGCAGCCCATTTTTCCCATAAGCGAAAAAATTTTATCGGCGTCGCTTCTTGACATGTATTCGCCGCTCCGTTTTGGCGACGAGCTGTAGCAACAGTGCAGGCAAGCGGCTGTGCATTTGTACGTGACTATTATACCCGCCCCGGGGTACAAGGAATCGAGTTTGCAAACGCTCATAACATGGTGCCTCCTTTATTTTGCCCCTTTCGCCCCTTCCACTAATTATACCATAAATAGCCATGCAATTATGAACAAATCGTGAATATTGATAAAATTTATGCAGAACCCTTGAAATTCTTTTCGTTCTGTGGTATAATTATCTGTCCCAAAAAAAACAAACAAAAATTTCACGCGGAATTATGGCCGAGGCTTGCAAATTCGGTGCTTTTGCCCCAAAGGTTGGGAACTATTCTTAAAATGGGGCGCGCTTGGGCGGAGTTTTTATGGATCTCCCTTGCGTAAATTCTGCGGCAGATAACCTTAAAAAGGAGGAATTAAAAATGTCTGTAGTCTCCATGAAACAGCTTCTTGAGTCCGGCGTCCATTTCGGGCACCACACAAGAAAATGGAACCCCAAAATGGCGGAGTACATCTTCACCGAACGGAACGGGATCCATGTGATCGATCTGCAAAAAACGGTCAAAAAAATCGAGGAGGCCTATGCCTATGTGCGACAGTTGTCAGAAGACGGCGGAGCGGTGCTGTTCATCGGCACAAAAAAACAAGCACAGGAGTCGATCCGGGAAGAAGCCGCAAGGAGCGGGATGTTCTATGTCAACCAGAGATGGCCGGGCGGGATGCTCACCAATTTCAAAACGATCAAAAAGAGCATAAACCGCCTGCACAGCCTGTACAAGATGCAGGAGGACGGAACTTTCGACATGCTCCCCAAAAAAGAAGTGATCGCGCTCATAAAAGAGATAAACGATTTGGAGCACAACTACGGCGGAATAAAGGACATGACGTCTTTGCCCAGCGCCTTGTTCATCGTGGATCCGCGCAAGGAGAGAAACGCAGTTTTGGAAGCCAAAAAACTCAACATACCGATAGTGGCGATAGCCGACACTAACTGCGACCCCGACGAACTCGATTACCCGATACCCGGAAACGACGATGCCATAAGGGCGATAAGGCTCATAGCCGCCACGATTTCGGACGCTTTGATCGAGGGCAGGCAAGGCGAATCGTTTGCCGAGGCCCCGGCGGAAACCGTCGAAGAAGCGGAAAAACCCAATGAAGCGGAGCCCATAACAGTCGCCCAGCTCGAAGCGGCAGCCGCTGAAGAATAATACGAGTTGTCAGCGGAACGAGGGGAACGAAGAGAACTATAAACTGACAACTGATAACTAAAAAAAACGGAGGTATATGAAATGGCGATAAGCGCAAAAGACGTGTCCGAGCTCAGGGCTAAAACGGGCGTCGGGATGATGGATTGCAAAAAAGCGTTGGAGGAAGCCGGCGGCAACTTCGACGAGGCTATAAAATTATTGAGGGAAAGAGGGCTCGCGGTGGCGGCCAAAAAGGCCGGCCGGATAGCGGCGGAAGGAATCGTGGACATATTGCACGATGAACCCGGCGGCATCGCGGTCATGGCGGAAGTGAATTCCGAAACCGATTTCGTGGCCAAAAACGAAAACTTCCAAAGCTTTGTCAAAGGCTGCCTGGAAACCATATTGAAGCAGAAACCCGCAGATGTGGGCGAACTTCTGGCCATGCCCTTTGGCGGGGGGATGACGGTGGACGAAGCGCTGAAGGAAAAGATTTTGCAAATGGGCGAAAACCTGTCTGTAAGGAGATTTGTCATAGTGGAAGGCATTCTCTCCACTTATATACACAACAAAGGCGCGATCGGCGTGGTTGTCAAGGTCGAGGCGGACGGAGAGGCGCTTGCGGGCGAAGGATTCGCGGAATTCAAAAAGAACCTCGCATTGCAAATAGCTTCCATGAATCCCATGTATGTGAGCCGCGAAGACGTGCCCGCTTCGGTGGTCGCGGAAGAAAAAGAAATAATCGCGGCGCAGATAAAAAACGACGAAGAAAACGCGAAGAAGCCCGCAGCCGTGATCGAAAAGATGGTGGATGGCAGGATCAGGAAATATTACGAGGAGAACTGCCTTTTGGAGCAGGGCTATGTGAAAGAAGACAAAATCAGCGTGGGGGCATATGTCGCAAACTACGCCAAGCAAAGCGGCGGCCAGGTAAAAGTCGCGGCTTTCTACAAGTACGAAAAAGGCGAAGGAATCCAAAAAAGGGAAGATAATTTCGCCGAAGAGATCGCGAAGCTCACCGGAAAATAGTTTTTGACGCAAAATCCGCAGGGCCGGGAAAAAAGAAACTCGGCTCTGTTTTTTTGTCCGCGCAAAATTTTTAACAATTTTACGATTGAATTTTTTCCCGGATTGTGCTATGATGTGCATATTGCAAAATGCTGCGGGGAAACATCGAAATGAATCACTCGAAATCGTTTAGATTATATGCATCAATTGCGCTCTTGGCCGTTGCCGCCGCGATTCTTTGTTTCGTCTTTTTGAACTTTGCGGGTCGAATGCCGCTTGCGGGAGATTTCGGATTTTCCGTTTTGTCGGAAGCGGAGCCTTCGACTTTTTTGGAAGCGGAAATGCTCGCCTGGAAAAAACAAAATCCGGCGACCCCCGCCCAAACTTCCGAAACTCCCGCGGAACAACCGACCGAAGCCACGCAAAGCCCGGCTGAAATCGCCGAGTTTGTCGAGCCCGCGCCGGCGCCCGAAGAGCTGATGCTCAAAAATTTGGTTTCGCTTGCCTCAGATCCGCTGCCGCCGTACGAATTCGATCCCGGCACTATTTCCTCCTTCGGCCGCCCGCCCTTCGATGCGCCGGAGCCAAATCCCAGATTTGAGCCAAATTATCCGGTTCCCGGCTCAGTCCAGGAAATGCTGACAGACAAATTCGGCACATCCCCCAATTTTTCCCATGAAAACCCGGACGATATCGCTTTACAGGAAATAGCGGCGATTTATACAAATGACCTGAGATTCTCCTACTCTGACCGGCAGCTTAAAAATTTGGGGAAAGCCATGCTTCTCGGCACTCCCATTTCCTACAATAATCCCGCGTTTTACTCCTATTCCACAATGACTTACGCAAATTGCGTCGATGGGAATTGGTATTACGCCTCCACCGCCCATTCAGTCGAACACCTGCTCGCCGAAAGCGAGGCCGTGGCTTTCGATGCGGATGAATTTTGGACGCCCGAGTTTGTATGCACGAAAGCGGGCGTTTTCGGCAAATTGGGCAGTACTGCCATGCTGCATGATTTTGTGATGGAATTCGGAAACCCGCACCTCGGCGAGGCATATGTGATACTCATACCCGAAACCCCGCAGGAAGTTGTCCAAACAAGACGAAGCGCAGGGCCTCGGATATACAAAATACAAATAACGGGAATGTATACCAAGCCCGCAGACGGAAAGAATTATTTCACTTACGAATTCGACGATCCCGGCGCCCATCAATTCGGCGCACAGGCGAGGCCGGGAATGAGCGGCTCCCCCATATTCCAAGCCGATGAACAAGGAAGCTGTTTCAAGTTCGTCGGCGCGGTCAACAGCATCTTCGAAGGCGGCATCGAAGACAGAATCGAAGGAATAGATAAGCGCAGCGCGGATTTTTTTTTCAATATCGCCATATGGTCGTATGAAATGGGTCATTTGCAGCAATACATTGTAAATAAATATTATTTGGACAACAACCCCGCAATAGATTTGACTGAAGATATCACTTCGAGGCAATCAGGATATTTTAAAAACAAATTTGCCGTATCGGCGAGTTGAAAGGGGGAAATTTTTTCATGGGCAAAAAAATTCGCAAGATTTCGCTTTCGTCGATCCTCGCGGCTGCCATGGTGTTCGCGCTTTTTCCCGCCGCTGTCGCGAAAGCGGCGGCAAACGAAAAAATCGAAGGCAAATTCAGCTACCTGAGCGGATCTGGGGCAAACTCATATGAAACCGGGCGTATAGTCCCCTTTGAATATGAAGACAGCTATTTTGACGCCGCCCCCGATGCATACAGCCATGATTTGGCGAAGATTTCTTTGGCGCTCTCGCTTGCCGCATATGACTGCAATGAATTGGAATGGCTTTTGGGCGAAATCGGATTTGGGCAGATCGAGCCAAGCGACTACTACTTGAGAAGCAACGAAGACAAGACAAAAACCGAACCCGAAAACATCGGGGTCGCCGTCGCCAACAAAAAAATCGATGGTTGCACCGTGATCGCGGCGGTCATACGCGGATTTGGATACGGCGCCGAATGGGCCGGGAACTTCAACGTCGGCACAGAGGGCGATTTCCACGCTGGATTTTACAAGGCCTGCGGCATCGTGACCGACGAAATCGATTCGTATTTGCAACGGCATAAAATTTCAGGCGAGATGAAAATATGGCTGACCGGATACAGCAGGGGGGGCGCGGCGGCCAATTTGGCCGCGGGCGAAATTTGCGAAAAGCAAAAATTCGGCGATGTGTACGCATATTGTTTCGAGACCCCGATGGGAGTGAAAAAATCAAGCGGAAAATATACCGGTTACAGCGGCATTTTCAACATCATAAACCCAAACGACGCCGTCGCGAAAGTCGCGATGGCCGAATGGGGGTTTTGCCGCTACGGGCGGGATATATATCTGCCCTCTCCGGAAAACGCGGGCCGATACAGCGAACTTTTCGAAAAAATGAAAGCCGTTTATTTTGCATACCGACCCCATTTCCAAAACGAGCCCGACCGAATAGACGCCTTCATGGAATCCAAATATTTTAAAGGGACATTGGGCGCTTTTATCGACAAACTTTTGGAAATTGCGGCTTTTGCGATGGACAATGAAACGTATGCCATGCAAGCGCAGCAAAAACTGATGGATTCGTGCGCCAAAGCCCATGGGCTCGATTTTGATTTTATGTCCTTGATCGCCTCAATGCCCGATGTTGCAAATTATTTGTTTTCAAACCATTTGGGCGAGATAAATGCCGCGATGGAAAACAGCGAACTTATTTTTTTCGCGCACTACCCGGATTTGTGCCTCGCCTGGATGTATTCGCTCGACGGCGGCGAACTTGATGGAAGTTTTCCGTTTTCCGGATTTAGGGCCTGCGATTGGCCCTATGAAATGATTTTGCAGATTTACAGGCTTGTGGGATAAACAGACAAGCAAATTCATATAAAAACAGGGAGGAAAGGTAATTTTTTATGCCAAACAATTTAATCGATTTATGCAAAGGGCGCTATCCGGCCGGGCTTTTCTATTTCGCCAAGGAGCTTTGGACCGACGAAGGGGTGAAACAGGCGGCCGAAACCGGGGCGGATTTCATCATGGCGGTCGAATCGCTCGAGCCCCTGGTCGGCCTGTGCGAAAAGCATGGCCTCGGGATCATCTCGACCTCTAACACCACGCCGATGTGGTGGGGGGGCGACGGCGACAATGCGGGAGGCTACGCAAAGCAGTTCCCGCTTGACCGGCTCGATGAAATACAGAAAACCTACCCAAAAAGCCCTGCGGTGTGGGGCGATTATCCGGTGGACGAGCCCAACTCGAAGGATTTTTTGCATATTGACAAAGTGGCAAAGCGCTACAGGGAGCTGTTCCCCGACAAGCTGCCGTTTATCAACCTGTACCCAAATTACGCGAGCATACCAAAAAACACGGGCGAGGAAGTGGTCTCGCAGCTTGGCAACTTCACATACGCCGAGCATATCGACCAGTATGTGCGCGAGGTCGATCTGCCGTATATCTGCTTCGACTACTATCCGTTCACCGGGGTGTTTTCCTCATATCTCGAAAATCTCGACATTGTGGCGAGCGCCTGCAGAAAATCGGGCAAAGAGATGTGGGTGAT
>WRJC01000035.1 GCA_009782405.1 Oscillospiraceae bacterium
CGCATCAAGCGTTTCAAAATTCTTCAGCTTCGTTACCGCAACAAACAGCGTAAGCATCTCTTGCGCCTCTCGCTTATTTGCGGTTTTCACAATTTTGAATTAACGTTTTAGGACTCGTCTAATTATCAAAATTCGCAAAAGAATCTTTCAGCATTTTCATGAATACGCCGCCGATCACCGAACGGTTCTGGAATCCCGCTTGTTTTGCGGTATCGGTGTAATACCAGTCCGAAAATGGGACCCGGGAAGCGGTTTCGTTCACAAAACGCCAAACAGGTTCGACCAATGCCTGGAAATCCGAAAGTTTTTCGCACAAAGAGGCCGACCATATGAGCCAGTCTGTTTTTGTGTAGGCGCTCCTGGAATCGAGGGGGACCCCGTATTTGTTTTGGTTTTGCATATACCATTTTGTTTCGGCTTCTGTCACTTCCTCCCCGAACAGGCCGGTAGCGAATATTTGGTCCCATATGACGTTGTATTTCAAGCTCCATGTGCCGGGTTGGTCAAAAGCGAGCTTGTATTTGTCGCCGTCTTTTGCTTCTTTTTTCCATTTTGCCGCATATTCCGCCGCTTTTTCCCTGTATTTTCCCGATTTGCCGCCATTTCCCAAAAAATCCGATATAATGCCGAAAGAAACCAGTCCCATGATGGCTTTTATCGATAAATTGCAGTTGTGCGCGAGGTGCCCGGCAAAATCGTCCGTGCATAGCTGGTTTTCCGGATCGTAGCCGTATTCCAGAAGATAATCCGCCCATTTTTCGAAAATAGGGAAGTGTTCCTCCATGAAACCAAAATCTTCGTCTGCAAGGTTTGCGGCAGCGGCCATTATCAGCATATTCCCGCATTCTTCTATCGGCATCTGGTATTTCTGCAAATATTCGCCGTTATCTTTCCCGTATACCTGGCCGTTCGCTTTCGGGTATGTCCCCACGTCGTGGGGAGCAAAATCATAAGGCCAATTTTCCGAAGCGGCAAATTTTAAAACAGGGCGCATCATGCCCCGCACCAATTCGGGCGAATAAAGCAAAAATACGGGTATCGAGGGATAACTCACATCCACTGTCCCGATGCAGCCGTTGCTGTAATTTTCCTTTGAAAGGAAAACCGCGTTTCCATCGCGGTCGGCAATTAATTTGTGCGCCGCATATGCCTGCCTGTAAGCCAAAGCGGCTATGTCGGCATATTTGTTTCCGCCTGATTTTACCGCATCTGCATACAGGCGATTTTCGAAAACTTTGACCTTTTCGAATATGTCCGGCGCTTCATCGACCGCATTTTCCACCATGGAAGCAAAAGTCATGCCGTCTTTTTGCCAGTATGCGCAAAACTGCTCGCCGAAATATTCTATGGATTTTATATCATCGTAGGCGAGGAGTATATATTTTTCTTTTTTGCTTCCGCCGATTTTCCCAAAATCGATTTCACAGGCGGCAATGGGGCAGTTTTGGTCAATGGAAACCGCATGCGCTTCATAATGGCCTTTTTTTGCAAAGGCTTTGTTTTTCGCGTAATCATATCTATCTGAAAGCGTCCCGCAAAAAACGTCGCCGAAAGGATTGATCAAATGCACATATCCCCAATTTATCCGGTGGTCGTCCCCCGCGCTGTTCAATATTTTTTGGTCTGTGGAGCCCATATAGGCGGATTTTGCGTTTTTGAAATTCGTTTTTCCGCATCTTACAGATTCGCCATTTTCATTGACGCACCATTCCCCCGTTATGTCCGTGTAAATTTTCGCGTCATGGACATTTTTGTCGGCGCTTCTGAGCCCATATTTGACGTAAGTGAGCGGACGGGAAACCATGTTCAAATCGTAGGGCAGGATAGGGGAAACAAAAGTCACCGTCAATTCGATTCCGCTTTTTTCAAAAATGTATTCCGTCGACAAAGCGGACACCGAAAGCGATATTTGTTCCATTGCTTCCGGTTCCCTGTCAGGGCGGTTGTTTTGCACGTCGGCTTTCCCGCAGAACCGATATGTTCTGCCATCGATTTTTATGATTCCGACAAGCGCGTTTCTTTCGCCGGTCCAATGCCGTGTGGAGTCTCCATGCAAAAAGTCCGAAAACGACCAAACGCTGAAATATGGGTCGGATAAAACAAGCGGAACAGCCGCGGGGCGTATATTTTGCATCATTAGTGTAATCCCTCCTGATTATTTTATTATATATTTATCATCATTTGTTTTTCAATTTGTCATGCGTTTGTATGTTTCGTAGTATTGTATTTTCAACAATTCCTGTTGCTGTTTCGTGATTTCCATTTTCAATTTTATGTTGTAATAGGGCAGTATTTCGCGCAACGCTTCCAAATAGCCCATATATTGCGTTTTGCCGGAACCGATAAGGCTCGAAAGCACATTCAGTAAATCGTATGAAGCGTATGCGTCGTTTTGGAGGCCTTTTTTGTCCAGGGGGAAGTTTGCGTAAATGATGAAAGGGGTGCTGTACAGCTGGAGCCTCGAATCCGTGGCGTAAATGTCGGAAATGAATCCCGTATCCAAATACGCCGAATACTTCGAGCATATCGAAGGCAAATGGTCGCCAAAGAAAACAATTGCAGTAGGCCGATTTCGCGAATCGATAAAATTGCAAAGCTGCCCCAAAGCTTCGTCCGCGTTTTTTACGCCTTGTACATAGTTTTCAAAGAAATGATAGTCGTTTTTGCTCAAACGCGGGTTTTTTGCCCTGACTGTAAATGTCTCCCAGTAATATTTGTAATAGTATGGCTGGTGGTTTTCGATGGATATGCCAAACAAAAACAAAGGGGCGGCGTCTTTTTTTTCCGCTTCGTCCAAAAAATATTCCAGATACCGCGCAAAACAGCGGTCTGTGACATATTTGTACGATTCGCCCACTATTTCCGGCTTTATTTCTTTGATTTCCGCAAGCGATTCCGCATAATACGCATCAAAACCCAGAAACGGCAGCCCTGTGTCCCTGCGGTAAAATTTTGCCAAATACGGGTGTATCGCAATTGTGTCATATCCCAGTTCCTTGTAATATGAAACGTATGAAATCACGTCTTTTTTTATAATCGTGTAGGGAACCACCCCATCGGGCAGCGCGTCGCAGGCAAGTCCAGTCAAAATTTCAAATTCGGTGCGAATGGTCCCGCCACCGTAAGTGGGCACTACCAGCTTTCCGGCGAAGGCGTTTTCCCGATTTTTGAGTTCGTCGTAATTTTCAAGCGGGTTTGGCGTGATTTCCGATTCCGGGAGCAGTTTCGGATCCCAGAAACTTTCGCTGAGGATTAAAACGATGTCGGGGTTCGCGAAATCTGCCGAAGGAAAAATTTCGGCGTATTCGCCGAGCGCTTCCTGCAGTTTCGCGCTCGAATATCCCTCGGGTTTTTTTATCGCGAAAGAGGCCAAATTTATGGAAAATCCGCCGATGAACCCGTTTGCCTCGTAATTGGTGATCTGGTTGTCTGTGGATTCAAAATACATCCCTATCTCGTTGAACAAATCCCCCGAAAGCGCCCCGTTGCCGAAAAATATGAACAAAACCAAAAACAGCGCCGAAGCTACGGGTAAGCGCACGTAAAATTTAAGGGGGGCGTCTTTGGCGAAAATGCCGAGAAAAATCGCGGAAACAATCGAGACGGCGATAAAAAGCCAACTCCAAAATTCAATTTCTATCGAAACGAAACCGGCGATTTCACCCATATTCGTCGCCATTATTATGTCGTGGGGCATAAAATTTTCGCCTGTCAGGGCATATTTTATATAGTTTACGAACGAAACCGCCAAAATCAATGCGTTGAACAGCAATATGTTCATCCAGGCTTTTTGTATCAGGAAAAAAAGCGCCGCGAAGAGCACATATACCAAAATCAAATCAAAAATCAAAATCGATATATGATCCGCCAAAAAACTTTCCAAAAAATATTTCGGGTATTTATGGAAACACTCGAGCTCCAGAACATAAAAAACGGGCATGAGCCAGTAAAGCAAAGAAGCGGGCAGCCAAAACGCCTTTTTTCTTTTCAGGCGCTTTATGGAATAGGCAAAAAAACGCAAATAAATCAATTCGTATTTACTCCGTTATAGAATGATAATCTACTATACCAAAGATTTGTGAACATTTATTTTGTTTTTGAAAAATATCTTGCAAATTCAGAGAAAATATATTATAATGCTCATATTGGATCAAAACAAATAAAATCTGAATGGATGAAGTTTTTATGAACAACAAAAGGGACGATTTCAAGCCCGGAAAAAAACCGTTTTCAAAAGACGGCAAAAATAGGCCCGGAAGTTTCGTGAAATTCAAAAGACCCGGAGAAGCGGGCGGATTTGAAAAATCAAAATATTCCGCAAGACCCGAAAAATTCCAAAAAACCGGAACAGCGCCCAAAGAGGCAAAAAATTTCAAAAACGCATTCGGCCAAAAAAAACCCTTCAGGCCGGATAGGCCCTCAAAGCCCGCAAAACCCGCAAGATTAAGGGAATTTCCCGAAACCCTGCCGCCGGTTGCGGAACAGGAAGATTCGGGCATGGTATACGGCAGAAACGCGGTGCTCGAACTTCTCAAAAGCGGAAAGTCCGTAGACAAACTCTTTGTCCAGAGCGGGCAGCGGGAAGGTTCGATAACCGTGATCTTTGCCGAAGCCTTGAAAAAATCCATACCGGTGATCGAAACGGAAAAATCCAAGCTCGATTCAATGATAAAAAATTCGGCGCACCAAGGGGTGATCGCCATGGCCGCCGCGAAAGAATACTGCTCGATAGGCGATATATTGAAAATCGCCGAAGAGCGCGGGGAAAAACCGTTTGTTTTGATCGCGGACAAAATAATGGACCCGCACAATCTCGGCGCGATAATAAGGACAGCTGAATGCGCGGGAGTCCACGGAATGATAATACCGAAAAGAAACGCCGCGGGCGTGTCCCCCATTGTGGCAAAAATTTCCGCGGGCGCCTCGGTGCATATGGCCATTGCCAAAGTGGCCAATATCGCGGGGGTGATCGACGAATTGAAGGAAAAGGGAATTTGGATATTTTCTTCCGCGCTGGATTTAGACGAAAACCTTAAAAATTCGGAAAATGACGCCGCGCTTTCGGATTACAGCGAAGCGGATTACGACATCCCGATGTGTCTGGTTGTGGGAAACGAAGGCGAAGGGCTCTCCCCGCTGGTGATACAAAAAAGCGATTTCATGGTAAAAATCCCGATGTTCGGGAAAATAGATTCTTTGAATGTCTCCTGCGCCTGCGCGGTGCTCATGTACGAAATATCGCGCCAACGCAAAAAGAAATGATATATAAATCATGAAATAAATAAAGGTAAAAGCTATGGAAGAAAAAAAAAGCCCCTCAAAATTGAACGATTTGTTCGAGGATCTGCAAGACACACTGGACAGTTCCATTTACAATGCGAATGAAGATGAATCCGAAAAACCGAAAAAACCGGAAATACCCGAAATTGCCGATTTTCCCGAACCGCAAAAACCGCCTCCGGCAAAAAAATATGCGGATGAAAAAGAAAGCAGGAATGAAAACGAGAATCAGGAAAAACGATTTGAAAGCGCGGACAAACAGCCTGAAAATGTAATTTGGGAAGAAAGGGAAAACGACGGCGGCGAATCGGAACAATCGGACATGGATCTGGAACTTCTCAAAGCCATCGGGATAGGCCGCGAGGAAGCCGCAGATGGCAAAAAACGCCCTCGGGAAAATTATGCGGATCCGGAAAAAAGCGGCGCCGAAAACAAATCCGACCCAAAAGAATACGAAAAAAACCCCGTTTCAAAAAAACCTCCCCAAAAGACTTTTTACAGGGCTACGGAAAAGGAATTTGCGAACCGGGAACAAATAACCGACATTTTTGCCTCTTACAGGAACGAATATATATCCGCATTGATAAAATTCGCGGCGGGGGCGGTTTTGTTCCTGATAATTTTCTATATGGAAACTGCGCCGTATCTGAAATGGAAAATGCCCGGAATACTCAACATATACCATTACAACGTGCCATATATCTGGATAGATATGCAGATTTTGCTTCTGGCGGCCGCCATAAACGGCAAATCCCTGGTATACGGCGTGAGGTCGATGTTCGCTTCGAACGTCAACGCCTATTCCATATCGGTTTTCTTTTTGGCAGTTTCATTTGTCCACACCATGCTCACTTTGAATTTCAGATACAACAGCCCGGAAATGGCGCTCTACAATTCGATGGCGGTTTATTCAATGGTAATGATAAGCCTTTACAACCTGTTCGACATAATAGCGGAAATCGACAGTTTCAAAACAGTTTCTTCCAACAAACAGAAATACGCGCTCACTTTGCTCGACCCTTCCAAGACTCCGAAAACCGCTCCTTTGCAAGCTTCTTCCCAACCTTACGGAACGGCCAAACCGGAAGCGGAATTGTTTCGCGACGTGGCTGCATACGGTTCCGGCGTGGGCGGGGTGGTGAGCGCCCCGTTTGTCTCGAATTTTTTTACGCGGACATACAAAGACAAACATCTCGGCGGGCCCATAAAACATTATATATACATATCCTTGTTTGCCGCCCTTTCGCTGTTCATCATAACCATGGGGCTGAACAAAGAAAAAGATTGGTACGCTTCCCTTTCCTGCGCCGCCGCCATCATGCTCGGCTCTGTTCCCTTGTGTTCGTTTGTCGCCTGTTCCTACCCCGTTTTCAAAGCGCAAAAAAAGGCCCGGCAAATAGGCGCGGCTTTCATCGGCGGAAACAGCATGGAAGAAAGTTCCGGGATGCCCATAATTTCGGTTTACGACAAAGATATTTTCCCGGCGGAAAAAGTGAGGATTTCGGGGATAAAAGTATGCAAGGACGTCAGGATAGATGCAGTTATGCAAACCCTTTGCGCCATTTTCGACAAATTGAATATGCCCCCTGCCGAAACCTTCAAAGCCTCTGTAAATTACGATGGCAATGGCGAACGCGATGTAAAATTGGCCGGAATAGAAGACGACGGCATATGTTTTTTTTCAAGCGGCGCGAAAATGTTCATAGGAAAGAGGGGATATATGGCTAATTTGGGGCTGGATCCGTTTTCTTCGGACGTGGACGAAGCATTTGAAAAAAGCCTTGGCAGCATAATGTTTTTGGCCGCGGAAAACAAATTGCTGGCCAAAATATACATAACATATGAAATATCCCCGGATTTTTACGATATAATAAAGAACATAAGGAAAGTGAATACATGTTTGTGCATACGCACATTTGACCCGAATATAAACGACGAATTGGTCGCGGCAATGGGGAATATAAAAAAATATCCGGTGAGGGTGCTGAAATTGAAAGATTCCTCCGACATTTACAAAATTCCCGGATATGTGGATTCGCCGGTGGTTTCCAAGGAATCTTTGAAGTCTTTGTTCGGGGCGGTGGTGATCGCGGACAAGATAAAAACTTTGATGAAAACCAACGCGATGCTCCAGACGCTGGCTTTTTCGGCGGGTTTGCTTCTGTCCGTGATCCTCGGGGTCGCGGGGCAGCTTTTGGGGATAAATGCGGGGCATTTGTTTTTGTTCCAGACTTTTTGGATGCTTCCGGTCATAGTGCTTTCAGGATTGAACTGAGGCAAAAAAGGCTATGAATTTGATAGATTTGCCAAAGTTGAAAAAAAGGATTGTTTCGTTCGACAATGTTTTGATTGTCGCCCATATCGATCCCGACCCGGACACGCTCGGCTCCGCTTTGGGGCTTAAAAAAATATTTGAAAAATTGGGAAAAACTTCCTACGTCGCCTGCGATACCGCGGTGAGCGGCCGCATATGCAGTTTTTTTGAGATTTCGCCGAATTTGGATTTGGAATTCATCAAAGCCCCCGATTTTGCCCCGGAACGCATCATTTGCGTGGATGCTGCGGCAATAAGCCAAATCGGCGCATATGGAAAATATTATTCTGAAGATTTTTCAAAAAATAAAATAGACCTCGTTATTGACCACCATTATACGAATTCGCTTTACGGGAAAGAAAACTATATCGATGAAAAAGCGTCTGCAACCGGGGAAATAATATATGATCTGGCGCTTGAGTGCGGGGTCGAAATAGACCCCGGGTTTGCCAAAGATGTTTACTGCGCCATCATCTGCGATTCCGGTTCGTTCGGATACAGCTCGACCACGCCGAAAACGATGGCGACGGCTTCAAAGCTCATGGAAACCGGATTCGATTTCGCAAAGCTGAACAGGCTTGTTTTCCAAACCAAAACGAAAACGCAGATAGCCATGGAACGCCTGGCGTACAATTCCCTGAAATTTTACGCCGGCGGAAAAATCGCAGTCATAGCCATAACAAACGAAGCGAAAAAAAACGCGGGGCTTGAGGGCGCGGAAATCGAGGGAATAAACGAAATAGCGAGAACTGCGGAAGGCGTCGAAGTCGGCGCGACGATAAAAGAAACAGAAATGAAAGAAAACCAAGAAGCTAAAGAATTTAAAATATCCCTGCGGTCGAACGAATACGCGAACGTCGCAAAAATCGCCGAACAATACGGCGGCGGGGGACATATGAAAGCCGCCGGATGCAAAGTTTCGGGATATTGCGAAGCGGAAATATTGGAAAGGGAACTCGTCGAAAAAATAACGGGAATTTTATGACAGAAACACAAAACAAAAATATCAACGGAATATTGAACTTGAAAAAACCTTCGGGCTGTTCTTCGCACGATATGGTATATTTTGTCCGCAGGCTGTTCGGCATAAAAAAAGTGGGGCATACGGGGACATTGGACCCTATGGCTTCCGGGGTCCTTCCGATGCTTCTGGGAAGCGCCACGAAACTTTCCGATTTGCTGCTGGCCCGCAAAAAATCGTACCGCGCCGTATTGAAGCTGGGGATTTCCACCGACACGATGGATACAAGCGGAAAAATAACCAAGCGCGCAAATGGTTTTCGTCTTCCGGGATTTGAGGAAGTCGAAGAAGCGGCAAAAAGTTTTGTCGGGGACATATGGCAAAAGCCGCCCATTTACAGCGCGATAAAAATAAACGGCAAAAAACTCTATGATTATGCCAGGGAAAACAAGGAAGTGGAACCGGAACCGAGAGCGGTTTCGATATATTCCATAAAGTGCGGGCAAACCGAAGTTTTGGGCGAATACATATTGGACATAGAATGTTCCAAGGGGACATATGTGAGGTCTTTATGCCATGACATAGGCGAAATGCTCTCTTGCGGGGGGGCGATGGCCGGCCTCGAACGGACTCGCTCGGGAAATTTCGATATTTCTGGTTCCTATCTGCCCGAATATTTGGAAAAGCATAAATCCAATTCGGGAGTGGAATCGCTTTGTTCGCTGCTCGTTTCATGCGAGGATATTTTAAAGGAAGTGGCGCAAAAAAAAATGGTTTTGGAAGAGTTTTATTCAAAACTCGCCAAAAACGGGGCGGAGATATACATACACAAATTAAAAGCGGAAAATCCCGGCAATTTTTGCCTTGGGGACAAGGTATTGATGTACAGCTGCGAAAACATCCTTTTCGCCTTGGGGGAAATACAAAATTACGAGCAAGGGCCGGCTTGCAAGCCCATAATTTTCATTTGAATTTTTAAATTAATTTGAAATGTAAAATAAAAATCGAAAATTTTTGAAAAAAATTTAAATTTTTATTAATAAACCATTTACATTTTTGTTTTTTTGTGATATAATAATATCGGCACATAAAAAATTATGGGATTTAAGGTGATGTCGAATGAAACCGATAAAAAAAATTATAAAAATATTGTGGGCGGCGGTTTTTGTTTTGGGTTTGCCGATTCAAGCAAAAGCGAGCGGGTTTGCCCTTTCAACCAATACAGGCGACGGAGGTCTTATAGGGATTGCAATAGCGGTGGCCGCTTGCATCGTGACGGCGATTGTCACAATGCGGCTGACTAAGCGCAAAAACAAGAAATGAATAAAAAACGCCGGATGAAAATTCCGGCGTTTTTCTTCGATTTTATGCAAGTATGCCATGAACTGCGTGATCGATCGGCGTGAACTGCATATGAACTGCGTTAACATTCGTTACACGTGAACTGCGTTCATATTTGTTCTTCGATTTTATGCAAGTATGCCATGAACTGCATATGAACTTCGTTCATATTTGTTCTTCGATTTTATGCAAGTATGCCATGAACTGCATATGAACTTCGTTCATATTTGTTCATGTATCAACATCGTCTATTATGGAATCCATCGAAATTTGGTTTTTTTCTATGTCAACGGCTAAAAATGCGCTGCCTCGGGCGGGTATTTTAGATTTTTTGTATTGTTCGGCATTTTGGTACAATGCGCGGGGGTTTTTTGTTACGCTTGCAAGTTCCCTGCCTTTTGGCAGGCTTATCGTGTCCACGCCCACCGCAGTCCTCGTGTTTTTCAAAGGGACGATTTCGGAATCGACGACCAGCGCCTTGTTGTCAGAAGACAAAAGCAAAAATTCGGAATTTTCGCCTTCGAAAACGTGGTAAATCGCAACGACGGGCGAAGAAACGGAAAATGCCCCTGTCAATTTTTTTCTGTTCAATTTTGTCTTGTAAGCCTCGAGCGGTATTTTTGCGGTTTTCCCGTTTTTGAAGAAAAAAAGCATATTTCCGTTGTAATCCCCGGTTATATGGGCGCAAATCGCCTTTTCCCCTTCGTCGAAAGAAAGTTTTGCGGGGATGTAGTCGCCCAGCACCGATGCTTTTACGTTTTCGAATTCGCTGATTTTGGATTTGTAGACTTGGCCCCTGTCCGAAAAGAACAAGATTTCGTCGATGTTCTGGGCTTCTTTTTCGAATATGATTTCGTCGTTTTCCTTGAGTTTCTGTTCGTCGTTGCCCCTAAGCGATTGGGCGGTTATTTTTTTGAAATAGCAGTCCCTTGTCAAAATAAGGTGCACGCCGTAATTTTCCACTTCATCGTTTTCTTCGGGATTTTGCTCGTTTTCGGCGTAGATGATTTGGGTCATCCTGGGTTTGCCGTACTTTTTTCGTACGTTTTCGAGCTGTTTTATTATTATCTTTTTTTGTTTTTCGGGCGAATCCAAAGTTTCCTCCAATTCGGATATGGCTTTTTCGAGTTCGGCGGTTTCGTTCGTGCGCTCTATCATGTATTCTCTGTTCAATTGGCGGAGTTTTATTTCGGCTATGTATTCGGCTTGGATTTCGTCGATTTTGAAAGCTTTGGTCAGATTGGGGACCACTTCTTTTTCGGTTTTGGTCTCCCTGACTATTTTAATCGCTTTGTCGATGTCGAGAAGTATTTCCTTTAACCCGTTTAGCAAATGCAGTTTTTCCTTTTTTTTGCCGAGATCGAAATAAAGCTCGCGTTTTACGCATTCTATCCGAAAGGCGATCCATTCGGCCAAAATGTCCAAAACTCCCAAAAGCCTCGGCGTGCCAGCTATCAGAACGTTGAAATTGCACGAAAATTTATCTTCGAGCTGGGTTGTTTTGAAAAGTTTCTGCATGATTTTGTCGGGATCGGAGCTTCTTTTCAAGTCGATCGTTATTTTTAGCCCGCCAAGGTCGGTTTCGTCGCGTATGTCGTTTATTTCCCTGATTTTGCCGTCTTTTGCGAGCTGTTCCACTTTTTCCTGTATGGCTTCGACTGTCGTGGTATATGGGATTTGGTATATGTCTATGCAGTTTCCGGACTTGTCGTAGGAATACCTCGCCCGCACCTTCACGCTGCCCCTCCCGGTTTCATATATTTCCCCGAGCGCCTCTTCGTCGTATATGAGTTGGCCCCCTGTGGAAAAATCCGGGGCTTTCAATATCTGCATCATTTCTTTTGCGGTCATCTTTTCTTTTTTGAGCAGGGCGATGGTGGCATCGCATATCTCCGCGAGGTTAAATGAGCATATGTTGCTCGCTATTCCCACAGCTATTCCGATATTCGGCGAAACGAGTATGTTGGGGAACGAACTCGGGAGCAATACGGGTTCTTTCGAAGTGTTGTCGTAGTTGTCCGTGAAATCCACCGCGTCCCTGTCTATGCCCTCGAAAAATTCGGCGCATATGGGGTCGAGTTTGCATTCCGTGTATCTCGAAGCGGCATATGCCATGTCCCTCGAATATTGTTTTCCAAAAGAGCCTTTCGAATCGATGAGCGGGTGTATGAGCGCTTCGTTGCCTTTGGTGAGCCTGACGAGCGTCTCATATATAGCGCTTTCGCCGTGGGGGTTGAGCTTCATCGTCTGGCCTACCACGTTTGCCGATTTTGTCTTGCCCGCGGAAGGGGAAAGCAGCCCCATTTTGTACATGGTGAAAAGAAGCCTCCTGTGGGAGGGCTTGAGCCCGTCTATTTCGGGTATGGCCCTCGACTTTATCGCGGTCATGGCGTATGGCATGAAATTGGTTTCCAACGTCTCGGTTATCTTTTGGTCCAAAACGGGGGCATCCTTTTTTTGCGTTTTTTGGTTTTTTGGCATAAAATTTTAACTCCTGTTTTTGCTTCTCCTTAACTTTAATTATATCAAAAATATGTGTTTTTGTCAAGCAAAAAAAGAATATTTATTCGAATTATTTTTTCGGGTTTTTACGTTTTTCGCAAAAACGCAAATAAATTTTTTTTCGCCGAAACAAATCTGTTTTTATTGCATTTTATTTTCGGATGTGGTATACTTTGCAATGTACCAATTAAAAAAGGCAAGGGAGGAATGTATTTTGGAAAATATATCAAGCGGGCAATTCGCGCTGTATGCGGAAAAGATGCTTTCGCAAAAGCAATACTACAAAAACTATTTGGAAAAAAAAACGGACTCGAAAAAATTTCGCGAGGACATGGCCGCCGATGCAAGCCTTTCGGGTTCCGCGTGGTTTGGCGAATATAACATAAAGCGCATTTCGCTGATGCCGCCCGATGAAAAACTGCCCGCGGAAACCATTATCGGCTATCTTGCAAAAAACGAAACAATACCGAAATGCGAAGATATGTACGGCGGATTCGACGAATACAGAAAACACATACGCGAAAATTACAGCCACGGCGAATTCATCACTTTCATATATCCCGAAGACGAGCGCCTGCTTTATGCCGTGGCAAAAATCACGCGCCCCGAAAAGGTGTTCGTCGCAGGATCATATTACGGCTATTTCGCGGTATGGGCGATGAAAACCGTATCTGAAACCGGCGGCGTCGCCGTTTTGTCGGACATAAACGAAAAAGTGTGCGAATTGGCAAGAAAAAATTTCACGAACTTAGGCTATGGCAAAAATGCGGAAATATGCTGCGAAGATGCGGAAATATTGCTGTCGCGCCGCACGGAGCCCATCGATATGCTCATTTTGGACGCCACGGGCAAACACGACGATCCCCGACCCGAATACAGGGGCAAACGCATATACGGGGCATTTTTAAAGGATGCGAAACACCTCCTCAAAAAAGGTTCGGTCATAGTCGTCCACAACATGGAACCCGAAAATCCCGAAATGAAAGCGCTCGTCGATGAATTGCGGGAGATCGAAGCCATCGGCGAAAGCTATGACACATATAACGGGCTTGGAGTCTATGTCAAAACTTGAAATTTGGTTTCGTTCACATAAAATTTACCGGGAATTTTGAAACCGGGGTATTGACACAAAACGTTCGCGGTGGTAAAATATTAAAAAAGCGTATCATGAAGATATGCGCGCGGCAATCCGGCAAATTCTGAAAATGCAAATGGAACTACTGATGCCATGAAGGCGTCTTGCGCCACAAGAGCGGCGCGGGGGTTTTTTGGCATCATTTTGTTTTCATGTTTTTTTAGGAGGATTTCTTTATGCATATGGCAGACGCTTTGCTTTCTCCCGCCGTCGGCGCGGCAATGTGCGCAGTCAGCGCCGCGGCCAACGCCTACGCGGCCAAAAAAATAAAAAAAGACGACCTTTGCGAAAAAAAGATCCCGTTGATGGGCGTCATGGGCGCGTTCGTATTCGCCGCGCAAATGATAAATTTCACAATTCCGGCAACCGGGGCAAGCGGGCATATCGGCGGAGGGATCTTGCTTGCCGCCATGATCGGCGGGTTTCCCGCGCTATTGTCCATATCGGCGGTGATTGTCATACAGTGTCTGTTTTTCGCCGACGGAGGGCTTTTGGCGCTCGGCTGCAATATTTTCAACATGGGGGTTGTTCCGTGCCTGATCGTCTATCCGCTGATTTTCAAGCCTTTTTTCAAAAGTGGCAGGACAATTTTCAAAATTGCGGCGGCGTCCGTCGCTGCCGCCGTTTTGACCCTGCAGCTTGGCGCATTCGGAGTTGTGCTTCAAACCCGGATTTCCGGGATTGCCGAACTTCCGTTTTTGACTTTCCTTTTCCTGATGCAGCCGATTCATTTTGCAATCGGGCTGGCCGAAGGGATCGCCACTGCTGCCATACTCTGTTTTGTCTACAAAATGCGCCCTGAAATCATGGACAGCGCCTTTGAAAGGACAAAAATAAAAAGCGGCGTTCCGGTAAAAAATGTCGTAATCGCCTTTTCCATCCTCGCGCTTCTCGTGGGGGGAGCTTTTTCCCTGTTCGCGTCGCCCCAGCCCGACGGGCTTGAATGGGCAATCGAAAAAACGGCGGGAATGGAGGAGCCGAAAGCGGAAGGCGCGGTTTTCGAAGGGGCGGCCTCTATTCAAAAAGCAGTCGCATTCATGCCGGATTACAATTTCAAAAACACGGGGGAAAATGGTTTTGGAATGGAGAAATCCGTTGCCGGAATAATCGGCGGCTTGATGGCCTTCTTAACCGCCGCCGTTTCCGCGATCGCAATTTCAGTTTTCAAAAAAAGGCGAAAGGATTCCAAATCTAAGTGAAAAACCAAATCAAGGAACTGTACGCCCTCGAACAATTGTCAGGAGGCCATACATTTGTGCATAAACTCCACCCGACGGTCAAACTGCTGACAACGGGGGTTTTCATCGTGGTGGCTGTTTCTTTTGACAGATATGCTTTCGGGCGCCTGATTCCGTATGTATTTTACCCCACTCTTTTGATGGCCTTGTCCGAAACCCCATACGCCATGCTGCTCAAAAGATTTTTGATCGCGCTTCCTTTTTGCCTTTTTGCGGGCATTTCCAACGCCATATTCGACAGGGTTCCGGCTTTTGCGGTAAATGGCGTAACTGTCAGCTACGGGGCCATTTCGCTTTTCACCATAATTTTCAAAACCTATCTGTGCGTTATGGCCGTATTGCTTCTCGTCGCTTCGACGCCGCTCGCGGAAATCACCGCTTCCATGCGAAGATTGAAGCTGCCGGATGTTTTTGTCGCCCTTTTTGAAATGACATACCGATATATCGGCGTGCTGTTTGAAGAAGCATATTCCATGCATGTCGCGTACATTTTGCGGAGCCGAGGCAAAAAAGGCGTAGATATAAAAAACATCGGCAGTTTTTTGGGGCAGCTGCTTTTGCGCAGCTTCGACCGAGCCGAACGCGTCTACAATGCCATGAAATGCAGGGGTTATGCGCAAGGCGCTTTGTCTCGCGGATATGAAAAACTGAAAATTCGGGACTGGATTTTCGGATTTGCCGCCTGTTTCGCATTCATCGCCTTCCGGATAATCGATACAAAAACTTTTTTGGCTTTCGTCAAATTTTTTACGGGGGTTTTGTGATGCTCAAATTGCAAGATGTGACGGTGATATATCCGGACAAAACAAAAGCGGTTGACAGCTTGAGCTTCGATTTGGGCGCAGGGGAAAACATCGCTCTGATCGGCGAAAACGGGGCGGGCAAAACATCGCTCCTGCTTGCCATTGTGGGAATACTCGAAACATCGGGAGGTTTTATCGAGGTGAACGGCTTGCCGCTCAACAAAAAAAACCTGAACGAAATCCGGAAACAAGTGGGTTTTGTATTTCAGAATCCGGACGACCAGCTATTCATGCCGCAAATATATGACGACGTGGCGTTCGGCTGCCGAAATATCGGCGTGCCGGAAAACGAAATTCAAAAACGCGTAGATGAAACCCTTGGGTTGCTTGGCATAGATTATCTTCGCAAACGTTCTTCCTTGAAACTTTCCGGCGGCGAAAAACGAATGGCGGCGATAGCGACTGTGCTGGCCATGGATCCATCCGTTTTGATTTTCGACGAACCGACCGCATATCTCGACCCAAAAGCAAAAAGGGCTCTGGCAGAAACATTGAAAAATTTGAAGCATCCCAAAATCATAGCCACGCACGACATGGCATTCGCCGCAGAAGTATGCGATCGCCTGATTGTTCTGAAAAACGGGCGCATCATGGCAAACGGAGAACTTTCTTTGTTGGGCGACGATGAATTCATGCGCAGTTGCGGGCTTTGATGGAAAACAAAACGGCTCCGAATATTTTTGCCGATAAAAAATCTGTCGAAAGACAAAAGCTAAGAATTTATTTCTTCTTCCAATAAGTCGTAAATATAGTCGGTGCCCTCAAGATATAGTCCTGTTTCATAATCCTGCAATTTTTCAAAAGTCACAGATGAATAAAATTTATTCATTGCCTGCTCAATTTTCAATCCCTTTTCCTGCGCAATCTTGGCAATAA
Organism: Oscillospiraceae bacterium; assembly: GCA_009782405.1. The sequence continues at coordinate 16,451 of WRJC01000035.1, forward strand.
TATCCTGAGTTATAAATTCTGTTAATATTGCTTTTTTATCCATAACGCTCATCACCCAACCTTTTTAAGTACAAAAGCGCCTTTGGCGTATGGAATGAATATTGATTTGACAATTTTTTATATTCCATCTCTTTTGTTAATCTCTCAATATCAATCAAACCGCGCTCAAAAGACCTGAACAACAAGGCAATATCGTCATTCGCTATCGGTCCGATTACAATGTCATATTTATTATCGTGATTGCACATACTGTCCGAAATATCAGCGAAATTCCTGCTGCGGTTATTCAGCACAAACATAGCCCAATCGGTAGTAGGCGCGTCAAATATTTTAACAGACAGCGATTGATTTCCTAAGCAGGCGCCGTCAAAATCAAACGATGTTATATAAGACGTGCCGCCGAAAATTTTGCTGACGCGTTTTGACATGGCAATCGCCTGTTCCTTGAATACAGTCAGGTAAAAACCTTTGCCGAAATCTTTGTACGGACGGCATTTGTCTAAATCTATTTCATGTATGGGCGTATTTGAGCCGTGATATAAAACCATCATAATTCACCGCCGTTATTTTTACATACGAATTGTAAGTCCTCAACTGTTTCATCAAACGAAAGCGTATGCTCTGCTTCGTAATGTTCCTTCAAAAAGGCAATACCGCCGTTGTTATACAGATATTTGAAAGCAGTTTTACCATCGAGCGAAAACTGGCGCGCGAATTCATTGACGCATACCACCATCCAGTTGATAATATTTATTTCTGTAGCATTCATAATTTCAGCCGCCTTATCAAATAATATAATTATTCAATATATTATATCAAAAAAATATAAATAAGTCAATCGGTGAAAATCACGGAGGTAAAAAAATGCAAAAATATCCGCTTTCGCCTTGACCTTTGCGAAAAAATATGGTAAAATGCAAATAAGATTGGAGGCGAATGTATTTTATGGAAAACAAAAATCTTTTGAAAAACGCGATATGGAGCCCGTGGTCGCCAAGAGAAGAACTGGCGCCGAAATTTTATGCCGAAAAGGGCAAGCTGAAAATTTCCACGGGAAATAGCCCGAATGTTTACGGCAAGTTCCTAAGCGGCGAAATCGCCGTTTCGGATCGCGACATGGTGACTTTTTCGGCTCTTTTTACCTGCGAAAACGTGAAGAACAAGGAAAACGGCGTTTTCGCGATGATTTCTTTTTACGACGGCCAAAAAAAACTTTTGGAACGGGACTACGCCGACATAGCCAAAACAAGCAAAAAAAGCAAAAAAAAGCTGTGCAGGAAACTCGACGCCCCGGAAGGCGCCGCATATCTGACAGTAGAAATAGGGGCGAGATGGTGTCCGGAAGCGGTCGTCGAATGGGACAGTATAAGCCTTGAAACCTCGGACAAGGCCGAAGAACCGAAAAGATTCGCGAAAATAGCGACCACATTCAAAAAGCGCCGCGAAACCCGCGAGGAAAACCTCAAAAGCATGATCGAAATCATAGAAAAAGCGGGCAAATCGAGCCCGGACGTGATTTTGCTGTCGGAGCTCGTCTACGAAAGCTGCTACGACGACAGCGCCTCAAACCAAAAAGCGCAGCCCGTCCCCGGGCCCCTGACCGGAATTTTGGGCGAATACGCGAAAAAATACAATACATACATCATTTTCACCATGAACGAAAAAGAAAAAGGGGCGATATACAACACGGCGGTGATAATAGGGCGCGACGGCGCCGTCTGCGGCAAATACCAAAAAACCCACTTGCCCCTGACGGAAGCCGAATGGGGGACCACGCCGGGCGAAGGACACCGCGTGTTCGACCTCGACTTCGGCAGGATCGGGGTCCTCATATGCTACGACCAATTCTTCCCGGAAAACTGGCGCACTCTCGCGCTGATGGGCGCGGAAATCATCTTTGTGCCCACGATGGGCGAGGACGAGCTGGTACAAAGGGCGATAGCGAGAACAAACGGGGTGCACGTCGTGGTGGCCGGTTATGACGGGACCGCTTCCTCGAGGATAATAAACCCCTTAGGCGAAATCGCGAATTCGGTAAAAGACGAAGAGAGCGCGTATGTGACCGAATCAATCGACCTAAACAAAAGATATTTTGTCTACTGGATGTCCATCGGGCCGGGCAACGGCGAGACCAGGAGCCTGTTTGAAAAAGAGCGCATGACCGCCACCTACGGCGCCGTGGCCAAAGAATCGCATAAAGTCAAAAAAACTTGAAAAATTTGCTCTTGCATTATTGTCCCCGGTATGATATAATCTACATAGCATATCCGTATTTACCGAAAACAAAAGAAGGAGTGGTTTTTTTGAAAAAAATATTTGCTTTGGTCCTGCTTTGCGCGGTCATATTTTCGGCCGCGGCCTGCGCTTCGGCCACGGGCAAACTGGAAAAGATCCAAAATTCCGGCAAGATAGTGGTTTATACCGACCCGAATTTTTCCCCGTTCGAATTTTTGGCCGATGGCAAGCCTGTGGGGGTGGACATCGAAATCGCGAAAGCGATAGCGGCGGAACTCGGGGCCGACGCCGAATTCAAAGAAGCGAATTTCGACTCCATACTGATGGCGATCAAGGGCGGAAAGGGCGACATGGCGATCTCGGGGTTCACCATCACCGACGAGCGCAAAGAAAGCGTGGATTTTTCAGTCCCGTACATCAAATCGGTGCAGTACCTGATCTTAAATGAAGGCTCGGACATATCGTCCATTGAGGATTTGGCGGGCAAGACGGTGGGCGTGGCAAAAGGCTACACCGGCCAATTTCTGATGGAGGACGAAATGGATGAGGGCGGGGTCTTAGAAGGAGCCGGCGTCGAGCTCAGGGAATGCAACAGCGCGCTGGAAGCGGCGCTGGAGTTGCAAAACAACCGCGTGGACGCGGTGGTGATGGACGAATATGTGGCAAAGAACATAGCGCAGCAAAATTCCGGGCTCGTGGCAATCGAGTTGCTTTACGGCGACGGGAGCTCCGCGGCGGAGGAGTACGGCGTAGCCGTCCCCAAGGGCAACGAGGATCTGCTGGAAATAATCGACAAGGTGATCGGGCGGCTCATAAGCGAGGACAAAATCCGCGAATGGGTAGTCGAATATTCGCAATAAGCCACATAATTTATGGAAAGCATATTCGACTGGATCAGCCATCAAATCGATATCACGTTTGTCGTGGACAACCGCTACAAATTGTTTGTTGAAGGTTTTTTCAACACCCTCGCGATAGCCGCCGGGGCGGCGGCAATAGGGGTGGTCATCGGGGCGGCGGTGGCGATGGTGCGCGTTTACCGCGCGCAGACCGGCCGCCTCGCCGTCCTCGACGCTTTTTGCGGGGGCTATCTGGCGCTGTTTCGCGGGACGCCGATCGTGGTGCAGCTTTTGATCATGTACTACATCATTTTCAAAAGCGTGGACAACGCGCTTTTGGTGGCTGTGTTTTCTTTCGGCATAAATTCGGGCGCGTATGTCGCGGAGATCGTGCGCGCGGGCATCATGTCCGTGGACCCGGGCCAAACGGAAGCGGGGCGTTCGCTGGGGCTGCCCGCGCTTAAAACCCTGTTTTTGATCGTTTTGCCGCAGGCGGTCAAAAATATCCTGCCCGCTTTGGGCAACGAGTTCGTCACACTGTTAAAGGAAACCTCGGTGGCGGGGTATATAACGCTGCGCGATCTTGCGCGGGCGGGTGAGAACGTGCGCTCAAAAACCCTGGAGCCGTATTTTTCGCTGCTCTTCATCGCGCTTGTGTATTTCATTTTGGTTTTCGGGGTTTCCAAGCTTTTAAAACTGGCCGAAAGGAGATTCGCCAAAAGTGACAGAAGCGCAAAAAACGATTGAACCGGCCGGGACGATCGAAATGATCGAAGTAAAAGAGCTGTGCAAAAATTTCGGCGAAAACAGGGTGCTTTGCGGCATCAGCTGCAATGTGAAACAGGGAGAAAAGATTGTGGTCGTGGGGCCCAGCGGCTCGGGCAAGAGCACTTTTCTGCGCTGTTTGAACCTATTGGAAAAGCCCAGCTCCGGGCAAATAATCTTCGAAGGGGAAGACATCACGCACGCATACAAAAAATTGAACCGCGTGCGGCAGAAAATGGGCATGGTGTTCCAGAATTTCAATTTGTTCCCGCACCTCACCGTGAAAAAAAACCTCACTTTGGCCCCCGTGCAGCTGGGGATAATGAGCCAAAAGCAAGCGGACGAAAAGGCGGACGGGCTGCTTTGCCGCATCGGGCTCTCCGACAAAGCCGACACATATCCCAACATGCTTTCCGGGGGCCAGAAACAGCGCATCGCGATCACGCGCTCGCTTGCCATGAATCCCGACGTGATGCTGTTCGACGAGCCCACTTCCTCGCTGGACCCCGAAATGGTGGGCGAAGTGTTGTCGCTGATGAAAGATTTGGCAAATGAGGGCATGACGATGATCGTGGTCACGCATGAAATGGGCTTCGCCCGCGAAGTGGCCACAAAGGTGATGTTCATGGACGGCGGGCAAATATTGGAAGAGGCGCCTCCGGAGCGGTTTTTCGGGGCTCCGAAAAACCCGAGGCTCGCGGATTTTTTGGGGAAAATTTTATGATAGGACATATAGTGAACATAAAAGGCCCGGCTAAGTACAAGAAATATATAAAAAAAGCGGTATTGGCCGCGCTCGAATACGAAAAAGTGGACTATGCCTGTGAGATAAACGTGGAAATATCCGACAACCGAACAATTCAAAATCTGAACAGGGACTATCGGGGCAAGGACTGCCCCACCGACGTGCTTTCTTTTTTGATGAACGAAACAAATCCCGAAAACGGCAAAACGCTGCTGGGGGACATCATCATATCCATGGAAAAGGCGAAGCAGCAGGGCGAAGAATACGGAACAGGGACAGAACAGGAGCTGATGTTCCTTTCGGCGCACGCCACGCTCCATCTGCTCGGCTACGACCACGAAATTTCCGAGGAGGAGGATTTTGCCATGAAAGAAAAACAAAAGGAGATCAAAAAAATTTATGAGTAAAAAAACCGTGTTCGCGGCGATCGTGGGCAGGCCAAACGTGGGCAAGTCAACCCTGCTCAACGCGCTCTTGGGCGAAAAGATTTCGATAATATCAAAAAAACCGCAGACCACGAGAAACAGGATAACGGGCATTTTGACAAAGGGCGAAACCCAGTACGTGTTTTTTGACACGCCCGGCTTGCACCTGCCGAAATCGCTGCTGGGCAGATACATGGAAAAGTCGGCCAAAAAAACGCTCGGCGAAGTCGATGCAGTGGTTTTGATGGTAGAACCCGCGGCAAAAATCGGAATAGCTGAAAAAGAGGTTTTGGAAAAAGCGAAAGAAAGCAAAATTCCGGTGATTTTGGCCATAAACAAAATCGATACCATACAAAAAGAAAAAATACTCGAAATAATCGCGGCATATACCGAAAATTACGAATTTTCGGCGGTAATCCCCATATCGGCCCTGAAAGCCGACGGCGTGGGGCTGGTGACCGGGGAATTGGACAAACACCTTTCGGAAAGCGAATTTTTTTTCCCCGAAGATATGATCACCGACCAGCCCGAACGCCAAATCGCCGCCGAAATAATCCGCGAGAAAACGCTCAGGCTGCTCGATGCGGAAATCCCCCACGGGATAGGCGTTTCGATAGAAGAATTTGATGCCAAAGACAGCGGGGGCCTCATAAGCATCAGAGCCGAAATATTCTGCGAAAAAGAATCGCACAAAAGCATAATAATAGGCAAGAACGGGGAAATGATAAAAAAAATCGGCACATATGCGAGGCAGGATCTGGAAAAGTTTTTCGATTTGTCCGTCTATTTGGACCTGTGGGTGAAAGTAAAGCAAAAATGGCGCGAAAAACCCGGCATGCTCTCGAATTTGGGATACAACGAATCATGATTGTCAAAATTAAAGGTTTGGTGATAAAAGCCAAAAACATCAACGAAAACGACAAATACCTGACTGTTCTGTGCGAGGAGTACGGAAAAATTTCGTTCAAGGCGGCGGGCGTGCGCAGTTTCAAAAACAAAAACATAGTCTCGGCGCAGCCGTTCGTGTTTTCCGAATTCACCCTGTTCAAAGCGCCTTCGTTCATAAAAATGAACGAAGCGCACATAATCGAAGGCTTTTACGGGATAAGGACGGATTTGGCGCTATTGGCGCTTGCAGTATACCTTTCGGACATAGCCTCCGTCATATGCGTGGGGGAAAGCGAAGACGAAGGGGAAATTTTGAAGCTGCTTTTGAATTGCCTGTATATGATGGCAAACAAAAAAATGCCCCCAAATACGATAAAAGCGGTCTTTGAGTTGAGGGCGCTTACAAAATCGGGCTTTATGCCGGGTTTGGAAGAATGCGAAAATTGCTCCCGCCAAAATTTCGACGAGGATACGGGCATATTTTTCGATTTGATCGGCGGCAACCTGATTTGCGGCGAATGCATAGGCAATTCGGGTCAATCCGAAAAACCCGAAAAACCCGAAAAAAAAGAAGACGGCTCCGAATACCGTGAATGGGGCGAATCGACGCAAAGAAAACTCGTGCGCATATCAAGCCACATTTTGAACGCGATGCGTTTTGTCACATCTGTGAAAGACGAAAAATTGTTTTCATTCGCTCTGCAAGATGACGCAATCGGCGAACTGTCGAGAGTGTGCGAAAAATATCTGCTCGAGCAGCTCGGAATGAACATCGACTCGCTCAAATACTACAAATCATACGAATAATGGCAAAATACGCAAAAACAAGGGTGATGGCAAATGGAAAAGTACATAATGGCGCTGGATCAGGGGACTACGAGCTCGCGCTGCATCATATTCGGCAAAAACGGCGAAACTGCAAGCATCGCGCAAAAGGAATTCCCCCAGTATTACCCCGGGGACGGCTGGGTGGAACAAAACGCGATGGAAATTTTGGCGGCGCAGATAGATTCCGCCAAGGAAGCGATGCAAAAAATAGGGGCGAAACATACCGACATCGCCGCGATCGGCATCGCAAACCAGAGGGAAACCACCGTACTCTGGGAAAAAGCCACGGGTCGCCCGGTATACAACGCGATCGTCTGGCAATGCCGCCGCACCGCGGATTTATGCGACGAGCTCAAAGAAGAAGGCTGGGGCGAAAAAATAAGAAACAAATGCGGGCTTGTTTTGGATCCGTATTTTTCCGGCACGAAAATAAAATGGATATTGGACAATGTGCCCAATGCGCGAAAACAAGCCGAAAACGGCGAACTTTTGTTTGGCACGATAGATTCCTGGCTTATCTGGAACCTCAGCGGAAAAAAACTGCACGTCACGGATTATTCCAATGCGTCGCGCACCATGCTATACAACATATTTGAGCTCAAATGGGACGTCGAAATTTTGCGGAGGCTCGATATACCCGAATGTATTTTGCCCGAAGTGAAACCTTCGAGTTTCGCCTATGGGGCAAGCGAACCGGAATTGTTCGGCGGGCCGGCCGCCATCGCGGGCGTCGCCGGCGACCAGCAGGCCGCGCTTTTCGGGCAGGGATGTTTTGAGCCCGGAATGGCCAAAAACACATACGGCACGGGTTGTTTTCTGCTTATGAACACTGGCGAAAAGCCCGCAGTTTCCAAAAACGGGCTGCTTGCCACCATCGCCTGGGGAATAGGCGAAAAAGTTACATACGCTTTGGAAGGATCCGTGTTTACGGCGGGGGCGGCGGTGCAGTGGCTGCGCGACGAAATGAAAATGATAGAAACCGCAGCCGAATCCGAATATTGGGCAAAATCGGCAAAAGACACGAACGGCGTGTATTTCGTGCCCGCATTTACGGGGCTCGGCACCCCTTATTGGGACGCCTATGCGCGGGGCTGCGCCGTCGGGTTGACGCGCGGCGCGAACAAAAGCCATTTCATACGCGCAGTGCTGGAATCGATAGCCTATCAGAGCGCAGATCTCTTGGAGGCGATGCGTTCGGATTTCGGCATTTGGCCAAAAGATTTGAAAGTTGACGGCGGGGCCAGCTCAAACGATTTTTTGATGCAGTTTCAGGCGGATATGCTCGGGGTTCCGATAAAACGCCCCGCCTGCCTCGAAACCACCGCTTTCGGGGCGGCCTGCCTCGCGGGGCTGGCTGTGGGATATTGGAAAAAAGACGAGCTTTCGCAAAACCGAATGGGCGAAAAAATTTTAGAACCGCAAATCGGATCCTCCCGCCGAAATGAATTGCTTTCGGGTTGGCACAAAGCCGTAGACCGTTCGCTAAAATGGCATGCCAATTGATCGACGACATGAATGGGAATGGGATTGGAAAAATGAAAATCATTAAAATTGCAATTATTTTTGTTTTGGCCGCCGTATTGATTTTGTTTTTTGGATGCGGGATCATCGGCGCAAATTCAAATGAGGTGGAGGATTTGACATTCGCTTCAAAAAGCGACTACGAAAGAAACGATTTTTACATCGACGGGGAAAACGCGGCCCCCATATCCGCATCGGAACCAAAAGGGCAAAACGGAATCGAGGATGAAACCGCCGGGCAAACCCAAAAACCTCAGACAAGCGGCAGGGCGGACGCGAACCAAACGCTCGAAACGGATCAGGCGACCCAGACGATGCAGGAAACAAATCCGCCTCCGGCAACGGAAGAAAAAAACGAGACGGTCCGCTTGAGTTTTTTGGCGGCGGGGGACAACATAATGCACCTGAACATGATCGACGACGCCAGGGAACGCGCCAAAAACGGAGACAATTTCAATTTCAGGGATATGTACAGGGATATAGAGAATTTGGTGAAATCATACGACATAGCCCTTGTCAACGTGGAAACGCCGATAGCGGGGGACGAGTTCAAATACGACGGATACCCCAACTTCAACACGCCGAAAGAAAACGGCTTCGCGCTAATGGAAATAGGGTTCGAAATAATTAACACGGCCAACAACCATATGCTCGACCAAAGGGAAAAAGGCTACCAGAACAGCATCGCGTTCTGGAACGGCCAAAAAAACATATTGCAAATCGGCAGTTTTGCCGACAAAGAAGACTTTGAAAATGTGAGGATATACAAAAAAGACGGGGTCAGCATCGCGTTTTTGAGCTATACATACAGCACCAACGGAATGGCGCTTCCCTCGGGCAGCGCGATGGTCATCCCGTATATCGACTACGCCACCATAGAAAGGCAGGTGAAAGCGGCGAGGCCGCTGGCGGATTTGCTGTTTGTGGTGATGCACTGGGGGGACGAGGACAGCTTTGCACCCAATCAGGAGCAGAGAAGTTTGGCGCAGATGATGGTTGACAACGACGTGGACTTGATACTCGGGATGCACCCGCACGTTTTCCAGGAGACGAAATGGGTGACCCGTCCAAACGGCAAAAAGACCCTCATAACGTATTCGATAGGCAACATGATATCGGGGATGCTCGGGGCAAAAAACATGATCGGCGGATTTCTTTGCTTCGACATAGTGAAAACCACACAGGGCGGCATACCGGAGACAACAATCGAAAACGTTGAGATGATCCCGATAATAACCCACTACAACATGAAAAGAAAAGGATTCCAGTTGTACAGGTTTGAAGACTACACCGAAGAGCTCGCTAAACAGCACGGGAATATAAACTGGGACAACAAATTTTCATACAAGTATATAAAAGACTTGATCGTCCAGAATGTGGCCCCGGAATTTCTCAGCGATTTTTACAAGTGAAAAAATTTCCGTGGTCTGCACTACAGCGCGGACAAGCGGATGGTGACGAACGAAACGGGGCGAAACCAGTACAACGGCGAAAAAGAGGTTAGTGCTCAAAATGAGCAAAAACCTCCCGATGTCAAAAAACGGCGGGGCGCATAGCGGAGCAATTAAGTTGAAAAATTTATTTTTATTTGGTATAATACATATAATGAATGTAAGTGAGTGTAAACATGAATGATAATATTACAGGAAACCGCGAATACAAAGATAACGTCTTTCGTCTGCTGTTCGGCGATGAAAGCAAATCCGCCGAATTATATAACGCTATCAAGGGGACAAGCTATACGCCGAACTTATTGAAAATGAATACAATCCAAAATCCCTTATACTACGGCGGTTTGCGAAACGATGTATCATTTACAGTCGAAGATAAATTCGTAATCCTGTTTGAACATCAAAGCACGGTAAACCCGAATATGGGCTTGCGATGTCTGCTGTATATTGCGGATATATACAAGCAATTGATACAGGCGAACAAAGACGACTTATACAAGACTAAGCCAATGAGCATAGAAACGCCTGAGTTTTACGTGCTATATAACGGCAGGGACAAATACCCCGAAAAAGATACAGTGAAGCTGTCGGACTTGTTCAAGGTGCATGGCGAAGAAAATAATCTTGAATTAATGGTTACAGTTTACAATGTGAATCATGGACATAACGCTGGGATAATGAAACGAAGCAGGACATTAAACGAATACGCCGTTTTCATAAATAAAGTGCATGGCTATGAATATACCAAAAAGCTTACGCGGACGGAAGCTATCAATAGAGCGGTAGAGGATTGCGTAAATGAGAACATATTAATTGAATTTTTACAGAAATACGGGGGTGAAATCGTGAGCATATTGAATATGGAATGGAATATGGACGACGCTAAAAGAGTTTGGATTGAAGAAGCAAAAGAAACAAGGTCAGAAGAAATCGCTGAAAAAATGCTGTTAAAAAATAAATCACTTGATGAAATAATTGAATTTTCAGGATTATCAAAAGAAAAAGTATTAGAATTAAAAATAAAGTTAAAAAATAACGAAGTGAAATCGTGAGTAGGGAATGCCGCCCACGGCGTTCCGCAGAGTAAAACCAACAAAAAAACAAAAAACCCCAAAATGGGGTTTTTCGTTTTAGTTGGCCGCTTGGAGGCCTTGGCTATTCTTCGTCTTCCTCGTCCTCTGCATCCTCATCATCTTCTTCTTCTTCATCTTCTTCATCTTCCTCGTCCTCTTCGCCATTTTCATCCTCTGTGTCATCTGCGTCTTCATCTTCTTCCGTTTCCTCTTCTGCGTCATCTTCTTCATCTGTTTCCTTTGTTTCGATGGAGACAAAATACTTGTGCAGAATGGAGGCTATCTCCGCCCTGGTGGCCGGTTTCTGCGGGTTGAAGCTGTCGCCGGGTATGTTGTCGAACAGCCCCTGCGCGTTCAGCGTCTCCACGGATTCCACCGCCCAATCGCTCACATCGTCCATATCGACGAAATCCACGCCGCCGGATGTGTTCGGGGTTATGCCTTTCGCCTGCTGCAGGCGGTACACGAGCGCCGCCGCTTGTTCTTTGGTCACCGGGTCGTTTGGCCCGAAGTTGCCGTCGCCGTAGCCCAAAACGATCCCGTTTTGCGCGCCCCACTTGACGGCGTCTGTATACCATTCGTCATCGGGCACATCGTCGAAGGGGTTGTCGAGGCCGCTTGCGTCGGGCTCGCCCTCGATGCGGTAGAGTATCGTAACCATCATGCCCCTTGTGACATCGGAGTTCGGTTCAAACAGCATGGGGTCCGCGCTTGTGCCGATCATCAAGCCGCTGTTGTAAATGTATATAATGTCGTCTATAAACCAATCCGTGCCTTTTACGTCCTCGAACGGATTGACAGGCATTTCCGGAGTGATCGGGACTACTTCGATGATGTTTTTTGTCCATTGGGCGTAAACGGAGATATTGCCCGTGACAATCTTGGCAAAATCATATTCCGTTACAAATCCGCTGTCCGAATACCAACCTGCGAAGGTGTAGCCTTCTTTTGTCGGATCGTCGGGTTTCGTCGCCTTGCCGCCGCTCGAAACTACTTGGTCGCTGACTGCGGAACCATCGTCGGTGTCAAATTTTACGGTGTAGGTGATTGTGACTGTTCCGCCGCCGCTTCCGCTACTGCCACCGCCGCCGCCGCTCGGGGGCGGGGTAGAGGGCGAAGTCGCCACCGTCACGGTGACCGTGTATGTTTTGGTGCCGCTGTCCGCCGCCGTTACCGTATATGCCACAGGATTTGTGAAGTCTTGCGCCGCGCCCGAAGCCGGGCTTATGCTCGCGCCGGTATGCGCGATTGTCGGCGCCAGGCTTGTCAGGTTCGTGCCGTACGGCGCCGTCACCGCAATCGTCCCTGCGGCTTCGTTTATCGTGCCCGAAACCCCTGCGAGGGCAAACAGCGTGATCGCTTTGCTGCTTCCGGTTGGCGGGGGAGTCGGGGACGCCGCTACCGTGACTGTGACTGTGTAAATTTTGGTCGTGCCGTCCGCCGCTGTGACCGTGTATGCCACGGGATTCGTGAAGTCTTGCGCCGCGCCCGAAGCCGGGCTTATGCTCGCGCCGGTGTGCGCGATTGTCGGCGTCAGGCTTGTCAGGTTTGTGCCGTATGGGACCGTCGCCGCAATTGTCCCTGCGGCTTCGTTTATCGTGCCGGAAACCCCTGCGAAATCAAACGACGTGATCGCCTTGTCGCTGCTGAGCGGGGGAGGCGGGGCAGTTGCCGCCGTGATTGTGACTGTGTATTTTTTGGTCGTGCCGTCCGCCGCCGTGACCGTGTAATCCACGGAATTTGTGAAATCTTGCACCCCGGTCGGAGCGATACTCGCGCCGGTGTGCGCGATTGTCGGCGTCAGGTTTGTCAGGTCCGTGCCGTATGGCACCATAGCCGCAATCGTCCCTAAGGCATCGTCTATTGTCCCGGAAACTCCCGCTATGTCAAACGAGGTGATCGTTTTGTCGCCGCCCAAAAAGTCAACCGATTCATTTGCCGCCATCAAATCGTCTCCCGTTTTTGTGATCGGCGAATTGGTGTAGTTGCCCGCCAAAGCGAATGTCACATCGTCAATTATGCTAAAAGTCGTGATTATCGAGAAAGGTTTCGCCGCCGCTCCCGTGCCGAGCCCGGTCAGCAGGTCAACCTTGACTCCAAACGGGGCCGGCAAATCCGAAGTGACCGTGTTGGCCGAAAACGGATCGGCGGTGAAGTCCACGGTGTTGCCGATGTTGCCCGAAGCGTTTTTCAAGTTTCCCTGCGCCAACGCCACGAACGTATTGCTATCCGCGCCGCCGTCGCCAGGACCGATGTCCTGTTGCGTGCCGGGTCCCGAGCCTTTTGTAGCGGTCACGATTGTGGCTTCTCCGTAAATGAGTATGTCACCGCCGTCGCCTAATACGCCGCCGCCTATGCCCGCGCCGTAGTCGCCGCCGGTTGCGGTGACATCGCCGCCGCTGATGGTGATCTCGCCCCCGTCGCCGCCTTGGCCGCCGCCTATGCCCGCGCCGCCCCCGCCGCCTTCTGCGTAAACTATGCCGCCGCTGATGGTGATCTCGCCGCCGTCGCCGCCGTGGCCGCTGCCTATGCCCGCGCCGCCGTCGCCGGTTGCGGTGATATTGCCGCCGCTGATGGTGATTTCGCCCCCGTTGCCGCCTGCGCCGCCGCCTATGCCCGCGCCGCCGTCGCCGCCGATTGCGTCAACTGTGCCGCCGCTGATGGTGATTTCGCCCCCGTCGCCGCCTTGGCCGCCGCCTATGCCCGCGCCCCAATCGCCGCCGGTTGCGGTGACATCGCCGCCGCTGATGGTGATCTCGCCCCCGTCGCCGCCTTGGCCGCCGCCTATGCCCGCGCCGCCGTAGTTGCCGCCGGTTGCGGTGACATCGCCGCCGCTGATGGTGATCTCGCCCCCGTCGCCAAGGTAGCCGCCGCCTATGCCCGCGCCGCCGCCTATGCCCGCGCCGCCGTAGTTGCCGCCGGTTGCGGTGACATCGCCGCCGCTGATGGTGATCTCGCCGCCTGCGCCGCCGTCGCCGCCGCCTATGCCCGCGCCCCATTGGCCGCCGGTTGCGGTGACATCGCCGCCGCTGATGGTGATCTCGCCCCCGTCGCCGCCTTGGCCGCCGCCTATGCCCGCGCCGAAGTCGCCGCCTTTTGCGTCAACTGTGCCGCCGCTGATGGTGATTTCGCCGCCGTCGCCTGCGCCGCCGCCGCCTATGCCCGCGCCGCCGTCGCCGCCGGTTGCGGTGACATCGCCGCCGCTGATGGT
>WRJC01000036.1 GCA_009782405.1 Oscillospiraceae bacterium
TGCAAGCTCTATCGCGTTTTTGTTCGCCACGGGCAGAAGCCCCGGCATCCCGGCGCAGGCGGGGCACACGTTTTCGTTTGGCCCCGCGCCGTATTTTGCCGGGCAGCCGCAGAACAGCTTTGAATTCGTGGCGAGCTCCACGTGTACTTCGAGCCCCATTACAGCTTCGTATTTCATACGATCATGCTCCTTCCCATAGCAAGCAATTTGCTTTCGCCAAATTCTTTGGCCATTACGATCTTGCCCCCGGCGAAAATCGCGGGGCATCCCGTGAGATTCGCCAAAGCGACCCAAGTTTCCGACATTGGCCAAATTGCAAGATCGAAGCTTTCAAAAATCGCGCTTAGCTCCTCTTTTGCAAGCCGCCTTATCTGCATCGCCTTATGGTAATATTTTTCGTATTGCCCCTCGGACAACACATAGGTTCCCATCAATATTTTTATTTTCGTCTCCCCCGAAAAGCCTTCGCTTCTCGAATTTGTTATCATATCGTCGAGGCTTTTGCAATTTTGGCTCCTGTGCCCGAATTTGAGGCCGTCGAACCTCGCTGTGTTGCCGCAAAATTCCGCCGCGGAGATTATGGCGTACACGGCTTCGAGATATTTTTCGAGCTTGAATTCGGGCGAATCTGCAAATCTCAAGCTTTTTGGATCGATCGCGTCGGCATTGTATCCGTATTTTTTTTCGGGATACATGGCGCCGTCGTTTTCGTCATGGCCGGCTATGGCGGACAAAACATGAAAGCCGTCGTCAAAATTTTTGGCATATACGCCTATTTGATCCATCGAAGAGACATTCGCCGCAAGCCCGAAGCGCGAAACGGTGCCGTATGTCGGCTTGATATACGCCACGCCGCTCTCTATTGCCGCATGGTACGCCGCCCCGCCCACATCCATGCCCAGCGCGGCATCCGCGATCCCGGAAGCCACCGCATGGGCGGCGGTTTCTTTTTTTTGCGTTTTCGCCCCGAATTCGCCGGTTTTTGATTGGCAGACTATCGTCATCTTCGCCTCTTTTATCCTGTTGGCCACAGTGGCAAAGTATGGCGGCTTGAAGTTTTCGAGCATTTTTGATCCCGCCGCGCATATTTCGCCTTTTATGAATATGTTTTCATCGATCGCAATTCTCATATTTTCACCCTCTCTTTTAATCAAGCACTCTCGGGACCACAAAATATCCTTCGTGCTGCTCGGGGGAATTTTCCAAAAGCTCGTCGAGGGTCGCCATTTTGCGGGATATATCCTCCCGCATCACATTTTCAAGCGGCAAAACCGAAACGAGCGGCTCGATGCCATTTGTGCCGACTTCATCGAGCATATCGAATTTAAAAATCCAATATTTGAAATATTCTTCGGCCGCGCTATTTTCCTTTTCGCTCAATTTTATCTTCGAGAGCGATTTCAAGGTCTCCAAATCATGCATATCTCTTGTCTCCTTTCAAAATCAATCCTCTATCGCTTTTCCGGCATTATATGACGCATATAAATATTGCGGGCTTTCGTAGTACATGCTCGAATTATAATCGTCGATTTTTTCGCTTATCCACGATGTATAAACTTTCATCAATGCGTTTGGCGGCGCGATGTTTTGCGCGGAGGAAATGCTCGCAATCAAACGCTTGTACACTTTGGCGATGTCAAAATGTGTCGGTATGGCGTATGTGCACGATGCCACATTGTCGTAATTTCCTTCGGTTAACCCGCAGCGTTTTATCAGATCATCTGCGGCAATCTCGATGGGTTCGCAGTGTAAAACGTCCGCAAATTCCAAAAGCCGCGATATTTCCGCTTCACCGAGTTTTGCCGCGACTTCCCCTCGTTTGTTTTTGGTGGTTCTGCCGATATGCTCGATCACCGAGCAAACAAAAAACAAATCATTTTCCAGCCGATCTTCCCTGCCGTTATTTTCCATTTGTTTTTACCCCATAACTTTCAATGTATTGCAAGCTTTTCGATGGCGACGGAACCGCCATGGTATATTTTCATATTCCGGATACCCTCCGTATTTTATCCATGCTTTTGTCATTTCACGGCAAAATATATGATTCTCCCATTTCCTATCTGGTTTTTATGTGAACTTCTCTTAGCTGCTGCTCCGTGACCGGGCCCGGGGCGCCCATCATAAGATCCTGTGCGTTTCCGTTCATGGGGAAAGCCGTGACTTCCCTGATGTTTTTTTCATCGGCCAAAAGCATCACGATCCTCTCGATTCCGGGGGCGCCTCCCGCATGCGGCGGGGCCCCGTACTGGAACGCGCTGTACATCGCGCCGAATTTGTTTTTTACGGTCTGCTCGTCGTAGCCCGCGATTTCAAAAGCCTTGACCAATATTTCGGGGCTGTAGTTTCTCACCGCGCCCGAAGTGAGCTCCACTCCGTTGCACACAAAATCGTATTGATGCGCCTTTATCTCGAGCGGATCGAGCGTATCCAGCGCTTCGAGCCCTCCCTGGGGCATCGAGAACGGGTTGTGCCCGAAATCTATCTTGTTCGTCTCTTCGTTTATTTCGTACATCGGAAAATCCACGATGAAGCACATCTCATATCTGTTCTCGTCGATCAGCCCCATCAGCCGTCCGAGCTCCATCCTTATCTGCCCCGCGAGCCTGTTGACTATCTTGATGTCGTCGGATATGAAAAACAAAGTGTCAAACTTTTTCATGGAAAGCATGGTTGTCATTTTGGCCTGCTTTTCCTCCGACAAAAATTTCGCTATCGGCCCCTTCAGCTGGCCGTCTTCGAGAACGGAAATGTATCCCAGCCCCTTCATGCCTATCTCGGTTGCGAACTTCAAGGTTCCGTCAAAAAACGAGTTCGGCATTTTTCCGCAACTCGGGACCACGATCCCGCGCACCGGTTTGTTTTTGAACGGCTTGAAATCCACGTCCGAAAAAAAGTCCGTCATGTCGGCTATGACAAGCGGGTTTCGGAGGTCGGGCTTGTCGGTTCCGTAGCGCAGCATGCTTTCGTTGTATGGGATTCGGGCAAAAGGGGCGGGAGAGACGCATTTGTCCGAAAATTTTGTGAATGTGTCATAGAACACTTCTTCGATCACCGCGAACACATCTTCCTGGGTGGCGAACGCCATTTCGAAATCGAGCTGGTAAAATTCGCCGGGGGATCTGTCGATTCTCGAATCCTCGTCGCGAAAGCACGGGGCGATCTGAAAATAGCGGTCGAATCCCGAAACCATGAGCAGCTGCTTGAATTGCTGGGGGGCTTGGGGCAGCGCGTAAAACATCCCGTGGTGCTTCCTGCTTGGCACGATATAGTCTCTCGCGCCCTCCGGGGACGTGGAAGTGAGAATTGGCGTCTGTATCTCGACGAAATCCAGCTCTTCCATTTTTTTTCGCAGATGGCTCGTGATTTTTGCGCGTTTTAATATATTCTGCTGCATTTTCGGGTTTCTCAGATCCAAAAACCTGCTTTTGAGCCTGATTTCTTCCTTGGTCGATGCCGAGTCGCCGATTTCAAAAGGCAGATTCGCCAAGGCCCGGCTCAAAAGCTCGACGGAATCGGCTTTGACTTCGATGTATCCCGTTTTTATCTTCGGGTTTACGGTTTCCTCGTCCCTGCCCTCCACCGTCCCGGCGACCGTTATGACCGATTCGCGCGTTATCCCGGAAATCAGGCGGTCGTCGTGCACCACGATCTGCGTTACGCCGCCGTGGTCGCGCAGATCGACGAATATCACGCCGCCGTGGTCGCGTATCGTATCTACCCATCCGGACAGCTTCACTTTTTTGGCTATGTCGGCCTCTCCCAGCTCTCCGCAGTTATGCGTCCTGTATATGTTTGCTTTCATTATTTGTTTTCTCCCTTTAAGTAAAATATGAAAACGCCCCGGCAAAAAATCATGAAATCGATTTTTTGTCAGGACGAGAATATGTTCCCGCGGTGCCACCTGAATTGGCTCAAAAAAGCCCACTTTAAAATTATTGCATTGTAAGAAAGATAAAGGATGTTGCCGCGCGACTACTCGCTCAAACGGTCCTTTCAGCCCATGGGACCGGATCTCTGTCAAGCTTTCCAAAACGCGCAGGTTCCTTCGTCGCATTATACTATACCATATTATTCCGCGATTGTCAAGGATTATTTTTAAAATTGCAAAACTATTTAATTATTTTCTACCAATTGTGATTCGCTGCAATTTGGCGTTGCAAATCGTATAGCCGAAAAATCTTCTTTGTAAATTTGATTTACCTGTATGCTTAAATAATAACATATTTCAAAATAAATGTCAATAGTTTTTTCAAAAAAATAATGAAAAAAATTAATTGCAAAAATTGGGGCTGAATTTGGTGAAAATTTTCTTAAATATGAAAAACGCAAAAATAATGCGTTTTTATATATGTAAATTGCAAATATTGTTGACAATATCCGTATTTATACGAAAATTTTTTTGGATGCTGAAAAAATTTCTTGATTTAAAACAAAACGGTTGATTTTTTGAGTTTGTTATGGTATAATAACAGAGAATTAAAATATATGCGGAGGTAAAAATATTCATGACCACTCAAAACAAAAACCTGCACGTGAAAACGCTCAACCCGAACTTCAACAAAAAAAATTCAAAAACAACGGGCTGCGGCCAGTGTCAGGCTTCCTGCCAGTCAGCCTGCAAGACTTCGTGCACTGTGGCCAACCAAAAATGCGAAAATATTGAAAACATCGAAAAATGACACACAACTACACGCTTTTCGGATACAACATCGCCCTTGACGTCGAGAGCGGCACAATCCATCTTTTAAGCGACATCGCCGCTTCCATGACCGGCTATCTCGATGCCTGGCTCGACAAAAACGGCGAATTGCCGGGGGAATGCCCGGTGGATCTGCGCTATTCATTGGCGAAATACGAGAGCTCCGAGGTGAAAAAAGCGTACTCGGAGCTTTTGGAGCTGTATGAAAACGGGTGCATATTTTCCGGCCGTGATGAAACCCTCGCGCTTTCGTATTCCCCGGAAACGCCGCTGAAAGCGATGTGCCTGAATGCGGCGCACGACTGCAACATGAATTGCAAATATTGTTTTGCGGGAGGGGGGAGTTTTGGGTCCGGCGAAGGCGAGAGCAGATTGATGAGCGAAGCGACGGGGATGGCCGCCATTCGATTTTTGATGGAAAATTCCAAAAACCGCAAAAATTTGGAAGTTGACTTTTTTGGCGGTGAGCCCCTGATGAATTTCGAAACGGTAAAGGCCATAGTGACAAAAACCCGCGAACTCGAAGGGCAATACGGCAAGAACGTGCGCTTCACGCTGACAACGAACGGCACATTGCTGGACGCAAAAAAAATAGATTTCATAAACCAAAACATTTCCAACATCGTTTTGTCGCTGGACGGCTCAAAAGAAACCAACGACAATATGCGAAAATACGCAAACGGCGAGGGCAGCTATTCGGATATCGTCCCGCTGTACCAAAAACTGGTCGCCGAAAGAAAAAATCCGAATTGCAAAGATTATTACATACGCGGCACATTCACGAAAAAAAACCTGGATTTCGCAAAGGACGCCGTGCATATGCGCGAGCTCGGATTTGAAAACATATCGATAGAGCCGGTCGTGGCGAAAGAACCGAGCGAGCTGGCGATAACGAAAGCCGATTTGCCGGCTGTTTTTGCGGAATACGAAAAATTGGCAAAAGAGATGATAAGGCGCGAGCGCAAAAAAGAAAACATTTTCAGTTTTTTTCATTTCTGCATAGACTTGGAAAACGGCCCCTGCGCGATAAAACGCATAAAAGGCTGCGGTTCGGGCAGCGAATACATTGCCGTTGTGCCAAACGGCGACATCTATCCCTGCCACCAGTTCGCCGGAAACGAAAAATACAGGCTCGGCAATGTCAACAAGCCGGACATACGCTTGGATCATGGCCTGATGAAAAAGTTTTTCGAAAACAACATAATTTCAAACGAAAAATGCAAAAGCTGCTGGGCCAAATATTTTTGCGGAGGGGGCTGCGCCGCAAACAACGAAAATTTTGGCGGCGACATATATTCGCCCTACGGGATCGCATGCGAAATGGAAAAAAAGCGCGTGGAATGCGCCATAGCGATAAAGGCCGTTTTGTTCAATCATTGTTGACCATAAAACACGCTTTTTGGCCTAAATATACATCCCCCGCATATATCCGTACCCCGTATACGCTTTTTTTGCCCGCGCGCTTCGGCGCGACGATTTCGTATTTAATGTTTTTGCGCGCGTAGTCGCCGATCAAAATCTGCGCGTTGTCGGTTTCGTGCTGCTCGTATGGATAGGCCATGGCAAAATATTCGTCGAGCGAAATATTTATGTCGTCCCATACGGACAGCTTTTGCAGCACGCGCATCCTTTCAAACAGATTTTGCCTCATATAGCCGAGCTGCCCGGAAGTGAAATCGAACGCTTTCCCCACGTGCTGGTTTATTATATAGTCCGGCATATATTTTTCAAGTATGTCCAGGCATCTGAAATACCCCTCGCCGGTTATGAGCAGGTTGCGGTTATACGCGCAGTAGTCGTCTATCCCCGTCGGGGTGAACGAATCCCCCGCGAACAATATCGCCTCGCCGGTATCGGTGTTTTTTGCCAGCAGCGCGTCATGGTACAAAGTCTGTCCCGGAAAGAAAAGCGAAGTCAGCTCAAACTCGTGCCAGCGCCAAGAATACCCGTCGTCGAGCGCCGTCACATCCACGCTCACGGGCGATATGCAGGGCAGCCTGTAATTTATGGGATTTTTTAGTATGTCAGCTTGGATCTTGTCCGCGTAGATCGGGCAGGCGAAACGCTCCCTGAAATATCCGCAGCCGTCGACATGGTCGTCGTGGTAATGCGTTATATACAATACCTCCACGCCGTTTATCTCTCCGCGCTCGATCATGGAAAGAAGTTTGTCAACCGCTTCTTTGCCCCCGCAGTCTATCGCAAGCGCGCCGCCGGTTTTGGAGCGCAAAACATTGCACTGGTTACCGATTTGCCTTATATACGCCGGAAAGTCCTTTTCCCTTCCCTGCCCCATTTTTGTCTTTTGATTTGGGGTCAAAGCATCAAAATAGTAGTTCAGTGCCGCGATGTCCGCGTATCTTTCATACAGCTCGTCGATGTTTTTGCAAAATGCCGCTATATCTTCCCTCGGAGTTTCGATGGAGCCGCCGAGGTACGGAACGGCCAAATCGGCGCATGATATAGCCTCAAGGCTCTTTTTCCAGCGCGGGATCCCGTGAAGGAACCCGTGATAGTCGTCGTCGGAATTGTCGTGGATGCCCTGCGTCAAGCGGTAGACATACGGTATTTTGCCGCCCTTATAGAGCAGGCCTCCGCAAAAGACTATCTTTTTCCCTCCGTCCTCGACTATATACGACATGGAATGGTCGGTGTCCCCCGGCGTATGCAGCGCCTCGATTTCTATGCCGCCTATTTCAATCCGTTTGCCGGCGGCCATTTTTTTCACGTTGGACGCCCCATATGCCAAAATGTCGCCGTCGTTTCTGAGCTTGTACAGATGCCAGCGGTTTTTAGGGTCTTCCCACCATTCTTCGGGCCGGCTCAAAAGCCCGCAATAATTTTCGTTCGCGTATTTTTCGGCTTTTTCGAAATTCAAGATGCCCGAATTGGCCGAGCGGCGGTAATCGCAGCAAAATATCGCCGCGACTTCCGGAAGGCCCATGCCCCGTATGATCTCGGGGTCCAATCGGTCGTCGCAGCCAAAAAGTATCGTCCCCTGCCGGCCGACGGCGCCTCCCGTCGTGAAGCTTTTGTCGTTTCCGTCGTTTATCGCGAATATCTTTTCGGTGATGTATTTTATGTTCATGAATTTTTTACCCCCCCAGAATACTTCATTCTCCATTATACGCCAAAAAATTCCAAAAGTCAATCGAGAAAGGAAAATGATTTTTAAATTCAAAAAACGCATCGCATTGTTTTTTGTCTGTACGGCGCTGCTTGTAAATTTCGGCTCATGCCGGATATACAAAAAAGAAAGAACGCCGCCGCCCGTTTCGGAGACGCTTTCCGCTGATTGCGAGAATATCGGGGAAATCGCGCTCCGGCTCGTAGCGGAAGATATGCAAGCGATCGATTTTCTTGTCAATCTCAAACTGGGCGGAGAATACATATTCGACGAAGTGGACGACGGTCTATGGTATGTTCCCGTGAAGATTCCGGAATATGCGCATTTTGGCGATCTTCTGGACAGGCTGGACGGAATATATGCTTCAGCCGAGGTTTATTCGCCGTTTTTCCGTTACCCGATATTCGGAGAGCCGCAGATAGAAAACTTCGGCGGCGAAATTTATGCCTATCCGCATTATTTCAGCAATTTCGAAGCCAAAATCGATGCCGCTTCCATCAAAATCGCCGAACTCGCGGAGGACAGCGCCGAATTCACATTCGGCATTTTGGGTCACGCCTTTTTTTCGGAAGGGAGCATGCCGATGACAAAAACGCCGGGCGGCTGGCGGCTCGACGAAAGTTTTTTCTTTTACTGCCAAAAAAGGCTCGATTTGCTTGACATCGAAAACTCCGTATCATGGGAGCAAAACCCGATTCTCGATACCGCGCAGAACGCCGGCAGCGCAAAGCGTTTTGTCGGCGACTGCATGTTTTACAATATATTTTTAGGCGACTGCGAATCTTCGTGGGACCCGCAGTCGGTAAGCGAGCTTTATGCGCTGCAAAACGAGGCTTTCAGGTATCTCGAAACGCAAGCCGGCCTATTCGGGCATGAACTTCGCTGTCATGCGACCGACGCGCAAAACGCGCTTTACATGGAAACGGACACATATGTCTACAATGACGCAGATTATCATTATTGGCTTGACATACTCCTGATGGATACGGAATATGGCTCCGCAAACGGGCTTTTGGAAACGCTTTCGGCGAATGGCCCCGGATTCGACAATTACGGATTGATTGTAAACATAAACAAAAGAGGGCGCAGCTATGCGGTTTCCTGCGACCCTGCCTTTGATGGTTACGAAGAATATTACGCGGAGCGCGCCGTGATTTATTATACGGCTGACATGGATTATGATTATGTGCTCTGCGCCGCGACGATAGCCCATGAGATTTTGCACCTTTTCGGCGCGGCAGACCTCTATTACCCAAATGACGGGGAAGATATCAGAAAACAGCTGATCATACAGTATTTCCCTTTTGAGATCATGCACTACATACCATTTTATACGGACGATGCCACAGTGAGCGCATTCACCGCTTTTCGGGTGGGCTGGCGCAACACCCTGCCCGACCAGCTCATGATGTTCCAGGCCAAAGGCTGACAAATGCTACTTGCCTGTATTTTTATTACGGCAAAATATTTCCGGCAGACTTATATATGTCGTACCATTCCGGACGGGCCAAATTTATTTCAGAGGCTTTGCAGATTTCCGCGAGCCTTGTTTTGTTCGTCGAGCCGACGATAGGCTGCATTTTCGCGGGGTGGCGCAAAAGCCAGGCTATCGCAATCGCCGAATTCGTGGCGCTGTACTGTTTCGCGTATTTGTCTATGGTTTCGTTTAGTTTCGGGAATTTTTCAAGGTTTCCCAAAAACGCGCCTTCAAAAAAGCCGTATTGGAAAGGCGACCAAGGCTGTATCGTGATTTCTTTCAAGCGGCAGTATTCGAGGATGTCGCCGTCGTGATTTACGGAATTTCCGTTTTTCATGTTTACGTTCAGCCCGCTGTCGATCATTCCCGTGTTGGTCGCGCTCAGCTGCAGCTGGTTGAAAAGAATCTCTATTTGTGCGCCGTCCAAATATTTTTGCAGCAGCTTTATCTGATACGGCTTTTGGTTGCTGACACCGAAAAATTTCACTTTTCCGCTTTTTTTCAAAATGTCGAAAGCCTCGGCGACTTCCTCGGGTTCCATGAGCGTGTCGGGCCTGTGCAAAAGCAACACGTCTATATAGTCCGTTTTCAGCCTTTTCAAGCTTCCATCGACGGCATTTAGGATATGTTCTTTTGAAAAGTCGAAAAATCCGCCGCGTATTCCGCATTTTGTCTGGATGATGAATTTATCGCGCTTGCCCGGGTTCATTTGGACTGCTTCCGCGAACTTTTCCTCACATTTGCCTCCGCCGTAAATATCGGCGTGGTCGAAAAAGTTTATGCCGTTTTCAAGCGCGGTATCCACAAGTTTGCCGATCTCGGCCAGTTCCATGCCGGATATCCTCATCATCCCGAGCGCAATTTCCGGCACTTTTATTTGGTTTCTCACGTTTATGCATTTCATGCTTTTTCCTCCATTATATGTTTTTGATAAATATGTTTTCGGAAATATATCGCGCTTTCAAACTTGCCCGCTCCCCTATATGGCAAATTATACGCTTAAAAAAAGCAAAAGTCAATGCCCCCGCGACAAATATTTTTGCGTCTCCGTTGACAAACGGCGCAAAAAGTGATATAATGGACTAAAACCATCCAAATGATACGGAAAGGCAGAATTATTATGAAAGGCATAATGGCGGTAATATTGATTTTTGTTTTGGCGGCTTTATCGTTATTTTCATGCGGCGAATCCAAAGATAATGCGCCGGAAAACAAAAACGATTCGGGCGATGCCCCAAAACCCGGGGAAATTCAGACAGAAGCCCCGCCGGAATTCATCCCTGCGGAAGGAATTGATTACAATGGCTATAAATTCACGATACTCGGCTACGACGGGACACCGACGGGGACATGGCAGATAGCCGCCATATCGGAAATTTTGGCCGAACAGGATACAGGTGAGCCTTTAAACGACGCAGTTTACAAAAGAAACCGGGAAGTCGAGGCGCTGTACAACATCGAATTCGGCATTGTTCCGGTCACATACCCCAACAGAGGCGATTTTGCCGCGAAATTTACGAAAGCGGTACTTGCCGGGGACGATGCTTTTGACGCTGCTTTTCTTTTGGGCGATTCGCTGCCTGCGGCGCTCAGCAAAAAAAACACGGCTTTTGATTTGTTTGGCATACCTTCGCTCGACTTGTCAAAAAGCTGGTGGGACCAAAATTCCGTAAAGGCGATGTCGATCGGCGGAAAGCTCAGCGCGGTGATCGGAGATTTGAATTTGTATTCGGCGATTGCTCCCATGGCGGTATTTGCCAACAAAAAACTCATGCAGGATTACTCCGTGGGCGATTTGTACCAGATGGTCAGGGACGGCAAATGGACATGGGACGCCATGTATGGCATTATGAAAGAAGTGACGAAAGATCTCAACGGCGACGGAATAATAGACAAAAACGACCAAGTGGGGCTATTTTCGCAGTACCTGTATTTGCAGACGGCGGTAACCAGCGCAGGGGAGTACATCACGCCTAAAAACGACCGTGATATTCCCGTGCTCGAGCCGAATATAGACAGGATTGCGGGCATAGTTGACAAAATCACGCCGATTTTAAACGACAAAAGCGCCGCCGTGATAGCCGACAACATAACTTCCGGATACAACAACGTGTTTTTCGATTTCATACTGCCGAAATTCAGGGACGATGAAATCATGTTCCATACAAACCAGCTGCTGTTCAGTTTTGAGCTGCGAAACATGGACGCGGATTTTGCCATACTTCCGATTCCGAAGTATGACGAGCTCCAGCAAAAATACGGGTCAATGGTATCCAACGCCTGGTCTACATACACCGTCATCCCGATAACCTGCACGGACACCGAAAGGGCGGGCAACATACTTTCGGCAATGGGGTATTATTCCAAAAAGTACATAACTCCGGCGTATTACGATATCACCGTGACCAACAAACTGATGCGCGACGAAGATTCGATAGAGATGATGGACATAATTTTGAACAACAGGGTCTTGGATCTGTCGTATTTATACAACTGGGGGGAGATAGGGAGTTTGTTTGGCGGCATATCGAGTTCGGGGAAAGCGGACACGTTTGTTTCGCAATTCGAAAAAACAGAGCCTAAAATAAACAACGCCATCCAAAAAACGCTCGATGAACTCGAAAAAGATTGATTGCCATGTTTTTTATGGCAGAAAGGCGAGGCAATTGATAAAATTGATAAATCATCTGTCGGGCAAAAAAACGATAATTGTCTGCGGGCATTATGGAGCAGGCAAAACCAATGTGTCGGTAAACCTTTCCATAGAATTGAAAAAACAAGCGGGGCTCGTCTATACCCTCGTGGATTTTGACACGGTGAACCCGTATTTCCGGAGCGCGGACAACATAAAAGACTTGCAGCGCCACGGCATCGATTTCATAGTGCCGCCTTTCGCCAACTCGAACCTCGACATCCCCTATTTGCCCGCTTCGATATATTCGATTTTCGCGGGTGGCGGCAAAAACGCCGTTTTCGACGTGGGCGGCGATGACAACGGGGCGACAGCGCTCGGGATGTTCGCCGAAAAAATAAAAAAAACCGATTACGAGATGATCTACGTCGCAAACAAATACAGGAAGCAAACAAACAAACCCGAAGCGGCCGCAAAACTCGCTTATGACATCGAAAAAAATTCGAAACTGAAAATAACTTCCGTATTAAACAACAGCAACATCGGCGGCCTCACTTCGAAAAAAGAAATTTTGGATTCGATCGATTACGCGAAAAATATTTCGGGTTTGCTGAATGTGCCTTTGCTTGGGACAGCATCGATGACACAATTCGATCTTTTTGAAAAAACGGGGCACAATATATTCCAAATGGATAATTACACCAAAAAATTATTTTAACGATTTTAACGAAAGGAAACGCCGCAAATGAAAACCATAACGTTCGACGAAGAAAGATGCAAAGGGTGCGGGCTATGCATAACCGTCTGCCCGAAAAAAATCATAACCTTGGAAAAAGAAAAAATAAACAAAAAAGGATATAACCCGGCGGGGGCAAAAGAACCCGATTTGTGCATTTCATGCGCCCAGTGCGCGATAATATGCCCCGACGTGGCCATACGCATAGAAAACGGCAAATAGCTAAAAACTTATTATAATTTTGGAGGATGCAATATGTCAGAAATGGTTTTGATGAAGGGAAATGAAGCATTGTCAGAAGCTGCGATAATGTGCAACTGCCGGCATTATTTCGGATATCCCATAACCCCGCAGAATGAAATTGCCGAATATATGGCCAAAAGGATGCCCGAAGAAAACGGGCTTTGCATACAGGCTGAAAGCGAAATCGCCGCGATAAATATGGCTCTCGGGGCATCTGCGGCAGGGGCGAGAGTAATGACTTCGTCTTCGAGTCCGGGCGTGAGTTTGAAAAGCGAGGGAATATCATATATAGTCGGATCGGATTTGCCGTGCGTGATCATAAACGTGCAGAGGGGCGGCCCGGGGCTCGGGGGCATACAACCGGCCCAATCGGATTATTATCAGGCGACAAAAGCGATGGGCCATGGCGATATGCGCCTCATCGTGCTCGCGCCCAATTCCATCCAGGAAATGGTTGAGCTCACCGGGTTGGCTTTCGATTTGGCGGATTTGTACAGGACTCCCGTAATGATTCTCGCCGACGGCGCACTCGGCCAGATGATGGAGCCTGTAGACCTGAGCAAAGTAAAAAAGCCGGCTCTTGTCGAAAAGCCGTGGGCGACGGTGGGCCATGGGGACAAGCGCCGCCCCAACATCATAAATTCGCTCTATCTGGTTCCGGAAGACTTGGAAAAAACGATAATCGACCGTTTTAAAAACAAATATGACATCATAGAGGAAAAAGAGCCCAGATATGAGGAATTCGATGTCGAAGATTCCGACGTTGTGCTCGTGTCCTACGGAATAGCCTCGAGGATCGCAAAACCTGTATGCAAAAGGTTAAAAGAAAACGGAATAAAAGCCGGTTATTTCAGGCCTGTGTCATTGTCCCCGTTCCCAAACAAACGGCTCGGCGAAATCGCGGAAATGACAAAGAGGTTTTTTGTCACCGAGCTGAACATGGGACAGATGGTCGGCGACGTGAAACTTGCCACCGGATGCAAAAAACCCGTCGATTTCTTCGGGCACACGGGAGGGGTCATCTCCACCCCGGATGAAATCTATGGCGCAATTGAAAGGAGCATATAGACATGGTTGTATTTGAAAGGCCAAAATCTCTGACAGACAAAGAATTCAGCTATTGCCCCGGCTGCACGCACGGAATCACTCACAGGCTGATCGCCGAAGTCTTAGACGAACTCGAAGTGAGGGGCAAAACGGTCGGCATCGCGCCGGTTGGCTGTTCGGTCATGGCATATGATTTTTTTAACGTGGACATGGTTCAATCCCCGCACGGGCGCGCTCCCGCAGTCGCCACCGGAATTAAGAGGGTTTTATCCGAAAATGTGGTGTTCACCTATCAGGGCGACGGCGACCTCGCCGCGATCGGCACTGCCGAAACGATCCACGCCGCCGCCAGAGGCGAAAACATAACTATCATATTCATAAACAACGCCACTTACGGAATGACCGGCGGGCAAATGGCTCCTACGACAATGGTCGGCCAAGTCACGAGCACTTCGCCTTACGGCAGAAAACCCGAAATCCAAGGATTGCCGATAAGGGTGTGCGAGATGATCTCGACTCTCGACGGCGCGGCTTATATAGAAAGGGTTTCGATGGACTGCGTGAAAAATATACGCGCCGCAAAAAAAGCCATCAAGAAAGCGTTCGAGTACCAAATAGAAAAAAAAGGGTTCACGCTCGTGGAAGTATTGTCGAACTGCCCTACAAGATGGGGCATGACCCCGGCCGATTCCCTCGAATGGATAAAAACGGACATGATGCCCTATTACCCGCTCGGGGTATATAAAGATATTTGCATCACTAAACAGGGAGGGCAATGATATGGCGGAAAATACTATTTTGCTTGCGGGATTCGGCGGACAAGGTATTTTGTTCGCGGCAAAACAGCTCGCTTTGGCCGGGATGTACATAAACAAAAAAGTGACTTGGATGCCTTCATACGGGCCGGAAACGCGCGGTGGAGCATCGAACTGCACAGTCATAATATCCGACGGGGAAATCGGAGCGCCGATAACTCCGAACCCGGAAACCCTTTTGGTCATGGATATGCCCTCGTACGCAAAATTCCACCTTTCCATTAAAAAAGGCGGGAATTTGATTTGCGACGCTTCGCTGATCAGCGAAAAAAGCGCAAGGGAAGATATAAAAAAATATTACATTCCCGCGACTTCTCTGGCACACGAAAACAATATGCCAAAACTCGCCAATGTGATAATGATTGGAAAGCTGATAGCGGCCACAAAAATATTTACGCCGGACGAGCTTGTCATGTCGATGCAAAAAAGCATACCCGAATCAAAAAAAGATTTGCTTGAAATGAATATAAAAGCCCTTGACATAGGATTTCGTCACACATAGAAAATATGCGGTTCGCGCCAAACCTTACGGAACATTTTGGAATTTTTTTCGTCTAACGTAGCGAAATATTTATTTAAGGAGCGTGTTATCCAATGAAATCAAAAATCAAAAAAATCATGCTTGGCATTTTGGCGCTGGCAACGACGATTATTGGGAGCGGGGCTATGGCGGCGGCCGATTCTGCCAAAACAGGTGCAATCGAAGGTTACGCCGCGATGTATGTCCAAAACCCGGAAATTTGCGTAAACGGCGAAAAACTCCCGTTAGACCCTGTGCCTTGCCTCAAAAACGGAGCCGCCTATATCCCCCTGCGCCCCGTGGCAGAAGCCTTGGGGGGGAGCATTGAATGGGATGCGGAAAAAAACTCCGCGACTGTCAAAATCCAAAACGGGAAATCTGTTGAGATTTCGGCAAATTCCGATGTGTCCGAATTGATCGGGGGGCGTATGTATGTCAATGCTGGTTCTCTGGCGGAAATTTTCGGCAAAAAATATTTTTACGAACGCGGGCTGATCGTGATCGCAGACGAAAAACCGGATACGGATGAACTCATTTATAGCTTCACAAAAATGACCAACGTGAAAACAAAGGAAAATCTTTTGGATTTGTTCGGCTACGACGAAAATATGGGTTGGGACGATGTCGATGTGATTTGGGAAGACGCCGTCCCGATGGCTGAAGCGGAAACGGGGACATCAAAAATCTCATCGGAGCGCGCCGAATCCGACAGCCCTGCGGATTATTCCGAAACGAACACACAGGTTTCAGGCGTAGACGAAGCGGACATAATAAAAACCGACGGGCAGTATATCTATTATGTGCGAAATTCGGCGATAGAAATAGTCAAGGCAAACGGCGACGGGAGTTTTGATCATATGTCAACTTTTAGCCTGCCATATGAAAATTACTTGAAATTCAAAGAAATTTTCGTCGATGGGAACCGCATAACCGCGATCGGCGGATATCACGGAAAAGACGGCTATTACACGCAGGCGCTCGTGATAAACGCCGAAAACAAAAAAGCCCCCATGCTCGAGCGGTCAGTCGAAGTAAAGGGCGATTACGCCACATCGCGCAAAATCGGGAACAGCGTATATTTCGTGGCCCACCAATATTTTTACTGGTGGCGATACGAAGACGATTCGGATATCATGCCCTTGTACCGCGACACTGCGGTATCGGACGAGCTTATTTTCTCCGGATACGAAAAGCTGTATTGCTTCCCCGAATTCGCCGGTAACGGAATAACCACCCTGGTCGGATTCAACATAGACAGGCCAAACGAAGAAGCTTTTATCGAATCCATTGCCGGATTCGCCGGCGAAAACATATATATGTCGCAAAACGCGCTGTACATCGCGGAGTTGCAATACAATAATGACAGAAATGATTTTTGGTACGATACGAAAATATATAAGTTCGCAGCCGACGACGGCAAGCTCGTGTTCGTAAAAAGCGGGAACGCTCCCGGCTCGGTTCTGAACCAGTTTTCAATGGACGAATACAAAGGGTATTTCCGCATTGCGACCACCAAGCAGGATCACGGAAAAGGCTGGACAAAGTACAACAATTTGTATGTATTCGACAATAACCTGAAAATCGTCGGCCAAATCGAGGACATAGCCCCCGGGGAGCAGATCTACTCCGCGCGCTTCATGGGAAATCGCGCATACATGGTGACTTTCAAGCAGGTCGATCCCCTGTTTGCCATCGACTTGTCCGATCCCGAAAACCCCGAAGTGTTGGGCGCGCTCAAGATTCCCGGATACAGCGACTACCTGCACCCATACGACGAAAACCATCTCATCGGCTTTGGCAAAGACGCCGTTTTGGACGCATACGGGAACGCCTATTACACAAGCATGAAAATATCGCTGTTCGACGTGAGCGACATGACAAACCCGATCGAAATGTTCGTGGAGACTATCGGCGACCGGGGCACCGAATCCGAGCTTCTGTCCAACCACAAAGCGCTGCTGTTTTCAAAAGAAAAAAATTTGTTGGCGTTCCCGGTGGTCGTGCATGAATCAAAAGAGAGGGCGGTTTCCGGAAAAATGCCCGCACACGGCACATTCAAATTCGCCGGGGCATATGTGTACGACATAGATTTGGAAAAAGGATTTGATTTAAGAGGCAGGATAAGCCATCTTAGCGGCCAGGATATGTTGAAGTCTTCGGATTGGGGTTCGGACAAAAACGCCTACATACAAAGGCTGCTCACGATAAACAATACGCTCTATGCCGCCTCAAACAGGAAATTGAGCTCGCACGACCTTAAAACGCTCGATACAACCGGAGAATTAAATTTCAAATGATAAAAAATGATAAAATGTGATAAAATGACAATATGCAGGAAAATGTAAAGCAAAACCCGAAAACCTGCGCTGTCATCGCGGCAGCGGGGAAAAGCTCCCGGATGGGGCTTTCGACCGGCGCATCCAAGCAGTTTATAAAAATCGGCGACAAAACCGTCATCGAGAAAACGTTGACGGTTTTTGCCTCGTGCGCCTATATAGACGAGATCGTAATCGCGGCAAGAACCGAGGACACGGAAAAAATACGCGAAATCGCCAAATCGGCGAATTTGGGAAAAATAAAAAGCATAATCGCGGGCGGCAAAACCAGGCAGGAATCGGTTGAGCGCGCCATACGCGAGGTTAGCGCCGATATATCATATGTCGCCATCCACGACGGGGCGAGATGTTTTGTTTCGGAGGAAGACATAAAAAAGGTTGTGTCGAAAGCCTACGAAACGGGGGCGGCGGCTGCGGGGACAAAAATCACGGATACGGTAAAATTGGTCGAAGGCGACAGCATAAAAAGCACATTGGACAGGGAGCGTCTGTGGGCCGTCCAGACCCCGCAGGTTTTTTCTAAAGACATATATCTTTCAGCGATGCAAAACCAAAAAGGGGATTACACCGATGACTGCGCCCTGCTTGAAAACGCGGGATTCAAAGTCAGCATCGTGGAATGTTCGAAATACAACATAAAGATAACGGACAGCCGGGATTTGGATTTTTTGAAAGGAGCAAAAAGTGGCAAATTATAGAATAGGGCATGGCTATGATGTACACCGGCTCGGAGAAGGCCGCAAATTGATTTTAGGAGGAGTCGAAATCCCAAACGGCGGCTTCGGGCTTTTGGGCCATTCCGACGCCGACGTTTTGACCCACGCGGTGATAGACGCATTGCTGGGCGCGGCGGGGCTCGGCGACATCGGCGAGCATTTCCCCGACAGCGACATGCAATACAAAGATATGAACTCCACAATCCTTCTCGAAAAGACGGCGGAGCTCATAAAAAACGATTATTCAATTTCGAACATCGACTGCACGGTGACGCTCGAAAAGCCAAAGCTTGCGGGCCATAAAGAAAAAATCAGGCAAAAGTTGGCAAAAACTTTGAAAATCGACATAATCGACATAAACATAAAAGCGAAAACGGAAGAAGGCCTCGGCTTCACGGGGAGAAAAGAAGGCATAGCGGCCCACGCCGTATGTCTGATTTTTGAAATATGTTAAAACTTATCCGGCTGAAAAAGTTTAGTTTGCGTGGCGGCAATCCGCCCCGCAGATGTGGCGGTTCGGGCATTCCGGCGCTTTTGCGTTTTTTATGTAAGCCGGCGCGCCTTTGTATACGGTTTTCAGCGCAAACGAACCGCATTTCGGGCATGGGATGCGCTTGTTCGTTTTATCCGCGATTGAAGCCGATATATTGAATTCGCCTTCGCATTTTTCGCAATGCAAATCATAAAATGGCATATCATTCATTCCTTTTTGGATTTGTTTTTCAAATATCCTTCCGCTTTTTTTATCGCTTCGGCAACCGCGCCCCATGCCGGCCCACCCGGCGCGTTTCTCGCGCCAACGCACGATTCCACGGAAATCGCCTCATATATCCCATCGTCAAAAATATCGGATATTCGCTTGAATTCTTCGAGAGCCAATTCTTCGAGCCGCGCATTTTTTCCGATGGCATAAAGCACGAGCCTGCCTGTTGTTTCATGCGCTTCCCTGAAAGGCATGCCCTTTTTTGTCAGCCAATCTGCCGCATCGGTCGCATTCGTGTAACCGCCGAGTGCGCTTTCATGCATATTGCATGTGTTGAATTTTGCGCTTTGGAGCATTGCGGCAAATACCGGAAGGCAGGATTTCACCGTGTCCACTGCATCGAAAACGGCTTCTTTGTCTTCTTGCATATCCTTGTTATAAGCGAGCGGCAGGCTTTTCATCATGGATAAAAGCCCCATGAGCCCCCCGTAAACCCTCCCCGTTTTGCCGCGTATCAGCTCTGCCATGTCGGGGTTCTTTTTTTGGGGCATTATCGACGAGCCTGTCGCATATGCATCCGAAATTTCCACGAAAGCGAATGCGTCCGCAGACCACAAAATCAATTCTTCGCAAAAGCGGCTCAGGTGCGCCATGACAATCGAAAGGCACGAAACGAGTTCTATGCAAAAATCCCTGTCCGAAACGGCGTCGATGCTGTTTTCCGTAATAGCCGAAAACCCGAGCCTATCTCCTACAAATTCCCTGTCGATCGGGTAAACCGTGGAAGCGAGCGCGCCCGAACCGAGCGGCATCACATCCGTCCTTTTGCGGCAATCCGAAAGCCTTTCCAAATCGCGCCTGAACATCTGGAAATATGCCAAGAGATGATGGGCGAGCGTTACGGGCTGCGCTTTTTGCATATGCGTGAACCCCGGCATGATGGAAGCGGTGTGCCGCTTTGCCAGTTCCAGCAAAATTTCCAGCAATTTCGCGAGCAGCAAATTTATCTCGTCTATTTCGTCTCTTACATACATTCGCATATCAAGGGCGACTTGGTCGTTTCTGCTCCTGCCGGTGTGAAGCCTGCGCCCCGCGTCCCCAATGCGCACGACAAGCTCCCCTTCCACAAACGAATGGATGTCCTCCGCATTTGCATCGATAGCCAGCGCGCCGCCCTCTATGTCAGCCAAAATTTCTCCAAGCGTTTTCACGATCGATTCGGCGTCTTTTTTGTCTATTATGCCCTGCCGCCCGAGCATTTCGGCATGGGCCATGCTGCCTTTTATATCCTGCCTGTAAAGCCTTTGGTCAAAGGAGATCGAAGAATTGAATTGGTGCGCCAAAAAATCGGCGCCCTCCAAGAAGCGTCCCCCCCACAGTTTCATGACTGCCCCGTTTCCTTTTTCATCAAGGCCCTGACCGTCAAAGGGAGCCCCAAAAGCGTAATGAAGCCTTCCGCGTCTTTGTGGTCGTACAAATCGCCCGTGGTGAAACTCGCGAGGTTTTCGCTGTAAAGCGAATACAAAGATTTGCTCCCCGCGAAAATTATGTTGCCTTTGTATAATTTCAGCTTGACCGACCCCGTGACCGTTTCCTGCGTTTTGTCCACAAAAGCCGACAAAGCTTCCCGAAGGGGAGTGAACCATTCGCCCCTGTAAATCATTTCCGCCAATTTTTGCCCGACTATGTCCTTGAAAGCCGTCGTCTGGCCGTCGAGGCAAAGGCGTTCAAGCTCCCTATGGGCAAAATACAGTATGGTTCCTCCGGGGGTTTCGTATACACCCCTTGATTTCATCCCCACAACCCTGTTTTCCACCATATCCGCGATGCCAATCCCGTTTTTGCCGCCGATTTCGTTCAAAGCGGCGATAAATTCCACGGGATCTGTGGTTTTTCCGTTTAATTTGACCGGGATTCCCGCTTCAAAATCTATTTCGACATATTCCGGGTCGTCGGGGGCGTCCTCCGGCGAAACGGATAATTGCAGCAAATGCTTGTAATTTGGTTCGGACGCGGGGTTTTCGAGTTCCAATCCTTCATGGCTCAAATGCCACAAATTTTGATCGCGGCTGTAGCTCTGTTCTTTTTTGGCAGGCGGTTCGATTCCGCGTTTTTGCAAATATTCCATCGCCTCTTCGCGGGATTTTATCTCCCATATGCGCCAGGGCGCGATTATTTTTATCTGCGGGGCAAAAGCTTTTATCGTCAGTTCGAAACGTATTTGGTCGTTGCCCTTCCCTGTCGCCCCGTGGCAGATCGAATCCGCCCCTTCGGCGAGCGCTAGATCCACGAGTTTTTTTGCTATCAGGGGGCGGGCGGCCGAAGTGCCGAGAAGATATTTGCTTTCATACACGGCGTTCGCCTTGAGCATCGGATAAATGTAATCCGAAACGAATTCGGCGGCGGCGTCGATCATAAAAACTTTGTTTGCCCCCATTTTTAAAGCTTTCTCCCTGATTTTTCCGTATTCGCCCTCTCCGCCGCATTGCCCCAAGTCCACGCAGCACGCGATGATCTCGCAGGATTCATAATTTTCCTTGAGCCAAGGTATAATGACTGTGGTATCCAATCCCCCGGAATATGCCAACACTATTTTGTTGCCCATATGTTTCTTTTGCCTCCAATTACATGAAATCATTAAAATACAGTTTTGAATTATTATACATTAAACTACATAAAAATGCAACAGTTTGGAATATATTTTTTTGTTATGCCGTGCATAAGCATAACTTATGCGTTGGCCGGTTTTCCTTTGTTCACTCCAAGTTTCCGTATTTGAAACTTTCTTCGTAAGCGGTGTCAAGCATCGCAGCGATGTTTTCGGGTTTCACGTTGCCCATGATGTTATGAACCTGATTGAACACATATCCGCCGTCCGGAGCAAGGGCAGACATAAGATAACGCACGTTTTCCACCACTTGTACCGTGGTTCCCGAACTCAACACGCCTTGCGTGTCGCAGCCGCCGCCCCAGAAGCATATTTTATCGCCGTACTTTTTTTTCAATGCGAACGGTTCCATGTTTTTGCAGCTTATCTGCACGGGATTTAAGATGTCCACCCCGCATTCGATCAATAAGGGGATAAACGGCTCTATGGCGCCGCAGGAATGCAAAAAAATTTTGTAGTCCGAGTTGGCCCTGACGAAATCAATATATTTTTTTATCCAAGGCGCAATCAAGTCCGCAAAAACAGCGGGATTGACGAACGGCGCGACTTGTGTTCCAAGGTCTGCGGCTATTCCGACGCCCTGAATATAATTGCCGCATTTGCTTATAATGTCAACAGTCGATTTGATGTTTTGTTCATGGCCTTCGGCGCACCTGCGCCTTATTTCATCGGGGTCAAGCATCATCGTCACCAAATATTCCGGGTCATCTGAAAAATGAGCGGTTGCGCCGCCCCTGTAAATCGTGAAATAATCTGTTTCTTTGTATATGCGTTCCACATGCTTTGCCACTTCCGTGTTGAAATCCAAGGCGCTCGCCCATGTGTCGAATCCTATGCCGTCAAAAAAGAAGCCGCCCGCCGGGCTTTTCATGCGCCCTCCGTTTTTCCCCGCAAATATCCACGCCCCGTCTTCTTCGAGCTTCGGCGTTATCGCGCCCGAAATTTCAAATTCATAATGTTCGCGCGGTTTCCATGTACGGGTGTTTGGATAGCCCGGGTGAAAATACATGCAGTCGCAATGAAAATGTTCGAGCACATCTTCATGAACCCTAGCCGTGAACAGAAAATTTTCCGTCACTTCAATTTTTCTCTTTGGCATTCCCAGGTATTCCCGCAAATTTTGGTATGCGAACGCTGAAATCCCTGTAGCCGTGTGTACCCCGAGGTCAATGGGGGTACGGTCTATCGGTTTATGTTTTATGGCCCTTACGACCCGTTCGCGCCGCGACAATATTTCGTTCACAATCCGGTCAGCTCCTTTTCAAAAAAATTCAACCGATCCAAGGTACTTAATCGAAAACGATCATGCATTTTATCAGCCCGTCGCCAAAACCCACGACTGAGCCGAATATTTCCGGCACTTCGTCCAATTTCACAGTATGCGTCAAAAAACAGCGCAAGTCGATGCGTTTCTGGGCCGCGAGCTGCATGAATTCGCCCGCTTGCCACATCGCGGAGTACCAGCTCCCGCCGATGGAGAGCCTGCGCCGTATCAATTCGCTGGAATCGACGGAAAATTCCGCGTGTTCCCCTATGGAAACCAGATTTCCCCCTATGCGCAGCGAATTCAGGCAGTTCGCATAGGCTTTGCCATTTCCGGAACATTCGAGCACCGTATGGACTCCCGCCCCGTTTGTCATTTTTTTCGCCGCTTCGGGAAGTTCTTCGGGAGAAAAAACCGCTTTTGCGCCGTTTCGCAGGGCGGTTTCCCTTCTGTATGGCAGCGGCTCGGCGGCTATGACATAAGCTCCCATCGCCGCGCATAGCGCGACTGCCGCCTGACCGATCGGCCCGCAGCCGTTGACCAGCACGTCAAAACCCGATTTTATGCCGACGCGCTGCAGGGCGCCGTATGGAGTGCCCCAGTTATCCATGATCAGCGATCCGTCGATAAAATCAAAACCGGGGAGCAGGCGCATGCAGTTGCGCGTGGGCGCTGCGACATATTCCCCGAATCCGTTGTTGACATCCTGCGATCCGTTCCAGAAAGGGCAGAGCACGAATTCCCCGGCCCGGCACGCGGGGCACGCCCCGCATCCCACGACATTGTTGACCATCACGCGGTCGCCGGGAGAAAAGGCCGTCACGCCTTCGCCGAGCTTATCCACTTCTCCCGCTATTTCATGCCCGGCTACAGATTCCGTCTTGCCTTTGACGGACCACAGCCATTTGTCCGAGCCGCATATTCCGCTGGCGCGGACTTTTACGCGCACATGCCCCGGGCCGGGTTCCGGCACGGGCGTTTCGACCACGCGCAAATCCCTGGGGCCAAATGCTTTGATTACTTTCATAATAGTCATACGCTCCTTTTAAATTATCTTGATACAATGCACATCATTATATCACAAAAATCAACCATAAGCAAGAATATCGCGAAAAAATTTTTAAAAAATATTTCAAAAACCCTTTGACAATTCGCCCTATATGGTGTAGAATATAATCATTATGAAATCGAATATACTGTAGTATTGCAATCCGGCTATTAAAAACAAAAAAACAATTATCAATCAATTAATGACCGATGGGGGCGCGATTTATGAAAAAATTTAAAATTTCGATGTTTTTTCCGTTTTTGCTTTGTTTTGCCTTTGTTTTCATGTCATTTCCGTCATGCGATGCGGACAGCGCGGGCAAAACGGGAACCGGAGATCAATCCGCGACGACCGGAGCCGGCGGAGCGGCAGAAAGCGAAGAGGCCCAAAACGGGGATCTCGCCCTTGACAGGCTGTCCGTATCCGATGATTTGCCGGACAGCGATTTTGGAGGTTCGGATTTCAACATACTGTATCTGACCTGGGGCACTTACACGGACTATTACTGGGCGGACGAGGAAATAGGGGAAGTGATGAACGATGCCCTTTACCGCAGGGAAAGGGATACAGAAGAGCGCTTCAACGTCCAAATCGAAAAAATACCCACGGATTACGGGAGCCTCATGAATACGCTCGGCAAATCCGTCAAAGCGGGGTCGCACGCCTACGACATGGCGCTAACCCATTGCAGCAACGAGCTTTCGGCCTTGATAACGCAGAATATCATCATAGATTGGAATAAAATACCCTATCTCAATTTTGACAAGCCTTGGTGGAGCGAAAAGAACGCGGAAAACGAAGCGCTGGCCTTAAACGGCAAGATGTTTCTCGTGGTTTCGGATTTCGTCATCCCCGACCCCAACGTCACATTCTTCAACAAGGATTTGCTCCAAAATTTGGGGCTCGAAGATCCGTACAAATTGGTTCGAGATGGGAAATGGACATACGGAAAAATGCATGAAATGGCGAAAGCTGCGGGAAAAGACTTGGACGGCAACGGAAAAATGGACGAAGCCGACCAATTCGGCCTCGTTACGCAGCTCGATTGGTATTTCAATTCCGTGCCCAATTCGGTGGGGGTGAAATACGCGAAACTCGATGAAACCGGCCACCCGATTTTCACCGATGAAGTTGAAAGGCTCCACAAGGCCCTGGTTGAAGTCGACGCGCTTGTCAACGATGCGAGCTGCACCTTCATTTACGCCTACGGCGCGATGGGCGACCAATACATTTCGGCGCTGCCGCTTTCAACGGGGAGAGTGCTGTTTCACTGGGATCCGCTCTTTTTGGCTTTAAAGTACAGATCGATAGATTTCGACTACGGGATTTTGCCATGGCCCAAATTGGACGAAGGGCAGGACAAATATTATCACTTTTCCCACAACGGTTTCATGGTTCTCCCGCAAACCACCACCGATTTGGAAAAAACCGGGACAATCGTCGAAGCGCTCTCCGCGCTTTCGTACAAATATTGCATTCCGGCATATTACGACGTGCTGATGGGAATAAAGCTGACCAGGGATTTGGAGTCTGTGGAGATGCTCGATTTGGTATACAAAACTTGCATATTCGACCCCGGCAGGAACCTGATTGAAGGCGATCCCATGCAATACGCTTTCCCCACGCTGCTGAGAAGCAAAAGCACGGATTTTGTCTCATACTATGAAAAAAACGCAGGCAAAACCCAATCCGCCCTCGACAAATTTTACGACAAAGTTTTAGAATTGGAATAACGTGTAGCGAATATGAACGAAGTTCATATGCAAGATTGATGCAAGCATGCGCATAAACGGCATATGAACTATCGTTCATATTGGTTCATGTCACGCCAATCGATAGTGTAACGAATGTGAACGCTATGCTAATTGCAACGGATGCAAAACGGTTTGCCGTACAGTTCAAAGCCGTGAAAGGGCGTGTTGAGCGATTTTGAGCGGGAACTGTTTTTGTCGAATATAAATTTTGCATTTGGGTCAAAAATGACGAAATTCGCCGCTTTTCCCGTTTCGATCTTCCCTTTTTCATTTTCGAGCCCGATTATCTTCGCGGGATTTTCCGACATGAGCCCGATAAGCTTGCTAAGCGTTATATGCCCTTGCCTCACAAGATAAGTCACGCCCAAGGCAAACGAGGTTTCCAGCCCGGTTATGCCGTTTGCCCCGGCTTTCTTTTCTTCTTCAGAGTGCGGGGCGTGGTCGGTCGATATGCAATCGATGGCCCCCGATTTTATCGCCTCGATTATCCCCTCCTTGTCTTCGACCGAGCGCAGGGGGGGGTTCATTTTCGCGTTTGCACCGTATTTTTTTGCGTCTTTTTCGCTCAGGGCAAAATAGTGCGGGCAAGTTTCGGCAGTCACCCTGCAGCCGCTTTTTTTGGCTTCGCCGATATACTCTGCGCTTTTTTTTGTGCTG
This sequence comes from Oscillospiraceae bacterium, assembly GCA_009782405.1. Next base: position 26,443 of record WRJC01000036.1, read on the forward strand.
ACGTGGCATATATGCAGCCTTGCCCCGGTTTTTTGCGCCAAATCGACGTCGCGTTTCGTGATTTTGTCCTCGGCTTCATTTCCCGCAAGCTTCAAATCCTCGCAGTGCGACATGACGAGCATATCGTTTTCCTTGGCTTTGATCAACGCTTCGCGCATCAAAGTTTCGTTTTCCACCGGCCTGCCATCGTCTGAGAGCGCTATTGCCCCCGCTTTTTTAAGCGCCGCGAAATCCGTGAGGGCTTCTCCTTTTTGCGCTTTGGTTATCGCCCCGATGGGCAACACGTCGCAGCGCGCTTTTTGGCTTAGGATGTACTGTATGATTTCCGGGCTGTCGATGTTCGGGCTGGTGTTCGGCATGCAGCAGACCGTGGTTATCCCGCCATTTACCGCAGCCATCGTCCCGGAAAATATGTCTTCTTTGTGCGTGAGCCCGGGATCGCGCAAATGCACGTGCAAGTCGATGAAACCCGGGGATATATAGTTCCCATGGGCGTCGATTGTTTTTTTTGCCTCCCCTCCCCTTCCCGACGGGCGGATTTGGACGATGATCCCGTCTGCAGCCGATATGTCGACGAACTCCCCGCTATCGGCAAGGCGAGCGTTTTTTATGAGCACATCTTCGATGCTACCACTTCCCCAATTATATATTACATGGATATAGCATATCACATTTTTTGATGTTTTGCAAGAAATATACGCAAAATAAAGGGAAAATTCTTGACTTAAAAATTTTTTTGTGGTAATATATCCATATAAAAACAATTTGGGAGGAAAATTTATATGGCTGAGGCTGTAATAATGCCGAGACAGGGGCAGAGCGTGGAAAGCTGCCTTATCACCGCGATAAACAAAAAAAAAGGCGACAGCGCAAATACCGGCGACATTTTGTTTTCATACGAAACGGACAAATCTTCTTTCGAAGAGGAAGCGAAAGTTTCGGGTACGATACTCGCCCTGTTTGCAGATGAGGGCGACGACGTGCCCTGCCTTGAAACGGTGATGATCATAGGAAAAGAAGGGGAAGACATTTCGGGCTTGCTGCCGCAAAATACGGCAAAGCCCGCAGAAACGCAAAAACCGGAAACGCCGGAAACTGCAAAGGTTCCGGAAGAACCAACTGAGTCAGCGGCGCTTTTGTCGGGAAACGAGGCAAAAATATCTCCGAGAGCGAAAAACTATGCCGAACAGGCGAAAGCCGATTTGTCAAAAGTCGTCCCGACGGGGCCAAATGGCAGAATCATCGAAAGGGATGTAATTGAACTCGTAAAGAATGGGCACAGGCTGTACGCAGAAGCCAAGACAAGCGAGGAACCCGAAAAGCCGAAACAGCCGCCGCTTGCAGAGGAAAAACCAAAAACCGATTCGTACACGGACGTAAAATTGCCCAACATACGCAAAATTATCGCCAAATCAATGCACGCATCCCTGTCCGAAATGGCGCAGCTCACTCTGAATTCGAGCTTCGACGCTGCGGCGATATTAAAATTCAGGAAAACCCTCAAAGAAAACGCCCAGGCTTTGGGTCTTGAGAACATCACATTAAACGACATAGTGCTGTATGCCACAGCAAAAACCCTGAAAAACCATAAAGACGCGAACGCCCACTATCTCGGCGATATCGGCGTGATGAGATATTTTGAGGCGGTGAACTTGGGAGTCGCGGTCGATACCGAGCGGGGGCTTTTGGTTCCCACCATATTCGGCGCGGACGCGCTTTCGCTCAACGAACTCGCCAAACAAACAAAAAAAACCATAAGCGAGGCCCAGAGCGGCTCCATTGACCCGGAGAAATTGAAGGGCGGCACCTTTACCGTGACAAACCTCGGGGTTTTGGGCGTCGAGAGCTTCACGCCGGTGATAAATCCCCCGCAGACCTGTATTCTCGGCGTGAACAATATAACCAGAAGGATAAAACAGGCGGAGGGCAAGGATGTCTTCTATGACTGCATGGGGCTGTCGCTCACCTTCGACCACAGAGCGCTCGACGGCGCGCCTGCGGCGAAATTCTTGAAAGAATTATGCTCAAACCTCGAGAATTTTGATTTGCTGCTGGCCAAATAGGGAGGGGAAATTTTATGTACGATCTGATAATAATCGGCGGGGGCCCGGCCGGATACAACGCGGCGGAAAGGGCGGCGCACGGCGGGATGAAGGTTTTGCTCGCGGAAAAAAAAGCTCTTGGGGGCGTTTGCCTCAATGAAGGCTGCATTCCGACCAAAACCCTGCTCTATTCGGCAAAAATATATGACTATGCCAAAAACGGCGAGCATTACGGCGTGAGCTTCGCGGGAGCCAAAATCGACCAGCCATATGTGATAAACAGAAAAGAAAAAGTGGTGAAAAGCCTTGTGGCGGGGGTGGCGGCGAAACTCAAAA
>WRJC01000037.1 GCA_009782405.1 Oscillospiraceae bacterium
CGAGCTGTTATTGAACGTCTCATCCGATGACGACACGCTCTGTTTCGCCCACTTCGGGAGCATGGATAACGCGCGCCCGATCATCGTTAAGTCAAAAGAACAGCTACTTTTTTGGATGGAAAAAATTTCCGAATGGCGCAAAAGCGGAATTGGTAAAGGGCGGATGATGGAGCTGCTTTTGTCCGGCGACCCCCTTCTTGCCGCGCTCAAAAAAATGCCGGAGCGGATGCGAGCCCGCGAGCGTTATTTTATCGAGAACAATTTGGCAGGGATAATCGGCTGGATCGAATCGCGGGAAAAAATGTAGGGGCGGTTTGCGAACCGCCCGTATTTTTAAGAACATCCCCATGCCTGCCCCCTTTAGGGGATGCTCAGCAGGCAGAGTAAACAAAAGAAAGGTGTCATTCGCTAAATGAAACAGGCGTATCTCAAGTTAATATCCGGCTTTTTGCTTTTCGGCTCAAACGGTATCGTCGCAAGCTATATTTTGCTGACCAGCTATGAGGTAGTGTTCTCAAGGACGCTGATCGGGAGTTTATTTCTAATCATGATCCACATCCTTTCCAAAGGAAAATTCCGGAGCTGGGAAAATAAAAAACATTTTTGCTGTGTGATCGTCTCGGGCGCCGCCATGAGCGGAAGCTGGATGTTTTTGTATGAAGCGTACAAACAGATCGGCGTCAGCGTTGCGACGCTTGCGTATTACTGCGGCCCCGTCATCGTCATGGCGCTCTCGCCGCTGGTTTTCCGCGAACGGCTGACGAAGGCGAAAATATTCGGCCTTTTTGCGGTGCTGACCGGAATGCTGCTCGTGAACGGCAGTGATTTATTGCGGGGCGGGTTTTCGTGGGGGTTGTTTTGCGGCGTCATGTCAGCGTTCATGTATGCGCTCATGGTCATCTGCAACAAAAAGGCTGCGAGCATAACGGGGCTTGAAAATTCAATGTGGCAGCTGACGGTGAGTTTTTTTGCCGTGGCGGTTTTCATGCTGATAAAGCAGGGAGCGGCGTTTCCTTTCCCGCTTCACAGCATTTTGCCGATTTTGTTTTTGGGCGTCGTCAATACGGGGATCGGATGTTACCTGTATTTTTCCTCCATCCACCAACTGCCCGTCCAATCCGTGGCGATCCTTGGGTATCTGGAGCCGCTGTCGGCTTTGATCTTCTCGGCGGCGCTGCTTCAGGAGCGATTGAGTTTCATTCAGGCGGCCGGAGCCGTTTTGATCTTGGGCGGCGCCGCTTTCGGGGAATTTTTTCATTTTCACGTCAAAAAGGGGTGAAATGATTGCAGCTTACGTGGGATAACATACAGGCTAACGCGGTCGCTTTCTCAAAACGGTGGAAAGACGGGCGCAACGAGGAAGCCGAAGCGCAGGCTTTCGAGATTGATTTTTTGCACGTTTTCGGCGTGGACGACCCTGTCAAATTGGGAGATTTCGAGTACAAAGTCCCGCTGTCCGGCAATAAAACGGGTTACATAGATTACCTCTGGAAAGGGCGGATAGCCATTGAAATGAAAAGCCGCGGCAAAGACCTTGCCGCGGCTTTTGAGCAATTACGCGCCTATATGTCGCACCTGCCGGAAGATGATATCCCAGACCTGTGGATGGTATGCGATTTTGAAAATATCCGGCTCTGTCGCCGCTCCACAAACGAAGTTTACAATTTCAAGACGAAAGACCTCAGAAAACACATAAAACGGTTTGCCAATATCGCGGGTTACGCTGCCGAACGCGTGCGTGACGACCAAGTGGAGGTCAGCGTGAAAGCCGCCGAGAAAATGGCGCGGCTCCACGACGCGTTGAAAGAAAACGGTTACGGCGGGCACGAGCTTGAAGTTTACCTCGTCCGGCTACTGTTCTGCCTGTTCGCGGACGATACGGGAATTTTTCCTCAGGACAGTTTGTTCAGCTATATCGAAAACTCCAAACAAGACGGCTCCGACCTCTCCGAGCGTATAAGCAAGCTGTTTGAAGTGCTGAATAAAGCGGCGGAGCGGTTAAAAAAGACTGAGCAATTTTTGCTTGTTCAAACATCGGAAACGACGGTGAAAATTCCGTTTGATGATATTCTCTGTATTGAATCTTTCGCGCATTATATCGTTATCCAAACTAAAACCGCTTCGATTGAAACAAGAGCCAATATCGGTGAAATAGAAAAAGCCGTCGGAGATAGATTTGTACGTTGTCACCGCTCATATATCGTTGGACTAAATCATATCAGCCGTATAACGAAAACCGATGTTATCCTTGACAACGGCAAGTCTATCCCCTTATCGCGCAGACTGTATACAGAAATAAATCTTGCGTTTATCGAATATCACAAGGGGAGGAAAAAGTAATATCATAGGCAATTTATTAGATAACGCCACGGAAGCGTGTATGAAGCTGCCGAACCAAGCCGACCGTTTTATCCGAATCTATATTGATATTCTTAAAGAACAGCTATACATATCAATATCCAATTCTGTCGGCGGCTCCGTAAAAAAGAGCGGAAATAATTATCTATCCACAAAAGATAAAGACGGTCACGGCTTCGGGTTAATGCGCGTTGATAAAATCGCCGAGAAGTACAGCGGCTTTATTAACCGCCAAAGCGAGGAAGGTGTTTTCGCTACGGAGATTATGCTACCTCTGCAATGATTATACCGTTCGTGCCTGTACAGATACCATTCGTGCCAGAGATAAAAAAACGAAATTATTTATGGTATGCTATTGGCAGAAGGAGGCGATGCGGATTGAAAGACAAAGAAAAAGGACATAGTATTGCTCAAAACGTCATCCACTTGCTCGGCATGGCGTTTAAGCACTACAAGATAGTGTTTTTGTTTATCACGCTTGAAATGATATGCAACGGCTTATTGCCGCTGTTTGGTCTTTACTTGCCCAAATTGGCGGTGGAACTGGTTTTAGAAAACCAAGGGCTTAACCACGCCATGTATACTTTGGGGATTTTTGCCGCCGCTTATGTGCCGATACAATGTATAAACAGTTTAGCTAAAAACGGAAAATACCCGTTTCAAAACAGTATGCGGTTTATTTATACAAGGGCGCTTTTTGAAAAGGCTCTTGACTGCGACTATTCCATCATGGAAACAAGCGAAGGTCAAACATGGTACGAAAAGGCGAAGTCTACCGTTAATAACGGCGACCAATCCGCTACATCGCAGATATTTTATGCCGTAACTCACCTTATATCTGTTCTCATATCTTTCGCGTTTATTTTCGGGGTAATATCGAGTTTGAATATTTATATCGTTTTATTGCTAATAGCCCTATCGGTCATTAACTATTTTTTGGATTTTTCAGCCGCGCAGCATGAAGAAAAACAATGGAATATATTCGGAGATTTGAGGAAAAAGAGAGCCTACATGGAAAAGGCGATGGCGGATACCGCCGCCGCGAAAGATATTCGCGTTTATAACCTGAAATACTTATTTGACAATATAAATAATAATCTTTTGAAACGAACTTTTCTATATTTGACGAAAGTAAAAAACCGTTATTTTGTAGCGAGCAGCTTAAAGAGGCTGATTGCTCTATGCAGGGACGGTATCGCATACGCATACTGTATTTGGCAAGTTGTAAACGAAAACATCGCAATACCCGAATTTGTTTTGTATATGAGCGCAATCGCAAGTTTTTCCGGGTGGATGAACAACATAATAAACAACGTCATAACGCTTAAACGTGAAAACAAACGGATAAACGATTTACGCGCCTTTTTTGAATACACAAATAAACTTGACCCCGAAAATCCTTTGCCCATTGACGTGATAACAACGCCGATAGAGATTGAGTTCAAAAATGTCGGATTTCGTTATACGGAAGATACGCCGAAAATACTTGACGGATTATCATTTCAAGTACGCTCAAATGAAAAAGTTGCGCTTGTCGGTGTAAACGGCGCGGGAAAGACTACCATCGTAAAACTGTTATGTGGCTTTTACAAAATAAACGAGGGTGAAATACTATTGAACGGGTATAACATAGATTTGTTCAAACGCGCCGACCTATACACTTTGTTCTCGGCGGTTTTTCAAGACATCTGCATTTTGCCCGTCACGGCGGGCGAAAACATTTCATTCAAAAAAAACACCGAGAGCGACATGGAAAAGCTGTTGCGCTGTCTTGAAATCGCGGGGATAAAAAACGAAATAATGAAGCATAACGGAAAATTAGAAACTCCAATGCTTAAAGCGATTGACGAAAACGGTATCATGCTGTCGGGCGGTCAGCAACAAAAACTATTGTTAGCCCGCGCTCTTTACAAGGACGCGCCCATATTGATTCTGGACGAACCAACCGCCGCACTTGACCCGATATCGGAATCCGAGGTGTATGAAAAATTCCATGACGTTACGGGAAACAAAACGGCTGTTTATATTTCGCACAGATTGGCAAGCACCCGTTTCTGCGATAAAATATTGATGTTAAAAGACGGTAAAATCATCGAAAACGGAAGCCATGACGAGTTGATTGCCAAAAACGGCGAATATGCTTATATATTTGAAGTCCAGAGCCATTATTACAGACAGGAGGGGGAAGCAGTATGAAAAACAATGATTTAAGGCAAAGCCGCATAAAAGGCGCGTTAAAAGTTTATAAAGTGTTATACGACACAGATAAACTCGTTGTTATATTGCAATTCCCCGCAGCTTTGTTGAGAGCGATAAGACCCTATATCGTCTTATTTGCTACGGCGTATATTTTAGACGGATTTTTAAAAGGGCATACTTATGAAAATCTGCTTTATATCGCGTTGGGCGCGGTATTGCTTGGGTTCGCCGTTGACCTTCTCGAAGGGTATATTGATAAAATCCATCAGGTACGAAACGATGTTTGCATATCAAGGATTTACATGACCAAAGAAGAAAAAAACATGACGCTCGATTATCAGCTTTTGGAAAGCCCTGTGGTAAACAATATAAAAGCTCGTATAGCAAGAGATAACCGTTGGAGTTCAGGTTTTTGGACCGCTTCATTTTTTTTAAAGGAATTGCTCGATAGTTTTTTCGGCTTTATTGTCGGAACTGCCGTTATAATCACATTCTTCCAGAGCAACGACATAAGCGGAGGGATAATTTTTTTAGCGATATTGTTAGTTTTTGCAGGCATCACTTCAATAATTTATTCAAAAGTATTACAGGCAAAGCTGACGGAACATCTCAATACGGAAAATCCGAAATACGACACGAAATACCAATTTTATTTTATATATGGAAGCGCCATCAGCAATATACTCAAAACAGCCCGCATTTACAATGTGAAAAAATTGTTGTCCGGGTATCTCGAAGAAGATGAGCGCCGCCAAGATGATTTTTGCAAGGTTCACACGCGATATACAGGGGCTTCCGGGTTTGTAGGCGCTTTAACGAGCGGAATTTCAACGGTCAGCTCGTATCTGTTTATCGTTGCGCGGGCGGTTGCGGGAGCGATTTCTGTGAGCGACGTCGTGCAATACGCAGGTACGATTTACAATATGGTGAACAGTTTTTATCGGCTGTCTGCGGCTATTACAAATCTCGTATGGCAGACCGAAAGGATTCAAGGCATGCTGGAATTCATGGAGATAGAAAATATTTTGCACAAAGGCACTTTGCCCGTAGAAAAACGCCGTGATAATCAATATGCGATTGAATTTCATGATGTTTCGTTCAAATATCCGGGAAGCGACGATTATTCTCTGCGTAATTTTTCTATAAAGCTCAACATCGGACAAAAACTTGCAATCGTGGGCATGAACGGAAGCGGTAAAACCACGATGATAAAATTATTGTGCCGTTTATACGACCCAAGCGAAGGCATGATTACCTTGAACGGCATAGACATAAAGAAATACGACTACGCCGAATATATCAGCATTTTTTCTGTGGTATTCCAAGACTTCAAAATGTTTTCGTTCAAGCTGTCCGAAAATATAGCTTGTTCTACTGAAATAGATTCCATGCGAATGGCGAAGGTTATTGATATGGTCGGTCTATCTGAACGAACAGAAAAAATGCAGAGCGGTTTCGACACATATCTATATAACGATTTTGATAAAGGCGTCGAAATATCAGGCGGCGAAGCACAAAAAATCGCCCTTGCCAGAGCCTTGTATAAAAACGCGCCGTTCATCGTCCTGGACGAACCAACCGCCGCGCTCGACCCTATCGCAGAATTTGAAATATACTCAAAATTCAATGAGATAGTCGGTGACAAAACGGCGATATATATTTCTCACCGTTTGTCTTCTTGTCGCTTCTGCGACGACATAGCCGTGTTCCATGAAGGGGAGCTAATCCAACGGGGTAATCACGATACCCTGCTTTCAGACAGGGACGGAAAATATTTTGAGTTGTGGAACGCCCAAGCGCAATATTATAACGATAAAGCAGTTTAGCGCGTCTGAAATCTTTACAAATTTAGCGTTGAAGTTTTTTTCAAAATGGGATATTATATATCATGGTTATTTTATTTCTGCGTTACCTGATGTAATGTGGGATTTATTAAGAAATTTATATTTTCTAACACACAAAATTTCGCAAAAAAAGTCGCGAACTTAACTCATTAGTGTAGGCATTTATCCACGTAGTCTGGAACGGCGGCAATTAAAGAATAAATTTTATAATTTGAACAGGAAAAAAATATGGATAATTTACAGTGGCTTTTAAAAAATGGCGGCCCCGCGATAAAACTTAATTTGATAAGTGAAGGTTTGATAGATAAAAATATTTACGATGTAAACGAATTGGCGGAAGAGTTACTGCAAATAGAAAAAGTCCATACGGCTCTGACTTATTTTGACGGCTTCAAAGATTTCCGTTCCATGCGTGACCGCGACCTGTATGGTTTAATACATGGCTGGAACGAAAACAGTTTTGAAATGTTCATGCCGTTTCTTATCAATCTTGGGTTTCAGGCGGGTATAACCGCGTTTGACGAAAAAGCCGAATATTTGCGTAATACATACCGTCATTTAATTACTCCCGACGAATCGGACGAAATACATTGGACGCACGTTTACGGTTTGATTATTGTTTACAATTTGCTGAGAGCCGGATATTATGATGACGATATGCTTGATTACATGGGCAGACAAATCGTAGACAAGGTGTATAAAGTCGCGGAAAATAATATATTTGACTTTTATGAAACCGACCCGTCAAAAATGAAAGGCAGATCAAAACCAAAACGGTGGCAGGATAGACCTATAATAAAAGACATACATATTTGTGAAGCCGGAGAAATGCCTCTGCCGACAAGTTATCATATCGAAGGACTGTTAAACATATATAAACACGTCAAAGACAACGAAACAAAAGAAAAAATTGACGGTATAATGCGGTATATTTTAAACCCGCGGTATCAAAAAACGGGCGGTAACTACGGAATACATTGGGACGGTCTGCGGAAAACATACCACTCAAGCAGCAGCGGCTGGGCTTTACCGCATTATGGCAGCGATATGCCTTTCGCAAATATATGCTTTTTAGAAAAGCTGTCTTTTTCGCCCGTTATGCGTAAATCCGAATGGTTTCAAAAATGTATGGATAATTTCGAACAATACCGAACCGAACGCGGCACGTATTTATGCGACCATTTTGAGTTTATGTCTAATGTGCGTCCATGTCCATGTGATACGAGTACGTTTTGCAGTGCGTTTATTGATAAAAATATTTTGCCGGAAGTAAAAAAAAGCAACAGAAAATCTTTCGCGTTTGAGTTATGCACCACTTTGTATATGAATATCTTGAAAAACAGAATAGACTGTTCAAATTAAGCAATTTCAAATGCAAAGCGAAATTTTAAATAGACGAATAAAATCTATATTTTACGTGGTTAAAATTCCACAAGGCAACTTGTGTTGACCAGGAGGAATAATATGGTTATTCAATATCTCAATGGAATAGAGATAAAATTAAAAGAACCTTTTGACTTGAACTTTATAAACGACTACGGCAAAGTATTTAGAGTATTCGAGCGAGGCGGAGGAAATCTGTGTTTCGGAGTAGAAAAAGCAGACAATCGTTATTTTCTTAAATTCGCGGGTACAGACATGCTCATGTTGCTGAATGCGGTTATGTTGCGATGGATTTTAACGACCAAGCTCCGTTGTATAACTTTAATATAACGGGAACTTCGTTATCTGCGATATAGATTCCTACGTAAAACAACCTTGTATAAATATCAGCGGCGATATGGGCGGAGACCCTGCACTTATGTCACCGGAGGAAGAAACAGCGGGAGCAACGGTTGACGAAATCAGTAATGTTTACGCAATGGGAGGTATGCCGTTCTCAAGCGCGTAACGCTCGGCGTAAGAACCCGTTGGAGTACGGATAACTAAATCCCTGCCGCAGCCGTAAAACGCCCTGTCTCCGATACTTGCCACGCTTTCCGGTATTGTTATATCTGTGAGCGATTCGCACCACGCAAACGCCCTGTCGCCAATGCCCGTTATTTTGCCCAGTATAGTTACGCTCTCCAGCTGGTTGCAATCTGCAAACAAATCATTTCCCATACTCGTCACACTTTTTGGTATCGTTACAGTAACAAGCGAATAGCAGTCGTAAAACGCCCTGTCGCCAATATGCGTTACGCTGTCCGGTATCGCTACGCCAGTCAGCCAATCGCAGCCGGCAAACGCGCCGTCAGCGATATGCGCCACGCCGTCGGGTATTGCCGCCTCCGTAAGCAGGGAAATATCGAAATCCTCATCGCGCATACCCCGTACGCCATGACTGATGACAATGCCCGTTTCATCGGCAAGATATGCTTTTTCTAACACGCTGTTTTCGTTGACCGTGAATTTAACCGTCATTGTTTGTACCGTTACAAAAAATCTACTAAAACCTGATAAATAGAGACTTATTCCTCTTTATCGATTGGCGTGAGCTGCATATGAACTTCGTTCATATTCGCTACACGTTCATCGCGCCCGATTTTGCCGTGGCTACTCTCGTTTGATATGGCGCTCCAAAGGCTTATATTCCTGCGTAACGAACAGTATTTTATTTGATTCGCCTAAGCCATGTACCCCGCAAGGTTGATAGACGCGTTCTAATCGATTGGTGTGAACTGCATGTGAACTGCGTTCACATTTGTTACACATGTCGCGGTCCAGCGTGAATCCGCATTTCGGGCAGACAAAGATCCTGTCCCTGAGCCTCAGGTCTCTTTTGATCTCGCCGCACCGCGAGCACCGCTTGCTCGACGGGTAGTGCCTGTCTGCCTCCACCAGCTCGATCCCCCGCATTTTGCATTTGTACGTTAATATTATTACAAACATACCAAACCCCTGTTCTGCTATAGCTTTCGACAAATGCCTGTTTTTCATCATGCCTTTTACATTCAAATCTTCAACGACTACCCTCGACGGCTTGGTTTTCGCTATCTTGGTCGTCGCCTGATGTATGTGGTTCAAGCGTATGTTGGCCAGCCTTCGGTGTATCAGCCTTGCTTCTCTCTCTAATCTCTCTATGTTTTTTGGTTTTTGTAAATTTGTATGCCCTTTCTGTTTTTATTTTGTTCTTTTCGTATTTTCGCGATATTTGCCTTTGCTTCCGCTTGAGTTTTTTCTTTAGCCGCCGCACTTCGGCGGTTTTGTTGATGTTCCCTATCGGCTTGTCGAAGCTTGACACTATGGCCAGTTCCTTGATGCCCAAGTCTATCCCGATGGTTTCGCCCGTCAGCTCGGGCTTTTCGAACTCCTGCTCAACGCCCACCGATATGTACCAGTATTTCCCGTCGTGCGTGATTCGCGGGTTGGCATATTTTCTGTCTGTCGGTATCCTGTCATGTTCGGCTAACCCAACCTTGCCTATCTTCTCCAGGTGCACATGGTCGCTGTACACCCTCAGCTTCTCCGTGTCGTGGTAGAACGACGCCTTCGACCGCTTCCTGCTCTTGAACCGCGGGAAACCCTCGAAGTCCGTGAAGTCAAGCTCCCTCCCGCTCTTGGTCGCCGCCGCCCTGTATCTGTACCCGTGCTTTTTGCCCTCGCCGTGGAATCGGTCTATCGCCTCGCATGCGTCCTTCACCGCCTGCTTCGCCACGTTGTTGCTCACCTCGTACAGCCACGAGTATTTTTCCGTCCGCTTCAGCTCCGTCAACCCTTTACGCAATTCGTTGTCTTTGATCTTTCCCAGCTTCCCCGTCGCCTTCATGTGCCCTATCTGCCTGTCCAGCGCCCAGTTGTACGCGAACCGCGCCGTACCCGCCGATTTCCACAGCTGCCCCTCCTGCCCCTCCGTCGGCAACAGCCTCACTTTTTTGGCCGTTATCATCTTCCGCCATCCCCCCCGCCTTACGCCGTGATCTTGTCTGGTGATTCTATACCCGTATTATATCACAAAATGCTGTTCATTGCAAGTCGTCCTTTTTTTGCGCCCCCGTGTTTGTCAATAGTTTTTGTCAGTTTTTAGTGGATTTGTTTTAACAGTTGTTTGCCCCTTTCGGCGCCCAAAGTCCCAAAGCGGGATTTTCGATGAAGTATATTTCTTCGCCGTCGGGCATTGTGTTGAATCCTTGTTTTAAATTTTTCGGGTCGTATTTTTTCGCCGCTTCGTCAAAAGGCATATAATCAAAGCCCGCCGATTCGATTTCTTGGCTTTTCAAATGGCGCGCGGCATAGGTAACGGCAAATCTTTTGTCGGGTGAACCGTGGATCAGGTGCGCGGCGACGGAAAGGTTTTGTTGCAATTCCGGTTCGTTTTTGCAAAGCTTCAATATGTTTTCCCTTCCGATATATCCGTATTTGCGGATAAGCCGGTCGTTTTCCGGATCCTCGCCGAACATTTTCAGCCCGGGGGCCAATATTATTATGCGCCCGCCGTCGGCCATGGCCATGCGGGTCCTGTATATCGCTTTGTTTCCAAGCCAAGCCGAACTGAATTCGTTTTCATCGAGCCAAACCACGCATTTTTTTATGGGGCTGAGAACGTAATTTATATTGTGCTTTTGGGAGAGTTTCACGGCCTTTTCGTACCCCATGCGGCTTTTTCCGATGTACAGCCCTAAAATATCGGTGTTCCCGGAATTTTGCGCGGTCACGGTCAGCACGTATTCGAGCGGCAAATCTGCCAAAAAATTGGTTTGGGCGTAATCGAGCACTTTGCGAACCGGCGTGAAATCCCTTCCCATTACGCGCTCCAACCCGTAGAATGCCCCGAGCATATGGGATTTGCCGATGAAACCGCTTCCTCCGCAGCCCACCGCGATATTTTTCGTGTAGTTGGCCATTCCAGCCACTTCGTGGGGCACGACTTGCCCGATGGACAAAATCAAATCGTATGAAGGATCTAAAAGATAATCTGAAATCTCGACTTCAATCGGAGAATCCATCACGCCGCCCGAAACATCGCGCACGAAAGAAGCGGGTACTTCGCCTATTTTGGTCACTTTGTTTCTCCATTCATGCACAAGAAAGCGCCCTTCGGGGATTTTTTCCCCGAAGAAGGCGAGTTGCTGCTCTTTTGTCATGGGCGCGTGAGTCCCCAAGGCCGGCAGCACATCGGCATGTATTCCGGATTTTTCAAACAGTTCGTAATAAATCGAGGCAATGAGCCCCGCGCCGGAATTGGCGCGCGTTATGTCAGGAGGCACAAGCAGCGCTTTTTTCAAATTTCTGTTTTTGATCGATTCGGCTATGCATTTTTTTATCTGTTCCTTTGCCAAACCGCCGTTTTCGTTTTCTATCGCTATATCTACGCAAATCACCCTTTCTGAATTTTTTGATTTTGAGGCAAAACAATTTTGACGTCGCTGCCCGCGCCGAAACGCACTATATTATATTCTTTCGTCCATGACCCTTCGTCCGCGCCGAAACTGTGCGGGCCTACCGCTATTTGTTCGCCGCCTTTGTTGTGGTGCGGGCCGAGCAGGTTCCTGAGGCTGTTTGTGAGTTCGAGCCCGATTGTGTTTTTTTGGTTTGGCTTCAAGTATTTGCCGATGTCGGCTTCATAAGGTTCCCAGCACAAGTCTTTTGCGTGTTCCCCGTTGACAAAAACTTTGGCAATTGTCGCATCGGGGTGGTTTAATGACAAAATCGCCCCATTTGCGTCGCCCTCAAAATGGAATTCGCACTCTAAATGCACAGTCCCGGCAAAGAAAGGCATTCCGTCCCGGGTCAAGTCGTTTATATCGGCTTCTTTTTTCGCTTTTTTGATTTTGTATCCGCAATCCGCAAAAACAGAATTCAAATTGCTTTCGGCGTATTTCCCATTTTCTCCGGAAACCGAAAAATCGCCGAGAAGATATATCGATTCGAGCTCCGTCTCAAATGTTACCCGGTTCGATTCGGCTTCGTGTACTGCGGGATCGTTTTTTATCCGGTATACATCGTCCGACAGATAAAAATTCCGGGTGAGCTCTATTTTGTTCGCCCCTTTTTTTATGTATTTTTCCATGGCGATTTTCTTGAAGCTTTTGTCGTAGTGAAATCCAAGCGCGCCGAAATCTTTTTCGGCCAAATTTTCACCGTTGATTTTTATCGAGTGCTTTTCGGGCTCTTCTATCAAAAGAAAGCAAACTTCGGGGATTTCCTCTGCGTCGAAGGCGAATTCCATCGTCAATTCCCTGTTTGTTTTTTCGCCCAATAATTTTTTTTGCAGTTTCAAGACAAATATTTCTTCACCGTAATGCGCGGCGTCGAATGAATATCTGCACATATCCAAAACAAGCGCATTGGGCGTCGCGCTTTTTATTTCCCACTTCCCGTTTAAATCGATCGTTTTTTCCGTTTTCTTCGTTTTTGCCGAGTTTGCCGTTTGCCGCCCGGTTTCAAACAATAGCAGCGACTGGGTGGGCCGCAGAATATATCCCTTGTTGTCGAAATCTTCAAATTCGCAGCTTTCCAAATTCAATTTTTCGAAATTTTTTCCGTTTTCGGCGAGGATATCGACGGCATATTCGTTTGCGTTGTCGGTGTTTACGATGTAATGGCAAATTTGGTTTTCGTAATTTACAGTCCTCGAATATATTTTCCCGTTTTGCGGCGCTTTTTTGTATGTTATGCAGAGCGGGCGAAAAACGTGATTTTTCAACCCTTCGGCCAATTCCCGAACGGTTTCGAATTTGTTTGCGTGTTTTTTGAGTTCGCCCAAATTTTTTGCGGATTCTAAACCGCCGCGCCCATCGACAAGCCGCGGAAATTCTCCAATGGCAAATATCGCCCCTCCGTTTTCGGCGAATTTCAAAAGCAGGGAAAGGGTATTTGAAGCGATATTGCAAGTTGAGGGGATGATGACCGCGCTGTATGAAAAGTTGCCTACGGAAAATTTTTTGCCTTCGATTTTGGCGTGGCGCCCGATTATCGCATCGTCCCCGTAGTGGTGGTCATAGTTGAAGCCGAGAAGCCCCGACGAAAGCGCGTTGAAATCGTTTTCGAGCTTGGATGTGGATGGGCGCGAGCCGTCGTACGAAACCCAGGCCCCGGACAGGGGGTGCAAAATCAATATATCTACGATTGGCGTGGATTCGGACATGATTTGGCTCAGGCGCGCGAAATAATCGTTGAAAAGCTTGAAATCGGCCCACCAAGGCTGCTGGTAGAAAAGCGAAGCCGGGTATTCGCGTTTCCTCGAACCCAAAAGGGAATACAAGCCGAGGTGCTGCAGCATATAGTTCACCCCGAGCACATAATGCCATTCGCCGATCCATTTCATGTCGTCAAAGCCGATGTTCCACCCCGCGCAGCCGTACATTTCGGAAAGCGCCCGTTTTTTGCCGAGCTGCTCGCTCACTGAGGAAAGCTGCTTGACTGCCACGTCGGAAACTCCCACCCTGCAGAGCCAGTCCATGCCCGGAATGTCCAACCATTCGTAAAACTGCATTGTTCCGCCCGAGCACTGCATCTGCCCCCAAAAAACCTCTTCCAGAGTGGTGTGCCCGGTGAAAATCAAATTGCGTTTTTTGCACCATTCGCCGATTTTTTTGGCGTAATTTATTTCAAAAAGAGCTGAAACGAGTTTCCAGAAATCGAACCTGACTTTTTCGCAACCTTCAATATCGCAAAATATCGCCGGCAGGTTTTCCATCAGGTCATATCCGTAATTTTTATGAAATTCCCCGGGAATTGTGTTCGACCAAGGTATCGCATAGCGGGCAAGCTGAGGCTCGTCCGAAAAAATCCCGTACAGGGATCCGGCAAATTCGCCGTAATAGCTTTCGTACCCCGCTTCGATGAAAGCTTCGACGGTTTGTGGGTTCATGTTGTCCACATAATGCCTGTCCGATTCATACGCTATTTTTATCTTTTTGCCTCCGATGTCATAGATTCCCAAAAGGTTTCCGCAATTTTCGAAGTTTCCGTCAAATTCTCCGCATACGAGCCATTTGACATGGTGGTCTTCGCCCATTGCGGTCACTTTGCCGCCGCCGAAACCGCTCGGCCAGCCGTCTTCGTCGTCCATTATAGTCGCCATTTTATATTTTTCGCCCGTTTCGATTATTGCCCGAACCGAATCCATCCATTCCCTGCCCATATACGGGACGAGCCTGCCGCCCCTCGAATGCGCCACATACCCGCCCAAGCCGGCTTTGTGCATTTCCTCGACCTGCCAAGCCGATTCTTCCGGGGATATTTTCGCAAGCCAGCCCCAATAATTGGCGGGGCGGAATTCGGCCGGCGGGTCTATAAATTTTTTCGGGTTCGTCATATTTTATTTCCTTTCACTTCATTATTATTTCACAAGATATACCATCAACGTTTAATTATATCGTGGTATAATGAAATTATATTTAATAAAATTGCTTGGCGGGTGCTTTGTGTTATGAAGGAATTTTTTGCGGAGAACGGGAAATCGGTGGTCAAATTGTATATAAACCAAATAGCCATGGCCATATTCGGGATAATGGTCGTGTTCGCTTCGGCTCAAAACGATTTGCTTGTGCTTCTGGCTTCTTTTCTGGCTGTGGGGCTGTATCTTTTCATCATATACTCGATGATGTGGGATGCGGGGGCAAAAGCGGCGGCCAAAACGCTCAGGGCGGAGGATTCCGGGGCGAGGAAAATAAAGACCCCGTTTTTGATCGTTTTGTTTGGCAGCTTAGTCAATATTCTATGCTATCTGCTGTACGCCGTTTTAAAAATATATGCCATTGCAAAGGATATAACCGAAGGCGGCGTCACTTTTTTCGGAAATGCGCTCTGGATAGTGATGAGAATGGCAAATGGCATGTACATGGGCTTTGAGGCTTCGATATTTTCCAATCCCAACATCGGGCTCGCCGCGGGCGAAGAACCCGTCTCCATTGTGATGTTCACCCCCCCTTACTATTTTTTCCTCACTTTGATCCCTCTTTTTGCCACGGGGATTGCCGCATATTATCTGGGCGCCTCGGAAATCAGCATATTAAAAAAGCTGGGATTCAAGATAAAACCGAGAAACGTGTCCAACACCCACATCGATTACGACAGATATGACCAATGAACAGATTCATTATATCACCGATGCGGGAAAATGTCAATGGCAATATATAAAATCCGGGAAAATAATATAACTGTCAAAGAAAGGATGATTCCAAAGTGCAGCAATTATGTCCGAAATGCAATGCGGAAGTCGCGGAGGGCAAAAAATTTTGCCACAATTGCGGGACGAGGGTCGCGCCGCTGGAGCAGCAATTTGAGATACCTCCCGCGGCGCCGCCGCCAAAGCCGCAGATTTCCGAACCTCCCATTCAAGCTCAAAATCCCATCCAAAACCAGCCCCCCCCTTATGCGTATGCGCAGCCCGCGCCAATGCAAAACACGGCGGCTTTCGAAAAATCGGCAAAACAATCCGGCCCATATGCCCCGATGGGCATGCTCGCCTATTTAGGCTGGCTGGTTTTGATGTGCGTCCCGGTCATAGGCTGGGTTTTGACCGCTGTGTTTTCGTTTGTCGGAACCAACCAAAACCGCAAAAATTTGGCGAGGGCCATGCTTGTGCTTACAGGCGTGGGAATAGCGATCGCCGCCACGCTCACCATACTTTACTGGGAATTCATAAGAGATCTGAAGTGGCTCATAGAACAAAATTTTGAAATAACATTCGGGTTTTAATCAAAAAAATTGATTGGAGGAATAAACAATGACGCTTGAAGAACTGAAAATAAGCATCGACCGGGCAATGCAAAGCATAGCTGAACAGTGCGAATCGCTCCAAAGCGTATACGCCGAGCTCGGCAGGGAACTGTACCCCGCGCTCGCAGATGGGGAATATCCGCAGCTCGCAGAAAAAATAAAAACGGCCGAGGCAAATCTTAATGCGCTGAAAAACGAACAGTCGGCGATGGAAAACGAATACAGGCGATTGGTCGAATCGGTCACGTGCTTTTATTGCAGGCACATAAACGCCGACGACGCGGTTTTTTGCGAAGAATGCGGAAAGAGGCTCGGCGAAAAGCCTCGCGAATATTGCGAAACATGCGGAACGATCAACAATCCGGGGCAAAAATTCTGCGGCGAATGCGGGGCGAAACTCAAGGATTTGATATAGTATGGCGAAAAAAAATCAAACGGTCTTCAGCTGTACCAATTGCGGCGAACAGACCGCGAAATGGTACGGGCGGTGCCCTTCTTGCAACCAGTGGAACACCATGCAGGAAGAGGACTATTCGCCTCCCGCCGTCCCTGAAAAGGAAAAAGACAAAAAGCAAAACGCCGTCGAGAGGTATCAAAGCAAAACCGCCGAAAAAGCCCCCGTCCTGAAACTGAGCGAAATAAACATAAGCGATGAAATAAGGTTCAAGACGGGGCTGAAAGAATTCGACAGGGTGCTTGGCGGGGGGATAGTGAAAGGTTCGGTCACGCTGCTTTCGGGCGAGCCCGGGATCGGCAAATCCACCCTGCTGTTACAGATATGCGACAAATTTTCCGCCGGTTTTCGGATCATGTACGTTTCAGGCGAGGAATCGCAAAACCAGATAAAACTGAGAGCCGAGCGCCTGGGCACAAACTCCGAAAACCTGTATGTGTACACGGAGACAAACATAGAAAAAATACATGGCGCTCTAAACGAAACGCAGCCGGATCTGCTCATCATCGATTCCATACAGACGATGTACGACAACAGTTCGGCCAGTTCCCCGGGAAGCGTGGTGCAGGTCCGCGAATGCGCCCTTTCATTTATGCAGAAGGCCAAAACCGAAGAAATGTCGGTGATCATTGTGGGCCACGTGAACAAGGAGGGCGGCATAGCGGGACCCAAAGTGCTTGAGCACATGGTCGATGCGGTGCTGTACTTCGAAGGCGAACGCCAGCAATCCTACCGCATAATACGCGCCATAAAAAACCGCTACGGCTCCACAAACGAAATAGGCGTGTTCACAATGACGCAGGACGGGCTTTCGGAAGTGGAAAACCCTTCGGAAATGCTGCTCTCGGGCAGGCTGATAGACGTCCCCGGGAACTGCGCGGTGAGCGTGATCGAGGGCACGAGGCCGCTGATCGCGGAAATACAGGCGCTCGTGACGAACACGGCTTTTCCCTCCCCGAGGAGGATGGCAAACGGCGTGGACTACAACAGGCTTTGCATGCTCATCGCAGTGCTCGAAAAAAGGCTGAGGCTGAAGCTGTCTATGCAGGACGCCTATGTGAACGTGGTGGGGGGGCTGAAAATAGAGGAACCTTCGTGCGATTTGGCGGTGGCTCTGTCAATCATATCGAGCTACAAGGAAATACCGGTGCATAACGACATAGTGGCGATGGGAGAAGTCGGGCTTTCGGGGGAATTGCGGCAGATTTCCAACATTGACGTGAGGGTTTCCGAGGCGGCGAGGCTGGGGTTCAAAAAAATCGTTTTGCCTCACAAAAACGTCATAAACGCAAAAAGCACAAAGGATTCGGCCGCAGTCGAGATAATTTACGTCAAGAGCATTTTTGACGCATTGGATTTGATTGTTTAGTTTTTCGGGGTAAAATGGCGATTTTTAAAAAATTATTTATTATTTTCCTGCTTTTTGGAATAATATCGGCGTCGGCGTGTTCGAACGGCGGGGAAAACAAAACGGGCGAAATTGAAAAAACTGGCCAGACATACGAAAAAAACCAAAATGAAAACTCCGCCGCAAGCGGGCTTCCGTTTTTGCGACCCGAAAAATTGCAGGATTTGGGCGAAATATATGACGCAAAAAACGGTTTGGCCTTCGACATATATTACCCGACGAGCATAAAATACGAAAAAAGCCCGCTTTTGGTCGCTTTTCACGGAGGCGGCTGGGTTATGGGGGACAGATCTCAGATCATGGATATTTTCGCCCCGATAATCGGGGATTTGCGTGAAAGCGGATATACGGTAGCCACGGTGCAGTACAGGTATGCGCAGCAGGAAATTTTCCCGGCGCAGATCCGGGATTGCGCGAATGCGATACAATATATGGCGGACAATGCGGATAAATACGGCATAGACGCGAATTCGATCGGCCTCATGGGATATTCCGCAGGGGCGCAGCTCGCGATGCTGGCCGCTTATGCCCCAAAGGGCGCGGACTTTGCCTCTGAGCTCTATGACCGCGAATATTCTTTCGATATAAAATACTGCCTTTCTTTTGCGGCGCCCACAAAAATGTATGGCGCCGAATTGGAAGATTATCCTATTGCCACAAGGTATCTTTTGGAATGGCTGTTCGGCGGGGAATACATCGGAAAAGAAGCGGAATACATGGCGGGCAGCCCGTATTTCCATATAAGCGCCAACACAAAAAAGGTGCCGCTGTTTTTGGCGCAGGACGAAAGCGACAACGTTGTGCCATTTTCGCAGTTGCAAGCCATGTACGAAAAAGCGGCTGAAATGCAAATCCCGTGCGAAATGCTCGTTTTAAGCGGCGTCTACCACCAGATCGACTTCAACTACGGCTATATGCGTTCGCCTTCAACCGAAGAAGCGGCGAAAACGGTATTGGATTTTATCCGCAAATATTCCGGGAAGGGAAAAAAATGAACCATTATAAAAAAAAATTGTTGCAAAATTTTAAATAAAGTGGTATAATTGAATCCGGCAAATAAACAAAAAATTTTAAAGGAGAATAAAACCATGAAAAAAATATTGGTTGTACCCCTCGCCCTGTGTTTGTGCCTTCTTTTCTGCGTCAACGCTTTGGCCGCTTCCACGTTTGTGATCACCGACAAAAAAACGCTTCAAAATTTTGAAAACGGAGACCCGACCGAAGAAAACTTCGGCGGCAACACCGGCTGGGGAGGGCACTGGATAGAAACGGAGCTTTCCTCCACGGCGGGGCTTGAAGGCAATACGGCGCTGAAAATGGATTTCGGCGAATCGGACGAAGGGACGATCGGCGGAGTCCACGCGGACAATATCGGCACCAGCGAAGAACTAAACGACTGGACTCCGGGAATGGCGCTCCTATACCGGATAAAAAATCCTTCATCGTCTTCTTTGAACATATCGTCCACAATCGACGTGCTCGATGAAAACGGAGCGGGCAGGGCCCGTATGTGGCCGGAAAACGCCCAGACGCTGCTCGATCTGTCATATAACCCGCTGGAAACCGTTGCCGCTGACGCGCTTTCGAGGGACGGCGTGACTTGGGCGGGCAGGATGGTGTATGTCACCATACCTGCGGGATTCGACGGATATATCCTTTGCGATCTGTCGAAATACGTGGACGACGTGGAACAGCAGTTCGAATCGATCGAGCCCGATTCGAGAGTCGGCCAGGGCTGGAGGGCGGAAGTCAAGCACCTTGTGCTTCTGACGCAGGATTGCATGGGCAAGTCTTTGATAGTAGATGATTTCAGGCTTGTGGACTACGAACTGGTTGAAATCGCCGAAGCCGCCCCGGAACCCGAACCCGAACCCGAGCCTGCCCCAGCAACCGAAACTCCTCCCGCAGCCGCCGAACCCGCCGCGCCTTCGCCTTCTACCGGCGATTTTGGCATGATCGCCTTTATCGGCATGATGATTGCGGCGGCAACATGTGTATTTTGCAAAAAAGCCAAGAATACGGCTTTGCCCTTTTAGCGCGAGGCCGAAAACATAATCGCAAAAAACGTAAGGTCGAAAGAGCGGGCCTCGTGTCCGCCCTTTCTTTTTCAAGGAAAATACAAATCTGATAATGAATTTACGGAGGAAAAGCATCAATGGTAATAGCTGGAGATTTCAGGAACGGGGTAACATTTGACATGGATGGTTCCGTTTACCAAATAATCGAATTTCAACATGTCAAGCCCGGAAAAGGTTCGGCTTTCGTCAGGACCAAAATCAGGAACGTGATCACGGGTTCAGTCACAGAAAGGACGTTCAACCCTTCCGAAAAATTCCCCGAAGCGTTCGTGGAAAGAAAAGATATGCAATTTTTGTACAATGACGGGGAACTTTACTATTTCATGGATATGGAATCATACGAGCAGGTGCCCTTGGACAAAGACAAGATTTCGGAAAATTTCCAGTTTGTCAGGGAAAACGAAGTAGTCAGGGTCATATCGTACAAAGGGAACGTTTTCGGGGTGGAACCCCCGACATTCGTCGAGCTTTTGGTGACCCATTCCGAACCTGCGGTAAAAGGCGACACAGTGAACAATACGATGAAGCCCGCGACTTTGGAAACCGGGGTGACGATAAAAGTCCCGATGTTCATAAACGAAGGCGATGTTTTGAAAATAGACACCAGGACGGGTGAATATCTTGAGCGGGTAAAACAACAATGAACATAAGCGAAAAAATCGCGTACCTGAAAGGCCTCGCGGAAGGCCTCGGCATCGGGGCGGATCCGAAAAACGGCAGAATAATTTGCGGAATCCTCGATGTATTGGAGGAAATGGCCTGTTTGGACCGGGGCGCAAAAGGGGCGAAAAGCAAAAAAAAAGAACCTCAAATATGGGACGGCGAAGAAAATGAAGCGGACAGCGAATATATAGACGGGGTATTCGAGCTGACTTGCCCCCATTGCAAAAAGCAAATTTTTATCCAGACAGAAGATATACTCGAAAGCGAAACCATGTCCATCGAATGCCCCGAATGCGGCGAAGCAATCGATATAATAGACGAAGCGGAAGAAATGAAAAGGATTTCCTGCGAAAATTGCCCGGGCTGCATCGGCCACTCAAAAGATGGCGACGAAGAAGATCTCGCCTTTTGATCATATCCTGCCCAGCACATAAACGAGTTCGTTGGAAAAAAGATTTTTGCCCAGTAGCGCAAATTTTTCGCGGTCGAGGCTTTTTTCGAAAAAATCGGCGTAATTTCCCGCCATGTTTATATTTTTCCCCCCAAGCGTCCTGGTGGGAAAGGAAACGGCCGCATATCGAAAGCCAAGGTTTTCCATGATTTCAAAGCCCCTGCCTTTTTTGCGGTTTTCGAGCGTGGGGACGATCTTGAACAAGAAAGCCATGTCCGCCGCCTGCTTTGGGATTTCGGAGATTGCATCCATGCAGCGGGCGCATTCGGGGAGCCCCGCTAAGGCGAAATATTGGTTGACCAGCGAAACAAGGCTTGTGCCAATGTCGAAAGCGTGATATGCCTTTATATCGATTTTCGGGCTTGCGGCGGTCATTTGCGGCAAAAAAAACGGGTTGAAGCCGCACCCCAAATCCAAAATAGAGGCTATTTTTTCGGATGGCACTGATTCGAAAATGAATTTGTAGAATTCGGGGGCAAATCCCGAGCGTTCCCGCGACGAAACGCTGAGTTTTGCCAGTTGTTCCGAAAGCGCCGAAAATTCGACTCCGCTTTTTATCAGAACTTCGGCCGCTTTTATGTTTTTTTCGCTGTAATATGCGCCGTATGCCTGATGGAGTTTCGTTTTGACCGCTTTTGCCTTGTCCCTGTCTTTTTTGTATTTTTCGGATTCTTCCGCGCATATGCGCTCCAAAAAAGGCGGGTATACCGGCAAATCAGTGAGGATTGCAAATTTTGCACGGCTCATATTTCGATTGTTCCGCTTCTTCCTTGGTTAAATATTGTTTTATGCTTTTTACCATGTAGCAGCCAGGAAGATGGTATTTTTTGCCGGAATTGGTGACGACAAAAAGAACTTCCGCGTCTTCGGCCGGAAGAATTTCTTCCGGTGGCCCCGCAGTTTCCGACGGTTTTTCGGTTTTTTCTTCGGCGGCTGCCGTTGTGGCTTCTGCGGTTTTTGGGGTTTCGGTTTTTGGCGTTTCTTCGATGTTTTGGCCAAAGGAAATCGTGCCGGTTATCGGTTCGGCAACTTCCGCCCGCCCGTAGGCGGCTTCGTTTAAAATGTCGTCGTAGTTGCTTTTGGCGCCGGAATCGTTTTGGGCGCAGCCGCAGTTTAAAAAAAATATAAATGCCATTGCAGCCAGCAAGCCCAAAACCGCAAGCGGCGTTTTTTTGTCATACAGCATATATCAGCGCCTCCCATTTTGATTATACGCTGAATTTGCGAAAAAGTCAAGAAATTTTTATAATTATGTTGACAAAATATATCTGTTGTGATAGAATGGTGAAAGTGTTTTATTGTTTGTAATAATGGAGGAAAAGATGGATAAACGGGAAGATGATATCTTAGACGAATTGTTGGACGGGGAAATAGGCGAAGACCCGGATGAAATGAAACTGCCGGAAACTCTGATGGGAGCGGACACAAACGAGCCTGCGGAACCCGAAACCGATGATGCGGAACCGGATATAGAAAGCGAGCTTTCCAAATTTTTGGACGACGACGATGAAGACGAAAAACCAAGCGAAGACTCCAAAAAATCGGCCAAAGAGTTGGACAGGGAAGAAATAGAGCGCGAAATCCGGGAAAAAATAGCCAAAGAAAAAAAAGAAAAATTTAAATCGGCCAAAAAAATTTCCATTGTTTGCGTCGCGGTCGCGGTGGTGATATTGGCGGGGCTGTTCGTTTTTATGCAAATCAACAAAGCCGGAAACGATTACATCATGAAATTCGACGGCAAAAAGATAAGCGTCGAGGAGTTCAAGTTTTTTATGCTGCTCAACGTGCTCAACCAAACCAGCTACGAAAAACAAGCGGCATACGATGGACTTTTGAATTTTTTGGTGCTGAACAAAGCGGCGAAGGAAAAGAACGTGGTTTTGAGCGACGAAGAAAGCGATTACGTTAAATCAAACGCCGAATATATCAAAACTTACCTGGAGGCCAATAACATAACGATTCCGGATATATCCGACGAGCGCCTTGAGGAAATCATCGCCGCAAGCGTGAGCGGGGCCATATACTACAAACTGCTCGGCATAGTGGCGCTTGATGCCGGATATGCGGTGGACGAAAACGATTTTGGCGCGAAATTCGACGCTTACCTGGCAAGCAACAAATTGTTGAAATACATAATAACCCAAACGGAAGAAGACGGCGAGGAAGCCCGCGAGGCATTGGTTTCCGGGCTTGCGGCGGACGAGGCGGTGAAGCAATACTCCACATATTACGAAATGTACGGAATCGAAACGTTGAATTTGAGCGATTTGGGATTTGACGAAGAAAACTATAAAAATGTGATGGCTCTAAAAGAACTGGAATTTTCGGAAGTTATAGACTTGGGCGGCGTTTTTGCGGTGTTCATCGCGGCCACATACGAAGAAACGAGAAACACCTTCAGGGAGCAGTACATATACGACCAGCAAAATCAATTGTTTGATTCGGAATACGAATTTTGGAAAAGCGAAGCCAAAGAATCCATGAATGAAAAAGTTTTTGAAAATTTCGACGTGGATGAATTTTTCGAAACCATGTTCGGCGGATAAAAATGCATATCAAAGCAAATCGAAAACTTTGTCGGATTCGCTTTCATTCCCGAAATTTTCGGCGGAGAGCGTTTTGGCAAAGTTTTCCCTCAATGTGGGGTCATCTATCATCATTTTTATCTTTTCATGCAGTCCGGCGGGGTTTGTTTCGGCTATCAGTCCGTATTTCCCGTCGGCCAACTGTTCCCTTGCGGACAAATAATTTGCCGCCACGATGGGGCAGCGCATGATTTTTGCTTCTTCGACCGCCACGGGTTTTCCCTCGAATCGCGAAGGCTGCACATATATGTCGCAGTCGCGCATGTACGGGTAGGCATTTATCGTCGTCCCCAAAAAAACAAGCATTTCGGCTACGCCGCATTTAAGCGCGAGCTCTATGATTTTGCCCTTTTCGGAGAGTTCGCCTTCGCCGATCACGTACCAGCGCAAATTGTATTTGTCTTCTTTCAATTTTTTTAGTATTTCGGGGATCATGTCGATCCCCTTTTGTTCGGCGATCCTGCCCACGGTCAATATCCTGATCCCCTTAAAATGGCCCGAATCGGGGAAACTATCCTGTTCGAGGGAACGGCGGCGTATGAAATTTACGTTTCGTATGTTTTCTATCGCAACGCATTTGCCCGCGATTTCCGGGAACCTTTTTTTCAGCGCGGCATCTGCGGCGGCGGACACGTTTACAATATAGTCGCAGGACTCGAAATATGCGGCGTATGTTTCGTCGTCGCATTTGTCCGGCCTGTATTCGAAATGCATCCAGGCGATTTTTTTCTTGGCATTTTTGACTTTGTCCGCCATGTAAAACATGGTGCGTTCGCCCCAGTACGCCAAAACCGCGTCATAGCTTTCGGAGACGGGAGGGATTTTTTGCATCATTTTGCAAAAAAGTTTTGTGGCCGTCTTGACCTTCTGTTTCGGGAAAAGCATAAACTTCATAAAGTACGGGAGTATGGAAAACAGCGAAAGCGGATTTTTTTTGACGAATGTATTCCAAAGGTTGGAAAATGCGTTTTTGCTGCTCAGCAAAAACAGATCGCCGTATGTGGGCATGAGCTTCACGTTTACCTGCTTTGGGATCAATTCCAAAAACAACCCTTCGTTTTTGGCCAAAAGCAAATCGACTTCATATTTTTCGAAATCGAAACAGTTGACAAGCGAAAGAAAAGATTGTTCGGTGCCCGCGCAGTTCATCATTATCCCTATAAACAATATCTTTTTTTTTTCCATGATATATAAAATATCCCCCTTGAAAATTTTTTTGGTTTATGTTATTATATAATATAGCATAAATTACGGGAGAATGTCAATAGAATGTTAAACAAACAAAAAATCGCGGTCATAGTGCCTGACGGGATGGCCGATTCGGAAATTTTTGAACTTGGCGGCAAAACCCCAATGGAAGCCGCCGAAAAGCCCTGCATGGATATGCTGGCGCAAAAGGGATATTGCGGAATGGCGGAATTCATCCCGGAAAATATGATCGCCGATGCGAGCGCGACGGCGAACCTTGCCATCTTGGGCTACGATCCCAAAATATATTCGAAAGGCAGGTCCCCATTGGAAGCGGCGAGCATGGGATTGGAAATGAACCCCCGAGACACGGCTTTCCGCTGCAACCTGATAACTTTGAGCGAAAAAGAACCCATATACGGGGACAAAAAAATAATCGACCACAGCGCGGACGAAATATCCACAAAAGAAGCAGATGCTTTGATCCGGGATTTAAACAAAAAACTCGGAACCGGCAAAATCCGTTTCCATACTGGCAAAAGTTACCGCCACATCCTGCTTTGGGAAGACTGCCCCGGCGAATGCGTTTTCACGGGCCCGCACGATATATTGGGCAAACATGCGAAAGATTATCTGCCATCGGGGCTCGTTGGCGAATTTTACGCGAAATTGATGGAAACAAGCTATGAAGTTTTAAAAGGCCACCCGATAAACTTGAACCGCCGCGAAAACCAAAAAAGGCCCGCAAATTCGATATGGCTTTGGAGCCCTGGCACGAAACCCGAAATGCCGGCCTTCAAATCGCGATTCGGGCTCGACGGTTCGGTTGTGGCCTATGTCGATTTGATAAAAGGGCTCGGGATATATGCAGGCATGAATTTGGCGAATGTCGAGGGGGCGACCGGGAATTTTGGGACGGACTATAAAAACAAGGGGCTTGCCGCAATCGGCGAATTTGAAAAAGGCGCGGATTTCGTGTTTGTCCACATCGAAGCCCCCGACGAATGCGGGCACCGGAGAGAAATTGAAAACAAAGTCAAATCGATAGAAAAAATCGATGAAATGGTTGTAAAGCCGATTTATCGCTATATGGACTCGAGTTTCGATGAATTTAAAATGCTTGTTTTGCCCGACCATCCCACTTGCCTTTCCACAGGGGCGCACTCATATGGCCCCGTCCCGTTTTTGCTCTACAAAAAAGGTGGGACAATATCCAAAATCGGCAACTTCAACGAAAAAAGCGTTTCGGAAAATTGCGATATATTTATGCAAAACGGGCATGAACTTTTGAATTTCGCGTTGGATTTTTGATAATAATCGGAGATATGCAAAATGCCCATAAAAAGAGGATTGGATTCGTTCCAGCTGAAAATCGTCGCCTTGTTTTTAATGACAATCGACCACCTCGCCGCCTATAGGGTGCTGCCCGTTTCAGGCGATGTGAATGCGCTCATGCGGATTTTCGGGAGGATTGCGGCGCCTTTGTTTTTGTTTCTTCTGGCAAGGGGCTTGCGGCACACCAAGAGCAAAATAAAATATACGCTCAGGCTGTATGTTGCAGGGGCGGCATTGCAGGCTGCAAACGAAATTGCGGGAGCATATTTTTTGGAGCAGGGGACAATACTTCAAATCGGGAATATTTTCCAGACCCTGTTTTATGCGGCGCTGTATATAACCTGCATCGACATGATGGCGAAAAGAAAGGAAAAAAAAGGAAATGCGGCAAAATCCTCCGCGCTGATGGCAGCTTCGCTTCTTCTTGTGTTCGCCCATATGTATCTTCCGGATTTTTCCGCGTTTTTTTCCATATTTTTGCCTTCGCCTTTTTTGGTGGAATATTCTTTCCTGTTTGTTTTGCTGGGAGTCGCATGGTATATGGCAAACGACAAAATCATCAGCTGCGCGGCGCTTTTCGTTTTTTCTCTGGTGAGCCTGGCGATCGACCATCGTGTTTTTTCGAATCCATACGGCTTTACTTTCGCCCATATGTTTTACCCCACGCAATGGTTCATGATGCTTGCCTTGCCTTTTATGGCGCTGCACAACGGAGAAAGGGGAAAAATAAGGCTCAAATATTTGTTTTACGCATATTACCCTTTGCATCAATATCTGTTTTTTTTCATCGCATATTTGGCGAACAGATGAATTTTACAATAAAAAAATCGAAAATATGGAATTTTAGCGGAATATTACAAAAATGTGCGAAAAATTCATTGAATATTTGTTTTGCATATGATAAAATATATAAGGAGCGGGAATTTTGAAATCTTTTTACAGCGACGCGATCGATCTGGCGAAGGAAAAGCTGGGATGCTTGGTGCCCGAAAACGTGTGCAGGCTGTGCGGGGCCGGATTTGACCGCGAAAAAAACGCATACATGATAGACTGGATGACAAAAAAATACGAATTGTCCTTGAATTCAAAAAACGATTATTCCGCCGCTTTGGAAATTTTGTTCATGCACTATCTCACCTCGGAGGGCACAAAAAAGCCGGAAGGGAAGCTCATATCCTACAGGGAAGTGCCGGGCGCCGCGTTTTACGAGCCGAAATTCATCCAGAGGGCGGTAAACCCGATTGTCAGATGCTTCGGCAAAAATCCCGGGGACTTGATAAAAACGGGCGAATTTTTCGGGGGCGAAAAATCCGCGGAAGTCAGCGGGTCGGCCTATTCCGTAAAAATAAATTTGTTTTCCCATTTGCCGGTCACGTATGTTATTTGGGCGGGAGATGAAGAAATGGAAGCCGCAGGAAATATTTTGTTCGACAAAACCGCGCCGGGCTGGCTATGCGCGGAGGACTTGGCGGTGGCGGCTTCGCTCGGGGCATATGAGCTTATCGGCGAATATAAAAAAAGTTGTCAGTTGTCAGTTTCCAGTTGTCAGTGAATACCGATTGGAAGCTGAAAATTGCGGTATAAAAATCAATTTTGCATAAAAAAAGGAGATTATATTATGAGGAAAAAAATCGCGGAAACGGTAAAAACAGGCAAAGTTTTGGTTTCGGACGGTGCATGGGGCACATTTTTGCAAAAAAAAGGGCTGAAAGCGGGCGAATGCCCCGAGCTCTGGTGCCTTGAGCACGCAGACGACGTGAAGGAAATCGCCGCAGGCTATGTCGGCGCGGGGGCGGACATGATCGAATCAGACAGTTTCGGGGGCACAAGCTTCAAATTGGAGCATTACGAGCTGGCGGACAGGGCGGCAGAAATCAACGAGGCCGCAGCCAAGATCTCGCGCGCGGCGGCGGGCGACGGCAAAT
>WRJC01000038.1 GCA_009782405.1 Oscillospiraceae bacterium
AGCGGCAAAAGAAGCGGTTGAGCTCGTGGGAGCCGTGTTAAAAGCGGTCGATGTACCGGTTATTGTCACGGGGCACAGCAACTATGAAAAAAACAACGAAGTGATGAAAGCGGTCGCGCAGGAATATGAGGGCAAAAACCTGCTGTTCAACTGGGTGGAGCAGGACAACTACAAAACGATCGCGGGCGCTGCGATGGCATACGGCCACACGTTGGTGGCCCAGGCGCCAATCGACGTGAACATATCCAAGCAGCTCAACATACTGCTCACCAACATGGGGCTGGCCGCGGACAAAATCGTAATCGACCCCATGACCAGCACTATCGGCTACGGGATAGAATACACATATTCGGTGATGGAGAGGATCCGCCAGACGGGCCTGGGCGGCGACAATATGCTGAGAAACCCGATGATCGTGTCAGTCGGGCAGGAATGCATGAAGATAAAAGAGGCGAAGGCTCCCGAAAAGGATTTCCCGAACTGGGGCGACGCGGCAAAGAGGGCCATGTACTGGGAAACCGCCACGGCCCAGACGCTTCTGTACGCCGGAGCGGACATATTGATCATGTACAGCCCCGAAGCGGCAAAAACCACCAAAGAAACGATATTGAAATTAATGGATGACCAGGGGGGAAAATGATATGGCTCTTACCGGATTGCAGATTCAAAAACTCTTGCCGGGCACAAACTGCAAGGAATGCGGATGCAGCACATGCATGGCCTTCGCGATGAAGCTCGCGGGCAAAAAAGCGAATTTGACGGAATGCCCGTACGCATCGGACGAAACCAAACAGGTGCTGGGGGCGGCCAGCGAGCCCCCCGTGAAAGGCGTGAAAATCGGCGGCGTTGCTTTAGGCGAAGAGACGGTTTTTTACCGGCATGAAAAAACCTTCGTGAACCAGCCGGTAATCGCGGTGAATATATGCGACGATGACAAGGACGCTTTTGAAACCGCGCGGAAAATAAAGGAATACAAGCTCGAAAGGGTGGGGGAAACCCTCGGTGTCGGCGCAGTCGCAATAACGCAAAAAAATCTCGGCCCGAATCCATATGCGAATTTCGCGAAAAAAGTCCATGACGAAACAAATTTGCCGATTATTCTGCGCGGCGCGGACGATGCGGTCAAAATGGCGGCGGTGCTTCTTTCCGGGACGGGAGGCCTTATCGCAAATGTCACAATCGAAAACGCCGACAGAATGCGTGAAATCGCAAAAGAGCACAAATTTTCGCTCGCAGTCACGGGAAACGGCGCGGACGATATACACGAGCTGACCTCCAAACTCAAAAAGGAGGGCTTCAACGAAATTGTCATGGAATTTAAAACGCATTCGCTGGCCGAGTCCTTCCAGATCAATTCGATTGCGAGAAAAGCGGCGCTCAAAAACAGCGAAAAAGCCTTGGGGTACGCCACTTTGAAATTCATCGACACGGGAGACGACAGACAGGACATGGTGTGCGCGGTCAACGAAGTGGTGAAATTCGGGGGGATAGTCGTTTTGCCCAATTTTGACCCCGCGCAGCTTGTGACCCTGATGGCGCTTCGCCAAAATATCTACACCGACCCCCAGAAGCCGATCCAGGTCGAGCCGAAACTGTACGCGATAGGCGAGCCCGACAGAAATTCGCCGATATTTGTCACCACCAACTTTTCGCTCACGTATTTTTTGGTCTCGGGCGAAATAGAGAACAGCGGAATAAACGCCTGGCTCATAATACCCGAGTGCGAGGGCATGAGCGTTTTGACCGCCTGGGCGGCGGGCAAGTTCTCGGGGGCGAAGATCGCGGCTTTCATAAAAGAAATCGGGCTTGCGGACGCGGTGGACACCAAGGAGATAGTGATCCCGGGATATGTGGCCCAGATCAGCGGGGAACTGGAAGAGGAACTTCCGGGCTACAAGATAATCGTGGGTCCGGGCGAGGCGGCGGACATAGAGCCGTTCGTCAAGGCGGTTTTGCTGAAATAATTTTAATAAAATAAAAAAAACGCTTGACAAATATTTATCATGTGTTATAATTATATTCATACCGCGATAACATTATATAACTTTAAGGAGGAGCACATGAAAGCGAAAAAAATAACGGCCGCGCTGGTTTTGGCGCTTGCACTGATCTTTTGTTCGATGCCCGTTTCGGCGGAACATTATTGGAACAACACCGGCATGAGGTTCACGGCAAAATACGGGACTGTCACCATTGACGGAAAAATAGACCCGGGCGAATGGGACGACACCGTGGCCATAAACATAAGCCTCAACGACCCGCTCTACGAAGAAAATCTCCTGAACTATCAAGGCGAGTGGGACGGCGACCGCAAAGAAAGCGACTATTCGGGTACATACAAAATAAAATGGGATGACAAGTATATTTATTTTCTGGAAGAAAGAAACGACGACCACGTGAATTTGTCCGGAAACGCCGAACAGCCTTGGATGACGGACGGGACGCTTATCTTCACCCAAGTTGACGACAACGACGGAGATGTGAACCCCGACGGAATATCAATCCACGTTTTTTATACTGTGGGAAAAGAAGGGCAGATCGGCGGCGATCTGAAAGCGCGCGTCTGCAATATGGAGGAAGGCTCGAGGGAAACTGTGGACATCCCGGGCGGATTGGTCGCCTCGACTCTCAAAGACGGAGGGTTTATCGTGGAAGTCGCCGTTCCCTGGGCATTTTACACATCATACGTCCCGAATTTCAAGGGCCCGGCGGCGGGCGACAAAATGGGATTGTCGTATGTGGTGCACGACAGCGACGCGGACGAGCCGGGTTATGTGAAACAGCTGTGCTACGCCATAAACAACGACGGGATGGATGACGTTCCGGGCGGATATGATTTCGGCGGCTGGGGCATAGTTCACCTTGTTTCTCAAAACAACATCACAAACGATGCGACGATAACCGCTTCGAGCGAATACGCGCCGAAATACGGGGCTGTGAAATGCGCCCATGAAGCGGTGGCGGTGCATGAAACCGGCGACGAATGGGCGTCGGCGGGAGAACAAGACCCTTGGATAAAATTTGAATATAAAGATCCGGTTTGGATAGATAAAATCATCGTGGCCGACAGAGCCAATGCATCTGACCATTCGATGGTGGCCAAACTCACTTTCAGCGACGGATCCAGCATCGTGACGCCTGAATTGGAAAACGAAGGAGAAGCCTGCGTGCTGGAATTTGAAGCCAAAAACATAACATGGGTGCAGTTCGAAGTCACGGAATGGGGCGCCGGAGTGAACAACGGCTTTGGCAGAATATCGATATATGCGGCCGATATGCCGGTGGAAGAAGAAGCCCCTGTAGAAGAAGCGGCCCCGGAAGCCGCCCCCGAAACCCCGGCGGCAGCCGATCCGGCACCGGCCCCGGTTCCGACCCCGGACGTCGCGGCGCAGACGGGCGACGCCATGATTTTTGCCTTTGCCGGAATCGCGCTTATGGCGCTTGCGGCAGCCAAGTCCAAAATCAAAGCAAAATCATGCCGAAAATAACGTTTTTGCCTCAAAATATAACAATAGACATAAACGAAGCCTCGCCGCTCTTGGAAGCGGCGAGGCTTGCGGGTGTTTCGGCGGAAACCCCCTGCGGCGGAAAAGGCGTTTGCCGTAAATGCCTTGTCGAAGTCATATCGGGGAAAGTGGATGCAAAATCGGGTAGCTACAAAAACGAAAAGGAAAACCGGGTTTTGATATGCCAGGCAAACGTGACAAACGAAGATGCGAAAGTGCGGATATTGGCGGGGCTTTACGGAGAAGACGGAAAATTCGACGATGCCTTTGATTTGCCCGGCGCCGGAGATTTTAAAATAAATCCGGGAGTAAAAAATATAAATTTACAGGTTTCAAAGCCCGCGCCTCTTGACGGGCTTTCCGATTTTGACCGATTGGAAAAGGCCTTGAAATCAAAAATCGATTTCAAAAACGTGAAAATTCCGCTGTCCGCATTGCAAAGCCTGCCGGTGAAACTGCGAAAAACGGAAAATATAAATTTGGCATATTACGCCGAAGGCGACGCGCTGCATATAATCGACATAGAAAACGGCGAAAACCGTGCCGATATGTACGGCATTGCGGTGGATATAGGCACGACCACCGTGACGTTTTGGCTTGTCGATCTCGCCACCGGAGAAATCAAATCGCGCAAAACGGATTACAACGCGCAAATCGAATGCGGGCTCGACGTCATAACGCGCATAAATTACGCGGGAAAACATTTGGAAGAACTCAGGGAACGCATATTGAAGACCATAAACGGACTGATTGCGCCGATTGAAATGAAAAACAAAATATACAGCGCCGCAATAACAGGCAACACGACGATGATCCATTTGTTTTTGGGCGTATGCCCGGAATATATACGCCTTGATCCATATACCCCGGCGGTTTTCAAGCCGCAGACATTTTCGGCTTTTGAAATGGGGTTGAATATATGGCCGGATGCTCCGGTAAAATTCGCCCCTTGCGTGGGCAGCTATGTGGGCGGCGACATAACGGCGGGAGCCCTTTGCACTCCGCTCTGCGAGGGTAAAGATGAACTCGCGCTGTTTTTGGATATAGGCACAAACGGCGAAATATTGCTGGGAAACAACGAATTCATACTCGGATGCGCCTGTTCGGCGGGCCCCGCTTTCGAAGGCGGCGGGATAGAGCACGGAATGAGGGCATCAAAAGGGGCGATAGACTATTTCAAAATCGGCGAAAACGGGGAAATGACGCTTCGGACGATAGGCGAAGGGGAAGCTGTGGGAATTTGCGGTTCAGGAATAATATCGATAGTTGCGGAGCTGTTCAGGCACGGGATAATCGACGCTGCGGGAAGGTTGACCGACATAATGCCGGAAAAAACGAATAAAAACAAAAAACCGCACAAATTTTATATAACAGACGAAATAACGGTGAGCGAAGCCGACATAGACAATTTGATCAGGGCTAAAGGGGCCGTGTTTTCGGCTTGCCGCACATTGCTCGGCAACATGGGTTTTTCGTTCGATGACATCGGCAAGATATACATAGCGGGAGGTTTCGGCAAATACCTGAATATAGATGACGCGAAAACGATCGGGCTTTTGCCGGATTTGCCGGAAGAAAAATTCGCATACCTGGGCAACACTTCCATAATGGGGGCATATTACATGCTCCTTTCAGAAGAAAAAGAAAAAAAAGTCCAAGAAACCGCAGACAGGATAACATATATCGATTTGAGCAACGAAGCCGGGTATATGGACGAATATTTGGCGGCTTTGTTCATCCCGCACACCGATTCCGAATTGTTTTCCTAAAAAAGCCCGGAAAGCGGATCATGCAAGGTCGCAATAAAAAACGGCAAGCTGCGTCCTGTCGCGGAGTTCCAGTTTTTCCAGTATGACGCTGAGATAATTTCTGATTGTCCCCTCGCTCAAATACAAAATTTCGGCTATTTCTTTGTTGTTAAGCCCTTTTGCCACAAGCTCTATGACATCCGTTTCGCGGGCGCTTATGCCGTATTGTGACAAATCGGCTTTTTTGCGTCCGTTTTCGCTTATGAACGAAGGCAGTTTCGAAGTGATTTCGCTTCCGAATACGTTTTGTCCCGCCATTATCGCTTTCAATGCCGGGGCGATGGTTTCCGCTTCTTTTTTTATGAGATAACCTTTCGCGCCGATCCGCAGCGCTTTTATGATATATTCATCGTCGGAAAAAGTCGTCAGGAACAAAATTTTTGCATCGGGGAAAGCTTTGAGTATTTGTTCGCCCGCTTCAAGCCCGTTGATTTTGCCCATCCTTATATCCATCAGCAAAACGTCCGGGCGCAGGCTTTCATGCAAATTGACCGCTTCTTCCCCGCTTGTGCCGCAATCCGCCACTTCAATTTCGGGGTCGGCTTGCAGTATCGTTTTGAGCGATGC
This sequence comes from Oscillospiraceae bacterium, assembly GCA_009782405.1. The sequence continues at coordinate 5,882 of WRJC01000038.1, forward strand.
GCATATAAATTTGTCGTCGTCGACAATAACCACTTTTATCATATTTTTTTGTTCTCCTTTGGGACAGATATAAAAATTTTGAATCCTTTGTCGTATTCCGCCCGGAAAACGCCGCCGAGGGCCCCGACGCGGTCTTCCATGCCGCGAAGCCCGATTCCGTGCGGGTTTCCGGCTTTTTCAGCAGTCCCGTTATCCTCGATCGACAACCGGCAAAAAGCGGGATGTTCGGCGACGGAAACGAACGCTTGCGTCGCGTCGGAATGTCTTGCGATGTTGCTGAAAGCTTCGCGGGCCACGGCTATAAAACAATATTTCACTTTTCCCGGCAATTCGCCCGCGTCGTAACGAAGTTTTACCTGACAAAAACCAAATCCGCCAATCATCGATTCAAGCTGCATTTTCAAATCCACGGATTCGTCGTGCAGGTCGTGCACGCTGTTTCTTATGCTGTCCATTGCGTCGGACATTGTGTTTTTTATCAAGGACAATTCATTTTTTGAGGCATCATTTCCCGGATGCGACATATCAAACGCGCTCAGCTGCAATATGGAACGGGTCAGCAAATGCCCGACGTTGTCGTGTATTTCGCGGGCAATCCGGTTGCGTTCCTTGAGCGTCGCGAGGCGGAGTTCATAATCCTGCTTTTCCATCAGCTCCCGGTTTTTAAATTCGAAATTTATTGTTTGTTCTTTGGCGTTGTCAATTAAAATATAAAATTCTTTTTGGATTTTTTGATGTTTTGCCGTTTTGCGCTGCCAAATGAACGCCGCGGCGGATATAAACGCTATTGCCGCCGTATTTATCGCATCATATGAAAAAAAGCAAGCCAAAATAGCGGCCACCCAAAAAAAACGAATCCAAAACTTGCCAAAACCGGAACAATCGTAGACTACAAGCGGCAAAAAAACAGCAAAGCCGGGCATAAACGCGCATAAAACGACGTAAACGGCGCATAAAACCACCCCGACGCCGTTGTTTTCAAAATAACTGCAAAGCGAGCTGACCGCGACCGAAGCGAGCAGCGCGACGACAAAAATCAATTCCGGCTCCGAAAAACTCATCACCAATAAACATAACCCGAAAATCAGCAGTTTGTCGGTCAACTTTGGCACCCGATCACGCCCCTTTTTTTAATATATATCATTATACCATAAAAACAGTTACATTTGTCATATTCAAAAAAATAAAAATATGATAACATTCACTGTTTTTTTGTTGAAATTCAAGATATAATATATAAAAAAAGACAGGAGGGGCCATCCATGATAAAAGTAAAAAATCTGACAAAGCGTTACGGCAATCTGATCGCGCTGGACCATTTTGAACTGGATATTGAAAAAGGCGAAATCTTCGGGCTTCTCGGCCCGAACGGTTCGGGAAAAACCACCGCGATAAATTGCATGCTCTCTTTGCTTAAATACAGCAAAGGGGAAGTGAATCTGTTCGGTGAGCCGATGAAGCCGGACAATTACAAATTAAAGCGGCGCATCGGGGTCGTCATGCAGAACGTCGCTGTTTTCAATGAATTGACCGTACATGAAAACATCGATTATTTCTGCGGGCTCTATGTGCCGGAAAAATCGAAGCGCAAACCGCTTGTCGATGAAGCGCTGGGTTTTGCGGGGCTCGGGGATTACCGGAAATTTTTGCCGAAAAAATTGAGCGGGGGATTGTTGAGGAGGCTAAATATAGCCTGCGGGGTGGCGCATAAACCTGACCTTATTTTCCTCGACGAGCCGACTGTCGCAGTTGACCCGCAAAGCCGCAACCATATACTCGAAGGCATAAAAGAACTCAACAAGAACGGCGCGACTGTCGTCTACACTTCGCATTACATGGAAGAAGTCGAACAGCTTTGCACGCGGATCATGATCATGGACAAAGGAAAAGCTGTAGCCGTCGGGACAAAAGACGAATTAAAAGCGATGATACGCGCGGGGGAAAAACTGACGATGGATATTTATGGCCTGCCCGATTCTGTGCTCGGCGAAATAAAAAATATAGACGGTTTGTTCCAAGCTGATTATTCCGGAAATATTTTTACTGCGCGCTGCGTGGCAGGGGGGCTTCGCCTGATTTCGGTTTTGGATATATTGAAGCGCAACAGCATAGATTTCGGGCGCGTTTTTACGGAGCCTCCCACATTAAACGACGTATTTCTCGAAATCACCGGAAAAGAATTAAAAGATTGAAAAGATTGAGGAGGATTTGCATATGTTTTGGAATATATATTCGAAGCGCGTATTATACAGCCTTCGGAGCAAAGACACCCTTGTCTGGACATGGATTTTCCCCATCATGCTCGCCACTTTGTTTTCAGTCACTTTGTCGGCTGTCGATACCGCCGGGCGTTTATGTGAAATCCCTTTGGGGGTGATCGACAACGCCGCTTACCGCCGGGAAGTTTCTTTCCAATCCGCGCTTGAATCGGTTTCCGGGGAAAACGGCAACCGTTTGTTTGAAATAAAACTGCTGCCGGACGTCGATGAAGCCGATATGCTGCTCGAAAGCAAAGAAATCGACGGATATATTTTGATGGACGACGCGCCGCTGTTCATAGTCGGCGGCGACGGGCTGAATCAGACTATCGCGAGAAGTTTTTTGGATCAATATTTGCAGACAAAGAACGTCGTCGGAACTTTGATTTCAAAATTTCCCGAAGCGGCGGGGGATTTGCCTGTTTTGCTTGATTTTGTCGATTATGCCGAAGAAATATCCCTTTCGGGAAATCCGCCCACCGCCAAAATCAACTTTTTTTACGCGCTTCTCGCCATGGTATGCATGTACGGGGGATTTCAAGGGCTGACGACCATTTCGCTGATGCAGGCCAACCTTTCTCCGTTGGGGGCGCGAAGGACAATGTCCCCGTCGGGACGGTTCAGGTTGATGGTATACGATCTTTTGGGGGGCATTACGGTTCATTTCTCCTGTCTTTCGTTTACTTTGGTTTATGTCATATTCATCCTCAAAGCGGATTTCGGCCCGAAACTCGGATTCGTGTTTTTGACCTGTTTTTTGGGCAGCATTTTCGGAGTGGCGTTCGGGGCGATGGTTTCTGTCACTTCAAAGCTGAAAGAACAGGCAAAAGTGGCAATATTGATCTGCGCCACCATGGTTTGCTGTTTTCTTTCCGGGTTGATGGTGAGCGGGATAAATTATACCGTGGCGCAAAAATTTCCCGCCGTCGCTTGGCTGAATCCGGCGGCTCGGATAACCGATGCGTTCTACTGCCTGTATTATTATGACAATTACGGCAAATATTTTTTGAATATCGGCATTGTTTTGGTTATGGCGGCCGCAATGTTCACAATTACGGCGTTTTTTGCAAGGAGGCAGCGTTATGAAAGTATTTAAAGCATGCGTCATCATAATGAAGCGGCGCTATGTTTCGCTCATGATTTATTTCGTCATATTTATCGCTCTGGCGGTTGTCATGACAGCGGTATCCATAGACAATTACAGCCCTGACTTTTCTGAGATGAAACCGAAATTCACGGTCATAAACCGCGGGGTCGATACCCCGCTGACCGAGGGCATTGTCAAATATCTCGGCGGGCGCGGCGAAGAAATCGTCCTCGAAGACCGAAAATCCGTTCTTCAGGACGCGACATTTTATCAAGCCACCGACTTTATACTCATACTCCCAAAAGATTTCCGCGACGGTTTTTTTGCCGGCTTGCCCGTAAAAGCGGAAACGGTCACCACGGTCGAATCGGCTCTGGGATATTATGCAAACAGCCTTGTGAACCAGTATCTGAACCTTATGCGCGTTTATCTTTTTGCAAATCCCGATGCAGACGAAAAGACCCTCGCAGATGCCGTGCTCGGGGATTTGGCCGCGAGAGCCCGCATAGAAAAAAAGCGTTTCGGCGAAAGCGATCCGCTAAATGAAAATTATCACATTTACGCGAGAATGACGCCATATATAACCATGGTTTTGGTCATCCTCTGCGTGAGCAGCATCATGATCGCTTTCCGCCGGCCGGATTTGAATATGCGCAACCTATGCGCCCCTTTAAACCAGCGAAATATAGGGCTGCAGCAAATACTTTGTTACGGAATGATGAGCGGGGCGGTATGGTTTGTCCTCAATGCGGCGGGTTTTGTCATGTACGGTTCCAAACTCGGCGGCACAGATGCAAAGATCATCGCCCTGATTGTGCTGAATACTTTCGTTTTCACGATAGTCGCAGCGGCAATGGCTTCTCTTGCCTGTTCGTTTGTCCGCGGGCCGAACTCTCAGAATGCCGTGGCAAATTCCTTGTCGCTCGTGCTATCTTTTGTCGGCGGAGTTTTCGTCCCGCTCGAGATGTTGGGCGAAAACCTGCTCGCGGTGGCGCGTTTCACTCCGGCTTACTGGTATGTCACAGCTCTCGAACGCATCTGCTCGTTGAATTCGTTTCGCGGCGGGGCCTTGGCCCCGATATGGCAGGCCATGCTTTTGCAGCTCGCTTTTGCAGCGGCGTTATTTTGCGTCGCGCTCGCTGTGGCCAAACATCTAAACGAATCCGAAAGTTCATTTAGAAGCGCCAACACAGAATTGGAAGCGTGAAATCGGCATAATCAACGTTCCTCCAAAACAACGACGGCCATATCGAGCGGTTTGCAAACTGCGGTAATTTTTTCGGATGAAACCGACACTTCCCCATTGTAGCTGTCAAGATATTTAAAATTGCCATTGAGCGGCAAAAGGACTTTTTTGGTTTCGTCCGTCATATTGAATATAACATGCGCTTTTTTTCCGTCCGCGCTGCGTTCCCGTATATTCACGCCGTCGCTGTCCGCATGATTTATGTTTGCAAGCGATAATAATTTTTTCACAAAGTTGTTTGACGCATCGTTTCTGTACGCATTGGCGTTATGCCCTATGTACGACCCGATGATTACAGCCCTGCCTTTGCCGTAAAAATTCATCGCTCCTGCGGCCATTCCGTCATAGGCGAGCATTTCTTCCGCCCCGTTCAAATCAAAGCATTGGATATATATATTTGCGCGCAAATTATGCCCGTCAAATATTCCCTTGCCCGTGAATTCCGCAGGGGCGAGATATTCGCCCCATGTTCGCGGTTGAGGCGTGAATTTATGGTTGTAGCCCGGTTCGCTCACCATTTGCAAAAACTTGTGCCTGACCCCGAAAACTTCGCACATCGTCATTTTGCCTCGCCTCGTTATCCCGTTTTCCTTTATTCTCCCGGGGGTTGCCTCGCTTACAAGCATGCCTCCTCCTACGACATATTTTTCGAGGTTTTCCGCCGTTTTGTCCGACATAAACACGGGAAACGGCAAAATCAGCAGTTTGTAACGGTTTATGTAATCTTTGTCGAGTTCTTCTGTGCATATGAAGTCGACGCCCACGCTGTTGTCATACATATACCTGTACCAGCCGCGCATTGAATAAGCAAGCCCATCTCCCCCTTGGGCGAGGCGCGAACAGCCGTTATGATTATCTTCGTCAACTATGATTCCGACTTCCGCCCTTTGTTTTTTCGGGGTATTGAACAAAACGGGATATTTGTTGATAAATTCCGAAACATTTTTGACTTCTTCGAGCCGCTCCGTAGTGTCCCCTTCGTCGTTCAATAACGAGAAGCCGTTCATTTCCCCCGCCATAATCTCCGCGCGCGTCACCCAGAACGATATACCGGTAACGCCCGAACCGACCAGCCCGAACATCCAACGCCGTATATCGGAAGGCGAAGGGACGCGCCCTATGTGAAAGCCCGTGCTGACAGGCCCGCCTTGAAGTTCCGCCGCCCATACTTGGCTTCCGAACCGGTTCATCGAGCGAAGGAAATCGAAGTTCATTATAATGCTTCCGAATGTTTCGGCGAACAATGCGCCGCATTTGTCGGGCCTGCCGTTTTCGTCGTATTTTCGGTCGTCCCTGCCGTCTCCCGAACCCCAGGCGGGATACGACGACGAACCTAAAAAGTCGTGGCAGCGCGCGTATGTATAATCCATGCCCGACGCGAACTCCGGCGAGCCTTTGTGCGCGAATACCGGCCGTTTGCATATATCGTGCGCTTTTATGGTTTCACAACGCGTTTTCAACACATTTCCGATTTGCACATGGTTCATGAAATAACTCCACTCAAAATCCATCGGGAGGCAAATCGTGCCGTTCATCCTGTCGGGCATGACATATTTCCAGTCGGAATAATTTACGGACAACGCTTTGTTGAGGTTATCCAAATCAACGTATTTTTCTTTCAGCCATGAACGGAAAAACTCTATTGTATTGGCGCAATAGCATACATCGGCCCAATAGCCGATTTCCTGCCATGTATTCCAAATAACTATGTTTTCATGTAGGCACAGCCTATCGACGAAACGCCCGGTGAAATCAAGCTGCGCCGCCATCGCGCCGGGGTGGTCGTAACACGGGCCGGGTTTTCCGTCTGAGGGCAGTGTGTACTGGGCTTGATGCGCCACGGGCAAACCATCGCGCTTCACCATGCGGCATTCGGGATATTTTTCCCAAAGCCAGTTCGGAGCCTGTTCGTTTGTCAGCCCCATATACACTCCCATATCCAATTTGGCAGCATGGGATATGAGCTCTTCATATGCCTCAGTATCTATCACGCCCTCTGTTTTTTCGTCAAGGCCCCAATGCGCCTGTATTTTGATCAAATTGAATCCATGTGATTTTAGTATTTCCATATCGCGTTTCATTTCGCTCGCCGCCGGCATCGGTTTCCTGCAAAGATGCGAGCCTATCGGAAATTTCGCGTAAAATTTTTCTTTGTCCATAATTGCCTTCTTTCTTGACAGATACGTTCAATTGTTTCCGTTTAAATAAAAACTTATCGTTTTCTGCAATTCCTGTTCTATTTTTGCTTCGTTTTTTTCATAAAATGAAGATATGTTCACATCGCTTTTTTTGGCAATGTTGATAAAATTCCATCCCAATACATCGCCGTAAATATTAAAGCCCATATCATACGACCTGTTGCCGAATATAAAGTCTATCACTTCGCTTGACTGCTCGTCGCGCGAAGCTTTCATCTTTAAGGTTATTTCATAATAAGCGGGAATGACGGTTTCGCTTGAGATTGCATTCAAAGCCTCTATAATTAACGCGGTGCACTCCGCATCGCTGTTTGTTATGGGGATATTTATGGCGTTTGGGTTTATGACATAGGATTTTGAAACGCTGTTGCCCGCCTCAAATCGCGGGTGCGGAAGAAAACCGAAATCCATGTCCAAATCCCTGAGCCCTATTCCGTAGTATATAATTTCCGTCCAAAACAAAAGCTGGTCGTTCCTGAACATTTTTTCGCTTATGAAATCGTCCGCGGGCTTGACTTTTTCCCCGTCCAAAAAAAACGTGGAGTCGGAAAACATTTCTGCGTATTTGTGATAAACACTCGCGTATTCGCCGCTGTTTATGTTTACTGCAGGCATATCGGACGCATTTTTTGCAATGCTCCACTGCCCCGAGGCGAGCATGAAAGAAGGAAGCATCATATGATGCCATGACGAATAACCGAACCTATCGTGCTGATCCATGATTCCGTCGCCGTTTAAATCGTTGCTTACTCCCTTTCCCATTTCATAAAATTTATCGAAAGTCCAATTGTTGTTTTTGACGAGTTCATACGGGTCTTCCAAACTATAGTCTTTCAGCATTTTTTTGTTTACCATCAATACGTGCGTGGCGTCGTAATGGGTGAGAAGAAAGTCGCCCGCCAAAAAATATATCTTGTTGTTTATCGAAAGGTCGCGCATCATGTCCTGATCCCAATAGGGCGCGCGCAAATCCACGATGGGCAGAGTGTTGAAATCGACGGTCAAGCTTTGCGTGGCGACTGTATAGGATTCGTTCGTGCCCGTAAGAAAAATTTCAAAATCCTCAGAACCTGCCTTTATCGTTTTTTGAGCCGTATTGCGCACCGCCCCCGTGTCCATCCCCTCTATTTCTTTTATTTGCACATTGAATTGCTCTTCCACTATTTTGTTCCTTTTGTATATATTGTCATTCAACGGCTCCCCCGTTTCCGCGTCCGCGCATATTTCGAGATGCAACCAATATGGGCTCCACTCTCCGCCGCTCGAATTCAATATCCGTATTTCTTTGCCGCCGTAATTTTTTTCGGGGAGTCCATCTAAAATATTCCCTTTTGTTTCCGGCGCAGCTTCCATCGCGTTGCTTTCATTTGCAGGCGGGCTGTTTTTTTCGGATTGCGGAACTTCAGAGCATGAAAACAACAAAGCGCATACAATAAACATATATAAAACAATTGATGGCGTTTTCATGTTTGTTTTTCCTTTCATGGCTTGAATTATATTGTTATTTTATGCGAGATATCAATATACTTTCGCATTCGTTCCACCGTGGTGTTGGGAGTCAGCGGACTGCCCGTGCTCGTAAAATAACGCCCGTGTTTTTTCCCCGCATCCGCCATATTTTTTATGCGCGATTCAAGATTTGCGTCTGTAGTTATTTCGACATCGCCGTAAGGGTTGAGATTGCCCGCGAGGCAGATGTTTTTGCCTATCTTTTTCGAAATTTCGGAATAATCGTTTGTGTACCCTTTCATCGAGCACTCCATCATGAGTATGTCCGCTCCAATTGAAGCTATCATTTCCGCCCTGTCGGAAATCCCCCCGAAATACACGAGTATCGCTTTCATGCCGTGCCTTTGTATTTCTTCAACCTGCGGAATAAGGTACGGAAGCGAAAACTCTTCGTACATTTTGGGAGACACCATGTCGGATGTCGCCGTGGCGTCGTCTATAAATATCGCGTCGCCACCCGACATGGCCATCGCCCTTATGCTTTCTATGTTCTGCTCCAACAAATATCCGCTCATATATTTTATGAGTTCAGGTTCATTTATAAGCATTGCGTAGAACTCCGTCATGCCGACATGGTATACATTCGAATAAAAAGTGTTCACTACGCCCCCGCTCACCACAAACCGCGTGTCACCGTATAATTTCAGGATTTCATCCAAATATGCGTTGTATCCCGCGGATACCGTGTTTTCCGCTTTCAATGGTTTTATCCTGTCGCGCGCGTCCTGTTTGGTATAAACGTAGCGAGTTTCGTTTTCCCCCCCGCCGGAACCGGAATTATGGATATTGCCGGGCAAGCTGTCGTAAGTGTCGTCTTTTTTGTTGTGCAAAAACGAAACCCCGTTTTTTAAAACCACTTCGACATTGTTTCGGTACGAATTCGATACCCCGTGAGAAGGCTGGACGATATCAAACTGAAGCGTTTCGTAAAATATTTTATATATTTCGCCGTGCCATTTCAAATCGGGGGTCGCAGCCCATTCGAAATATTTATAGACCGGAAGCCCGGTCAGCTCTTCCCAGTGATCTGCGTTTGAAAGCATCAGATACGGCGCCCCGACAGGGCAGGAATCGATTTTTTTGCCTTCAAGCGCCGCATACATTCTTTCTTTTCCGTTCATCGGCATGATCCCTTTTTTAAATTTTCAAACAAACTTTTCGCAGATATTCGGAATTTTTCAAAGCGGCGGCATCCGGATTTGTTTCGGCTTCGGGCGATTCGTCCTCCACCATTATATAGCCGCCATATCCTTTGTTTTTCAAAATTTCGATTATTTCGGGAAAATCCGTCATGCCTTCGCCCATCAGCTTCCAGTTTCCCCCTGCGTCAATGTCCTTGAAATGCACGTGTTTTATTATCGCCGCATAATCCGCGAATATATCGCGGGCATTCATGCCGCCCTTGATTATGTGGCCGCTGTCGGGCGCGAATCCGATTTGGCGGGCGTCCAGCCCGTCAAGCATGAGCCTGTAGTCGTCGTATGTGCGAAAAACCGATCCTGCGGGCGAATTTGGATGAAAAACGCAGGCTGTGCCCGCACTTTGGGCGCGTTTTGCTATTTCGTTTAAATTCCCCAAAGCGTTTTTTTGCCTCATCGCCAAATTTTCCCTGTTTTTTTGCGGCATTTGGCACAATGCGAGAATGGCTCCCGGAAAAAGCCGCAAATACTTTAACGCTTTGTCCGCGAGAAATTTTTCCTCTTCGTTTTCCTTTGGCCCCAACCAATCGCAGACAAGGCACAATGCGCAAAAATCAATGTTTTTTTCGGCGAATAATTCTTGCAGCTTTTCGGGCGCGTCAAAATATTCTTTCAGCATGCAGATTTCGGCTTCTATCGCCCCCATTTTCCCCTTGGCGGCAATATCGGCGATATGTTCCATTTTTCCGGCATATTTTTCATATGACATTTGCCATGTATATGTCTGGAAGCCGTATTTTATCATCATTTTCCCCTTTATTTCAATTCGGCCTTCATGCGTTTTATCACATCAGGCATTTCATCGGGATTGACAGGCAGGCAAACGGGCTTGTTGTCGAGCGCGCTTACGCACAAAGCTTCGAGGATCTCGTAGCCATGATATGATATTGATATATTGCAAGGGTGGACTTTCGAGTCGTCGTCGAGCCATTTCACAAAATCCGCGAAATACGGAGTTTGGAGCCCCGGTTCCTGCTCGCCCCAACTTTTGCCTTGTTCGCCCTGCAATTGCCCGTTTATGCAGGCTCCCCAAGCCCCGTCCGTTTCAGCCCACGCATAGCCTGTCCGGCCGTATACGGTCAGCCTGTTGTCCACCCAGAATTTGTCTTTTCCCATGGTGGATTTCGAAAGATAGCCGTTTTCCAAAAACAGCCTCACCCCGCCCGCGAATTCCACCTGTCCCATGATATAATCCGGCGAAGGGTGGTTGTCTGTCAGCAAACCTTTCCCGTGGACATGGCCCACGACCCAATTTGCTTTCGCGGCGCCGTTCGCCCATATCGCGTAATCCATGAAGTGCGTTCCGAGCTGCGACATCCAGCCTTGCGTCGATATGTTTATCTGCGCAATTTCGCCGATTTCCTTTGAATCTATTATCTGCTTCAATTTCTGCATTGAAGAAAGATACTTCTGCTGATGCGAAACTATCGCCTTTATGCCGTTCTCCTCGCACAGCTTCGTCATTTCGGCCGCTTCTTTCACCGAAGTCGCCATGGGTTTTTCGAAAGCCACGGCTTTTATGTTGTGTTTGACTGCGAGCCTTATCATTTCTATTCGCAAATCCGGATGGGTCACGAACACGAATATGTCCGGTTTTGTTTCCGCGAGCATTTTGTCCGCGTCGAGATAGGCGGCATCGACTCCGAATTCTTTGGAAATCAAATCGAGGCGTTCGCCTTTGATATCGCAAACAGCGACCAGATCGAGCCTGTCCGAATTTCCCCGTATCCCGAGAAGATGGACTCTGCCGCGATTTCCGAGCCCTGCCTGCGCAACCGTGTATTTTTTGCTTTCCATATTAATACCAATCTCCTTTTTTTCACTTGTTGTTGTTCATGAAATCAGACGTCAGCCGGTTGTAATTTTCCAGATCTTCCCAATGATGGGTATGCGCATATCCGGAAAATATTTCAAGCTTTGAATTTTTTATGTTTTCATGCAGATAGTTTGAGCATTCCAAAGGCGTGAATATATCTTTGCTTCCCGCAGTGATCAAAACAGGCGCCGTTATTTTTTCCAGTTTCCCGCGGGAATCGTGGCTCATGCAAGCCGCCGCCTGCGAATCGAAAGCGTGGCTGTTCATCGGGGCAAGGTCGGCTATGTTGTTTTGAAAGCTTTCTTCGATTGTTTTGAAATCGTTTTCGTAGGTTTTGGCCGAATACAGCCAAAGCAAAAACATACGGGAAAAATTGCCATATGACATATTGCCCCTCGTGATTTTCAGCATTTCGAAAACATTTTTCATATATTCGCCGCAAAACGCCCAAGAAGCCGTGATTACGCAGCTTTTGACCCGCGAACCCCGGGAAATTGCGATATGCTGCGCGATAGCTCCGCCCATCGAGATGCCGCTTACGTGAAATTTTTCCATTCCGAGAAAATCAATCACGCCGACTGCGTCGTCCGCCATTTGTTTTGTCGTGTAATCGCCGCCCGGTTTGTCGGATCCGCCGGATCCGCGGTTGTCGATCGCTATGCAGCGGAAGCGTTTTTTGTATTCGTTTATGTGCTTTTCCCAAACGCCGCCCGGGGCGCCGAGCCCCATTATCAAGATCAGCGGTTCGCCGCTCCCGCATTCGCTGTAATTTATGTTTATTCCATCGCTTGTTTTTACCGAAGGCATAAAATCCCCCTTTGTTTTAGATTGTTATGTTTTCCTCTTTGGCGCATTTTCTGATGTATGCCGCCGCTTGGTCATATTCCGCTTCGTTTGCCAAATGTTCCATCATAAAAGGTATATCCTGCGGAAGTTTGTGTATTTCGCGGACAAATGCGTTCATGTCAAGCCCGCCTGTCCCCGCGACCACTTCTTCGAGTATGACGCTTATCGCCGGTTCTTTGAGCTTTATGTCTTTGACGTGCGCCGCGACGATCCTGTCGCCGAATCTTTTCGTGCAGTCGCGTATTATGTCGCCCGATGAAAAATAGGCCCTCGGGGAGTTGATCAGGTTGGCCAAGTCGAGATGGACTCCGAACATTTTCCTGTCCACCGCCTTGATGAGCTTTTCTATCATTTCCGGGCAATCCACGACATTGAACGGGAAAATCTCGTATGCGAAAGATGCGGTTTTGGGTTTGACCGTATCGATTATCATGCGCGCAATATCGACGGCGTCCGAAAAGGCTTCATCCGAAAAATTTTTAGCTACGAATTTCGAATTGCCGTTGCCGTGCACATACGAGCCGAAAATGTCGACGGCGCACCTTGCCCCGACTTCCTCCGCCAGGTACAGCGCGTTTGTCAGGCAATTTTGATGATGTTTTCTCGATTCCTCCTCGATGTCCGTGATGTTCTCCCAATATCCGGTTTCCGCGAGGATGATGTTTTCAGCTTCGAACGCTTTTTTGATTTCCCTGATTTTTTCCTTGTCGTTTAAATCCGCGTGCGGGACATATGCCGCCGTATACCCCTTTAGTTTGTGCGCTTTTGCGATAATGCGCGGGTCGCCCTGCGCCCCGTGGCTCTCGCCCGCCCCCGCCGCTTTTGTGTTGGCCTCGAATATCGGCCCGCCGAATCTCACCATGTTTTTTCCTCCTTGACAAAATTTTTTATTTTTATTATAATACAAAAACGCATTGTTTGACATGGCATATATTTTTTATTTATGTCATATATTTTATTTTTCGAAAAAACCCTTGACAAATGCATGCAAACGATATAACATACTCTTTGTTATCCGGGAAAATCAATGGTTTTTGACGAAGGAGGATAGAAAATAATGAAAAAGTTTTTGATTGTCTTGATCGGCGTTTTTGCCGTTCTCATTTTTGTTTCGTGCCAGAATAAAAGTGAACAGCAATCCGATTCAAACAATATGGACGCAAAAAACGAAGTCGCAGACGAAAACAATTCGGAAGCCGAACCCGAGATAGTTGAAGTTCTTCCGGAAGGCGCGGATTATGGCGGGCACGTTTTCAATATGCGCTCATACGATGAAAATGAATATACGTGGAATTACGTCAATTTGGACGTCGAAGCGCAAAATGGCGATGTTTTGGACGATGCCATGTATATTCGGAACCGCAAAATCGAAGAAAAGCTGAACATCGAAATCAAATTCACGGCGATACCCAACGCGGGGAACCTGCCCGCGGAAATCACCAAGCTGACGCAGAGCGGCATTCACGAATATGACGCGGTTTTTATGAGATATTTGGATATCCCTTCGATAATCTCCAACAGGATTGCATTGGAGCTCCAAAAGCTGAATTATGTCGATTTTTCAAAACCGTGGTGGAACGAGAGTTCCGTAAGGGATCTTTCGATAAGCAACAAAGTATATACCGCAGATTCCGATATAGGCTATGCGTCAAAAGACGATATTTGGGTCGCCTTCTTCAATAAAAAGCTCATATCCGATTTGGAACTTGAAAATCCTTACAACATCGTGAAAAACGGCGATTGGACAATGGACAAAATGAAGGAGATGTCAAGGGCCGCCTCCCAGGATTTGAACGGGGACGGAGTGATTGGAAAAGACGACAGATACGGGATACTCACGAACGAAGAAAATATAGTGGGGCTGCTGAATTCCTGCGGGTTAAAATTAGCCGTGAAGGATTCAGATGATTTGCCGGTGATTGAAATAACGGATGCCCGTTTCCAGGACGTTTTCATGAAAATCAAGGAATTCATGACAGAAGGGGACGACATACACAGCGCCTACGATCACGATGCATTCCAGCGCCCGATATTTTTGGACAACAGAGGTTTGTTTATGACGGAAATATTGAAATACATCCGGGATTTCAGGGTCATGGATGCGGATTTCGGGGTGGTGCCCCTGCCAAAATACACAAAAGCGGATACTACATATTATTCATATATCGCCCTTTCCTCCCCGCTCCTCATCGTCCCGGCGGCCCTGCCCGAAGACGCATATGAAAAAACCGGGGTCATCTTGGAAGCTTTGGCGGCGGAGGGATACCGGACGATGCGCCCGGCATATATCGAAAAATCTATTCAAGGAAAATTCGCAAGAGACGAAGAATCCATCGAAAGCCTTGAAATGATAATCGAAAACGCCGTTTACGACATTGGGTGCGTCTACAACTGGGGGAGCATGGCGCAAAATTTGAAAAACATCGCCAACAACAAGAACAGCACAAAATCCCTCGCGGCATATATCGAAAGCGACATAGACAAAATAAACGCCGAAATGCAAAAATTCATCGAAAATATCGTTTCCCCCGAATAGCCATTGACAAAAACCCGTAATTTATGTATAATTATCACATTGGAAAACAAACCGGTGCGATAATTATTTTTTTATAGGTGTTTTTATGAAAAAGCCAAATATTATCTACAAAAAAGACTACCTTGACAAAAACTGCTCATTTGGGATAAGCTATGTCAATGAAAGCCTGAACAACCCGGAAATGTTCCACATTCACGAATTCATAGAGATATGCTATGTCGCGGGCGGCTGCGGAAAGCACGACATCGACGGATATACGTCCGATGCGGGCAAAGGGGATTTGTTCATAATAGATTTGGATATGGGGTACCAGTTTTACAGCGAGAACCCGGATGACAATCTCATGACATACAACGTCATGTTCACTTCCGGTTTTATCAACGATTTTGAGTTTACCGGCGACGAATTCAAGGATTTCAACAAATTCAGGCTGTTCAAAAATTTTTTCCCCCGGCTTTCCCCAAAACACGACCTGCACTTTGATTTTGGCGAACAGAGCGAAATCGAATATATCATTTCCCGCATATACGACGAATACCAAAAAAAGCAAATAGGGTACATCCCGGTTATCAAAGGCTACCTCACCGTTTTTATCGCCAAAATCATGCAGGGGCTGTCCAAATATTCAAGCGACGACGTTTTCCGCCTGTATGACACGAACCACGAAATGATACAAAAAATAATCGAAAACATCAGGCAAAACTACCAAAGCAAAATCAACTTGGACGAACTTGCGCAAAAATCGCTGTTTTCAAAAGGGCATTTATGCAACACATTCAAAAAAGAAACGGGAATGACCTTGTCTGAATACATAAACCGCCTGCGAATACAAGAAGCGTGCAAAACAATAGAAAACGACCCTCATATAAATCTTTCGGAACTCGCATATAAAATAGGATTTGGGGGCTATAAGCAATTTTACAAAATTTTCGTCGAAATCGTGGGGATGTCGCCTAAGGAAAAACGGGATCATTCTTTGAAATTCGGCAAATAGCCGCCGATTTCCCGGAGTTTCTTTTGCAGCTCCTTTATTTCAAATCCCCTTGTATCGGTGTTTTTCGAAATAGCCGCGGAAGCTGCGGCTCCGGCGGCCTGCCCGGTTATGAAACAGCCGGGCATGACCCTGATCGAACCTTGGATGTATCTGTCCGAACTCACGCACCTGCCCGCGACCAAAACGTTGCCCAGTCCTTTGGGGGTCAAAACCCTGTACGGTATTCCGTAGCTTTCGCCTCCGGCATATCTCAAACTGTAAAATTCTTCTTTGAAAATCTTGTTGTCTTCTTCGTCCGGGCTCGATTCGTGTATGTCCACGGGATAGCAGTATCTTCCTATTTCGTCGTCAAATGACGCCCTCGATTTGAAATCTTCCAAATTCAGCTGATAATCCCCCGTTATTCGCCGCGTTTCGCGTATGCCCATCAAGGCCGAAGTGGAGACCAGCACCATTTTTTCGAAACCCGTGAGGTAATTTTTGTAATATGTTTCGTATTCTTTCAACTTTTTGCGCTGTTCGACAAAAGCCAAAGTCAACGACCTCTCGTCCGTCCCGTCAACGCCGAACGCATGGCCGATATTTCCGCTTCCGAGCGTTTCCCCGATTTTGAACATCCCCGGCAAATGCCGATCCTTGTCCGTAAAGACATCGTCTTTGAAAGCGACTTCGAGGTTTGCTTCCTGTTTGTCCAAATTCGTTTTGGACCAATCTATGCCCGCCCATATGCTGCATAAAGTGCCCGCCATCATGTTGCCGTTTGCATCGCCTTTTTCATACGCCGCCCCGGCCATGACCGCGAGGTCGCCATCCCCCGTCCCGTCGATAAATATTTTCGCCTTCACCCCGAATATTCCGCTTTTGGAAGCCAAAATTGCGGCATCGGCATACTTCCCCCCGGAGGCGACGTCGATTAGTTGGGTGAAATATGTAAATTCCGCCCCCGCTTCTTTCATCATGTCTTCGTATATCTCTTTTAGTATTTCCGCTTTTATGCAGCCTCCGATTTTGCCGAGATCACGGTTTTTGTCGTGGATCTCCCTGCCTATGCCGTCGGCGAGAAAATTCACGCCGTCTGTAAACTGCATGAAAACGGGTACTCCGCCGGCCGTTCCAAGCCCGCCGAGGCAGCCCGCCGCTTCGGCTAAAAACACCTTGTTCCCAAGGCGCGCGGCGGTAACGGCGGCGCAAACCCCCGCAGGGCCGCCCCCCGCCACGAAAACATCGACGTTGTGCCTTATCGGGACCGATTTGCTGTAATTGATGTTTGGCATAAAAATTTCCCCCTTTTTTTAACGCTCAATATTCCAAAAAATAGAACATATTTTCCGGCGATATTTTGATTTTTTGCTCACATCCAGTCTTTTGAAAGCTTGGCAAGCGTATAAGCGGCCGATTCGAAGTCGTAATCTTCTATTTGGCGCACAAGGTTTTCGGTTTTCGGTATGGCGCGGATTTCATTCAGCAGGTTCGCGCATTCCGGGTTTATATTCTCGAGCATCGGCTTCAATTTTGCAAACAGCCGGCGCACCTGATCCAAATCCAAGGTTTTTGGCACGGCTTGCCCCGCAGGGTCTTCATACAGCGGGGCGAACTCGTCAAGGACGGATTTTAGCTCGTACTCGAGCGCTTTCATGCATTCCCGTCCATCTGCATTCCCATTTTCAAGCATCGCTTCCAATTTGGCGGCGGCGTTTTGCAGCTCGGTTTTGCCGATCTGCCCCGCATTGCCTTTCAGGGAATGCGCCAGCCTGTGGGCGAGCGGTATGTCGGATGCGGCGATTGCGTTTTCGATCTCCGAATATTTGTTTTGGTTGTCTTTCAAGAATTTTTCGCACAATTTTTTTTGAAACCCTTCGTTGTCGCGCGCCAATTCAACTTCGCCCATATTTGAAAAGCTGATGGGGTTTAAGTATTTCAAAAGGCAGCGCCACAATTCCTGCGTGGTGAACGGTTTGCCGACGCATTCGGCCATTCCGCTCTCTTTGTATTTTTCCAATTCGCCGCTCATCATATTCGCCGTCATCGCCACTATCGGGATTTTGGCATCCAAAGCCGCGATTTTCGCCGAGGCTTCCAAGCCGTCCATTACCGGCATGAATATATCCATGAATATGACGTCGAATTGCTGCTGTCCTGTTTTTATGCGCTCCTCGACCATTTCCACCCCGATTTTGCCGTTTTCCGCCACCGCGCAGCAAAGCCCGACGCGGGCGAGATGGTCGCATATGACTTGCTGGTTCATGGGGTTGTCCTCGCATATGAGGACCAATCCGTCGAAACGGGGTTTTTCGATTTCTTTTGCTTCGGAATAATCCGGAACGTTTTCAATTGCGCTTTCGGGCGCTTCGATGGTTTCGAAAACGATCTCGAAAAAAAACGCGCTGCCAATGCCGGGGGCGCTTTCCGCCGATAATTTCCCGCCCATCAATTCCACGATGTTTTTGGTTATCGTCAACCCGAGCCCCGTCCCTCCGTAATTGCGCGTGGTGCTGGAATCCGCCTGCGTGAAGGGGTCGAATATCTTTTTGAGTTGTTCGGGGGTCATGCCTATCCCGCTGTCACGGACTTCGAAATAGACGGTCGTGAATTTTTCCTCAACGCCCTTTATCGCCGAAGAAAGCTTTATCGTCCCGGAATCCGTGAATTTCACGGAGTTTGAAAGGAGGTTCATCAGCGCCTGATAGAGCCTGAGCGGGTCGCCCAGCAACCTTTTGCCTATGGGGGGCTCGGCATATACCCTGAGCTCAAGGCTTTTTTCATGCAGGCTCGGATGAATCACAGATTGGCAATGCATGAAAATATTTTGCAAGTCGAACGGGACTTTTTCAAGTTCGATTTTTCCGGACTCTATTTTCGATATGTCGAGTATGTCGTTTATGATGGTCAGCAGCCATTTTGTGTTTTCGGTTATTTTTTCGAGGTATTCCTTGACTTTCGGGGAAATGGCCTTGTCTATCGCAAGTTCGGCAAAACCCATGATGCTGTTCATCGGAGTCCTGATTTCATGGCTCATGTTCGCCAAAAAGGAGGATTTGGCGCGATTTGCCGCTTGCGCCTCCTTCATGGCTTCCTGCAGCAGCCCGTCGCGGCGGATGAGCTCTTTTTCCCATTGGCGGACAGCGGTCAAATCGGTCAGATAGCCTAAAAGCGCGAAACTCTCGCTGTACGGTATCCTTTTTATTTCCAGGTCGAATATTCTTTTTTTGCCCCTGATTTCCAAATCGATTTCGTCCCTGTAATATCCTTCGTTGGCCGTGATCGTCAAAACGTCCGCCATTGAAAGCGACGGCAGCCCGTCTGATTGGAAAGGCGGCACGCTGGCGTTCATCAACGCGGCAAAACCGCTGATGAATTCTTCCTCGCTTTTAAAGCCCATCACTTCGAGCGCCGCCGGGTTGCAGTCGATTATTTTGAAATTGCTGTCGAACATGACGTTCATGTGCGGGTTGCTTTCGAATATGGCG
Organism: Oscillospiraceae bacterium; assembly: GCA_009782405.1. Next base: position 25,038 of record WRJC01000038.1, read on the forward strand.
GATACGGTCTGCTGGGCTGTTTCAAGCACATTGATGGCGCGTTCGAGTTCGCTGCTACGGTTTTCCAAGTCGTTCAATAGATTTACGGTGTCGGTTATTTCGTAAATCATCAAAGTCGAACCGATGTATTGGTGGTTTTCAAACAATTTTGACCTTGTGGCGGAATAATGCCTCGAAATGTTGTCGGAGGTGACCGTAAATTTTTTGTTTTGCTCGTCTTCCTGCGAAAAAAGCGGGAAGGACATTACGGACATTCCGGATTTCATTTCGGCGAGGACCGGAAATATCTGTTTTGCCCTGTCGTTGGAATCTATATATCCTTCATATTTGTCCACGATCACGATCCCGTCCTGCACGCTTTCAAACAGCTGGTATTTCGCCTTGACGACGATCCTGAACGCGCCGCTTTTGAGCAGATACAGATTCAAGATGACGGAAGATATGCAAAGGGAGGCGCTCACCGCCTCGCGCTTGTATGGGATATTTAGGATGATGGCGGCCAACCCTATGACAAGCGAGAAAAATCCGGTCAAAAAATGGATGGCGGAGCGCGTTTTCGAAGATTCAGAAGGCTTGAAGAGCTTGTATATGATCAATACCCCGCTCACAATGTTGGAACCGTAAATTTGAAACAAACCCAAATTGTACAGCGCGGTGAATTCTCCGGTGACATAGGGAAGAAAATCGTTTTGCCCGTACGACAAAGATTTTACGAACAAACCAAGCGGGTCGCCTGCCGTTACGCAAAAAGCCATAAAGAAAGGCAGCGCCATAAGCGAAATTACGATCAGCCTTTTTTTTATTTGATATCCGCAAACGTCCATCGTATACAAAAACCACAGCGCGCCCAAGAAAGGCTGGCCGATATGCTGTATGCGAAAACCCAGATAAGCCGTTTCCGCGCCTTCGGAACCGAGCACGACCAAACTGCCGAGGGCGAAAAAAGAAATGGCGAGGGAAAGCAAAATGACATACAGGGAATGATGCGCTTCCCGCTGCAAAGCTCCGTAAACAGCCGTGATGAGCGCTGTCACCGTAAGGCAATACAAAAAAACGATCATAGGTTTGCCACTCATTTGCATTTATACTTAGTGGAGACCATTATACGCCATAAAAAACAAATTGTCAACAACAAAAAAAAAATTCATAATTTTCGCGTTGTCATATTATTTTTTTGATCGTATAATAGCTGTAACGCTTTTCGCCGTGTTTTTCAATTAATTCCTTTTGAATCATATCTTGAAGTATTTCTCTTATTCGTTGCGGACTTAATCCGAGTAGCTTAACAAAATCCGCGTTTTTTCCTTTTCCGTTTTGTTCGATATATTGCAAAATAATAGAAATTCTATCGCCGTTTTCTATCGCTGTTCTATCGCTGCTTATCGCTGATGAACCGTTGATAGATTTATTTCGCACGAATGTAACTCTGAAAAAATCATGCAAATCAAATTTCGGTTCAACTACTTTCGCGGTTTTCGCCGCATTTTTCATTCGCAAAATACCTGTTCCCATTTGCTCTATATAATCAATCCGAAATAACATACTGGCTATTATTGAATTTCTCGTAATGCTGATTTTACCGAAATTTTCAAGCGTGATTCCCTTGCATATCCCTCCGGGACTGATTATTTCAACACGGTCATCGTAAATTTCTACCATTACCCTTGCGCCTTTTTCAAAATAGTTACGATGGCAAACGGCGTTGACAATAGCTTCCCTCAATGCGTCCTCCGGCAATTCGAGAATGTTTTCGCGCCGCAAAGTTTCGATTTTATAGCTCATATTCAAATGCCGTTTCAAAAATCCCAAAGCATCGTCTATATTGCTTACAGCATCGCCGTTTAATTCTTTTGCGTCTATGATGTATGATTTGTCCGTTCCCTTATATGAAGCGCACACAATTCCGGCGTGACGGAATTTTACATCTTCATCGTTCACTCTGAAAAATAACGCTCCGGCGTTTGTAAAGCACGGCACGCCATCGGCATACGCGGCACAGTCTAAATTGACCAAAATCGTATTTCTGTCTAAAACATCGCTGATTTTAGCTATTTTGATATATTTTTTGTACGCCTTTTCGTTGAATTTTTCCGTTAAAAGTAAATCTTTGCGAACAATTTCGTCATACCGAATCTGCCCTTCATTTTGAAAAAATACAAAAGACGAGTCCTAGAACTTGCAAAGCAAAAAAAAAAATGGTATAGTAATATCATGGAAAATGAAAAAAGGATGGCAAAATTGCCAGAGAAGA
>WRJC01000039.1 GCA_009782405.1 Oscillospiraceae bacterium
GCGCCGTACAGGCTGCCGCTCCCGCCTTTTGATTTAAGCGAGGGCGACCACTGCTCCATCGAGGTGCCCCCGTGGGCGCAGCACAGCACCCCTTGCGGGACGCCCGTGAGCGTCTTCATTTTCAAAGCGAACTCCAGGCCCGGTCCCGCGCTGTTGAACATCGGGCGCGGCCCCGCGCCCAAGGCGGCGTGGACGGAATCGACCGCTATCCCCAAATTATGCAGCGGGTGCCTGGCCGGACCCCATGAGTCGTCCATGTACAGCGCGCGCACAGCCGGGTCGCCGGAGAAGCGTTCGTCGTCGGGAGTTAGCCAGCCGACCCCTTCCATGTTCGACTGGCCGCCCAGTATCCAGACGTCGCCGACATAAATATCTTCATAAATTTGGCCGTCGATTTCAAGCCCATAGGGCCCGCCCGTCGGTATCCCGCAGAGTTTCCACTTGCCAAAGCCGGAGCTTTCCGCCGAGATAACCGGCAGCACCCCGCCTGCGCTTCGCAGCGAAATCTGCTTCGGGGGCTCGCCCTCAAAATATGCTTCGCAGAAATTGTCCCGGTTTCTTTGCATGACCATCCCGTTTTTGATGTTTCCCATTTTTCCCGCTCCTTTTTTATTTTGCTTTTCATCGAAACCCGCTTGAATTTTTAATGCGGGCGTGGTATAATGATGCCTATGGACAATTATACCACATAGCGAAGATTTTGTAAACAAGTTATTTTCGGCAAAAATTTTTGGAGGCGGGAAAAATGATAAAACAATTGGATATACCATACAAGCAAATAAACGGCATCACTCTGTACATCGATTTGTATATGCCCGAAAACGAAAAAAATCCGCCGCTTGTCATGTGGATACACGGCGGCGCCTGGATGTATGGCGACAGGAAATCGCCGATTTTGCTATGGCAAGTGGAGCGAGGATATGCGCTCGCTTCCATCGAATACCGGCTGACAGGGCAGGGGATTTTCCCCGACCATATAATCGACTGCAAAAACGCGCTTGCATTTCTGAAAGAAAACGCCGGAAAATATGGTTATGACGCAAGCCGGATAGCTGTGGCGGGGGATTCCGCAGGAGGGCATTTGGCAGCTTTGATGGGAACTTCGAGCGGCCACGCCGATTGGGAGCCCGAAGGGGTGGATTGTTCCGTTCAAGCCGTGGTGGATTATTACGGCCCGACTGCGCTTGGAAAAGAATGGGAAACAGATCCCGATTCGGTGGTATCGCAGCTTTTGGGGACTTGCGTATTTGGCAAACAGGGCAGGGCAAGGGCCGCCGTGGCCAATCCGATAACTTATGTCGACGGTTCGGAACCTCCTTTTTTGATATTGCACGGCGACGCAGACGATTTGGTGCCATATAGGCAGAGCGTATATTTGCGCGATGCGCTTGAATCTGTGGGTGTACCGGTATCGCTGCACCGGGTGCACGGCGGCGGCCACGGATTTGCGGGAGCCGAAATAAATGCCGTAATCGACGTTTTTTTGGATTATCAATTGAAAAAACAGCCATGAGTTTTCACTGCCGCAATAATATGGACAAATTGTAAATATTTGGGCAAATTCAAAAAAATTATTGACAAAACCAAAAAAATCGGATATAATCAAACCAACGATTGAATGATTGCTCAACTGTGAGGAGGCGAAATTATGGTTGAAGACAAACAACTCGTTTGCGACTGCGAAGTGATCCACGGCGAAGTTGTGGATAAAGTAAAAGAAATGATGCCGCAAAGCAAAGATTTTTACGACCTTTCAAATCTCTACAAAATGTTTTCCGACAATACAAGGGTGCGCATACTTTGGGCGCTGAATTGCAACGAAATGTGCGTATGCGATTTGGCCGTGCTTTTGAACATGACGAAATCCGCCATATCACATCAATTGAAATCATTGAGACTTTCAAATCTCGTAAAATATGAAAAACAAGGCAAAGTGGTATATTATTCGCTTGCCGACAGCCATATCAAAGATATATTTGAAAAAGGATTCGATCATATACGCGAATAAAAGCAAAAGCTGCAAACCCGAATTTTTTGCGCGAAAACAGTTGAACATATGAGCAATCGTAAAATTAATGACGGAGGGTGATAAACCATGCATGAACATGAAGCAAATGAAGATGAAAAGAGGGAGGGAAACGAAAAACTTCAAAATATTTTCGTAATTGCCGGAGCGGCCATTTTCGGAGCGGGCATATTGGCGGAAATCTCATTTGATTTGGAGCCCCGCATAAAATTGGCGGTGTTTTTATTGGCATATTTTATGATTGGCAGCGATGTGGTTTTGCAAGCCGCCAAAAATATTTTGCGCGGGCGCATTTTCGACGAAAATTTTTTGATGTCCGTTGCCACATTAGGGGCCCTCGCCATCGGCGAATACCGGGAAGCGGTGGCTGTCATGCTGTTTTATCGGGTAGGCGAACGCTTGCAGGACTCCGCTGTCCGACGTTCTAAAAAATCCATAATCGAATTGATGGATTTGCGCCCGGATTTCGCCAATTTGAAAACAAACGGCGAAATTGTCAAAGTTGCACCCGAAACCGTAAAAATAGGGGATACAATCGTGGTAAAGCCGGGGGAAAAAATTCCGCTTGACGGAATTGTGACCGAAGGCGAATCCATGATAGACACAAAAGCGCTCACAGGCGAATCCGTTTTTCGAAAAACGGTTGTTTTGGATGCGGTATTTTCGGGATGCATCAACCAAAACGGAATTTTGACCATCGAAACGACAAAAACCTCCGGCGAATCCACTGCGGCGAAAATAATCGAACTTGTGGAAAAATCAAGAGGCAAAAAAGCTCCCACCGAAAATTTCATAACCGCTTTTTCAAAATATTATACGCCTGCAGTAATCGGGCTGGCTGTTTTGCTTGCGTCGATCCCTCCGCTGTTTTTGGGAGAGCTTTGGGGCGAATGGTTTGGCAAAGCTCTCGTTTTTTTGGTCATATCCTGCCCGTGCGCGCTTGTGATTTCGATACCGCTCGGATTTTTCGGGGGAATCGGAAATGCTTCGAAAAAGGGCATCCTCGTCAAGGGGGGGAATTATTTGGAAGCGCTGGACAAGCTTGAAACGATAGCATTCGACAAAACCGGAACCTTGACATACGGAACATTCAAAGTCACGAAACTGATTTCCGCCAACGGATTTTCCGAATCCGAACTTTTGGAAAATGCGGCGATCGCCGAAAGTTTTTCCAATCACCCGATAGCAAAATCCATCAAGATTGCATACGGGAAAGATTTTAAAAACAAAAACATATTCGGCTATACGGAAATGCCCGGTTATGGAATCAGCGTTGTTTCAAACGGCAAAAAGATTTTGGCGGGAAACCAAAATCTCATGCAGTCTGAAAATATCGCTTTCTCGGAGCCTGACGAAATCGGAACAAAAATTTATTTGGCGATTGCCGGAATATTTGCGGGCTGCATCGTCATTTCCGATGAAATAAAAAAAGACAGCAAAAAAGCAATCGAACAATTAAAAGCATTCGGCATAAAAAAAACTGTCATGCTCACAGGCGACAATCCGCAAATTTCAGAATCGGTTGCCAAAGATTTGAATATGGACGAAGTGCATGCCGGGTTGCTGCCGGATCAAAAAGTCGAAAAACTGGAAATGCTGATCGGGCAAAAAACAAAGAAAAGAAAACTCGCCTTTGTGGGCGACGGGATCAACGACGCACCTGTTTTGGCAAGGGCCGACGTGGGAATAGCGATGGGCGGGCTCGGCTCGGACGCCGCAATTGAAGCGGCCGATGTCGTCATCATGACCGACGAACCCTCAAAGCTGGCGGAAGCGATCAGCACGGCAAAACTGACGAAACGGATAGTGTGGCAAAACATAGTTTTCGCTTTGGGCGTAAAAGCGATATTTTTGATTTTCGGAGCTTTTGGAATGGCAAATATGTGGGAAGCGGTATTCGCCGACGTGGGCGTTTCCCTTTTGGCGGTGCTCAACTCCATTCGCGCCGCATATGCAAAATGATCATAAAACATGAAAAAGCCTTGACAAAAGGCAAAAATAGAAGTAAAATAATGGTGGATGAAAAAACGATATTTTATTTTTGGAGGAATGGCTTATGCAAAACAAACCGGATATATTGTATATTATGTGCGACCAGCTCAGATACGACTGCATCGCGGCTTTGGGAAACAAAATAATAAAAACGCCCAACTTAGACCGTCTTGCCCGGCGGGGGGCGGTATTTTCGAACGCCTATTCCACTTGCCCGGTATGCGTCCCGGCGAGGTACACCGTCATGACCGGGCGCGAACCCTGCAACACGGGATGTTATTCGAACGAAATCCCTGCGGCCCTCGACGGTCTCCCCGTAAACATGGAAGACCGCTGCGGCTCGTATCTCGCGCGGACTTTGGCCAAAGCGGGTTACCGCACTTTCGGCGTGGGCAAATTTCACACATGCCCCGATACATTCGAGGATTTGGGCTTTGAAACGCACATACACACCGAAGAACTCTACGGTTCCTCCGAACAAAGGAAAAAGGACGGATATGCTTCGTTCATTCGCGAAAATCATCCGGCATACGATTTCATAGAACAACTCCACGGAGAACGCACGGATATGTACTATATGCCGCAAACAAGCCCGCTTCCTGCGGATTTGACCGTCGAAAATTATGTTGCCGAAAAGGCAACGGAACTCATTTCCGCCGACGATGGCCTCGAAAGGCCGTATTTCGGGTTTGTATCGTTTATCGGGCCGCATCCGCCTTTTGCCCCGCCGATACCGTACAACCGGATGTACAACCCGGACATGATGCCCAATCCCATATGCGGGGATTTGGCCTGCGACCACATGGACGAACAAATCACTTGGATGAATTACCTCATTTGGGCGAACGAATTGAACGATTTTTCGGCAAGGGAAGCGAGAGCCCGCTATTACGGGGAAATAACGTACATAGATTCCTGCGTGGGCAAAATTTTGGATTTTGTAGAAGAGCGCGGCAATTCTAAAAACACGCTCATATGTTTTTTCACGGATCACGGGGATATGATTGGCGACCATGCGGCTTGGCAAAAAGAGTGTTATTTCGAACAGGCCTGCCATATCCCTTTCTTTTTGAGTTGGCCGGAAAAAATCGCCGCGAACACGAAAAACAAATTTATCGCCACTCTTTCGGATCTTTTCGGGATCGCCACCACGGCTGCAAAATCCGGCGAAATCCGCGACGGAGCGGATATTTTGGGCAGTATTTTTGAAAAATCCCCGGCAAGGGAATATTTGTTTTCGTGCTATATGCGGCCGGGCACAAAATATTTCAAATTGATGGTGAGGCACGAAAACTACAAATACATATATATGGCAAACGGCGGCAACGAGCAGCTGTTCGATCTCGAAAAAGACAAAAACGAATTGGAAAACCTTTCGGGAAAATATCCGGGCATATCTGCAAAATACAGGGAATACGCCGAAAATCACTGCAAACGCAAAGGTCTGTTTTCCGCACTGGATGAAAACGGCAAATTGAAAAGCTTCGAATTTTCGGAAAGAGACTTGTTCCGCATACACCAGTTCGACGGATCGCGAGGAGTGCATGGCTTCACGATAAATTAATCTTTGAATTTTTCGCTAAATTCTTCATGTTTTTTATAAATTCAATCTCAGCCGCGCTATACGGCGTTCCGTCGGAATGGTATAAGTCATGCTGCCAGATTTCAGGTTCGGGGTCGTTTAATTTCGACCCCCAATGGAGGTTTGTCTGCGTTTTGCCTTTGATCAGCCCCCAGTTATACGCTCCGGCAATTTCCCCGGCAAACAGCGGCATATGGCTTTCAAATTTGTTCCCGTGTTGCCTTAAAAGCCATTCGGTGCAGATAACCGGCCTGTTGTATTTTTTTAGTTCGTTTATTTTTTCTTTTGAGTTTTCAATGGGCGCATAATCGTGATATGTGATTATGTCGGACATATCGGCGAATTTTAAGTCGTATTCCCGAAATTCCCATATGCCTGCCGTCAAAGGCTGGGTCGGATTCGCATCTCTCGCCCATGAAAACGCTTTTTTCAAAAGAGGTAAACATTTTTCGCGTCGGCCATTATTCCCCGGTTCGTTGTACAAGTCCCATGCGGCAATATTTCCATGGCTCCCAAACGCCCCGATCACGTTTTTTGCATAATCGCTTATGACCTGTTCCTTTTCGGGATTGTCCGCGATCAAATTGCCCGGGCTAGGCGTCCAGCCGCTGTTGTGGATTCCCGGAACCGGGGGGGTTTGTGCGCCCAAATACGGCTCTTTTCCCGCGAATGCGCAATCGTCGAACAATATCGGCATCACCGATATTCCGTTTGCCCGGGCGATTTCGCAAAAATCTCCGAATGTTTCCAGAAACCCGTCCCGCTCGTTTTCCCAAACGATATATTGCAAAAAAACCCTGCATGAGTTGTATCCTGTTTTTGCCCCGATGGCAAGCTCCCTTTTTATCGTTTCTTTATCATACGTTTCTCTCTGCCACATTTCAGTCGAGTTGACCGCTGTCGAAGCCACGTAATTGAAACCGAACAGCCACCCTGTTTCTTTTTGCCAATTGTTTGCTTTTTCTTCTGTCCAGCGCATGACATTTTCCTCTTTTAAATATTATTTTATAAATTTTCCGAATTCCGTGTTTATTTTTTCTATGTCTTTTATCGCTTTGGGTTCGTATTTTTCATACATCGATGTGAAATCTTTTTTGTAATTCCGGAATAAATTCAACAGTTCTTCCACATATCCACCGATTTGATACATCCAACCAACATCATAATTCCTCGTGGAAAAAATTATATCGAGCATTTCCTGGCTTTCGTCGTCCCTTGCGTGTTTGCCTTTCAGCGCCCGGTCATAATACGCCGGCCTCAATGTATATTTTGATTCTGCGGAAAGAGCTTCGAAAATGGCTCCCGTACGGGAAGCATCTTCTTGCAATACCGGGGCGCATATGAAGCCCGTATGCCATACATCTACCGTATTGTAATAATTTTTTTGGTTTTCGTCGAATTTCGGATATGGCAAAATGCCGAAATCCACTTCCATGGCGCGCAAATGGGGGACTTCGTCTATCATTTTCAAATAAAACAATGCCTGGTTATTTTCGAACATTTGATTTGCGCGGACTCCCGCCCAATCCTGACGCTGATACCCTAACGCTTGGGTTTTGTCGAACAAAAAATCTGTAAATTTATCAAAAATGTCAAGCGTCTTTTCGCTGTTGAATGTGAGGACGATTTCGCCGCTCGCGTCGATTTTCGCGCATTGTTCGCCAACCGCGTTTACCATGGCCATCAGCGAGTTGTCCCAGATCAAACCTCCATAGCGGTCTTCGAAATCATATTTTCCGTCTCCGTTCAGGTCTGCGCTTGCCGGCAAAGCCATTTCCATCAATTTGTCGAATGTCCATTTGCCTTCTTTTACATACGGGTACGGATCTTCAAGCCCTAATTCCTGAACGAGTTTTTTGTTGAATAAAATAGCGTTCGTGGCATTGCTTGCGACATTGCTTATATCCCCGGCTGTATAAAACATTTTGCCTTTTATCATCAAGTCTTCATTCGCTTTCGCATCCCACCAAGGCTTGGATAAATCGAGGGGAGCCATCGAGTTCAAATCCATAAGAAGCCCTTCTGTGGCCAACGGACAAGCCGAATATGTCGATAACAAAGCGGCGTCGTAGGTATAATCGCCGGAACTGACCGAAGTCCTTATTGATTTCAATCCTTCAGTTTCAACCATATCTAAAATTGATTTCCGGACGGTCACAATTTTTACGTTATATGTATCTTCCACATATGTGTTTCTTCTGTATACGGCGTCGTTGATCGTGTCTCCGTTTTCTTCTTCCGCATCGAAATCGTTCCAAAAATATTCTTCTGATACGAAGTTCAGCGCGACCAAAATCGTAAATTTATGTCCGCCGTAATCAGCGTCCGGAATATCCGGCAATATTTTGCCATTTGCGCTTTCCACGATTTCACCCGAAAACGGAGCTTCAGATGCTTCGTTTTTTTTGTTTTCGCCGTTTGTCGCATCCGGCCCGCCGCAAGCCGCGAAAATTATCGGCGCTGCGATTACGGCGATCATTGCTGCGAATATCTTTTCAAATCTAAAAATTTTCATAATGTTTTCCCTCAGCAAAATTTTAATTTCCCAATTATCTCATATTTCAAATTGTATCAAAATATTATGATAAAGCTATGATTTTTTTGTTAAAAGTATTAATCGCAAAATATTTGGAATTTTTTTTGCAAACCCCTTGACAAACCTTTTTTGTGAGCGCCGTTGTCAAGATCAGAAATGATTATTTGAAAAATTAATATTTTATTTATGTTGTGAAATAATTTTAAAAACGGCTTTACAAATGCAAAAAAATATGATATAATGCCAATATGCGGGAATATGTTTTGACTATCCGGCAAAATTTTGCGGAAGGAGGCTTGATGCATATCGCAGAAAACAAAATAAACAAAGGCGGCAAAAAAATAGTCGCGCAAAACAAGAAAGCGCTCCACGATTATTTCGTCGAGGAATCTTTCGAAGCGGGCATCGAGCTTTTCGGCACGGAGGTCAAATCGATAAGGGAAGGCAGGATAAATTTCAGGGATTCATACTGTTATGTGGACAAAGGGGAACTTTTTGTCACGGGTTTCCACATATCTCCTTACGAAAAAGGCAACATCTTCAACAAAGACCCCTTGCGGCTAAAACGCCTTTTGATGCACAAAAAGGAAATAACGAAGATGTATTACTATGTTTCAAAGGACGGGTATACCTTGGTTCCGCTCAGCGTGTATTTTTTGCACAGCAGGGTAAAACTCGAAATAGGGCTGTGCAAGGGCAAAAAACTCTACGACAAGCGCGACGACATGGCGGAAAGGTCTCAGAAGCGCGAAAGCGAAAGGTATGAAAAAGAACGCGGAAGGGAAAATTAAACGGCAGAAATAAATGGGGGCGTAAAGGTTTCGACGGGGATTTGAGTTTAAAATAAGCGGGTAGTGAGGCGGAATCACTCTAAATTCGAGCAATTAAAATTTAAACGCTAACAATAATAAATTAGCAGTAGCGGCTTAGCCGCTACCGTCCCGGCGGAAGAGTACTGCGGCTCCGTTTGGGGCGTCACGACAGCAGTGAACGGATCGGGCTTAAGCTTTGCGGCCTGATTTGTATTAATGAAGCTACCCCGGCAAAAGCCTGGCTGCGGGCGTCTGTTCGGGGAAATTCAAAGCACAGCCTACACCCGTAGAAAGTTTTAAGCGAGGATTTTCGGACAGGGGTTCGATTCCCCTCGCCTCCACCACGAGAAGATAATCCGAACCCTATAATCCCGATGGGAGATGGGTTCGGATTTGTCTTGTATTTGAAAGACTTGGAATGAAGACTTCTTGAAGTATGGTATAATTCAAGAAAAAGGAGAGGTTCACTTGGATGCCGAAAAAGTATTGCAAATGTATTTACGCAATATGACAAAAGCCAAATGGCGAATGCAAGCAATTCTTGATATACAGAAAAGGAAAAAATCAACTACATTTGATCACACAAATGTAAAATTTGTTGCGTTGCAAATAAGAAAAATATTAGAGCTTATTATCCTTTCTCCTTCATCGCGCTTCTTCCCGGCGTTAAGCGGATTGATACCGTCCAGCGCGGTTTGTATCTGTGCCGCCTGCCGTGTAAGGTTGACCGCTTGTTTGAATACCCTCGTCGGAATGTGCCGCCGTCCGGTTATGCTGGCTGATTCCCCGCGCTCGATGTCTTGGAACTTCTTTGCCATGTGGGCGAAGAAGTCATCCTGCCACTTGGTTATTGTTCGCGCTCCGGCGTGTCGTAGTCCAATTCGCCCACGCGGACGCGGGCGTGTCGTATGATTTTTACGTTGCCCTGCGCGTCTGCTGATATGACCTCGTTGTATCCATCGTCGGTGAGGAATTGACGGACGCGCCCGCCCGGTCTGTGTCCTGCGTAGGTTTTTATCACGTTCAAAATAACCATGTGCCGGGTGTCCGGCGCGTAACGCTCCGGCGCGGTCATGCCGTGGCCGTTTATCTGTTTTCCGCGCCCCGGTTGCCGTAGCTGATTTCTATACTCAAATTATCGCGCTCCTTTCTGCGGGTGGAAACAATAAAGCCGTTTGTTAGCTTTTTTAACTCTCAAACGGCTTTTTGTGTGATTATTGGGATTTCAAATTATTTTGTGTTAGGCGTAAAGCCTTTATTCATGCGGTTTTCCTCGGTTGTGCATTTATGTACGGTGCAGTCTGACCCGAAGTTTCCTTATATACGGTTATTTTCTTTAAGCCATTGAATCGTGTCTGTGAGCGTCTGTTGCATTGGTCGGGCGGTATATCCTAATTCCTTTGTTGCCTTTTCATTACTGAAATTCGCATTGGTGTTCAGCGTGTAAATCGAATATGATGTAAACAACGGCGGCTGTTTCAGGATTTTGTAGTATAGCTCCGATAACGGCGCGGTCAGTTTCACGAACCACAGCGGCAATACTCTTTTTATCTTCTTTTTCCCCGTTATTTCGTGTAACATATTCAACAACTCATACACTTTGAAATACTGCCCCGAAAGTATATAGCATTCGCCGCTTCCGCCGTTTTCACAGCACGACAAAATACCCGCCGCCACATCGCGCACATCGACAAAATCATACCCGCCGTTTATCCCGCTTGTCAGTCCACCTTTGTAATAGTCAATCACAAGTTGCGTGATATGCCCTCTGCCGAAATCGCCGGGTCCTGCTATACCGGACGGGTGAATGACGCTTGCGTTATACCCGCGTTTCGCATAGTCGAGAACGCATTGGGTCGCTTCCGCTTTTGTTTTGGCATACAGTCCGACGACATCATCAGACGAAAAACGGTCAACTTCCGTGATTGTTTCGTTCGCGGGCAATTCGGGAATGGCATGTACGGAGCTTATGTATATCAGCTTTTCAATGTTATACTTTTCACAGAGCGAAATGATATTTTTTGTTCCGCCGACGTTTACATCATAGACTTTCTGATTGAATTTAGATGCAATCGACACAATTCCGGCGCAATGTATGACTGTGACGGAATGATTTTCGCAACTCTCAAACAATTCTGCCATACTGTCAATATCACATATATCGCCGGTAAAAATTTCTATATGTTCGCCTTGCGGCAAATGCCTTTCATCAGGCAGGCAAAGAGCATACACGGTTTTTCCCTGTTCGTTCAGCATTTTCGTAACAGCACTACCCAGATGTCCCGCCGCTCCGGTTACGATATATATTTGTGCGTTATATTTCATTAAAAATCACCTGCCGTTATATACAAAATTATACGACTATTTTATATTAATATGCTTAACCCATTAAATCCGCATAGGTAGCTATAGGAGCAGAGATGACAGAGCGAAGCAAATCAAAGAAAACATTGTTAGAGCGATGGCGGCGATTGAATCGCCAGCAAAACTCATCAAGGTACCGCTGCAAGTGTAGTTCATCAAGCCCGTGGAAAGTGCCTTGCACAAATGACTTAGCATTGGAAATAATGATATGCAGCCAAGCAAGCACTTTTGAATCGGCATCGAAAATCTGCCAGTTGTGATTGAATTTTTCACTCAGCGATTTACGGTAACTATGGTAAGCGTCTGTTTCAATGACAGAATGCTCAGCGGTTGACGCTTTCGCGAAAGTACCGACCGTTTTGCCTTTCAAGTTCGGAACAACACACATTTTCAAATGCTTGGGCTTGCCTTCGCTATCTTTGGAGAGCGCCGCCAATACCTTTGTTTTGTTCGTCCCACGACCCCTTTTGCCACCGGATTTCGGACCGCCGAAATATGTGTCGTCAAACTCTACTATGCCTTCAAGCAGATACCGTGCGTCACGGTTGCCCATCGCGCTGCGCAGCTTTTGCAGTAACAGCCATGCGCTCTTGTATCGGATTTTCAATACGCCGGACAGGTATGTTGCCGATGAGCCCCGTTTGTCCGTCGCCATCAAAAAGATTGCCCAAAACCACACTTTGATTGGCAGCCGCGTATGCTCCATCACCGTTCCCGCTGTTACGGACGCCTGGTATCGGCAATACTTATCTCTGCATTGATATACTTTCTTCTTTTCGTGGTACCCATACTCTTTGCATCCGCATTTCGGGCACTCGAATCCTTCCGGCCATCTCATCGCGAATAGTCTTGCCCGGCACGATTCCTCGTTCGGAAACATCTCGCAAAATTCTTCAAAACTCACGCTTTTCTCTTTTCGTTTCACGATTTTCACTCTCTTTCGTATCTTTTTCCTATAGTATATCATTTTTTATTACATATTTCAAGCCTTTTTATCGCGGAACTATAGGGATAAGCAATTTTTTTATTTAAGTCAAGGTACTACACATATGAGCGCTCCACCATTAGGGTATAAAACGAACCATTATTATTTCGTAGGTGGTTTTGCCATCATGGCTCGTTTATAAACCCAAACAGGAAAGCAACGACTTTAGAAAAAATCCTTAGTCGTTGTTTTTTGTCTTGTATTCTTCGCCTAAACGTGGTATAATAATAAAGGCGTTATTGTTTGTTATAAATGGGAGTTGTCTTATGGAATTAGATTGGATTACGCCGAAACAAGCCGCTGAAAAGTGGAATATTACCGAACGGCAAGTACAGGCGTTACGTTATGAACCGAGGTGAACCCGCATGGCCTACAGCGAACTTATCAAGGACATTTCCCGTATTCGTGACTATATGCGGGAATTCTTTGTTTACGGATTTAAAAGCAGGGAGGAAGTCGGCAGCAAATCCGCCCGTAGCTATGATAACGAACGCCGCCGGATAGAAAGCTGGCTGGGTGAATATATGTCCTTCCATCAGGATGCGAACGGTAAAAATGTCTTTATCTCAGTGGACAGCCGCCATGTCCCGCAGAACCCTTTGTATCAGGCATGGCGGGCAGCCAGTTTTACCAAAAATGATATTACGTTGCACTTTTGGCTATTTGATATTTTATCGTCGGATGTAGCGAAATCACTAACCGATATTATAAAAACAATCGACCAGGACTATTTGCCTCTGTTCGAAAACGCCGACCCCATCGACGAATCCACCCTGCGCAAAAAACTGAAAGAATATGTAGATATTGGGTTGATCACCGCCGAAAAGCAGGGTAAGCAACTTGTGTATAGGCTACCCGCTGATAACATAGATTTACTATCGTGGCAGGATGCAATCGCTTTTTTCGCCGAGGAAAACCCGCTGGGTGTTATAGGTTCTTTTTTACAGGATAAATACGAAGAAGTACCGGAATACATATCGTTCAAGCATAATTATTTACTCTTTGCGCCGGACTGCGGGATTATGTTGGATTTACTGACTGCAATCAATGAACACCGGCGGGTAGAGCTTGAGATTTATCCAAATAAACGTCGCTCAATTTTGCCGCTCAAAATATTTATTAGCACACAGGGCGGGCGGCAGTATGTTACCGGTTGCAATACCCGAACAAAGCGTATCATGTTCTTTCGGTTGGATGCCATAAAAAAGATAACGCCGCTGGATGCCGTGCAGGATTACGATATATATAAAAAAATGCTCTCCGATTATCGCAAACACCTATGGGGAGTGGCTTCCGGGCAGGACGGACATTTAGAGCATATCGAAATGACGTTGAAAATCGAAACGAGCGAACGGCATATTGTCGGGCGGTTAGAGCGAGAAAAACGCCGCGGTCAAATACAGCAATTCTCCGATACAATTTGGCGATTCGATGCCGACGTGTATGACGCACAGGAAATGCTACCGTGGATACGCACTTTTACCGGGCGGATTGTTTCGTTTTCCTGCTCCAATAAAATTATTGAAGATCGCTTTCGTTCCGATCTTGCGGCGTTAGCCGCGCTATACGGAGGTGGTAGCGATGTTCAGTGGAGCTTACAGCGCGTATTTTAATGCCGTGGCCGCCATCCTACGGGAAGCGGTGCATGGCGGCATATCAAAAAAACGCATAACAGAGATCATAAGCGTAAAAGCGTTTTCTGAAAGCTTCCTCACAATTATCCCGGCATTGCAAAATGAAGAATGGCTATTGATGAACCGGGCCGGGCAAACGCCAATCCAAAAACCGCCGCAAATGCCGCTGACTATATTACAAAAACGCTGGCTGAAAACACTGATCACCGATCCGCGTATTGCTTTGTTTGCGCCGGACACATCTGGTCTTGAGGATGTGGAGCCGCTTTTCGATTCTGGCGATTTTATATATTTTGACCGCTATATGGACGGTGATCCGTTTAACGATGACAATTATATCAATAATTTTCATGTTGTATTAAAATCGCTGCGTGAGTGCCGAAAGTTGAAAATCAGTTATTCAAACCGAACCGGACGGCGGGTTACCGGCACATACAAGCCATATAGGTTGGAATATTCCGCAAAGGATGACAAATTCCGTTTATTGACGAACGGCGGTAATTTCGACGCGACAATTAACCTTGGGCGCATAACCGCTTGCGAACCGTTAGACGAATATGATCCAAGCCTATTGCGCGAACCCCAACGGGAAGCTTCAGTCATTTTTGGGCTTATCGATGAACGTAATGCGCTGGAGCGTGTGATGCTGCATTTTTCCGATTGCCGCAAAGAAACCCGCAAAATTGACGATCGACATTATAACGTCACCCTCTGGTACGACCCGCAGGACGAAACAGAATTACTTATCCGCATTTTATCATTCGGGCCTATGATTCGGGTAACATCACCGGAGAATTTTATTAATTTGATAAAGGAGCGTGTCTTCAAACAGCAAAATTTCCTGAAAACTTAACCTCGCAACTTTTTTTCCATGATTTTCATTCCAATCTATGCTAAACTTACAATCGTAAAGCGCAGACAGCAATCTATATGGTTGGCTACAGAATGGCGGTAACGCTGCTGTATGGGCGAAAGCCCCCGAAAAAATGCGCTTTGAAAAAGAAAAGCACATGCAGCAATTATTTGGTTTTCCGGATTCGAACCCGGGTGTGCTTTGAAAAAGATGCCAAAAGCAGTTTTCAATGGGGTCGCGGGTTCGACTCCCGCCTTTGACGGGCAGCCCCGACAAAGTCACGGCATCTTGTAAGCAATCAAAAAGGCGCGTACAGCAAACAATACAACATCTTTCAAATGTACGAAGCTTCGGCTTCCGCGCCTTGTAAAAAATCAATAAAGGCACAAACAGCAATTAACAAATCTCCCTTATTGGCGGTGTGAGACCCGCATGTGTCTTGTTTTTAGGAAAGGAATGAAAATCATGCTGCAATTTTTAAAGAAGCAGGCAAACCGCACACTCACCGAAAACGCTGCGCTCACCAACATCACAACGGGATCGGATTGCCTTGATCTGTTCGCGACTATCGGCGCGCTGCGCAATGAAGCGGACACGGACCTGCGGCAGAATGTTGTTACATATATAAAGGCACAGCTTGATACTGATATGAAAGCCCTTGAGGGCGACGGCGCGGTTTCTCTGTTAGGAAAATGGCTGCCTTCGGTCAACGCGCACAACGCCGACACAGTGCGTTACGGCAAAATAATCGCCAAGGCTCTGGGTATGACCGAGGCCGAGTACCGCCGCACACTTACCAAACTTCGCGCCCGGATTGTTATCATTGAAAACAGTTTGCGCGATAAGGATTACACTTTCGATTACGAAAAGCAGCCCTCGAAAGCGATGATGAAATACCGCAAGGCCTTTTTGCGCAATGACGGCGAGCGTTACAAGGGTTTCCTTGACCGAGTGGCAAAAAGCGAAGCCAAGTTGCACACCGGCACAGTTTATCCTTATGATGTAATCCGCCCGATCCTCTCTGGTTCCATAAACGAAATCGAGCGTCGGAGCGTGGATGTCACATGGAATGCGTTGGAGGATTTCACACAGAGTGAAAACGCACTTGCGGTAATTGATGGTTCCGGCTCCATGTACGGTTACGGAAGCCCCAAACCCGCAGAGATCGCGCTGTCTTTTGGCGTATATTTCGCCGAGCGCAGTAAGGGGGCATTTGCAAACCATTTTATCACATTTTCGGGTTAGCCCCGCCTTGTGGAAATCAAGGGTAAGGACATCTTTGAAAAGATTAAGTATTGCATGAGTTTTAACGAAGTGGCCAATACAAATATTAAAGCTGTATTTGACCTGGTTCTCTCCACAGCTATTGAGCATAAGTTGCCTCAGAACGAACTGCCCGCCACGCTGTACATAATTTCCGATATGGAGTTTGATTCCTGCGCCGAAAACGCGGATATCACGAACTTCGAGTACGCTCAAAAAGCGTTCGCCGCGCATGGTTATAAGTTGCCCACGGTGGTTTTTTGGAATGTTCAGAGCCGTAATGAGCAGCATCCGGTCACGTTGAACGAGCAGGGCGTGGTACTGGTCTCCGGTGCGAGCCCCCGCGTGTTTTCCATGGTTCAATCCGGTAATTTGTCGCCTATGGCGTTTATGTTGGATACGCTGGGGAATGAAAGATATTCTAAGATACAAACATGAGGATACGTTTATGTTTTGGAACAAAAATAATAAGCCCGGCTGGTTCGGGTCAATGCTGTTATTGTATTTGCTTCGATGTATTCAGCAATTGTTATTTTTATTGAGATGAGGAATGATTATGATTACAATAAAGGGCACTCACAACACCGCCGTATGTTACACTATCCAACTCGAAGAAACGGCGGAAGAACAAATTAAAACCGTTTGTGATCAAGAAGCTTTCGCCGATTGTAAAATCCGCATTATGCCGGATGTTCACGCCGGGATGGGCTGCACCATCGGCACGACTATGACAATTGCAGACAAAATTGTTCCCGGTATGGTGGGAGTCGATATCGGCTGCGGTATGGAAACCGTGCGGTTGGATGTCAGTGAACTTGATTTTGGGCGGCTGGATACGGTTATCCGCAAAAATATTCCATCGGGATTTGATGTGCAAAATCGTCCTCACAAACTGGCGGATGAAATTGATTTGAACAAACTGCGCTGTGTCCGCCATGTCAATCTTCACCGCGCCGTGCACAGTATCGGCACGCTCGGCGGCGGCAACCACTTCATTGAAGTAGATAAAAGTGAAGACGGTGTTTTATATTTAGTGGTACACTCCGGCAGCCGTCATCTGGGCTGTGAAGTCGCGGAATATTATCAAACAGAAGGTTATAACGCGCTCTGCGGCAACGCCCAGTTTCAGTTGGAAGAAGTGATCGCCGAACTAAAGGCACAGGGTCGCGAACAGGAAATCCAAAACACCATAAAATCCCTAAAAGCGCAGACCGCTATCCCTGTGCCTAAGGATTTGGCGTATGTTGAAGGTTCTTTGTTTGACGATTATATTCATGATATGAAAATCATCCAGAGTTTTGCCGTGCTTAACCGTAAAGCTATGGTGGATACCATCCTCGTCGGTTTGCGACTCTCCCCGGTTGAACAATTCACTACAATACATAACTATATAGACAATGATACTATGATTCTGCGTAAGGGTTCTGTTTCGGCGAAAGCGGGCGAGAAACTGCTGATACCCATCAATATGCGCGACGGCAGTCTGATCTGTATCGGCAAAGGGAATCCCGATTGGAACTACTCCGCACCCCATGGTGCTGGTCGTTTAATGAGCCGCGCCAAAGCGTTCCACGAGCTTTCCATGGAACAATATAAATCGGAAATGAGCGGTATATATTCCACTTGCGTGGTGCCGGACACATTAGACGAATCTCCCATGGTGTATAAAAGCATGGCTGAGATTGTCGGCCAGATTGACCCCACGGCGGAAATTATCGACAGGATCAAACCGGTATATAATTTCAAAGCGGCGGAGAAAAAACGGCGACGTAAGACTTGATAGTGAGTACGGATATTCAAAATTATAGTAAAACCTTTAAAACAAATCCATACGGCAAAATCGTTATATTGTGGTTCGTATTAAATGGGGCATTTCTGGGCGCAGAGTTACATACTACTGCGAAGCGGGAAGGATAAACGGCGCTTTGAAAAAAGGTTATATGTGGCTTGTCCCTGCCAATGCGGAAAAACCCCTTGACGGGCGGTATAAAGAAAACAAAATAAAAGGCGGTGAAAAAAGTGAACAGATTATTGATTGTTGAGGACGATGAAAACTTGAGCCGTGGAATTGCTTTCGCGTTTGAAAAAGACGGCTATTCCGTCATTTCGGCAAACACGCTAAAAGCCGGACAATTATCTTTTGAACAACAAAACATTAATATTGTCATTCTTGACTTAGGATTGCCGGACGGTAACGGCATGGAGTTTTGCCGAAGCATACGCGAAAAATCAAGCACCCCTATCATCATGCTTACCGCTTGCGATATGGAAACGGACGAAGTCGCCGGATTGACGGCGGGCGCGGACGATTATGTGACAAAACCGTTTTCGCTTTCCGTGTTACGCGCCCGCGTGGAAGCAGTATTACGCCGTATGGAAGCAAAAGAAAATCATATTATCCAATCGGGCGGGTATAGGCTTGATACCACCCTTTGTAAATTTTTCAAAAGAAACGAAGAAATCACCATAAGCGCGACGGAATTTCGGTTACTCAATTACTTTATCGCAAACGCCGGACAAGTATTGGCAAAGCAACAGATACTTGCCGCATTATGGGACAATCAAGGTAATTTCGTTGACGAAAACACGCTTTCGGTAAATATCAGCCGTTTAAGGGCGAAAATTGAGGACGATCCGAAAAAACCAGTAACATTAAAAACTATACACGGCATGGGCTATGTTTGGGTAAAGGAGTGAACGGCGTGGGTATATATATTGTTTCTGCCGCCGCAATCGGTTGTTGCGTCTTGACGGTTTTTCTATGCCGCAGATATGTACGGCGGGCGTTCAATTCCATAGACGCGGTATTAAACCGCGTATTATCAAAGGATAGTTCTTTATCTGCTGAAATAACAGGCGAGGACAGAATATCAAAGCTAACACATAAGGCGCACCGCATTACGGATATGTGCGTTTCAGAAGTGGCGCAGACCAAAGAGGAAAAAGAAACGATACAGGGCTTTATTTCGGATATGTCCCACCAGATGAAAACGCCGCTCTCCGGCATTTCCATGTACGCGGATCTATTATTAGAGGGTAATTTGTCGGCTGACGAACAAGCGGAGTTTTTATCGCGCATGAAATTAAGCACCGAAAAATTACAATGGATAATGGATAGCCTGATTAAAATGTCGCGGCTTGAAATCGGGGCTATTCAACTTGCCCCTGTTGATACGAGTATCAAGCAAACCGTTTCGGACGCCATCGGAAGCGTTATAGCGGCGGCGGCAAAGAAAAACATAAATATAACCGCAGCAGATTTTCAAGATACGCCGCTTTACCATGACAGGAAATGGACGCGGGAAGTAATTGTCAACATTCTTGAAAACTCGGTGAAATATTCAGCGCCGGACGGTGAAATACAAGTATCTGTTGAACCGTTAACGCTCTATACAAAAGTTATCATCACCGACTACGGTATAGGCATTGATAAAAACGACTGGCATTTGATTTTCAAACGTTTTTACAGAGGGCAAAACGTGAGCGATAAAGAGGGCGCGGGGCTTGGATTGTACCTTGCCGCGCTTATCATGGAAAAGCAGGGCGGCTATATAATGGTTGATTCAACACCCGGTAACTTCACTTCATTTTCCCTGTTCTTACAAAACTGTAAGAATTGAAGCATTAAATCTTACAATTCTGTAAGAAATGAACCGCGTTTTGTCAGAAATTTGTAAGAAGCGGGGCTTATAATAGAAGCACGAACGAAAGGAGCGTTTTTATATGGCGATTTTAACAGCGCAAAAACTAAAAAAGTATTACGGCAAAGACCCTAACACAGTCCGCGCCCTCGACGGTGTTGACGTTGAAGTAAATGCCGGGGAATTTGTCGCGGTTGTCGGTATGTCCGGCTCTGGCAAAAGTACCTTGCTTCATTTGCTCGGTGGGTTAGACAGACCGACGGACGGAACGGTTATTGTTGACGGGCAGGAACTTTACAAAATGACCGACGAACAGCTAACGATATTCCGTAGGCGCAACGTGGGGTTTGTGTTTCAAAGTTTTAACCTTGTCCCGATTTTAAGCGTTTATGAGAATATCGTGTTGCCGATTGAGCTTGACGGCAGTACGGCAGATAAGCCGTTTGTAGATAAAATAATCTGCACTTTGGGACTAAGCGATAAGCGGGACGCTATGCCTAATCAACTTTCGGGTGGTCAGCAGCAGCGCGTAGCGATTGCCCGCGCACTTGCGACAAAACCGTTTATAATCCTTGCGGATGAACCGACGGGCAACCTTGACAGTAAAACAAGTCAAGACGTTTTGGGCGTTTTGAAAACGACATCAACGCAATTTCATCAAACCATTATGATGATAACGCACAATGAGCATATCGCCCAGCTTGCCGACCGGGTTATCCATATCGAGGACGGAAAAATAAAGCGGGAGGCTGGCAGGAAATGAGGAATAATAATCAAATTATAATCCGGAAAATAACGGGACGCGCCTTGCGTTCAGATAAAAGGCGCAACTTTTTTATAATAGCCGCCATTGCGCTGAATGCGTTTATGATTACTTCCGTATTCAGCGTGGGAATTAGCTATTACGAAACATTAAAACTCGCCCCTTTCCGCTTAGAAGGTGTATTTGCTCATACTGCCCTTGCCGCCCAAAGCCCGGAAAATACAGAGAAAATATGCTCTCTCAATTATGTCCGAAGTGCCACAACCACATATCGAGTAGGCATTGGGTATTTGACTGGCTTTGAACAAGGCAGTTTCCTTGCCGCAACAAACGAAGAAAGCTGGCGGTTTACCCAAACCCCGGTCTATACAAACATTGTGGGAAGTGTTGCGACAGCCGAAAACGAAATTATGCTATCCCGTGCCCATTTTGAACAGATGGGTATAGACGAACCGTATATAGGCATGGAAATTCCGATGGAATTTGTCGTAGGGGATTATGCTGCGGGTGAATTTAGCGGGCGATATAGTGAAACGCTCGTCTTGTCCGCTATTTATACGGAATATGTAAGCCTTAATCCCGGAAACGTCTACACGCCGATATTCGTTTCTGAAGCCTTTGCCGAGCGTTACGGACAACTTAAAACCGAAAACACGGATGTCAGAATTGTTTTCAAAAACCAAAACCGGGCGGTAGAATACACAAAACGGCTGGCGCAGGATTTGGAACTTGATTATGAGCAAGAAATCGCCGTTCACCCCGCGCTTTCACAGCAAACGGACACGGGCTTGTCCATTATGGTTATCGCAATAGCAATTATTGTGCTGTTCTTTATGTTCGTGGGATTTTTGCTGATATATAACGTGATGTATATATCCGTTTCAAAAGATGTGCGGTTTTACGGTTTGTTGAAAACTATGGGAACAACGCCGCGTCAGCTTCGCCGGATTGTAAACGGACAAGTACTGCTGATGTATATTGTCGGCTTGCCGATTGGTCTTGCAACGGCGGCATTAACGTCATTCGCACTCGTTCCCGCTATGGGCAGCGGCACAAGGACAGGGACGATTGTTTCTTTTTCACCCTTGATTTTTATAGGCGGCGCTGTTTTCGCGCTGATTACCGCATATCTCGGCGCTTCCATATCCGCGCGGAAAGCGGCGAAAGTTTCCCCGATAGACGCAACAAAATACGCGGGTGAACAAAATGTCAATTTGAAACCTCGCACTTCCGCTAACGGAAAACCTTCCCGCATGGCGTGGCGTAATATGTTCCGTGAACGCAAACGCGCCTTTATCGTATTGCTTAGTTTATTTATGGGAATAACGGTGTTTACTGCGGCGATGGCGATTGTAAACAGTACGGATATAGACAGTGATATTGCCTATTGGTACGACCATGACATAATCATATCCGCTATTAACACAGAATCAGATGACTTCGGGATAATAGGCATGGACAGGGAATTGATTGATGAGATAGCGGCGTTGCCGGGGGTAAGCGAAGTCAGGGAACAAACTTTAAGTATCGCTTTGTTTGATTATCCGTGGGAGGCGTTATCGCCGCTTCTTGAAATCACAGGGATAGACAGAACGCACATGGAAGAACTGAATAAAAAAATGGAAACTCCGATTGACATTGAAGCCTTTGAGCGGGGCGAAATCGCCCTTGCCGATGCCAGAGACGGCTCTATTGCGATGGGTGATATATTTTACGAATATTTCCCCGTCGGAACGGAACTTTATTTTGAAATAGGTGAGCAAGCGCGGATTCCGATAAATACGAAAATCGCCGGATACCAAATCATGCACAATATGACGAGTAACACAATATCATTCATGTCCGGCGGGTTAAGCCTAATCATGTCGAACACGTTTTTAGACAGTATCGCGGCTAAGGGTGGAGTAAATCATTTAGGCGTAATGGTTGAGAACGGCATGGAGGAATCGGTCAACGCCGTTATATCAGCCATAGCGAACGAAAGCGGACTGCCGACAACTTCAGTCTATGAAGCGCGCCGCGCGGGGGAAGAAGCGCGGTTCACAATGTTTGTGCTTGGCGCGACGATTTCCGGCATATTGGCTTTAATAGGGTTGTTCAACTTCATAAACCTTATATCGGTTGGGCTTCTCACCCGCAAGCGTGAGTTTGCCGCTCTTGAAAGCGTGGGTATGAGTAAAAAACAGATGCGTCTTATGCTCAGATGGGAGGGAGCGATTTACTGGATATTGACCATCGCCGCTTCCATTACAGCGGGAACAGGAATCGCATATGGACTGTTCAGTCTTGTCGCCAATCAAAGCCCGAAGCAGTTTCCGCAATTTAACTATCCGTTCATGCCTGTTGCAATAATCTTATGTCTTATTGTTCTGATTTGCACAGTTACGCCGGAAATTTGTTATCGCGACATAAGTAAGATGACGCTCGTGGAAAGATTGAGGGAAACAGAATAGCGCACCGACCACAAAGCGGCAGGCGATATTTCGCCCGCCGCTTTTTACATCCCGCGCCCTTGTCG
This sequence comes from Oscillospiraceae bacterium, assembly GCA_009782405.1. The sequence goes on from WRJC01000039.1 coordinate 22,970, forward strand.
GCTCTCGTTCCGGCGTAATGTCGCGCATATGACGTTTTGTTATTGCCCGACATTTTGACCCTTTCGATTGTATTACTTATGAAAGGAGGTTGCGATATGATAAAACCTTGGCCAGCGCGCGACAAGGGAGCGTCACCGCAAAATATTGAGGAAATATACAGACAGCATTTTGATATGGTATATCGTATTAGCTTCTCATATCTTAAAAACTTGTCTGACGCAGAGGACTCAACCGCAGATGTATTTGCAAAGCTAATGCAAAAAAATGTTACATTCCAAAGTGATGAACATGAAAAGGCATGGCTTATACGAACTGCAATAAACATCTGTAAAAATCACCTCAGTCATTGGTGGCGCAGCCGCGCTGATATAGACGATTACGAAAATTTGCATAGCGATGATGCATTCCATCTTGACGAAACTTTACAACTCGTTATGGAACTGCCTGTTCGCTATAAAGATGTGATTTATCTCTATTATTACGAGGGGTACACATCAAAAGAAATTGCGGAAATATTACAGAAGCCGCATTCAACCATTCGCAACCACTTGCGCGAAGCAAGAATTAAACTGAGAGGAGTTTTAGAAAATGAAAAATGACAAGCTTGTCGATGCTTTTAATACTATCCAACCAGACGACGAGGTTAAAAACCGTGTTTTTCACAAAGTAATGGCGAAGCAGCACAAGAAACGTCCCTTATTCAAAGCGGCTGCTTCGCTCGCGGCAGCGGCAGCGGTGATATGTTTGATTGTGTTTGGCAGTATGCTTATGCCGCCACATAACGAAAACATCTTTTCACTCAAAGCCTACGCTACGGAACAGCAGCCGGACGGCTCTATCGCATTGCGAGAGGTAGACTTACTGAGCGGACAAACGCATTATTTGAGTACCTATAGCGACGGAAACGACTCTTGCGTCAGCGTCGATCTGAAATGCGATGGCGAAAACCTCGAGAGAGTGGATTTTTACATTGATGACGACTTTTTTAAGCTACAAAATTCCCCACTACCCATCCACCTAGAGAATGGCGAAATCGTTACAATGGAAGTTGTTCCGTCTACAGGTATAACTTTCCGTAAAGGTTCCGCCGACATTGATTTCACCCTCGCCATCGCGAACACTTCCAAAATCCCGGGCACTTTAAAATTCCCGGACACTTTCAAACTCGAAGACGATTTTCCATTGTCTTTGGGAACGGAAATCTCTGGCGGGCGAAAAATTCCCTCAACGATTACCATTCGGGCCGTTGCCACTTTTAACGATGGAAAAACACAGGAAGAGACGATTACATTCAATCTTCAATGAAAACGGCATCGCGAGATTCGGCTCGGCGTTGTATTCCGCTTCAACATGGGAAGATTATGGCGGTAGCGATGGATATATTTCGGTTTTAGAGAACAACGGCGATGGCACGTTTACTGGCAAAACCTATAAAGTTCCAGGATGGTTAATTTTGGAAAACATGAAATAGTAATGAGAGCCGAGAACCCCGGACGGAATGAAACCCGTCCGGGGTTTTTCGATGAAAAAAAGCAAGTCGAATTGTGTGCATATAATATTGGAATGGTTATGTCTGAGAGGATAATCTTTGGTAAACCTGTTGTTAGACAGTTTTTTCTGTTTTCAACCTAGAATTTCACGGCTCAAGTTAATGCTTAATTAAATTTCCATAATAATTTTAAACAAGCAGCTTAAAGCCATCTTTGTCAAGTGTGTCTACTGAAATATTTAGCTAATTAAGTATTAATAACCATTGTAATGCCTAAATATTCGATGTAATAATGAAATATGTGTTCTTCTGCAAATACAGCAATTCTCATGAACTTGTTAGCAAAACAAGCAAAAAGTTAGATTAGAATGAGCAAAATTAGCCTCATTTGCTATATGTTGTGTTTTTGAATATATTTTTGTAATATATCTTGATTTTTCTTTTAAAATATGATATAGTCATATCACGACACTGTTTATGCTTAATTAGGAGGTGCCTGATATGACTAAAACAAGGAAGCCACCAAATGATGTCATGGAATACTTCACAATGCCGCAGCTCCCAGCTCATCGACAGTTTATGGCTTTGTACAAGTTTTTTGCCGAAGGCATGTCGGCGGAGGAGGTGGCGCGACTGTTTGGCTATCAGACAACAGCGGTCTATAGCTTCGCCAGGAACTTCAAACAAAAACTTAAAGAGTGCCAGGAAAACGGCGACGACCCTTTCTTCCAGATCTTTCGGACTGGGCCTAAGCAGGTGGATCGGGAAGGCGATGACGCGCAGCTTGTCATAGAGTACCGTAAGAGGATGCTAAGCATACCGGAGATCGAGATACTGATGGCCGGACTCGGTCGTACAATGTCTGCTGGGTTGATCGGCAAAATACTGCGCGAAAACGGGTTCACAAGGATGCCCAAAAGGGATCAGGCGACCAAGGATGAAACATACCGCAATAGCGGATTCGCCCAGTTGGCAGAAGCACCTGCATCAAAGTCTATCATGTTTGGCACAGAGGAGAGCTCAGTGCCTTCCAGAGGGGCAGGGCTGCTGTGCTTCCTGCCGATAATCAAGAAATACGGGGTTGACAGGGCAATAGAGGAATCATTATACCCGGGGACAACTAAAATACCCAAATTAAACGCCATTTTATGTTTTTTGGCGCTAAAGTTGTCGAGCTTCGAGCGGTACGGCCATGACGACGCCTGGTGCATGGACAGAGGGCTTGGTATGTTTGCCGGATTGAATGTGCTGCCGAAAACAACATGGTTCAGCATCTATTCGGACAAAACCACCCGGGACATGAATGTAGCGTTCCTAAAAGGGTGCAACCGGATATGGCGGGCGGCTGGGCTGCTTAAGGACACCGTCAACATGGATTTTGCAACAGTCCCTTATTGGGGTGATCCGGACAATTTTGAAAGGAACTGGTCGGGCAAGCGCCATACCGCGCTCGAATCAATCGAAGCTGCCCTGGCGCACGACCCGGACACAGGCATTATATGTTATGGGGACACAACAGTCCTGCATGACAACCAAAATGAAGTTGTGCTGGAATTCCTTGATTTTTACCGTAGTGGGGAGCGGGAAAGCAAAAGCCTGAAATATTTGGTGTTCGACTCCAAATTCACCGTGCTGGAAAACCTTGGCAAACTTGATGAAAAAGGCATAAAATTTATAACCATTCAGAAAAAAAGCAAAAATCAACAAATAAAGGCCGCTTCTATTCAGGGCTGGAAAACCGAACGTATAAGTTTAGCCAACCATAAAACGAGGGAAATTTGCTTTGCCGAAAGCGCGGTGACAAACTATCGGTATGGCAAAGGCAAGCAGTTAAGGCAAGTATTTCTTAAAGGCAGCCATGTAAGGCATTCTTGCATCATCACAAATGACACTGAATTGAGCGGCGCACAGATCGTAAACAAATACGCACACCGCTGGCTTGTAGAAAACGAGATACAGGAACATGTTGATTTCTTCCACCTCAACCGCAATAGCTCTGGGATTGTGATAAAAGTGGATTTCGATCTCACAATGACTATCCTGGCCCATAACCTCTACCGCTTGCTTGCCAAAGAAACCCCCCGTTATCAGCATTGCACTGCGAAAAAAATCTTCCATTCGTTCACAGACTGTTTTGGTGAATTCGACATTGGCAACGATGCTGTTGATGTGAAGCTTAACTTGAGGAGAGGTACCCAGCTACTTTTGGCAGCATTACCTAAAGACCAATTTTCATACCAATGGATTGGCGGAAAGAAAATTAATTTCCAAGCCGGCAACCATTCGTGATCTTACTCTTTTATTCAATTAAGCATTAACTATTGCCGTGAAAATCTAGGCTGAAATATGTTGATCCATTTGGCTTATCTCCTATAGACGACCTAAAAAATATTGATATAAGT
>WRJC01000040.1:0-4151 GCA_009782405.1 Oscillospiraceae bacterium
TTGGAGGATGACCCCTCGGCTCCGCAGTTTATCAAAACCGTTCATGGAATCGGGTATAAATGGGCGGTGAGCCTATGATTTTGGATCACAACAAAAAGTTGTTGCTGAAATTAGACGGGATGATTGACGAAGCAATCGCGGGGACATTCCAAACCGAAACATACGATGAAAGCCTGTTGTCGAAAATCGAAGCAAAAATGGTTCGGTTCATAGAGCAATCGAGATTAAGGCAGGAGCAAATAGAAGGCGAACGCGGGCGCGTCCGCTCGCTGATCGGCGATATATCCCATCAAACGAAAACGCCGCTTGCGAATATCGCGCTCTACGCGCAGTTGCTCGCGGAACAGGATTTGACCGGCGAACAGGCTAAACTCGCGGGGCAAATTGCCGCGAGTACGGATAAGTTGAATTTTTTGATACAGTCGCTCGTCAAAACGTCAAGACTGGAAAGCGGCGTTATCAAAATCGAACCGAAGCCCGGCAATGTCTATGATCTGGTTGCTGCTGCAGTCGTCGAGTGCGAAAGCCTCGCCGCTGCTAAAGGGATTGTTCTTTCGTCAGTTCAAGGCGTTCAGAATGTGCAGAGCGGTAAAAACGAACAAAACGAACAAAACGAACAAAACGAACAAAACGAACAAAACGAACAAAGCTGTCAAAGCGTTCAGAGCCACGAACTCTTATTGGCGCTCTATGACCCTCGCTGGTGCACGGAGGCGCTCTTTAATCTCATAGAAAACGCAGTGAAGTACACGCCGGAGAATGGTCGCGTGACAGTCAGCGTGACGCAGTATGAAATGTTTGTCCGCATTGATATAACCGACACCGGGCGCGGAATCCGCGAGGAAGACTTGCCGAAAGTATTTGGGCGTTTTTGGCGCGCTGAAGAATCTTCGGACACGCCAGGCGTTGGCGTCGGCCTTTATCTTGCGCGTGAAATCATCGTTGCTTGCGGCGGATATATAAAGGTCAGCTCCGAACAGGGGAGTGGCTCGACGTTTTCTGTATTTCTTTCAAAAGTGTAAGATTTCAGAAAGACTCTCGAAAGTATCGCAATGTAAAATAACTGCAGTTGGGAACCCCGACTGCAGTTTTCTTGTGCGGAGGGCATTGTAAATGAGCGTTCTAAAAACAAGCAACTTGAAAAAACATTATGACTCGGGAGCGGTCGTCAAGGCGATCGACGGCGTTGACTTTGCCGTTGAGTCAGGCGAGTTTGTTTCCATAGTCGGCAGCTCCGGCAGCGGTAAATCTACTCTGCTGCATTTGCTTGGAGGACTTGACCGCCCGACGGACGGGACTGTTGAGATCAACGGCAAGCTGATATATTCAATGAAAGACGAGGAGCTAACGATTTTTCGCCGTCGAAACATCGGGTTCGTATTTCAAAGCTATAATCTTGTCCCCATATTGAATGTCGAAGAAAACATATTACTCCCGATTCAGCTAGACGGCAACAAACCCGATATGGCGTTTGTCGACCGGGTGATTGGAGCGCTTGGTATTGAGGATAAGCGTATGAGTATGCCGAATCAGCTTTCAGGAGGTCAGCAGCAGCGAGTGGCCATTGCCCGCGCGATAGCAAGCAAGCCTGCGATCATACTCGCGGACGAGCCAACGGGCAACCTCGACAGCAAAAGCGGCATGGATGTGATGGGCTTGCTCAAAGTCAGCGGCGAGAAATTCGGTCAGACGATCGTACTGATAACGCATAACCCGGAAATCGCGCAGATGGCGGACAGGACTATACGGATAGAGGACGGGCGCATTGCCGGGGGCACGGCAAACGGAAGCGCGGCAAACGGGAGCGTGGCGATATGAATGTCGCAAATAAAAGTATAATCCGTAAACTGACATTGCGGACTCTCGCGTCTGACAAAAGGCGCAACTTCTTTATCGTCACCGCTATCGCGCTGACCGCCTTTATGATCACTTCAATGTTCAGCGTGGGGATCAGTTATTACGAAACAATAAAAATCGCTCCTTTCCGGTTAGAAGGGGTATTTGCTCATACTGCCCTTGCCGCCCAAAGCCTGGAAAACACAGAGAAAATACGCTCCCTCAATTATGTCCGAAGCGCCACAACCACATATCGAGTAGGTATAGGGTATTTGAATGGCTTTGAACAAGGCAGTTTCCTTGCCGCAACAAACGAAGAAAGCTGGCGGTTTACCCAAACCCCGGTCTATACAAACATTGTGGGACGTGTTGCGACAGCCGAAAACGAAATTATGCTATCCCGCGCCCATCTTGAACAGATGGGTATAGACGAACCGTATATAGGCATGGAAATTCCGATGGAATTTGTTGTAGGGGATTATGATGCGGGCGAATTTAGCGGGCGATATAGTGAAACGCTCGTCTTGTCCGCCGTTTACACAGAATATGTAAGCCTTAATCCCGGCAACGTCTACACGCCGATATTCGTTTCCGAAGCCTTTGCCGAGCGTTACGGACAACTTAAAACCGAAAACACGGATGTCAGAATTGTTTTCAAAAACCAAAATCGGGCGGTGGAATACGCAAAACGACTGGCACAGGATTTGAATCTTGACTATGAACGGGAAATCGCCGTTCACCCCGCGCTTTCACAGCAAACGGACATGGGCTTATCCACTATGGTTATCGCAATAGCAATTATTGTACTGTTCTTTATGTTCGTGGGATTTCTGCTGATATATAACGTGATGTATATATCCGTTTCAAAAGATGTGCGGTTTTACGGTTTGTTAAAAACTATGGGAACAACGCCGCGTCAGCTTCGCCGGATTGTAAACGGACAAGTGTTATTGATGTATATTGTCGGCTTGCCGATTGGTCTTGCAACGGCGGCATTAACGTCATTCGCACTCGTTCCCGCTATGGGCAGCGGCACACGGACAGGGACGGTTGTTTCTTTCTCGCCCTTGATTTTTATAGGCGGCGCTGTTTTCGCGCTGATTACAGCATATCTCGGCGCGTCCATATCCGCGCGGAAAGCGGCGAAAGTTTCTCCGATTGAAGCTATCAAATACGCGGGTACGCAGAATGTAAACTTAAAGCCCCGTTCTTCCGCAAACGGAAAACCCTCCCGCATGGCGTGGCGCAATATGTTTCGTGAGCGCAAACGTGCGTTTATTGTATTGCTCAGTCTATTTTTAGGCATAACGGTGTTTACCGGGATGATGGCGATAGTAAACAGTATGGACATAGACGGAGAAATTATTTATTTTTATGACCATGACATAACGCTCTCCAGCGTTAACGCGGAATCGGGAGAGTTCGGTTTAATCGGTATAGACAGGAATTTGATTGACAATATAGCGGCCTTGCCGGGAGTACGCGAAGTCAAGGCGGAAACCGCAAGTATTGCTTGGTTTGACAATCCGATGGGAACAGAGAGTGACAGATACAACCATCCGTTTTTGGAAATAAGCGGAGTAGACAAAACCCATATGGAAGAATTGAATAAAAAGAGGGAAACACCTATTGACATTGAGGCCTTTGAACGCGGTGAAATTGCTTTGGTTGATGACAGACACACCTCTTATGTGATTAGTGAACTGAGAGATATGTTTTACGAAAATTTCCCAATCGGTGCAGAGATTTATTGTGAGGTTGGTCTGGAAACGCGGATTCCGGTAAAAACAAGCATCGCTGGATACCAATATATCTACAACATGACAGGTTCAACTATAAGTTTCGCGTCCGGTTTGAAAATAATCATGTCCAATACATTTCTGGACAGCATCGCTGTTAAAGGCGGTGTGAACCATCTCGGCATAATGGTTGAGGAAAGCGCGGAAGAATCACTTAATTCCATAATATCAGCAATGGCAAAAGAAAATGGGCTTGCGATGGTTTCGGTTTATGAAGTGCAACGTGAGCTGGAAGAAGCGCGTTTCACAATGTTTGTGCTTGGCGCGACTATCTCCGGCATATTGGCTTTAATAGGGCTGTTTAATTTCATTAACCTTATATCTGTTGGACTTCTCACCCGCAAACGTGAGTTTGCCGCCCTTGAAAGTGTTGGCATGAGTAAAAAGCAAATGCGCCTTATGCTTAGATGGGAGGGCGCGATTTACTGGATTTTAACAATCGCTGTTTCAATAACCGCAGGAACGGGCATAACTTACGGACTGTTCAGCCTTGTCGCCAATCAAAGCCCAAATCAG
>WRJC01000040.1:4251-26106 GCA_009782405.1 Oscillospiraceae bacterium
ACAATTTCCGGCATATTGGCTCTAATAGGGCTGTTTAATTTCATAAACCTTATATCTGTTGGGCTTCTCACCCGCAAGCGTGAGTTTGCCGCTCTTGAGAGTGTTGGCATGAGCAAAAAGCAAATACGCCTTATGCTTAGATGGGAGGGCGCGATTTACTGGATTTTAACAATCGCTGTTTCAATAACCGCAGGAACGGGCATAACTTACGGACTGTTCAGCCTTGTCGCCAATCAAAGCCCAAATCAGTTTCCGCAATTTAACTATCCGTTCATGCCTGTCGCGGTAGTCTTATGCCTTATTGTTCTGATTTGCACGATTACACCGGAAATTTGTTATCGCGGCATCAGCAAAATGACGCTTGTGGAGAGATTGAGGGAAGCAGAATAAAGTGATTTGCAAAAAAGATATTTTGAAAAACAGGGCGAAAAAGTACGAACGCAAATTGAAAAAACGATAGAAACTTTTGAGGCAATAGATTGATAAAAACGCTTGACAAAGATAATTGGATTAATTATAATATGATTAATCCAATTATCTTTTTAGTATTAATTAAAACGCTTTTTGAAATAAGAAAAATAATGAAGGGAGCAGGCGATAAAATGAAAATTGACAATAACCCCATCGAGATAGAAGCAATGGCGGCTTTCCGGTGCGGCGACGGCGACGAGGGAAACAGGTTACAGGATAAATTTTTGAGTGAATTTCATGACAGCCTTAAACGTAAAGAGGACTTCTGCCCTTGTACGGCAGACTGCAAACATCACGGACGCTGCATGGATTGCGTAACGATTCACCGAGGTCACGACGACCATTTGCCGAACTGTCTTCATGCCATGCTGAACCGGCGCATAAAAAAACTCTCGGAGCTTTCAGAACATACTCTCAAAGTGACGGAGGATTAATTCCCCAAAATATCAAACTTTCACTTCAAAAAATCATATAATAAGTTATAATTTTTTGCCAGTATGCTGAAAAAATTATTGAGCGCAAATATAATATATATCATCACATTAATTGATATTAAAAGCAAATACTGTATTTACAATATCGGCATTTTGGCTAATCCATAAATTTATTGCAAAACTGTGAGGAGGAAAAATAATTTATGAAGCAAATAGTCCAGCCTGTACGATTCACCGGCGATGTAAAAAAAATCCCGGAAATACGGCCGCCGTCCGCGTTAATCGCCGAAAGTACGGAAAAAGGCGTTTTTTTGGAATGGAATCCGAACCTTGAAAATGATTTATGCGGCTATCTCGTTTATTCAATCGAAGCAATTGAATCAGCCGAAACAAATACCGCATACCGACTCATTACAGATAATTGTATAAAAAGCACGTATTTTACGGACATCAACGCAATACCCGGAAATAAATACGCCTATGCGGTGACGGCGGTCAATGCGGACGGTATTGAAAGCCCGTATTCAAACGAGGCGCGGATTACCCATAAAATCGAACCTGCGCCTGTGATCGAAAACGGCGAAACAATTATACGAACCGCGCCGCACGAACCTGTTTTATTGACTGACGCGGCAACTATTAGGTTCAACAACGGGCAGACGCTTATCTTTGATAAGCGAAATATGCGTATGAGAGCATGGATAAGCAAAAAGGGAACGCATCTTCTAAGCCCCGCAATATACGGAAACGCATTGGATATAAGCGAAATGGACAACTGGGGTTTCCCGGACGCAAAACCCGCGACAACCGTTTACCCGGCAACGCCGGATTGTTACACGCTGCCTGTGAGCGAATTGTTCAAGCCCGGCATGCACGATGCGGGTCCGCCAGTATTGCTTGACATGAAACCGGCGGCGGGAAGATTGACAATACATTATTCCCTGCCGTTACGCAAAAACAAAAACCGGAATTTTACGCGGGCAAAGATATGGGAAACATGGCGCGAAGTGACAAAACGCATAGGAACAGCAGATTATACGGGATTTGACAGAAAGATTGAAATAGAATTGCCTTCGGAATATAAAGACGGATATTCAGTATGCTTGAACGACGCTTTTGGGGTAAACGGGAGTTGCGACGGCGATGTGAGCTACGAAACGAACTGGCGGAATCCCTATCTTGAAACAATATATTGGAAACGGCATGAATGTCCCCGTAAATCCGGCGGTTCAAACGAAAGGCAGACCGGAAGGTACCATCCCGACGGCGAAACAATGCAAACAAACCCGTTCAAGATTTTATGCTATACTAAAGGAACAATGATTTTGTCCGCGCTCCGCTGTTACCATTCCGTCCATTCGAACCTGTCAAATTACGCGCAGCATCTTCAGGACGGAATTTTCCCCAACTTCATGGTAGACTGCGCGGAAAGCGGAGTACGGTTCACCGCTGAAATATTCGAGTATCTATACGCGGAAAACACGGGGCTTGAACCGCCGCAGCTTTATATGGACGCGGCTTTTCATTATAGGAGGCGTATTGCCCGGCTTTACCAGCTACCTGAATATGTTTCAGGGTTCGCTCAGGGCTGGGATTGGCAGTATCCGGATTACGGTCCCGACGACGCCGCAAGAGCCGGAATGGACATGATAGGTCACGCCCATCATTTCTGGTTTTCCGCGCCTTACGCGGTTGACCCCGATATACTGAAAGATATATCTCACCCTGTTAATCAGTACATAAAAGAATATGTCCGGTCATATAATGAACGCGGCATCGCCGTTTCTTTCTGGATGCGCCCGGAATTTGTCAAGACATCGCCCGCCAATGCGTTCAGCGACGGATTTACGACGCTCTACTACGGATATAACAGCCAGACACATCCGCCGTTGATGGAAAAACTGGAAAAAGAGGGGATTCCGGTCATCAGGAACCACCCCGAATGGATACGTTATGGCAAAGACGGAAGTTTAGCCGCCGATATCCATAATACGCCCTACTCTTGGATTCCGGTACGGCTTTCAAGCGGCTGGTATGAAGAAATCATCATTCCGACGCTCGAACGCATGGCTGAATTGGGATTTGCCGCGGTATTTCAGGACGGCGGCGCGGGAGGTATGGTCGGGGTAGAATATACGCCTGACGGAACGCGCTGCACTATGCCGTATTACTGGCGGTGGTTTCAGGATATATCAAGGCTTGGCATGGAAGTCAACGGCGAACTACCGCTCGCTTGGGGCAGCAGCACGATACCTACGCCGTCCGAGCAGGACGCTGCGGATCCGTGGGCGGTCACACATCAGATAATGCGCGGAAATCTGGAAGCCAAATGGTTCAGCCCACGATACCGCCATATAATTCACTCAATGTACGCGGGAGCGTATATGCACGTAAAGAGCAGTCAGGAACATACGGAAACGGCTCGCTTTTTCAGGGATTTTCTCTCGGAGCACGGACACCCCGACCGGGTGACGTTGGAAGGTTTGCGCTGGGATTTCATTGACCCGACGGGAGGAAGCGCGCTGCGCGGTTGGGTATGGGACGAAGTGTACTGGGAATATGAAACGGAAACGGAAATGGAAATTGAAAAGGGGCGGCGCGTAAAATATCCGTTGTATGCCGAATTTCTCGGAAACAAAACAGCTCGAACAGCCGAAAGGCTTGGCGATAATGCGGGGATAAAAAGTTTCGGACAGCCGGAAACCCTGCCATCAGGATAATAAAGATAATAAAAAGAAGTGCAATTATTCACTCACAGCTAATTTTTTGCGTTTAGTCCTTGTGGAAGTTCGCTTCCACCAAGCAAAAAACTGCGGCATATGGGGAGTTTTTAAATCCCCGATATGCCGCGTTTTCTATGTTAACCGTAAAAAACAAAAGCCGGATTTTCAAAATAAAAAAACGCATTTTTCATTTACAAATAAAAATTTTAAATTTTTAATAAAACCTATTGACAAAATAGTTAGCTTATGCTAACATATAAAAAGAATGCAATCGATAGCTTAGAATAAACAAACAAATTTTTTTAGCCGTATAGTTAGCAATGGCTAACTTTCGTCCCTGCGATTGAAAAAGCCGAAAAAATCACGATAAAACCAATCGAAGCATCAAAGGAGGTTGAGCCATGATATTTGCTCTTGCGGGAAATCAGAATTGCGGCAAAACGACTTTGTTCAATCAATTGACAGGTTCAAACCAGCATGTGGGCAATTTTCCCGGCGTGACGGTTGACCAAAAAATCGGCGATATTATCGGGCATGGTTCACATCCCCATTCGCATAAGCGCCACCATCATCGCGTTAATTTTCACGATCACCGCAATGTTGCGGAAACTGCGCATGAAAATGTTTCCATAGTAGATCTGCCCGGCATATATTCGCTGTCGCCTTATACGAGCGAAGAAATCGTCACCCGTGATTTTTTATTGAAACATAAACCCGAAGGAATAATAAATATCATAGATGCAACAAATATTGAACGCAATTTGTATTTGACGCTGCAATTGATCGAATTGCAAATCCCGATGATTCTCGCCTTGAACATGATGGACGAAGTGCAAAAAAACAACGGAAGCATAGATATTAAAGCCTTGGAAGAAGAACTCGGAATTCCCGTTGTCCCCATAGCGGCGATAAAAAAACAAGGCGTATTTGAACTTGAGAAACGGGCTATCGAAACGGTTGAAAACAACATAAAACCCGGGCGCATAGATTTTTGTTCGGGAACGGTACACAGGGCAATTCACGCAGTCGCGCATATCATAGAGGATCATGCGCAAAAACAAAATATTCCTGTTCGATTCGCGGCGACAAGATTAGTGGAAGGAGACGATCCACTACTCGAAAACCTTAAACTGACGGAAAATGAGAAAGAAATGATAGAGCACGCCGTCAAAGAAATGGAAACTGAATTAAATACCGACAGGGAAGCAGCTTTGGCGGATATGCGGTATCAGTTCATAGAAGATATTTGCCAAAAAAGCGTAGTAAAACCAAAAGAAAGCCGCGAATATCGCCGCAGCGTGAGAATCGATTCATTGCTCACGCATAAAATATGGGCTATTCCCGTTTTTCTTGTTATCATATTCGGAGTATTCGGGCTCACATTCGGCTTGATTGGCAATCGGCTCAGCGATTTGTTGGTTTTGGGGATAAATAAGTTGAGCATTATAGTCGACGAGGCATTGACTTTATACGGTTTAAACCCTGTAATTCATTCGTTGATCATCGACGGCATATTCGCGGGCGTCGGTGCGGTTCTCAGTTTTATCCCGATTATACTCACATTGTTCTTCTTTTTGTCTATACTGGAAGACAGCGGATACATGGCTAGGATAGCGGTCGTGATGGATAAACCTCTGTGCAAAATCGGGTTGTCCGGACGCAGTTTCGTGCCAATGCTGATGGGTTTCGGCTGTACCGTTCCGGCAATCATGGCGACAAGGACGCTTGCGAGCGAACGCGACAAAAAAATGACGTTGCTTCTCACTCCGTTTATGAGTTGCGGCGCGAAACTTCCGATATACGCATTGTTTACAGCCGCGTTTTTTCCGAAATATCAGGCGTTCGTGATGATCGGTTTTTATGGAATAGGGATTTTATTGGCGGTTCTATCGGGATTTGTCATGAAAAATACGGCGTTCAGGGGTGCGCCTGTCCCTTTTGTCATGGAGTTGCCAAATTACAGATTTCCGTCCGCGAAAACCGTGATTTTGCTCATTTGGGACAAAGCGAAAGATTTTCTTCAAAGGGCGTTTACAGTTATCTTTTTGGCGACGGTTGTGATTTGGTTTTTGCAATCGTTTGATTTTCGATTGGATGTCGTAGAAGACGGAGCAGAAAGCATGCTTGCTTCGATCGGAAAGTCTATCAGCGTGATATTTGTTCCGTTAGGATTTTCGGATTGGCGGATACCGACCGGGCTCATTACCGGTTTTACCGCCAAAGAAGCCGTTATCAGCACGCTTGCCGTATTGACCGGTTCAAGCGTTTCGGAACTCGGCAATACTTTACATACGCTTTTTACGCCGCTTTCCGCATTCAGTTTTTTGATATTTACTTTGTTATATACTCCATGCATCGCGGCAATTTCTACGGTACGCCGAGAATGGGGAAACATCAAAGGAATGTTTTTTGTTGTATGTTATCAAACGGGGTTTGCGTGGTTGATCGCATTTATCGTTTATCAGGCGGGTAGTTTGATTTTGGGGTAATTATGAATTTATTGGATTATTTTGTTTTTGGGATTATTTTTACGGAAATCATATTTGCAGCCATATTTCTCATCCGAAAAAGAAAGCAGGGAAAAAATAACTGCTGCGGCTGCGTTTATCGGGATAATTGCAACAATAAGCCATGCGAAAAATAATATAATGTTTAGGAGTTGACAAAAGGCGAACATCGGAGTATAATTACCTATGGTTATCGTGTTTTGCCGGAATTTTTTGTGATAGCTGATTTATCGTGGAATTGGAGAAATTGAAAATGTTGTTTGATACGAACAAATTGCTCGAAATAACATTTGGGGATTTGCTGAACCTTTTGGAAAGAAAATACCCCGAAAAGCTCTGCGTCGCATATTGCGACAGGGACTATACCAAAACATTCGCCGAATTTAACCGCGAAGTCGAAACCGCCGCAAAGGGTTTTTTGGCGCTTGGGATAAAAAAAGGCGACCACATAGCAATATGGGCCACCAATGTGCCCGAATGGTTGGTCACTTTTTTCGCCGCCGCCAAAATCGGCGCAGTTCTGGTGACTGTCAATACGAACTACAAGATATTCGAAGCCGAGTACCTTTTGAGGCAGTCTGATTCAAAAGCTTTGGTTGTAATCGACGGTTTCAAGGATTCGGATTACATAGACACGGTAAAAAAGCTCGTCCCCGGGCTCGAAATTCAAGACGAATCGCAAGAAATCGATTCGCCGAAACTCCCTAAGCTGAAAAGGGTCATATATGCGGGCGAAAAAAGGGAAACGCCCCGTGGTATGATAAAATTCGAAAAGCTCTATGAATTGGCAAAAACAATCGGCGAAAATGTTCTTGAAAAAATCGCGAAATCCTTGGATATCCACGACGTGGTCAATATGCAATACACTTCGGGCACCACCGGTTTTCCGAAAGGAGTCATGCTCACCCATTACAATATAATAAACAACGGCAAGAACATCGGCGACTGCATGAAATTGACTCCCGATGACAAATATTGCATTTGCGTGCCGTTTTTCCATTGCTTCGGAATGGTATTGTCGATCACGGCTTGCGTAACCCACGCTTCGGCAATGGTTCCTGTGGATTATTATTCCCCCGTGTCCGTGATGGAGGCGCTCCAAAACGAAAAGTGCACCGCTTTCAACGGGGTACCCACGATGTTCATAAATATCATCGACCATCCCGATTTTAAAAAATATGATTTCACGAATCTGCGCACCGGGATAATGGCAGGTTCGGTTTGCCCCGAAAAAGTGATGCGCGACGCCGCGAAATATATGAACATGACGCAAATCACGAGCGTTTACGGTTTGACCGAGGCTTCCCCGGGCTGCACTCAGCACATAATTGAAGACCCGCTTGATTTACGGGTCACGACGGTGGGAAGGACTTTGCCTCATATCGAGGCGAAAATAACAGACCCCGAAACCGGCGAAACTCTGAGCCCTGGAAATCCCGGTGAATTTTGCGCGAGAGGCTATAACATAATGAAGGGTTACTATAAAATGGAAGAAGCCACAAAACAGGCGATTGACTGCGATGGCTGGCTGCACACGGGAGACATAGCGGTAGTCGACGAAAATGGATATTACAAGATCACAGGCAGGCTAAAAGACATGATCATACGCGGCGGGGAAAATATATATCCCAAGGAAATCGAGGAATTCATATACACGTTGCCCCAAGTCAGCGACGTGCAAGTAGTCGGCGTTCCATCAAAACAGTACGGCGAAGAAATTATGGCTTATGTGATATTGAAAGAAGGCGAAAACATGACTGAAGAAGAATTGCAGCAGGCGGTGAAAAACAGCCTCGCACGGCACAAAGTGCCGAAATACGTAAAATTCACCGACGCTTTCCCCATGACTGCGAGTGGGAAAATACAAAAATATAAACTTCGCGAAGATGCAGTCGAGGAATTGAATCTCGGCGAAAGAGAAATGATATAATACAAAATAAAGGAGCGATAAAAATGAAGCTGGCTTTTTCAACGGTCGGTTGCCCCGATTGGTCTTTTGATGAAATTTTTGCGGCGGCGAAAGATTTCGGTTACGATGCAATAGAAATAAGAGGAATTGGAAATGAAATATATGCGCCGAAATTGAATGTTTTCAGCGAAAAAAATACCGAAGCCACGAAAAAAAAGTTGAAAAATGCGGGGCTTTTTGTGTCAATGTTCGCCTCAAACTCCGTGATAGGCATTCCCGCCGGCGCAAAGGCGGGCAAAAAAGAAGCGATTGAATATATAGATTTGGCATACAGGCTCGAAGTACCTTTTGTGCGGATCATGGTCACCCCGCGCCCCGAAGCCGACGAAGCCGACTTGGGCTGCGCCGCCGCCGTTTATTCGGAAATATGCGAATACGCGAAAAACAAAAGCGTTATTCCGCTGCTCGAAACAAACGGGATATTCGCCGAAAGCGGGGTTTTGGCAAAATTTCTGGAGCAGATACCGGGCGAAAACAAAGGTGCGCTTTGGGATATACACCACCCTTGCAGGTTTTTCGGCGAGAGTGCGGGGCAAGTGTTTGGAAATATAGGAAAATATGTAAAATATCTGCACATAAAGGATTCGGTCATAGAACCCGAAACAAAAAAGGCCGGCTATAAAATGGTGGGCTATGGAGATATGCCCATAGCCGATATAGTGAGGCTTGTGGCGGATGGCGGATACGACGGCGTTTTTTCGCTGGAATGGACGAAGCGCTGGCAGCCGGAACTTCAAGAACCGGGAATCGTTTTTGCCCAATATGTGGACTATATGAGGCAATTGCTCAGCGAATTGGATCTGCGATAAAACCACAGACAAAATCAAAGCAAAAAATTTAAAAAAATTGAAATTAAGACTTGACAAACAATTTTGAATATGGTATAATAACAAAGTCGTTTGGTTTCAAACGACTGCTTTGAGAGCGTGATTCATTAGCTCAGCCGGTAGAGCACGTGACTTTTAATCACGGTGTCCGGGGTTCGATTCCCCGATGGATCACCAGCACTTTTCAAAGATGAACCTTGGTAATCCTCGTGGTTATCGGGGTTTTCTTTTTTTTATCACTTTCCGTATCTCTTCGAATTTCACGCATATTTCGCCATCCTTGCAGTATACACTTCAGCGCAACTTTTTTTAAAAATGCAAAAATAAATGGAAGTTTACATTTTATCTCTTGCGTATTTCGATTTTCCAATGTATAATAGTGTGAAAAGTATTTTAAAAGGTGAGGATTGGGGACGTGGTTATTTGAATAAGATTTTTTTAACCGCAGATATGCACTTTGGCCACGCAAATATCATTAAATATGAAAACCGCCCTTTCGTGAGCGCGGATGATATGGATAACACTATAATTATGAATTGGAACAAGGTTGTTTCAAAAAATGATACGGTTATCGTTGTCGGCGATGTGAGTTTCTATGGAAAAGAAAAGACTGCCGAAATCGTTTTGCAATTATACGGGAAAAAGATACTGATCAAAGGAAACCATGACCAACGGAATAATGCTTGGTGGATGGAAACTGGATTTCATGAAGTGTCCAGTTATCCGATAATTTACAAAGAATGGTTTGTTATTCAGCATGAACCACCTACATATTATAACGACGCGACACCGTATTTTTATATATACGGTCACGTTCACAGTAGCGAAATGTACAGGACGGTCACGAAGCAAACCGCGTGCGTTTGTATGGAACGATGGAATTATACTCCGGTAGAACTCGAAAAAATAATAGATTTGGCAAAATTGGCATGAAAATATTTTCACATATTATATTAAGCGGTGTTATAACAGGAGGATATTATGTTTGAAACGATAAAAATACCGGACAATCTTGATTTGGCAGCCCGGGCTCAAATGGGATTGAACGGCTTAATTGGCACATGCGACCCGGACGTGTACTACGAACCGTATTTTCTCACGTATTATTCGGCGCGTCCGGCTTATTTTTTGCACTGGTCAACCCAAATGTCGGGGGTAAAACCGAAATTCCTTGAAGCTTTCGCGCTATTAAAATGCATTACCGGTTCTCCGGACACATCGCAGGAAAGGGATTTCGTCAAATCGTTTCTCGACGAAGTTGAAGAAGACGGGTTCATATACGACCGCAAAGACCCGAAACGCCCTTGGAACGTGGGCGTTGGATATGGAATAAAAAGCTTTAACGAAGATTACGCCAATATTGCCGGGAACGGGCGCATGGCAAACGCTTTTTGGTATATGTATCAATTGACCGGAGATGAAACATGGAAAACCGCGCTGAAACGCTGCGCGGAAAAATTGTATGATGTAGCCGTCGTCAAAGACGATTACGCATATTATCCCGACAGCAAATGCGGGAACGACTTTTCATGGATCAAAAGCGGTTGGCCCAACACAAACGAGCCGCAAAGCTCAAACGAAGGCTGCGAGGGTTCCACCACGTTTTATCAATCGCTGCCCATACGGGGGCTTGTGAAATGGTATTATGTCAGCGGCGACGAAAGAATGATTGATTTATCAAAACGGCTGATAAATTTTTTCACAAAACCGCGTTTTTACGGCGGAACAGTTGAAATCGAACCATCGTACGGAGCACAAAGAGCGCATTTTTGGGGGCATGTCCACGGCAATTTGGCCGCTTTCAGGGGAATGCTTGATTATGCCTGTGTGACCGGGGATATGAAATCGCTCGAATTTGTGCGCGACGGTTATGAATGGTACAGGCAAAATATGTGTCCCCAGTTAGGTCAGGACGTTTTTTTGGAAGGATGCTGCGCGGGCGATTTGCCCGCTATAGCAATTCAACTCACCGACGCGGGCATGGGCGATTATTGGGATGACGTTGAACATATTATACGCAACGCCACAGCTCAAATGCAAGTCACGGATTTGGAAAGCATACGCAAAATCGGCGAATCATATCCAAAACGCCCGAAAGATTCGAGATTCGGATCGCCTATTGATTTTCGTTTTACGAGAAATATTAACCTGACCGATCCGATACCAAATCTTGAGTGCGTAGACAATGTTCTTGAACGTTCTATGGGAGCTATGTTCAACAATACATACAATGGACGGCATTTATCTCCCAATCAAATGTCCTGCTGCACGGGGAATGGCCTGCAAGGATTTTATTACGCTTGGGAAGCGGCAATACGCCACAACGGCGGCACTTCGACGGTAAATTTGTTGTTCAGCCGTTTTTCGGAATGGATGGATCTGACAAGTTTCCTGCCTTACGAAGGCAAGGCAATTATACGCAATAAAGCGTCGAAAAATATAAACGTGCGGATTCCGGGTGGAGTTATGCTTGGAAATGTACGGATTGATGTAAACGGCAGCGAAGTTCCGCCTGTTTTCTGCGGACGTTATGCAATTCTCTCGGGGCTTTCCGGCAGAGAAATGATAACAATAACTTTCCCGCAGAATATAAGAAAACTTACGCTTACCATTCCGAATATTAACGGCAGAATGCACTGGGGCTTCCCGAAAGTCAACGCTAATTTCGTCGGTTCTACCTGTGTAAGCCTTGACGACGAGGGTGAAAGCATATTCGGAAGCGAATCCGTGCTTGTAAAACAATTCAATGAACCCAAATACAAAAGCGGCGAAACGTTATTCAAAGAAGCGCCGTATTATGTTCCGCCTAAAATCATTAAATGGTATTAGTTTGTCTAATTTTATGATAAATTTTTTCCTTTGATTTTTTGGTCAAACGTCATTTCGGGTTCACATAATCCGTGTAAAACCCGTGAATGCCCCAACTCCTGCATTTTTCGATTTCTTTTGGGACATTGAGCGTGAAAAAATATATATATTTTGATAATTTGGTCAGATTGTCGTAAAATTCGTCGGTGTAGCGGTACCATTCCATCGTGACTACTTTTATATTGTCGTGTTTCGCCACGAATGCGACGACTTCTTCGTCGGTGTCGGGTGATTCGTAGAGGGTGTATATCACGCTGTCGAACGGGTATATTTCCATCATTATTTCATAGCAGCTCTGGTCGTAAACCTGCGGGACAATTCGCTTTAATATATTGTGTATGTTTGTTTTCAGTCCCATTTCGACCATTGCCCCGCGCATTTCAACAAATCGTCCGCTTCGCCCTCGCTGCCGCACCATGTATCGATAAACAGCCCTTTTGACGAAAGCATATCAAGAGCCTGTTTTACCTCCTGCGGAGCAATTGATATATGCAGATTTTTTCCCGCGGCTTGTATTTTTTTGAGTTCGTTTTTGTAATGGAGCGGGCTCGGCTTTCCCGCGCCCGGCAAAAACTGCAACGCGTTGAGCTTTTTTATCCCGCACAGCATATCGATATGCTTGAACGCGCCTATTCCGTCCACATGATATATCGAATAATCGAGATAGTCCACTTGTTTTTGCAGGGCATCCATAAAAATCTCTTCAAACATTTTGGTTGAAATGCTGTAGGAAAAATCATTCGAGCAGGTATAAAATTTAGACGGGGCCCAAATGCCCATGAAATTAGTAGTCCCCTCCGCTGCTTCGCGGGTAATATTGTAGAACCTTTCAAAAACCTCTGTCCATATATCCATCAGCCGCATTTCCATTTTTTTCACATGTTCCGGGCAGTCGTACAAATCGTACAGCAGTTCTTGCGTGCCCCTCAGAGCCGCCATTATATCGCCGACCCCGCCTATCGCTTGTATTCCGGGAATGGATTTGCCTTTTGCCTCGGAGGCCGCGAGATTGTGTATTTTGAGGGCGAATTTGTGCCATTTGTTGTTTTCGCCTATTTTTATGTTTTCCGGCTTGTATTCCGTAAGCTCCCCTTTTTGGATAAGCGGCGAAACCCAGCCCGTATGTTCCGCCAATTCCACATCGCAGCCAATATACGACGGGATAAAATCCCAGCCCGGATAACCGGCGTTCCACAGGGGAAACGCTTCCCCTGCGTAATATGTCGAACCGAACCGGTGCTCCGCGCTCTTTTTCAAATATTCAATATCCAGCCAGCGGTCCTCGATTTTTTCGGGAAGCGCGGGGGCCTGGCCGCCAAAAGGCTTGGCTCTCGGAGCCCTGATCGAAATCGCGCATCTGCCGAAATCTTCTCTCGCCCACCAGTGGCTATAGTTGTCTTTTGTTTTGTCCCAATCGGGTTTGTACAACAATTCCATGAAAATTCATTCTCCCATTTTTTATATGTTTCAATCGATATTATAATTCATTTTATTGGCAATGTCAACAATTTTATCAATTGGCGGAGTTATTTGTATTATTGTGTTTAGATTGATGCGAATAAAAATTCAATAAAAATATTTTCACAAAACCGAACCTTTTTGTTTTTTATTTTGTCTATATGGCAAGCAGCTGCAAAACAAAAGCGAAAGGAGGCGAAAAACTAAACATTGACAAACGACAAAAATTATTATGACCTGCCGGACGAAACGCTCGTGAATTTGACCCTTTTGGGCAACAATAAAGCTTTTGAATCCTTGGTCATACGCTACCAAAAAAAAGTCATGGCTTCGGCATATTCGATAACAAGAGATCATCATTTAGCCGAAGACGTGATGCAAAACTCCTTTGTAGCAGCATGGAAAAAACTCAATACATTGCGGGAGCAAAATAAATTCGGCGCCTGGATATGCCGCATCGCAAAAAACAACGCCAAAAACGTCGCGGTGAAATATCAAGGCTATATCCACCTCGATTCCCTTGAAAACATCGAGGCCGCAAGCGAAAGCGCCGAAGATTACGATATGCTGCATTCGGCAATTGAAAATTTGTCCGACAAACAAAAAAGCGCCATAAAACTGCATTACCTCGAAAATGCCTCAATAGAGGAAATATCGAATAAATTGAATCTTCCTGTGGGAACCGTCAAAAGACGGCTGCATGACGGCAGGGAGAAAATAAGAAAGGAACTCGGATATATGGAAAACAACTCAAAAAAAATCGCAAAATCCGTCCTCGAAAAAATCGAAGAGCTTCGCATTCGCTGGCGTTCCCGCGAGAGCAAAGAAGGCTTTGAGGGCGAATACAAAAATATGCTGACGGAAATCGAAAACCTGCCGGAATCCGAAGAAAAGTATTTTTGCATGGCGGACGTGATGCAGCTTGGCTTGTGGTGGATTCCCGGCGAAGACAACGACGAAATAGTCGAGAAGATAAAAAAAGCCGCAGAAAAAGGCAAAAATACCGAAATATTGGGCGAAATTTGGAAACGCGAAGCCGAAAAATACAGCGGCGACGAAAAAACGGAATATATCCTAAACACGCTGATCCCAAGAATGGAACAGGCAAACATGACAGACGCGCTGGGCTGGGAATGGTTTTGGCTCGGATATGAATATTACAAAAAAGGCGAAAGGGAAAAAGGTTATGCCGCATACAGCAAAGTGATGGAAATCCTCCCGAAGCATCACGTATATCACGCAAATGCGATTTCCGCTTTGCGCCTTGAAAAACTGTGTGAAAATGTCGAAGAAGCCAATTTATCGTCGGGGGCCACAGGCGAAGAATTATTTATCAATGACGGCAGGCTCTATTTCCATAAACAGCCCGGATATTCAAAGGGCGGCATTTTTAGCAGCTCGATTCCCGCCATATTTTGTCACGCTTCAAGATGCGACAATATGCTTTACGACAGCAGTTTAGAACCCGGGGAATCGATAAAAAGCTACGACGGGCACGCCGAGCTCAAATTCGTGTCGGACAATGCCGAGATAGAAACTCCGTGCGGCAAATTCGGCGGCTGCGAGCTCTGGAACACCGAATCGCCGGGTTTTTCATCGTCAGTATACTACAAGCGCGGAATCGGGATAGTGCACATAACAACCGTGCGGACCGGCGGGCAGTATGGAAAAAGCTATTGTTCACTGAAAAAATATCATATTGCCGGCGGCGACGGGCTTATCCCGTTTTGCGAGGGAAACAGGTGGGAATATGAAAGCGGATTTTCCCCCGATGCGGAAGCGGTGTATGAAATCGTCAGCTCAAACGATACGGAAGTTATATTTGCCGCGCATGATTTCGGGGTAAAAACATATTCGCCCGACAATTGGGAAGACATGATATTGCAGATACGCAGGGAATACTGGGGCAATAATGACGATCTGAAAGACGTGTCATTTCAAATGGAGCGCGCCAAAGCCCTCGCCGACACCAAATACAAAAAGGCCCACACCGCCGTGGTCGCAGATGTCATAAAACGCATATTCGAGGGAGACGAAACCTACACGCCCGACGGTACAATCCAAGGCCATTGGAACTTTTTCCAATATCACAGCGTGCGGTTCGAGGATGGGAAAATAAAGCTGGAAGAAGACAGGAATTTTGCCTTTGAATGGAAAGACGGGAGCGGCACCGGAGATATGAGCTACCACTTGGCCGTAAATTATTTCATGTCGATAATAGCCGGTGCAACAGGCTGCATATGGAGCGACGAATGGAAGCCGGGAGCAAAAATGACTATGAAAGGAAATGACTGGTTTAAGCCCGTCACCGATATAACAGTGGAGCATCTTGACAGCGTCGAAGTCGCGGCAGGGCGCTTCGAGGACTGCCTCAAGATAAATTTAGATATAAAAGGCAACGACGGCGCGGGGTGGAACAATTTTCTCAAAGGCAAAAAAGAATACTACTACGCAAAAGGCATAGGCCTGGTCAAAGGCGTGCACCACTTCAAAGACGATACGGTTGTCCCAAACTATGAATTGACATATTACGAGGGGACGGGCGAGGGATACATGCCAATTAAAGACGGTTTGTTCCGCCGTTATGCGGGACAGGGCATGACGGACGGATATGTTGGCGGAGCCGAATACACTTTTGTCGAGGACGACAGCGGCAATTTAAAAGTGCTTGAAAACAATATAGGATACGGCAAAAGAAAAGTTTATTCGCCCGACAGCTGGGAAGACATGATATTGCAAATGCGCAAAAATATTTACAGAAACGACAAAGAAAAAGGCTGGCTGCTGCCGGATATTTCGTTTGAGATGGAACGCGCAGAAGCGCTTGCGCTTACCCCTTACCAAAAAAAGCATACCGCCGCCGCCATAGCCACCGCGAAGCGAATGAAAGAGGGCGACGCCAGATTTACGCCCGACAGAAAATTTGAATGCGTATGGAACTCGTTTGTCTACAAAACGCTAAATTTCAAAGACGGCAGAATCATCAGCGAAATCGACGGGGATTATTCGTTCTCGTGGCATATGTACGGGGATTCCGGCGATATGGGCTACCATTTGATCGCAAATGATTTGTTTGGCGTGATCAAAGACGCCACAGGCTGCATATGGAGCGACGAGTGGGCCGCGGGCGCATCGATGAAAATGAAAGGCACGGATTACCCCGATGCGTCCGCCGACGTGAGCGTCGAAAACGCCGGAACAGTGGAAACCGCAGCGGGGAAATTTTCCGATGTTATAAAAATAACGCTCGACGTAACTGTTCCCCACAAAACAGACCCTCGTTCCGAAGTGGGATTTCAATGGCCTCAGCTCGCCTCCCGCGCGGGCAAAAAAGAATATTATTTCGCAAAGGGCATAGGGATTGTCAAATGCGTGAATTATTTAAAAGCCGGGGAAATCGCGGCAAATTATGAACTCGTTTCGTATGAGGGAACGGGCGAGGGGTATATGCCGATTCAGGACGGATTGACCCGTTTTTATGAAGCGATGGGGACAACAAACGGATATGTGGGTAAAACAGAATACAATTTCTGCGAAAAAAACGGGAAAATCGTGATACTCGAAAACAGGACGGGCATAAAAATTTAGCGATTAATCATCGCAATTACGCGGCGGAAGGACAAGCAAATTTTTTTGAAAAGCGGAATCGATATTGCCGTTTTTCGTTTCGACCGTGAACTTGCCGTTTTCAAATTTGAATCGGTAAACGGCATAGGCTCCATTTTTAAAATCATAACTCTCAAAATCGTCGATATACAAAATTCCTTCCGCCTTTTCCCCATAGATCGCAGGGGTCACTTTCAGCTCGCCGCCCTCGCAAACAGAGGCTGCATTTTCCAGCATGGGCAAAATCGCGCCCTCGCGGACAAATACAGGGATTTGTTCCATGCCATAGCTCAAAATATATTCTCCGCCCCCTTCGAATTTTTTGCCTGTGAAAAAGCAATGCCAATTTCCGCGCGGCAGATATAGTTTCGCTTCATGCTGGTTTGCCGTCAGCGGGTACGCTATTATGTCGTCCCCGAAACTTATTCCGTTGACATACCCCTGGTTTTCTTTGCCGCGGCACTCGGGATAATCCATCTGCAATGCGCGGACCGGAGCTATCCCTTCCGTGTGATATCTGTAAAAGGCGGTGTATAAATACAAAACAAGCGAGCTTCGAATATCCATGAATTTCCGGCAGGCATCCCTCAGCTCGTCGCTGTCGGGCAGAATCTCGTTTTTTTGGTTGCCTTCGGAATTATAGTTTTTCCACATCGGATTGGGCATGAACCATATGTTCATTTCGAGTTTCGGCGAAAATATCCCCGTCAGCATGCGCCTGTATAAATCGGCCTTGCTGTCTGCGGTGCGTATTTCGGGGGAATACAAAATCCCCGAAAAACCCATGTTTGCGACCATGCTTATATAATCCTTGTGGTCATACCAGTCGCTGTACAAAATGAACGGGTACGGAGCGGCGTAGCTGTACTGCGCCCTCACTTCCCCCCACGTGCGCATATTTCTTTCCTTGTATAGCTCATAAAACGTTTTTTGGTAATACATGGGCAGCATGGAATGCATTTGCTCGCCGTCCATGCCCGACGGGAATTTCGCATGGTCGGGGTACGACCAGCCTCCCGTAAAATCCGACCCGTCGCACTCGTCGCATTTGAAGCCGGAAACCCCCTCGCAAAGCAGATAATCGCCGTGATAGCCGCCATAAATTTCACGCGCTTCTACAATCGACAGATCGGGCACGATCCCGCCCCATACTTCATAATCGGCGGCATATGGCTCAAGCGGCCCGTATATGTCGCTGTCCGGGTGGACAAAAACATGCTCCCAAAGATTTACCCTGTAATTCATGCCGCGCAATTTTTTCAAGGTGTTTTTGTAGTCTTTGTACCGCCCATTGTCGAATTTATACGTGCATGAATAAGCGTGGCTGTGCCAGCCCGGCTCAAGCCCGAAAACGCTCACGGGCATTTTTTCGTCCCTCAGCAATTTTGCGGCTTCCAGCAATTCATTTTCGTTGAATTTCCCAAAAGCCCTGTACCAAACCCCAAGCCCCCACAGCGGCGGCATCGCGCCGCCTCCGGAAAACAGAACGTACCTGCGGCAAACGTCCGCGACAGGATCCAGCCCGGAAGCTCCGCTTCCGGAAAACAGATATCCATGCATTCCTTTGGTTCCGGCGATTTCAGCTGTGATGACTCCATCGCGTGATTTGCGCGGCTTGGAGCTTGCGCAGCAAAAACACGTATAGCGCATGGTGTCTAAAATGATTCCGTAGCCTTTTGTAGAGACAAAAAACGGGACGGCCGAATGCGAATTGCCGGTATTGCCCCGCGCGTCGGCATTTGTTTTCAACAGGCGTTTATGGCCCGCCTGATTTATTTTCCCGCTTTGAAGCCCGAACCCATAGAGTTCTTCTCCGTTTGCATACGGCAGGCTGAGCAGCGCGCCCCTTTCCGTGACTTCGCCGGCCATGGCGGAGATGTCGATCGGCAAACCGCAGTCGGGCAAGGCGTTCAGTTTGTCGGCCTTCGGCGCTTCAAGCATTGATCTGCCGGGTTCGAATCTTTCGCGTTCGCCGAATTCAAATTCATATATTCCGGGATATATTTTTTTTATTTCCATTCTTCGCTCTCCTTTTTTTGAAATCAGCTGAAAAATCATCGCCTCTTTTTCGGCGGCGGAACGAGGCAATTTTTCCCGAAGCCGACAAGGTCCTCCCTGTCCGCTTTTTTGAGCGCTTCCAAAACCAAATCGCGGTTTTCGGGCTTCCCGCTTTGGAGCAGCGCCCTCTGCATCTTTTTTTCGTGATATGTTTTTGGGACATATACTTCTTTTTTCGTGAACGGGTCGATTTTTGTGTAAAACATGCAAGTCGAAGCGGTTCCGGGCGTGGGATAAAAATCCTGGACTTGTTCGGGGGAATGGTTTGCCGCTTTCAAATAGAGCGCGAGCTCGATCGCGTCTTTTGGCTCGCTCCCCGGATGCGACGACATGAGATAGGGCACGAGATATTGTTCTTTTTTATGTTTTTCGCAGAGCCTGAAATATCGATCGCGGAATTTTTCATAGATTTCATTTTTCGGCTTTCCCATGATTTCCAAAACGCGGCCGCTTATGTGTTCGGGAGCCACTTTTAGCTGCCCGCTTATGTTGTCTTTCACCAGCTTTTCAAAAAAACTCATTCCCGCATCCGATTTGTCGAGCATAAGATAGTCGAACCTTATCCCCGATCTTATGAAGACCTTCTTTATTTTCGGCAGCGCCTCGACGGCTTCTATCAATTTTTTGTACTCGCTGTGGTCGGTTTCAAGATGTTCGCACGGCTTTGGCGCGAGGCACCTTCTGTCTTTGCATATTCCCGCCGTGAGCTGCCTTTTGCACGATGGCATCCTGAAATTCGCGGTCGGGCCGCCTATGTCATGTATATGGCCTTTGAAATCCGGCATGTTCGATATTGTTTCGGCCTCCCTCAAAACGGATTTTATGCTCCTCGAGCGCACGCTTCTCCCCTGATGGAACGAAAGCGCGCAAAAATTGCATGCGCCGAAGCATCCCCTCGTATGGGTTATCGAAAATTTCACTTCGTTTATGGCGGGCACCCCTTTTTCGCGGTAGACCGGATGAAACTCCCTCGCATATGGGAGCGAATAGATCCTGTCGAGTTCTTTTGGCTCAAGGGGGGCGGGCGGCGGATTTTGCACGAGCGCTTTTTTATCGTAATACTCCACCACGGTCCTGCCGTTTATGTGGTCGTTTTCTTCATATTGGATTTTAAACGCATCCGCGTAGGCTTCTTTGTCGCTTTTCAGTGTGTCGTAGTCGCCGCAGGCGATATAGCCGTTTTTTAAGCTGTCGGGGTATTCCCTCTCGCACAAAACGGCCGTTCCCGCTACGCTCCTTATTTTTTTCACCGGTATCCCCAGGTTCAATAGCTCCGCTATTTTCGAGACGGAACGCTCGCCCATTCCGTAAGATAATATGTCCGCTCCCGAATCGACGAGTATGCTACGCCTCACCCTGTCGTCCCAGTAGTCGTAATGGGCGAACCTGCGCAAAGAGGCTTCGAGGCCGCCGATTATCACAGGTATGCCGCCGTAAGCCCGGCGTATGAGATTGCAATAGACTATAACGGCCCTGTCCG
This sequence comes from Oscillospiraceae bacterium, assembly GCA_009782405.1. The sequence goes on from WRJC01000040.1 coordinate 24,653, forward strand.
GCCTGAGCCCGGGTTTTCCGCCCGGGGAATAATAGTCATAATTTCTTTTCTTTTTGGAAACGGTGTAATGGGCGACCATCGAGTCCGTATTGCCGCCCGAAACCAAAAAGCCCAAGCGGGGCCGGCCCAGCCTGCGGATGTCTCCTATATCCTTCCAGCCGGGCTGGGCGATGATCCCGACGCTGTAGCCGAGGCTTTCCAAGTGCCTGGTTATGATCGCCGCGCCGAACGACGGGTGGTCCACATAGGCGTCGCCGGAGACATAGATAAAATCAAGGGCGTCGATTCCGCGGCTTTCCATGTCATCTTTCGATATCGGAAGAAATTTGTCCATATCCGCCTAAAACAATATCTCGTCGATCCACTTTACCGCCATTTCGACCCAGCGCGCCACATAGGGCATTATCATATCGTCGTTTGGAGCCACTTCGGGGGTCGCGAGCGAAAGCCCGTGCGCCCCGCGCGGGAACACATGGAGCTCGAACGGGATTTTGTTTTCGGCCAAAGCTTCGCACATGCAAAGCGAGTTCTCCACCGGGACGCCGCTGTCCTCGGCGGTGTGCCACACAAAGGCGGGGCAGGTGCCCGAATCCACGTGCTTTTCAATTGAAAACCTGTCCAGTTCCTCCTTGGTCGGCTCCCGGCCTTCCGCGTCGGCCAGCCTGAGTATGGAACCCATGTGGCCCTTTGGCCCGGAGGTTATCACGGGATATCCCAAGATCATGCCGTTTGGCCTGATGTATGAGTTCTCGCAGTTTAAAGTCTTTGATACGACGTCCAATTTCCAAAGGGTTCCAAGGCTTGCGGCCAAGTGCCCTCCGGCCGAAAAGCCGCACACCACGATTTTGCCCGGGTCGATGTTCCAGTCCTCTGCGCGGTCGCGGATGTATTTAACCGCCATGGCCGCGTCCAATAGCGGGGCGTATCCCACCGCTTCTTCTTTTACCGAATACCTGAGCACAAAAGCGTCCATGCCCGCCGCGAAGAACGCTTTGGCCACCGGTTCGGCCTCGCGGTCGCTGGTGATATGATAGCCCCCCCCGGGCAAAACGAGCACCGCTTTTTTCTTGAAGTTGCGCAGTTCCGGCGAACTTTCGGAAACATAGGTGGAAAGGGAGATGTGTGGCCGGTCGGGCCAAAGGGCGATTTTTTCGTGAATCATCGTTTTTTCTCCTTGTAAAATGTTATTGTTTTCAATATCAGGCAAAATCCGGCATATATCCACGACAGATACAATATGATGTCGCCGAAGCGGGTATATGCCGTTTTGTTTTCTACGATTTCTATCTGCTGCGTCAGCGTCTCGCGGGTTTGGATTTCGGATTTTTGGAGTATTTTCCCAGTGTTCGAGATAAACGAGGAGAGCCCCGTGTTGGCCGCCCTGACCACATAGCGGTTGTTTTCGACCGCCCGCAGCACAGCCTGCGCGTTATGCTGGTATATGGCGGGCGAAT
>WRJC01000041.1 GCA_009782405.1 Oscillospiraceae bacterium
CCAAAGTTCTTATGGTGAGCCCTGATTGATTCGGACTCGGCACATCAAGAACGGCAATTGAACTTTTATAATAGCTTATTATTTTTTCGTGTGATAATTTATGGAAACATATTATTTTTTTGTCTAAGTTTTTCATACCGTCAATAAGCCTCAATTTGACGTAAAAATCCGGGGATATATATATATGGCTACATACTTTAATATCGGGCATTTGCGAAAATTTTTTCGTTATATCATAACGTTTTTTATGGTATGTCGCAACAGCGCATACATCATATTCAATTATATCTTTTTTCGCTGTGTTTTGGGAAATATTGTTCCCATATTCGCTAATAAAAAATAATGGCAAAAATTTCAAGCCCATGTCTGAATATTTTTTAAAATCATCAGGGTCAAATGTATAGGCATAATCAAATAACGGAAACAGCTCATTTGATTTCTTAAAATTGTTAAAAGAATCCCACGCATAATAAACAATTCCCCCTTTTTTTTGCATATTATTGTTTTTTATGTGTTTGATTAAGTCCTGTGTAATTTCTTCTCCTCTTATCAAAATAAAATAATCAAAAGGTCCATGCTTGCTTGCTTTTTTTATGATCGAATTATGATAAAATTTCATGGAATTTTTTGCGTCACGATTTTTTTTGGATAAAAAATGAAGAACCTCCCAGACTAGTGTTAATGGTCGTTCATTGCAAAGCGTAACGTCATAACCCATTATTTCCATTTCGTTTTTTATTTTTAAATGATATTTGTAAAAAAACGGCATAATCAAAAGGATCTTTTTTTTATTCATAAAATTGCTCCGACATAAATTTATTTTTTGGAAAACTTGGTAATTAAAATCCTTCTTATATATTTTAATCTATAAAAGATTCTAAGAAAAATATAAAATAAAGGCGAAATCAACCCAATTTGTTTAAACTCACGGATATTTCTTATATTACCTTCATGCATCCCCTTTAAATTTCCGGACAGGCCGCTAATTCCAAATCCGCGTTTATCATTACCGCCATAATTAATTGTCTTGATTGGCAAAACAAAAAAATTGTATTTTGCACATATTAATGTAAAATAATAACCATCTTCGACAATTCTTCTGCTTTCATCAAAGCCTCCTATTTCATCATATATAAGTCTACGAAAAATTACTGTTGACGGATAAGCCAAAGAAGTTATGCTGTATTCTTTAATTGTTGCTTTGTGCAATTTGTCGATTTTTTTGAATAAAATATATATAGGACCGTGCCTCCCGCCCAAAAAATCAATTTCAGGATGTTTTTTTATTGTTTCAACCTGAATTTCAATTTTATCTTCAAGCCACGGATCATCAGAATCATCTAAAGCGAACCAATTCCCAGTTGCCATTCTCATTGCAGCATTACGCGCAGAAGATAAACCGCCATTTGGTTTATTAATAAAAACAATTTCAATGGGTGATTTTTCCATGAAATCACTTACTAATTTGGGAGAATTATCCGTTGAACCATCATTAACAACAATTATCTCTTTTATATATTCTTTTTTCGTTTGAGCGCAAATAGCTTCCAAAACTGGTATGATAGTCGATTCACTATTGTACATAGGTACAATTACTGAAATTTGTATTTCATCCATTATTTTTTATCCTTTTCCATTCCCCCGAATTAGGATCATATTCTTTAATTATCTTTGCCGGTATTCCCGCAATCACACAATAATCGGGAAATTCCCCCCGGACAACCGCATTACTTCCCACAACACATTGCTTTCCAAGGATTGTCCCCGCCTGAATAACAGCTCCGTATCCAATAAAACAATTTGCGCCTATTTTAGTATCTTTCATAATAAAATCTTGTTTCATAATATGAACGCCGATTTGTTTATAATCATGATCGACATTTGTTATTAAAACATTGCCTGAAATGGTAGAGCTTTCGCCGATAATCAATTCCGATTCTTGTGATATAATATGAAAATTTTGCCCAATCGACACATTATCTTCAATCGTTATACTTGCATTTTCCCCATGTGTTTCCATTCTTAATCCCGGATAAATTCTAACTTTATTTCCTATAATTACATTTTTTGTTCCTGCTAAAAATATAGGTTTTCCGATATAAGATAATTTCCCTATTTTTTTAAAGCGAATTTTATATAGAATTGCCCTCATAGCCCAATAATACTTTATTATATTCATTTTTTATTATACCCATTTTTATATAAAATAATGCTCTTCTACATCATCAATAATTGTTTTAATCCAACATGAAAGACTATATTTTGCATATATATCGTTATTTATAGGTATATAATCATGCTCGAGAAATTCAATAATATCATTCCCGGTATTTGAATTAATTTTATCAATAACTAAAATGTTATTCTCATCATAAAAATCATATTTTTTTATATTTGCATTAAATGTTATCAATTTTCTTTTTGCTCCCAAAGTTTCAAAAGTCCGCATGGTTAATCCGTTTTGCATATTATGTTGTACATCGAAAACCGAATTAGATATTTTTAAAATGTTCAAACAATCCATGACAGACAAGGGTGTAAATTTGAATTCGTTCATTTTCGTATTTTTAAATTCTGGAATGAAAAATTTATTGTATATGTATTGAAGCCTATTTAAAAACATATATGAAAAAATTTTTATTCCGTTTGCTTCTAAGGAAGGAAATAGCTCTTTCATAATTACATATCTGTTAGGATGAACCGTACAAATACTCATGATATCATATTGAATTCCGCTTATTTTTTTATACCCTATTTCTTCATATGCTTTAATATAAAAAAGAGGCAATAATGTTGTGGTTTTTGTATTTTCACAATCATATGTATCAAAAGAATAAGTTTTATCGAATAAAGGTATTAAATTTTTACTGTTAGGATAAAGGGCAAATGAATCCCACATATACAAAACAAATTTAGCAAACCTTTGTGTATCTTTAAGTCGCTCAATCATTTCATACGTAAATACTTTACAATCTATGATAAAAACCAAATCATATTTTGTTTTCTTTGTTTCATTTATAATGTGTTCAAAATATTTTTCGATTAATGTGTTTACTAAAGTTTTTTTTATTTTAATGATTCCCTTAAGAAATGAATTTTGGCTTGGTCTATCATCATAAAAATCAACAGCATATCCTTGATTTTCAAATTCGGATATAATTTCTGTATGATAATTTACCATTGGTGCGCCAATATATAAAAGCTTTTTTTTATTTTCAATCATACAATTCCTTAATCATTTTGAAAAAACATACCTTTATCTTTTATTTCATTTATTGATTGTATAAATGATGTATTTACATTTTCTGAATTATTTACATTTTGATTTAAAACCCATTCGGTAAATTCGGTTATACCTCTTTCAAACGAATATTCAATTTTAAAATTACATAAATATTCAGCTTTTTTAATATCTGCGATATTATGTCTGATATCGCCTTTTCTAAAATCTCCGGATATATGAATTTTGGATTTAGATAAATATAAAGTTTTTAACTTTTCTGCTATTTCAATGACCGAAATTCTTTCTCCGCTTCCTACGTTTATGCATTGATAATTTGTATTATTGTTTTCAATCACATTGCACGTGATCGACGCTACATCATGTACATGAACAAAGTCTCGGCTTTCATTACCATCCTCAAATATATTTATATCTCTGTTTTCTAATAATAATCTCGAAAATATCGAAAGAATGCCTGTGTACGGATTGTTAAGCGATTGTCCTGCACCATATACATTTTGATACCTTAAAATTGTATATGGCAAATCCATCATTGGACACATTACTTCCAAAATTTTTTCCTGCGATAATTTAGTGAAAGCATAATATGAAATAGGGTTTAAATTACATGTTTCAGTTGTATTGATAACTTCAGCATTTTTACCGCATTCGGGACATTTAATTTCAAAATCCTTATTTTTCATATCTTCAAAACTTCTTGTTTTGGGCATAACGATACCATGGTCTTCACAAGAATACATACCTTCTCCATATACAGAGCGGGACGAAGCAAGGATTATTTTTTTTATAGGTACTTTATTTTTTAATATAACTTCAAGTAAATTCGATGTACCTTTTATATTTACATCGGTATACTTGCCCAGTTCATACATAGATTGTCCTGTTCCTGTTTCAGCGGCAAGATGGATTATATAATCAATATTAATTAGAGCTGACTCCACATCATTTATGTCGCATATGCTTCCTTTTATTATTCTGCATTTATCTTTAATGTTATTATAAAGATACGATTTTTTATAATCGTTACCATGAATTTGAGGAGAAAAATTATCTAATACGATTAATTCATATGTATTCTTAAGTTTTTCTATGATTGAATTACCTATAAATCCTGCGCCGCCAGTAATAAGCACTTTTAACATTTGATTATCTCCTTTAAAGTTTCAAATAATACTCCGTTTTATGCTTTCTTCAAAATCAACCATGGCATATTCATTTTCATTTGCATATTCATTAGCGTGCTCGAATTTTTATATCTCATATAGTTTGGCGATTTTTGTCATCTTCAATCACTCCTTTAATATGCCAACACCGCTTTCACTTTATTTTCTTAGCTATCTGTTCCACTTGCTCAATGGACAATTCGGTGTCATTGGCGACATCTTCTATTGACATTCCACGTTTTAGCATATTTTCGGCAACTTTTATTGCCTTATTTTGTTCACCCTCTATTCTGCCCTCTATTCTGCCCTCTTTTATGCCTTCTTTTCTACCCTCTAATATTCCGTCTTTTTTCCACACTCTTTGAGCGTCTGCCAAATTAAACTCCATGCTCAACATATTGACCACATCACTCCCATATCGTTCTAAAAATTCCCTTAGCACATTATCTTTTATGCATTCCTTCACCGCTTTTTTCAATGCTTCGCTTAATTCAAGCCCGTTTCCCAAATTTTCCCGCGCCATTGCCACAAACGTCGAATATCCGCTCAACGTGACGCTGCGATCCATGATCTTTGGATTTTGACCTTTGTTGATGTTGTACACCGTCGCTTTCAAATCGAGGCTGTCCGTCTTCTCGATGAACGCATCGGACAGTCGCAAGTCCGATTGTTCCGGGTATTCGTCCATGCCGTTGTACACCACTATGAACTCCGGCGGGAGTATTTTCATTAACTGCGAACTGTACATCGAATCGTTGTCCGCCATCATTTGATATTGCCGTGCGATATACAGCAAAAACCTAAGTGGCATATTCGGGTTGATCGACGACTGGTGCTCGACCAAGACGATCAGCCGCCCGCCCGCCGTAAAGGCTATGTCGTTTTCGCGCCCCGCGAAGATGACGTTTTCCAGCGTGATTATACCTATGTCTTCCGGACTGTAGTCTGTGCCCGCTATCGCGTTGTACAGTTCGCTCAGCTTTTCTTTTTCGCCGAACAGCTTCTTGAAGACGCTGTCCTTGTAGTTTCGCTTCGCGTTGGCTTCTGTGTTTTGATCGTTCATTGTGTGCTGACACTCCGTTTTGTGCTTTCTTCAAAATCAACCATGGCATATTCACTTTCATTTCCCTGCATGCTATAACACAAATCGCCGAAAAGCTTTTCGAACGAAGAAACACGCTTCGAAAGCCGTATCATCGGATTAAATAATTTTGTCGTGGCAATGCGCTTTCCATAGCATTTTGCTATGCAGCGCACAAGCTCCGTCGTATTCACATACTCTTGGTTTTGCGGCAAAAACACGCCGTCATTTTCATCTTCGATTACACCGCATATGAAACTGCATAAATTTTCAATGTATATCATGCTGCGCTTATTTTTATAGTTCGGAAATATCGGCGTTTTTTTCGCCAATTTCACAAGCCTCGGAAAATTGCCTTTGCATCCACTCCCATATACCATAGGCGGCCTGACTATGCACAATTTGAAATCATCGGCAACCAGTTCTTGAAGTTCTTGTTCCGCTTTGAGTTTGCTTCCGCCGTAAAAATCTTTTTTATTAGGCTTAGGCAAAGTATTTTTGTCAATTTCTGAATTAGCTTTTCCGTATACTGCCATGCTGCTCAAAAAAATAAATTGCCTTACCTGTTCTTTTTTTGCCTTTTCTGCCACATTTACGGCTAAATCGCAGTTTATTTCATAGTACAGCGGTTTCATTTTTTTTGTTTGTTTTACATGGGCAATTCCCGCGCAGTGCAAAACGCTGTCATATCCGGCAAAATCAACGCTTCTCCATGCATCGTTTCGGCTACTTGCCATTTTTATTTCAAATTTGTCTTTTGCGAACGCTTCAAATGATTGCCCTATGTAGCTGTCGTCGCCTATTACCAAAATCCTTTTCATTTCTCGACCAATTCATCGTTTTTTTCGGTTTCAGTTTCTTTTTCGATTGCTTCCGGTTTATCATGCGGGCTGTTTTTATCCGGCTTAGCTCCCTCGACCACGCCTTCCCTCCTCAAAACTTTGAACACCGTCATGAAAAAACATTTGCAATCCATCAAAAAACTCACTTTTCGCGCGTATTCGCCGTCAAACTTTGCCTTTAGTTCGATTGGTATTTCGTCGCGCCCGTTCACCTGTGCCCAGCCCGTGAGTCCCGGGCGGATATCGTTTGCGCCGTATTTGTCGCGCTCGGCGATCAGGTCATATTGGTTCCACAGCGCCGGGCGCGGCCCGACTATGCTCATCTTGCCTGTCAGTATATGGACAGCTTGTATTATTTCGTCGAGGCTGGATTTGCGGAGAAACATTCCGACCCGCGTTATATATTGTTCGGGGTTTTCAAGCAAATGGGTGGGAGTGTCTTTCGGGGTGTCGATTTTCATGCTGCGGTATTTGAGCATATAGAAATAGGTTTTGCGGATGCCCACCCTTTTTTGCCTGAAAAATACCGGCCCGCGGCTATCTATTTTTATCGCGACCGCCACAACCAGAAACACGGGAGACAATAAAATGATCCCCAGAAGGCTCAACGCAATATCTATAAATCGCTTAAAAAACTTACGGTATATCAAAAAATTTCTCTCCCGTCTTTATAAAATGCATCATGCCGTTGGGCAAGCGCTATCACCGCCCCCCTTTTCCATATGTCAATTATTGATTATACCACAAAACAAACACCAAATGCAATACCCTGATTATGAATTTGCTGTTACAAATCCATTAAATTATTTTCCATATCCTGTTGCCGTTTCGCGAAAACAATCCTGTTCCCAATTTGCCGGGTTGTTCGCAATGTATTCTTTAATTCGGATGTAATCGGATTCGCTTCGGATTATATGGTCGTGGAACGATTTTTGCCACGGCGAAAACCCCGCCTTTTTCGTGACATATGATTTTAGATTGCGCACGAGGTATTGTAGGGGCGACCGTCCCCGGTCGCCCGCTTTTGGTTCAATGACCATGATGAAATGGGCATGGTTTGGCATGATTACATAACCATCGAAAACGGCAATGCCATTTGCATGATAATATTTGATCGCTGTTTCGATTATCGCTCCGAGATCCGACAATTTCGTATGCGGGCGACCGAGGACGGTCGCCCCTACAATTTCGCCGAATATTTCATTTCTGCCTTTCGCGCAAACCGTCACGAAATATGTGCCGGCTTTTCTGTAATCGTAATCTTTCAAACGATTTGGTTTTCGTTTTGGCAATTCTTCCATATGCAGTACATCCGTCTCTTCTTCGCATATCCCCGCCATACGCCCATTATACCATGCGAAAACAAAAATTTCAACCGTTTTGTTTCATTTTTATTTCATTTCCAAAATTTCTCTTGCAATTTTGCGAAAAAAAGTGTAAAATAGTGTCATGGCGAAATATTAGACCGGAAAGGACAAAAACAAATATGGGTTTGGACAGGATAAACATCGGATCCGAAATTCACGTAAATTTTGTGGAATCCGACAGGTTCAAGACAAATTACATCGAGATCAATGTCATAACGAGGCTTGAAAGCGAAGCCAAAGCCTCCAAAAACGCCCTTTTGGCCATGGTGCTGAAAAGAGGGTGCAGAAACTATCCCACCATGGCCGACATAACAAGGCGCCAAAACGATCTGTACGCGGCGAAGATAAGCGCCTGGACCGCCAAAATCGGCGAGGCCCAGAGCCTGGTTCTGGCTGCGGAAATGCTCGCCGACGAATATTCCTTCGACGGCATGGACATCACCGACGGGGCAATAGACTTGCTCGGCGACATTTTGACCGACCCGCTTTTGGAAGCGGGCGGCTTTAAGGCCGAATATATGGAAACCGAGAAAACGAATTTGGCCGACCAGATACTCGCGCAGATAAACAACAAAAATGCGTATGCGTACAAAAAATGCATCGAAAAAATGTGCGAAGGCGAAAGGTTCGCCATAAACAATTTGGGCAGCGTCGAAGCCGCGGGCCAAATCGACGCCCAAAACCTCTATGAGCACTATATCCATATCATGTCGCGCTGCGCCATCGAAATTTTCTGCGTGGGCAATTTCGGCGGGAAAAGGACCTCGGTGACCCAAAAGTTCAAAAATCTGCTCGGCGGCATAAAGCGCGAAAACATCGAGCGCCATGAAACAGACCTGATCTTGCAGGCAAAATTCAAAGGCGAGACAATAGAAGAAATGGAGGTCAGCCAAGGCAAGCTCGCCATCGGGTTCAGGATGGGGACATCGAACGAAAGTGAAAACTATGCGAAATTCGTTTTGTTCGATGCAGTATACGCGCTGGTGCCAAACGGCAAACTTTTCCAAAACGTGCGCGAAAAACTCTCGCTTTGCTATTACTGCAGCGCCAAAATAGAGGCGGCCAAGGGGATCGCCACCGTTTTGTGCGGGATAGAAAACGAAAACAAGCAGAAAGCCAAAGATGAGATACTGCGGCTTCTCGAAGAGATGAAAAACGGCGAATTCACAGAAGAGGACATAACTGCCGCAAGGCTCGCGGTGACAAATTCATACAAAGAGGTGTTTGACAGCGCGGCGGACATAGTTTCCTGGTATCTGCGGAGGCTGCTTTGCGGGAATATGAAGACGCCGGAGGACGCAATAGGGGAAATAGGCAAAGTCACGAAAGAAGACATAATCGAAAGCGCCAAAAACATGAGCCTTGATGCCATATATTTCCTGAAGGGCACGCTCATCGGCGGCGAAGAAAGCGAGGAAGAATAAAATGGCCAAACTCGTCGAAAACCAAAAACTGCGCGAAAAGTATTACTATTTCAGGCACGAAAGCGGGCTTGACATATATGTGGCGCCCAAAAACCACGCTTCTGCATATGCGCTGTTCGGCACAAAATACGGATCAATCGACAACAAATTCAAAACGGGCGGCGACGCCGAATTTGTGTCCGTTCCGGACGGCATCGCGCATTTTCTCGAACACAAACTGTTCGAAAACGAAAACGGGATAAACGCCGACCAGCTTTTTGCCGCCACCGGCGCGAATTCAAACGCCTACACCGCCTTCGAAAAGACCTGCTACTTGTTTTCATGTTCGGACAACGGGGAAAAATTCGAACAGTCCCTGAAGATATTGCTCGATTTCGTCACGCACCCGTATTTCACCGAGGAGTCCATACAAAAAGAACAGGGCATAATCGGGCAGGAAATAAGGATGTACGACGACAGCCCGAGCTGGCAGGTGTATTTTTTGCTGCTTTCCAACATGTACCAAAAACACAGCGTGCGCCTCGACATAGCGGGCACCGTCGAATCCATATTTCAGATAACCCCCGAAATCCTGTACAAATGCCACAGCGCTTTCTACAACCTGAACAACATGATTTTGTGCGTTGCGGGAAATGTTACCCCCGAGCAGGTAAAAAAAGTGGCGGACATGGCCTTGGCTCCGGCGGAAGCGTTTGACATAGAGCGGTACAAATACGACGAGCCCGAAGGGGTACGGCAAAGCAGGGTGGAAAAAAAGCTGAAAGTTTCAAAGCCGCTGTTTCACATCGGGATCAAAGACCCTGAAACCGGGCTTTTCGGCAATGCGCTCGCCAAAAAGTCCGCCGAGTCGGATATACTGCTGAACATGGCCTTCGGCAAATCGAGCGGCTTCTATACGCGCTTGTACAACCTCGGCAAGATAAACAATAAATTCGAGGCGGGAGCCGAAATCGAGCCGGAATTTTCCCATTTCATACTAAGCGGCGAATCCGACGATCCCGACTATGTGATGGATGCGGCGATTGCCGAATTCGAATCCAAGATAAAAAACGGGCTCGACAGGCAGGATTTCGAAAGGTTCAAAAAAGCGGGCTATGCCGACAGCGTCACCTTGTTCGACAGCACGGAGAACATAGCCAATTCGATGATGAACTGCCTGTTTCGGGGATACGATATCTTGGATCTCCCCGAGATCATCGGAAGCGTGAAATTTGAAGATGTGGAGCGCAGGCTGGATCAAATTTTCAAAAAGGAAAATTTCATCATGTCCGTGATCAGCCCGATTTAGTAGGGCAAGGGCTCTGCTCTTGCCGTCCGTTGCATAGGCAACGAAAGGAAACAAAGTGAATTCAAGTTCCAAAAACAAATACAGAAATCTGGCGCGCTGCAACCCGGATCCCGCAGTGGGCCTGAGCTTAGAGCAGGTGGCCAAAAGAATCGAGGCCGGGGCGGCGAATTCCGCCGGAAGCGGGCTCACGCCGGGCGTGGGAAAAATCATCCTCAAAAATTCGCTGACGCTGTTCAACTTCGTGTACGCATTCATCGCCATCGCGCTTGCGGCAACCGGGAACGCCAGCCAGATACTTTTTATCTGGGTGAGCGTGACAAACACGCTTCTCGGGATCGTGCAGGAGCTATGGGCGAAGCGCGCGCTCGACAAACTGTCGGTTTTGGCAAAGGCTTCCGTGTCCGTGATGCGCGAGGGGAAAATTGCGAAAATATCCCAGGAAGAAGTGGTTCTCGACGACATCATGCTGCTCTCGGCGGGCAGCCAGGTCTGCGCCGACGCGGTGGTGGTCAAAGCGGATCTTCTGGAAATGGACGAATCGCTTCTCACCGGGGAATCCGAGAGGATAAAAAAATCCGAAGGGGATCCCGTGCTTTCGGGAAGCTACGTGGCAAGCGGGCGCGCATATGCCCGGGTGGTTTCCGTTGGCGAAGAGAGCTACGCCCATTCGCTGATCGCCGAAGCCAAAAAAAACAAAAAGAAAATCCCCAAACTCCAGTCAATACTGAAACGCATAATAATGGCGCTGACGATCGTGATCTTCCCGCTGGGCACCGCGCTCTTCGCGGTGAAATATGGCAGGGGCGAGGATTTCCAGAGCGTCATTTTGGGTACTGCCACTTCTGTTTTGGGCATGATACCCGCAGGGCTGATCGTTTTGACCGGGGTCACGATGTCGGTGGGGGCGCTCAAGCTCTCGCAGAAAAAGGCGCTGGTCCAGTCGCTGCCCAACATCGAAACGCTCGCCAGGACCGACGTTTTGTGCCTCGACAAAACCGGCACGATAACCGACGGCACGCTCGCCTTCGAGTACATGGAAGTCTACAACAACATCCCCGAGGAAAACGTGAAACTGACAATATCCGAACTCATGGGCGCGACAGGCGATTCAAACTCCACGGCGAAAGCGCTCTCCGACGCATTCGGCAGAACCGAGAACTGGCCGATAATGACCCGGATGCCTTTTTCCTCCGAGCGGAAATGGAGCGGCGCCACATTTGCCGGAATGGGCAGTTACGTAATCGGCTCGCCCGGCATCATGTTCAAAAACCAGCAGGCGGATTTCTTGGACAAGGCGAACGAGGAGGCGCAAAAAGGGATGCGCGCCATCGCTTTGGCCTATTCGCAAAACGAGATCATCGGCGGACAGCTGCCCGACAGGCTCTTTTGCATGGCGCTGCTGTTCATTTCCGACCATATAAGGGAAAACGCGGCGGAAACTTTCCGTTATTTAGCCGAGGAAAAAATCACGATAAAAGTGATCTCCGGCGACAATCCGAGGACGGTATCCGCCGTGGCGGAAAAAGCGGGTCTTGAAAACGCGAAAAGGGCGGTGGACATGAGCGCGCTTGCAAAGGGCGCGGACTACGCGGAAATCGCCGAAAAATTCACCGTTTTCGGCCATGTAACCCCGCAGCAGAAGCGCGAGCTGATACGCGCGATAAAGAAAAACGGCCATACCGCATGTATGACCGGGGACGGGGTGAACGACATACTCGCCATGCGCGAATCCGATTGCAGCGTGGCGATGGTGGGGGGCAACGACGCCGCAAGGTCGGCTTGCGATTTTGTCTTGATGTCCGACGATTTCGGCGCTATGGCCGAAGTGCTGAAAGAGGGGCGGCGGATTATAAACAACATAGAGAAAATATCCGCGATATTCCTCGTGAAAACCATATATTCCGTGATACTCACGCTGATCTATATCTTTCTTCCCTACCCCTACCCGATCATACCCTTGCAGATGATGCCCGTCAACGAGCTGACAATCGGCATACCTTCGTTTTTTTTGGCGCTGCAAAAAAACTACGCCCGGCCCGCAGGGCAAATGCTCACAAAGATCCTCGAGCACACCCTGCCCGCCGCGATCACGGTGATAATAAACACTATGTACATACAGATCGCGGGCATACTGTTCGAAATCCCCGTTTTGGAATCCTCGACAATGGTGGTGTTCTTGGTCGGGATCGTGGGCTTTTACCTGATGATGCAGCTCGCCGACCCGTTCACCTGGCGCATAAAGCTGATGATCGCGCTGCTGTTTTCCGCGTTTTTGCTGTCGTTTTTGCTCTTTGATTCCATCGCCTCGTTTTTCTTCGGCGGGGGGGATTCGGTTTTCGCCGGATTGGCCGGCAAAAACGTGTTCTTCTATATGCCGCTCGTTTATTTCAGCTATTATGTGCACAGCTTTTTAGGCAAAGTCTGCCGCAAGGCCATGGACGCCTACATGATACTAAAAACGGCGGGTTGGATGAAAAAAGGTAAAAAAGCGTGAAAATCAGGCTAATCCTGCTCCTCTTCCGGCTGCCCCTCGCCTGCATAATCTTCTTCATCTTCGTGGTCGTCATAATCGACGAGCTGGTTGTCTCTGCCGGTCACGGACGCGCCGCCTTCCTCCGCGATGGCGTCTATGGGCGAAAAGTCGGTTATTTGATTCTCGTCGAGCGATATGGATGAAAGCCCGGAAAGCGGAGCGAGCGCGGATATGTCCGAAATCCGGTTGCTTTTCAGCGACAGGTTTGCAAGGCTTGTCAAAGCGCCGAGCGGGGACAAATCTTCTATGTCGTTGTCGTCGGCGTGCAGGGTCATGAGGCTTTCAAGCCCGGACAGCGGGGACAAGTCCGATATGTGGTTGCCGTTGGCGTAGAGCGTTTCAAGCAGGGCGCACTTCTCTATGCCGCCCAGCCCGGCTATGGCGTTTTCGCCTATGTCGAGATATTTGAGGGAAGCCGAAAACACGGGCGAAGCGTCTTCTATTTGGTTTGCGCTCAGGTACAGGTTTTCCGGAGCGAGCCCGGAGAGCGCCGATATGTCCTTTATTTGGTTGTTTGGGAGCGAAAGGTTTTTAAGCTGCGAAAGGTTTCGTATGGGCGAAATGTCTTCGATTTCGTTGGAATTCAAAAACAGGTCGGTCAGGTTTTTGAGTTCTTTGAGCGCGCCGATATCCGAAATTTGGTTCCCGGGCAGATAAAGTTCGGCGAGATCGGTCAGCGAAGAGACAAACGATATATCGGAAACGCCCGCAGTGGTCAGATTCAGCGACTTGAGCCCGGTCAAACTCCCCAAAACGGATGCATCCTCGATGGCGCAGTACTGGACGCTCAGATTCTCAATTGCAAGAAGGCCGCCCAGCGGCGCAAAATCGGTGGCCGCCGCATTGAAAATGACCACGTCGCTGAGCGATTTCATGTTTTCCAAAACGCTCAAATCGTTGAATTTGGACAAATAAGCCGATGGGATCCCGAAATAATAGTACAAAGTGGCGTTTGGCTGGTTTATCGCGATATATTCCACATTCGAAAATTTGGCGAAATCCGAATAGTCGTTTATTGGGATTTCGGATGTGGCGGATTTGAAATAGCCCCCCACCGCATCGTCGTCGTATGCGCTCTGATCCTCGGCTTTTAAATAAGCCAGGGCTTCGGGACCTCCTATGGTGAGTTTGAAGCCTTCCAATTGGAGCCCGAAACTGTTGGAGCCGTAATCGAGGTCGTAATCGCCCTCCAAAATCAGGACTTTGACTTCATCCAAATCTTTTTGGTTCACGAAAGCCGGAAATTTGCCGAGCGCCGAAGACGCCGCCGCCAGAAGCCCTTTGTCCCCGATCAGATCCGAGCTTTGGAGCATATGGTCCGCCGCTACATAACCCCCGATGCCCACCACAAAGAAAATCGAAGTCAGAATGGCGGCCATCCCGTACTTTTTGGAGCCAAGGAAAAAACCGGGAATCGCGGCTATCAGCGCGTATGCCACTATATATGGGACAATTGCCTCGAATCTGAAGATTATGCCGCAAGCGACCATTATCAAAGCGGGCAAAACAAGCGCCGCCGGGTATATGAGGGAGCTTTTTTTCATGGTTGTGCCAGGTGCCTTAGAATTTGCCATTTTTAATCCTCCGCATTTTTATATTTTACAACATGGACAGGATACCATTTTTCGACAAAAATGTCAAGCCTTTTTTTGTGTATTGCGTCAAAAAAAATAAATCTTGACATATTTTTTTGTTTGGGGTATAATACGCATAGCGAATATGGAATAAAATTGAACAAGCAAGGATGGTGTATATAATGGATTATACGACGGTGAGCTCAAGCGAATGGACATACCCGGACACGACAGACTACAAGACGGCGAGCCGGGTTTTGGCTTGCCATGCGGCCCGCGGGGGCTGGCTTTCAGGCCAGATACTCCTGTTCGGGGCGGCGGCCTCCGAAAATATTTGCTGCGAATGGAGCGGCATGTCAGGGCTTGAATTCGAAGTTTATGAGATGGCGCCGATTTTCGTGGGCGAGCCCGGGCTAAAAACGCACGACCCAACCCCGCTCTACCCCAACCGCACCGGCCCGTTCTATATCTACGACTGCATGAAGCCGCTCGGCGCAAAGATATCGGCGATGGAGGGCACGGCTGCGCTGTATGTCTGCGCCCATGTTCCGGAAAGCTTTGCAGCGGGGGCATACGAGGGCGGCCTTGCCATAAAGCTCGGCGGCGAAAAAATCGAGATACCCGTGAGCTTCGTCGTGCACAAAGCGGTTTTGCCGGAGGAGAGCCTGAAATTTTCCACTTGGTACAACCCGCGCCTCACGGAGAAATATCACGATGTCGAGCGCGGTTCGGACGAGTACGCCCGCATCGATCTGCTCTACCACAAAATGATGCGGCGAATGCACATGAATACGCTTAGGGTGGACATCGGCGTCGGGGTGAAACAGACCGGAGAAAACAAATACGAGTTCGATTTCTCGGAGTTTGAGCAATATGTCAAAATGGGCATATCCTTGGGCTTCAAATATTTCAAAACCCCTTCGATAGGCGGAAGGAAAAGCTGGTACGAGTCCACCATCTACGTAAAAGGCGGCGAGCTGCCCTGCCTTTCATATGAAGGGTACGCCTATCTCTCGCAGTATCTCGGCGAATTCGGCAAACTCCTGAAAAACAACGGCTGGACGGATATATTCTATGTCAGCATAGCCGACGAGCCAAACGACGCGAACGCGCTCGAATACAGGGCGTTTTGCGGCATGGTCCGCCATCTGCTCCCGGGGATAAAGCTTTTCGACGCCATGTCCCACGCGCCGGTATACGGCAGCCTCGACGTATATGTGCCGCTCAACTCGGAGTATGAGAAGCACATGGAAGTGTTCGAGCGTTTCCGGGGGACGGGCGACGAGCTTTGGCATTATGTGTGCTGCGGGCCCAGGGGCGAGGGCTACATAAACAGGTTCATGGACTATCCGCTGTTGGCTACAAGATACCTGTTCTGGGGCAACTACAAATACAACCTCGCGGGATATCTCCACTGGGCGGTGAACCAATACCAGCCCGGCCAGGATCCGTTTACAGATAACTGGCCTAAGCATACGAACGCCGGCAATTCGTGCATACTGCCCCCCGGTGACACGCATATAATATACCCGGGCGAGGGGGAGCCCTGGATGTCGATGCGCCTCGAGGCGCACAGGGAGAGCGCGGAGGAATATGAGATGCTTTTGGCCATCGCCCAAAAGGACAAAGAGGCCGCAGACAGGCTGTGCGGAAAATGCTTTTCCGGTTTTAACAGCGTAGAAAACGACCCCGCCATATTCGACGGGGTGCGCGTTGAAATATTCGAGACGCTCGGAAAATTGCAAAATTGACTATTTTGCCCCTGACTTATTCAGTATTTTTTTAAATGCGACAAGCGCCGGCCAGCACAAAAGCATAACCAAAACGAGAGCCGCGAAATTGTCGCCGGTTGTGGGCGCGGGCGAGGCCGGTTCCGGCAAGGCTTCCGTCGCCGGCTGCGCCGGGGCCACCGGCTCCTCGGCTTCGGCGTCGCCGGATTCCTGCGGCGCCTCTTGTTGTTCGGCCGGGGCGGGCGGGTCTCCGGCAAAGGTGCCCACATGGAACACCGCCACGCCGCCCACTTCGTCTTCCAGATCGGGCACATATGCGGCGTACCTGAAAACGGCGAGATATCCACCGTAATCGCTTCTGTCTACGTAATCGGAATGAGCCACGCCCTGCTGGATGTACATATACGCCCGCTGCGGGGGCTTGCCGTCGGGGGTCAGCCTTTCCCACGGAATCCTCAGCTCATATGTGGTCATCTTGGTGGCTTCGTCGCGCGTCACCGCCCCGATATCCAATATTTCATTCCCGTCCCACGGATTGGCGGCGTTTGACTGGCTGCCCGCGGAATAGATGCAAAGCTCTTCGCCGAGTCCCGCCGCGATTCTCGCCCTGTCTCTCATATCGTCGAAATCGTCGGTGACATTTGAGGCGAAGTCGAATTCCAGGTAATCGCCCTGCCATACTTCCGGCCCGGAAAACGGGTTATAGTGGTTGTCGTCCCGATAAGTCGTGCCCACATAAAAATAGCTGTCGTCATATGTGGCGTAGAAGGTCATGTCCTTCGGCAAAACTATGTCGAGGATGTCGTCAAAGCCCTCGCCGTTCCAGTAAACGCCGGGATCGCCGTTGTTCAAGACCGCTATCGGGTCGCCGTATTCGCCCGGATTTATCGTCCCGTCCGCCACGGGCGGGGTCGGGGTTTTGTAGATATTGAAATGGATTTGCCCGTGATCCTGCATATTTTGCGCAGAAAGCGCGGACACCGGAACGCAGAAGAGCGCCGAAACAAGGGTTGCGGTGACAATAATCGCCAATACTTTTTTCATAAATAATTGTTCCCCTTTATATGATTTTATATTTTTATTTTACAAATTCTTCGAGTTCCCGCGAAACCTCATAAAATGCCCCGAGTTCCAAATCCACGGAGGATGCGGGCGGGGCTTTTTGCGAGCGGCAGAAATGGTTTATGTCCAAGTTTTCGAAGAGCTTCAGGTAGCGTTTTGCGCTTTGCGGATATGCCCTGCATTCCATAACCGACATCAAGCCGAGATATTTTTCGAGCCTTTTAGCCCTTTCATCGCGCAAATTTTTGCACAGCCACACATACAGCTCCGGGTGATAGTTGGCCATCACCCCGCAATAGCCGCTGTATCCGGATTTGAGGCTTTGGTACAGCGTGGCCGCGTTCGCGTTGTAGAGCTTGAACGGCGACCCGGCGACGGCAGCGGCGCGGCGCTCCATCATCGCGGCGTCGCACGAAGTGTCCTTCAAAAAAGCGAACCTTCCGCTCTTTGCCAAATAGGCGCATTCGGCCTCCGAAAGCAGCCTTTTTTTCGGGTGGGGGCATTCATATATGCCAATGGGCATCTGCTCCGGCATTTCTTTGATGATTTCGTCCACGGATTTCAAAAATTCGGTTTCGACCCCCTCGTCTTCGAGCCTGTTGCTCACAAACACCACGGCCTTCGGGCCGAGCTCGGCCAAAAGCCGGGCTTCTTTTATCTGGAGCCTTATATCCTGCTCCACATTGCCGCTCACGATCACCTCGGTTCTGTCGCCTGCGGCTTTGATCACGTGCTTTGCGAGATCATATCGCTCTTTAGCCGAAAGCCAAAACATTTCGCTGGATTGGCATACCGCGAAAATGCCGTCCACGCCGTTATTTATGTACCATTCGACCAAAATATCCACTCCGCCGTAGTCTATTTTGCCCTCCTCCGAAAATGGCGTGATCATCGTGGCCCATACGCCGTCTTTTATGTTTTCCATTGGGTTTTGCCCCCCTTTTATCTTAATATCTTCGAATGGGAAATGTTTTTGCCGACTATTGTTGCGGGCGACCGAGGACGGTCGCCCCTACGCTTTGTTTCTGATTTTCGCCGCTCCGAATGCCGATGCCGATGCCGCAAAGAGAAGCAAAACAAGCATGAGCGCGGCATTGTCCGAAGTCTGCGGCGCGGTGGGCGCGGGTGCGGCGGGAGCCGGGGCGGGCTGCTCGGGAGCTGGCTCCGGGGCGGCCTCCGGGGCTTGTTCGGGTTCGGGCTCGGGGGCGGGGTTCTCCGCAGCAAGCCTTTCGGTCCAGTACTGTTCCGGGGTCTTTCCGAAATCGGCGAACGGCTCTTTTCTGAAATGCTCCATGTTGCAAAAGCCGCAAACATACGTTTCATTGCCCGGAACGTCGCCGGGGTCATAGTCGGGATCGTCGGTTATTATCACTTGGTCGATAAAATGGTTGATCTCGCGGCAGGTGAATTCGATCGAGTTGGCGCCCGCCTTTAAATTCATGTGCACCGGGGTGTGGCGGCACTGGTTGTTGGCTTCGCCCCATTCGGACCAGCCGTTTGCCAGCGGTTCGTCGCCGCGCCTGTTGTTTCTTATCCAGTACCATCTGTTGTACATGAAATAATCGGGGTCTTCCTCCCCGGCCGCCTCGTCGAAGTCGAACACCAACTGCTCGCCGTCATAATCGTAGAACACTGAATTGTCGCCTTGGCTCGTATGCCAGACTTTGAGCCAGACATAATAAACGCCGTCGGCCGGAAGGGTGAAATTCACGGTGAAGGACTGGTCGTTTGCGGTGTCGGCCGTGATCATCTTGCCCACCGCCCCGGCGTTGCCGTCGACGATCGTGTATCCGTCGAGCACGCAGTCTTCCGCTTCGATGAACAGCATGAACGTCTCGGCGGCCGGCCTGGCAAAAACGCCAAGCGACAAAGCCGCAGACAACACAGCAGTGAAAAGCAAAATCGCGGTTAGCTTTTTTTTCATAAATAAATAATACCTCCGGAATTGTTATTTAAGTGCAAATTGCAGATGATTGGCGTGAGCTGCATATCCGCTGCACGCAGTCGGCAAAAACATTTACCATCCGAATTTGGGGCTGCTCCCGACTGTATTATACCATATGATATTTTTATTGTCAATAGCCCTTGATTTTTTATTCGTTTAATGGTATAATTTTTTTCATGAATTAAAAATGGAGGCCGCTTTATGATAATTCTCGCAAAAGTGTACAAGTCAGCAAAAAAATACTGGAAATTCATCGCGTTTTCCGCGCTGGTGATGCTTGGGCTCACCGCGATAAACTTAGTCGCGCCCAGGCTCACGCAAAACATGGTCAAAATACTCGAGGACAACATAAAAATGGGCGGCGACGCCGAAAAGCTCTTAGGCGACGTCATATTCATCGCCTCCGCATTGCTCGCGGTATTTTTGCTGCGGGCGCTTCTGACTTTTTTGCAAAATTACGTGAGCCATTACGCGGCCTGGAATTTCGTCGCGGAGATAAGGACAAATATATACGGCCACCTGCAAAGGCTTTCGGTGGGCTATTACCACGACAAGCAGACGGGCCAGCTTATGTCCAGGGTGATGAACGACACCGCCGCTTTTGAGACTTTGATCGCCCATGCGATCCCCGATTTGGTTTCGAGCATCATACTGTTCGTCGGGGTCACGATAATTTTGTTCTGGACGAATCCGGTTCTCGCGGGGCTGACCTGCATCCCGATACCCTTTATTTTGCTCACGACCCCGCTGATAAAAAAGATCAGGGCGATGCACAAGGACGCGCAGGTGTTCGTGGGCGACCTGAATTCGAAATTGCAGGACAATTTTTCGGGCATAAAAGAAATACAGATATTCACCAGGGAAGACGACGAATATGCGGATGTGGGCAAAAAGGCCTCGAAACACGCGGGCGCGCTGATCAAGGCGCTGTTCTACGGGGCCATCATGCACCCGATCATCGGGTTTTTGACTTCGCTTGGAAATGTGATCGTGATCGGCGTGGGCGGCTATCTGGTTTTGTTCGACAGGGGAATGGACATATCCGCCGTGGTGGGGTTCTTGATGTACCTTTCGCTTTTCTACGGCCCTGTGGCCAGCTTTGCGAGGATCATCGAGGATATGCAAGCGGGCATAGCGGGAGGCGAGCGCGTTTTCGAAATCTTGGATGCGGAAACCGACGTAAAAGAAATCCAAAAGGCTCAAGTCCTGCAAAAGGCGGGGGGCTCCATAGCTTTCGAGAACGTCAGCTTCAGCTACAACGAGGACGGGCCGGTGCTGAAAAACGTGAGTTTTGAAGTGCCCGCCAAAAAGATGTTCGCGCTCGTGGGTCCCACGGGGGTGGGGAAAACCACCGTGGCCGCGCTGATCCCCAGGTTCTACGACCCCGAAAAGGGGAGGATTTTGCTCGATGGGCGCGACATAAAAGAGGTCACGCTCAAAAGCCTGCGGGAGAATATAAGCATGGTTTTGCAGGATGTGTTTTTGTTCAACGGCACGATAAAGGAAAATATTTTGTATGGGCGGCCCGGCGCTTCGGACCAAGAAGTCGAAAATGCGGCGAAAATGGCCTGCATACACGATTTCATAGATGGGCTCCCGCAAAAATACGAAACGGTGGTGGGCGAGCGCGGGGTCAGGCTTTCCGGCGGCCAGAAACAGAGGATATCGATAGCGCGCAGCCTTTTATGCGGCTCGCCGGTGCTGATCTTGGACGAGGCCACTTCCGCGGTGGACACCGAAACCGAGCAGGAGATTCAGGACGCCATCCAAAAAATCGCGGGCTCATGCACCTTGGTGGTGATCGCCCACAGGCTTTCCACCGTCAAGCGCGCGGACTGCATCATCGTGCTCGAAGAAGGCGAAGTGAGGGAAACGGGCAGCCACGACGAGCTGATAGCAAAAGGAGGCGCCTACCGGCGCCTCGTGGAAATGCAGAACATAAAAAATTAGAAGCAATATCTTTTAGTCAAGCTGCAAAAATTTTTCGTTGAAATTGGCGAACGCCTTTTCGAACGCACCCAAATTTTTTTCGTAATACGACGTTATGTCGGAAGTTCCGCCATGAATCTGGTTCAATAGCTGATTGATGCCATTGAGGCTTCCGGAATACAGAGTCCCGGGCGTAAGAGTGCTTCCAGCGACGAGAATATCCAACATTTGCGAAGATTCCTCGTCTCGGTTGTATTTGTTTTTCAGCGCCACTTCAAAATACGCGGGAGTGACCGTTCTGTAGCCCTCGGCCGCAAGCGCTTCCGTGACCGCCCCTATCACCGCATACTTTTCGGGATCGGCCGTGACGGGAACGCACAGCAGGGAATGATCGTTATGGGGATGCGTGTAATACCCGTCCTGTGATTTATCGTATTTCGGATAGGGCAGTATTCCGTAATCCGAGGCCATATCCCTGAAAACTTCCGACCACTTCAAAAAACCCCCGTTAAATAAGGCCTGATCGTTGGTGAAAATCTGTTTTCCCCATACCCAGTCGGTGTCGTCGAAAAGTTTCATCGGATACGATGCCCGGTCATTCCAAAATGCGTGTAATTTATCGTATGCGCTCACGAATTTCTCGTTGTAAACCGCGAGCTTGAGCGTTCCGCCGCTTTCTGTTTCGGACAGAGGCAGCTGAAAGGCTGACAAATAAACATCGAACGAAAGCGATAAGTGACCGTACAAGTCTTCTTTATCGTATATTCCGTCTCCGTTTAAGTCCTTTGAAACGCTTTTGGCGATTTCAGAGTATTTGTCAAATATCCATTCTCCGTCAAGCACCAGCTGATACAGATTCGGAATGGCGAAGTCCTGCGCGATGGTCTTGTTAAAGAAAATGCAATTTATGCCCCTTAAAAGGGTGAGCGTGTATTCTCCCGTTATAAAGTGCGCTTTATTCGCGATTTCCAAATTTGCCGTTATGGAATCGGGCCACCACGGTTTTTCATAATCTATATGCGGAAACTTGGCAAGGTTTACAAAATTGCCGTCGAGGGCGAGCGGAGTCGTATAATATGCGTAACTCGCAATGATATCAAAGTCGTCGCTTCCCGAGTTGATGGAATTTCGTATGGCCGAAAGAAAAATGCCTTGTTCGTTCCAGCCTCCCATTGTTTTCACGGGAACGATTTTTGCGTTGAGCCTGTTTTCAACCGACATTTGCCGCCTGTATAATGCGTCGTTGACCACCTCGCCGATTTCCTCCGCGATAAACTCGCAGTTGTAATCGTCGTCTTCCCTGCATAAAACCCTGTATTCGGCGCCGCCGAAATCAAGATTGTCCGGCAGGTTGTCTCTGTAGTTTTCACGATTGCGTTCATCGGAACTCCCGATAGATCCGTCCGTCGGCGATTCCGGCGAAACAGACGAGTCAGCTTCGCCGCTGTTCAATGATGCGCCGTCCCCGCCATTGCAGCCCGCAAACGATATGCAAAACGCAAGCAAGACAGCCGAAATTACTTTTTTCATCTGCAAAATATCTCCTTTCCATGCACCCATTTTAACCCATTTTTTGCTCTTTTTCAATCCCTTTTATGTGAAATTTTTGCTAACTTTTCCCCTGCAGAAAGTCTACAACGTCAACGCAGGGCGTAACCCTAAAATCATGCGATGAAGCAATACATTGCACGAGTATTCTGCGTTATTTCAAAGAATTTTATATTATTTGAAACTTTTTTTGTGTTACTCGCCGTTATTATAGTGAGAGAATAATTATTCTGACAAAATAACCTTTATTTAAAAAGACGAGGCGGTGATACAACAATGATTGATTCAAAAATCATCTCAATGAAAGACGGCGATATAATGGCTGGCTCAGATATAGTTTCGCGGTTCAACGAAATATATGATTCCACAAATAAATATATATTGGCGTTTATTACATCGAAGTGCGGCAATACAGCCGATATAAACGATATTTTTCAAGAAACCTATATGGAATTATATCAGCTTATGAGCAAACGCGGGGCAGATTATATAACAGCCGAAAAAGCACTTGTGACAAAGATAGCGAAACAAAAACTCGCCCGGCATTATTCATTGGCGAAACGGTTGCAAATGTTCATCCCTATTTCGGCAAGAAAGAAAGACAGCGACAACGAAGAAATCGACTTGTCCGACGCGGCTGCGGATTCATTTTTGGCCGAGGACAGCACGGAAGACTACGTGGTAAATCAAATATTGGTGGAAAACGCACGAAAATTCATCCAGACAAAACCGGCGGAGGTCGAAAAGATATTTTATCTTTTTTACGATGTAGGGCTGACTATTCCCGAAATCGCGGAAAATCTTTCATTGAGCGAATCGAGCGTCAAAAACAAGCTCTACCGCACCGTCAAAGAATTGCAGAATTTATTAGAAAAAGAGGTGTAATCACAATGAAAAGAAATGAATTTTTCAAGCAGATTTCCGGCGGCAGAATGCCGGATATAGAGCAAGTCCGCGCAAATTGCCTCAATCAGGAAACGAGCGGAATATCGGCGGGAAACGCAATCAATACAAGAATCAAAAGGCAATCGTGGAAAAAGGCGATCATAATAATCGCCGCGACAGGATTATTAATATTTACTGTTTCCGCGATGGAGGGAATCATCAATAATCTGACATTCAAAGGATTTGACGCGAACCAAGTCTATACGTTAAGTCCTCCGCACCTTGAAGGCAGAGAATTAACTGCTGTCTGGTCGTTTGAAATCAAAGACCGGGCGGTAAGTAAATACCAGCAGGAAGTGGGCGCATATTACGGCTCCGGCAAAATGGAATGGGTGAATTTCAGAACGCTCGGCGAAGCCGAACAATATCTCGGCTTTACTCCGTCAGAGCTGAATTATCTGCCCGAAAACGGCGTATTTGACAAAGTAGTGTTAAATGGAGCCGCGAGTGATTATTATGATAAATATACCTGTCATATATATTATAAGACGTATCAGGATAACGGAAGCCCTGCTGAAACTTTTGCCCTGACTGCACAATATGTCGGCAAAAACGCGACAATAAAAGTTGATACTACGAATGGCATTGAAAAGATAACATTAAATAACGGCATTGAGGCGTTATTATTGACGGAAATATATATGCCGTATGATATACCAATGGCTCTGCACCGAATCATGTGGATCAAAGACGATATAGCATACGAAGTCGGCGGAAGTTTCGAGAGAGATGAAATGATCAAAATGGCGGAATCGGTTGAGTGAACAGCAATGGGGCAGATTTTCTGCCCCTGCACCGTTTTTCCAAATATAACGGAGCATGGAAACACGGCGGAACAGGTTTAAATATCATTCCGATGTGTGCTTTCTTCTTTTATATGCCTGTCGAAAATGCTTATTCGGTACGCTTACCATCATTCATATCTTACCCTAAATTGAGTTCCTTTTTCAAATTCTCATGCGTGATATAAGGCTGGTAATCCTCATGGTTCTCTTTATAAGCATTTATAATTGCTGTTTCCTCCTCTGTTGGAATATCCGTAGGAAATCCGAATTGCATTTTAATAATTTCCCAAATTCTTTCGGCGTCTTCTTCGCTCATAACAGTAATTGCGCCCAAAATTCTTTCTTTCATAACAGACATTGTAAGCCCTCCTATTTATATATTTGTCCACGATTATCAATATCAATAATATCTATAATATTGCCGGAAAAATCGAATATAATCCGATAATTTCCGACCCGTAAGCGATAACCGGTTATCCCTTGCAGTTTTACAATATCACCTGCGGGTATTTTTTCAATAGCGGTCATAATCCTGACCTGTATAGGTTGGTTTTGTTTTTTTAGAAATTTCACAGCTGCTTTTGAATATTTAATTTCCACATCACACCTCTTTAATTATTCATCTTTTATGTTAAACGATTTTATAATCTTTCAATGCTTCTACGCTTTTGATACTGGTAACATCAATACTTTTTTATTCTGCATATAAATTTTGTTCGCACTTTGCGGAAATTCAAATACTGTATGTTTTGCTTATTTTCTTAGTACAAACGAACTTGTCATAGCGTCAATGGCAGCCGCCTTTTTATACGCCGTTTCAATATCAAATCCGCATTGCGTAGAATATATTTTTTCGGAAAGATAATAAAAGAAAAGTAGAGCAAAAACAAGCGCGCCGTTATCTGTCGCGACTGTAGATGCAATATATATATTGTTGTTCTTCGCAAAAGCCTTCGCCATATCTTCATGGCCGTAATAACAACCCAAGCCTATAATACAGGTATCTGTCAATTTCAAGTATTTGTTTATCTCATTGAACCCGAAATTACCCCGTGGCTCATCGGGGAAATAAATATCTTCGCCCAATTCCCCCATAATTATCTCGCCGTTTTCCTCGCCATGACCTGAAATAATCATAAAATCAAATTTAGTTATCGTTTTGCCTCCGAGAATATCTATTAAATCCTGCGGTCTGCCAATACC
>WRJC01000042.1 GCA_009782405.1 Oscillospiraceae bacterium
CCGTCCTTTTACAGCGCTCTCCCCAAAGGCAAGCGGCGTTAATAAACCGCCCCTTTTCACGGATAGATTGAGTAAAGCTGATGAATAAACGTCGCGTATATCTTCGTCCGCTTTTCTTAACACAGATTCATCGCATGACATTTCTATATCCTTTGACATGAAGAAATACGCCGCCCACATAAACGGATTAAACCAATGCAGGGAGAACACGATAAACGCAAGAGGTTTTATAATATAATCGCACCGTCTAATATGCGTCTGTTCATGCTTAACAATGTAGTCATGTTGCGCCGGGTCAATACCAATCGGCATATAGATTTTCGGATTGAAAAACCCAAGCACAAACGGCGTTTTGATTGTGTCTGTTTCGTAAATGTTATCGCGTACAAGCGTTGCGTAATAAACGCGCCGTTTCAACCGCATATACCCGATTGTCGCGTAAGACAGCAAAGCTATAAATCCGAACAGCCAAACATACCCCGCCACATTGAAAACGGTATAAATGATATTCGTATTGCTCTCCGGCTCTGCGGGTGTGGTATTATCCGGGTTCGTTTCCGCATTGATTATCGGGTCGTTGTTTTCCGGGATTATCGGATTGACATTTTCGGGGATAACAACAGGCGGCAAGGCATTGTTAATATCCGGGTATGCAGGAACATCACCTAATCCTGCGCTTGCTTGTGCTTCGGGATTTTGCGAATAAACAATATTTTGCGGTATCGTTTCAAACGGTATAGGCATTAAGCTGAAATCGGTAATAATGTTATACGGGCATACCAAACGGAACAACACCACGCCCCAAAGCACATACGAAAATATTTTAGGGGCTTTTTTTAACGGTATGCGTACAAGCATGACAGCCAAAGCGACAACACTCGCCATAATGCTCATATTCAAAATGGTAATGAATAACGCCGTCATTTTTTCGTCACCCCGTCTATCATATTCTTTATGCTCTGCGCTTCTTCTTCCGACAATTCCTTATCCTGCAAAAAGGACGTAATGAATGAGGGAATAGAACCGTCAAATATCCTGTTTACAAAAACTTCGGCTTCGTACTTCTGCACATCTTCCCGCGCAACTAAAGTAGTAACCGTCGCTTTTTCGTTTTGCATTATGCCGCGTTCACAAAGTTTTTTTATCATAGAGTATGTAGTAGGCTTTTTCCAACCAAGCTCTTTTTCGCATATCCTCGTCAATTCGGTAGAATTGACAGGCTCACGCGCCCAAACGATACTCATAAACTTATATTCCGCGTCGAACAGCTTTAATAAATTTTCCATAGTGCTAATCTGCACCCCCTGTTATAGTCGGTCGCTCTTGACCGCTGTATATAGTCTATCACGACCAACCAACAATGTCAAGCGGTTTTCAAAATTTATTTTTGTTACTTTTCTATGAACGAAACAAGGGGGAATAGAAATATTGCCGCATATGTAGGGAGTATATTATTGCGATATGGCTTATTTCCTGTATAGCTGACGCATATCACAACATTCCATATAGCGCAGAGCCACGGGCGCGGGGCAAAGACAGGCAAGCGGAATTGTAAATATTTTTAGCTTGCGTCAAAAACCATTGACAATCGATAGCGAATATGCTATCATAAGTAAGCAGGGAGGATTATTTACTTAAAATTGAATATTTCGTAAACCGCTGAAGCAGAGATAACAACAGCGTATGCGCCTACAGAGAGTCCGGGAAGCTGAGAGCCGGGTGGAAATGCAAACTGTTAAATGGACTGCCGAGGGCATGGTCAAAGGTGTATAACAACGCCGAGTATTCCATGACGTGACGCATACGTCAATTGCGAGGGATATGTTTGTATCCTGCAAAGAGTACGGGGTTATTGCCCGTAAATCAAGGTGGCACCGCGGATAGTTTTATTCGTCCTTGATAAAGCGTTATGTTTTATCAAGGACTTTTTGTTTTGGAAGGAAGATTGAAAATGTATCGGATGAAAAGCAACCATCCCAAAGACAACCGAAACTTTATTTTTCGATGGCGTGGATCAAACCGTTTCACATGTATCGTCAAATAATAAATATTTCAGGAGGCAACTTACAATGATAAAAGAAGCTATATTATCCCTGTCGAAGAAACAGGATTTATCTTACGAAACCGCCGAAGCGGTCATGCACGAAATAATGACCGGCGAAGCGTCGCCGGTTCAAATGAGCGCGTACCTCACGGCTTTGAGTTTGAAGGGCGAAACCACCGACGAGATCACCGCGTCCGCATACGGTATGCGTTCTCATTGCGTCAGGCTTCTGCACGATGTGGACGCCCTTGAAATTGTTGGCACAGGCGGCGACCATGCCAATACGTTCAACATATCCACCACGGCGGCAATCATCGCGGCGGCGGCGGGCATCCCCGTGGCAAAACACGGAAACCGCAGCGCGTCAAGCCAATGCGGAGCCGCCGACGTTTTGGAAACTCTCGGCGTTAATATCGGCATCCCGCCCGAAAAAAGCGCGGAGCTTTTGAAAAAAATCGGAATATGCTTTTTGTTCGCGCAGAATTATCACATTGCCATGAAATATGTGGGGCCAATACGCCGTGAGCTTGCAATCAGAACGGTATTCAATATCTTGGGGCCGCTCACAAACCCTGCGGGTGCGAAAATGGAGTTGATGGGCGTTTACGACCGCGAATTGGTGGAGCCTTTGGCTCAGGTGCTTTGCAATCTTGGCGTTAAAAGCGCAATGGTCGTTTATGGCGAGGACGGGCTGGACGAAATATCGCTCTCCGCACCCACATTTGTGTGCGAAGTCAAGGACGGATGGGTGCGTTCGTATACGGTCACGCCGGAGCAGTTCGGGTTTGAGCGCTGTCAAAAAGATGATCTGCGGGGCGGATCGCCCCTCGAAAACGCTGAAATCTTAAAAGCGGTGCTGAAAGGCGAAAAGGGAGCAAAACGAAATGCCGCTGCTCTCAACGCGGCCGCGGCGCTGTTCATCACGGGAAAATATGAGTCCATCGAAGCGGCCGCCAAAATTGCCAATGATGTAATAGACAGCGGAAAGGCGTATGAAAAATTGGATGAGTTTATCCGTTGCTCTAACGAGTAAAAAAATCGCGGGTGGTAATTATGAATATCTTGCAAGAAATAGCGGAGTGTACAAAGGAGCGCGTCGAAGCGCGGAAAACACTCTTGCCGCTCCAAAAACTCATGGAAATGTCACGTCCGGGTAATGCCGCTGATGGCTTTCCCTTTGAAAATTCACTGAGGACAGAAGATATTGCTTTCATCTGTGAGATCAAGAGAGCATCGCCGTCAAAAGGCACCATCGCGGAAGAATTTTCCTATATTGACATCGCAAAAGACTACGAAACGGCGGGGGCGGAGGCGATCTCCGTCCTCACCGAGCCGTATTGGTTCAAGGGCGACGACCGTTTTCTGCGTGAAATCGCCGATGAGGTTTCAATACCGCTGCTTCGTAAGGATTTTACCGTTGATCGTTATATGATCTACGAAGCGAAGGCTCTTGGGGCAAGCGCCATATTATTGATCTGCGCCATATTGGAACGGGAAGTCCTTGCGGAATACATTGGCATCGCTCACAGCCTCGGCTTATCCGCCCTTGTGGAAGCGCACACGGAAGCAGAGATTGCCATGGCGCTGGCCGCAGGCGCGAGGATTATCGGCGTCAACAATAGAAACCTAAAAACCTTTGAAGTCGATATTACTTTGAGCGAGCGGCTCAGAAGCATGGTGCCGCGGGAGATTTTTTTTGTATCCGAAAGCGGCGTCCGCACCGCGAAAGATATAGAGCGCTTGCGTCAGAACGGCGTGGACGCCGTGCTGGTTGGCGAAACACTCATGCGTTCAACCGATAAAAAAGCGGCGTTGGCCGAATTGAGAGGTAAAACGCCATGAGCAAGGTAAAAATATGCGGGTTAAGCCGTGAGGAAGATGTCGAAGCTGTCAACCGTGTTTTGCCGGACTTTATCGGGTTTGTTTTCGCCCCAAGCCGGCGAAGGGTGGACATAAGGACGGCAGTTCTGCTGCGGGAAAAGCTCGATATGCGGATCGGGACTGTCGGCGTCTTTGTGAATGAAGATATTGACGCCGTGACGGAGATATACCAAAACGGCATCATTGATTTGGCGCAGCTTCACGGCGACGAGGACGACGAATATATTAAGCGCCTCAAAGCTAACTGCGGCTGTTCGGTGATAAAAGTGGTCGGTATCGGCGATGTGCTGCCGTCCCTGCCGGTTGGGCCTGATTATTTGTTGTTCGATGCCCTGTCTGAGCAGCGGGGCGGCATGGGCAGAAGCTTCGACTGGAATGTGCTGGAAGAATACTGCGGGCTTCCGTTCTTTTTATCGGGCGGGCTTTCTGCCGCGAATGTGGCCGCCTCAATTCATATGCTCAATCCGTTCTGCGTGGATGTGAGCAGCGGTGTGGAAACGGATGGAATAAAGGACGCGGACAAAATCAAAAAATTCGTAGATACGGTGAGGGGGATTTAACAATGAGCAACGGAAGGTTTGGCGAGTTCGGCGGCTGGTACATCCCCGAAACGCTGGTTTCCGGATTTCGGATAACTGCCGTTTAGCAAATAATATTTTTTCGTTTTTATTCATTTTATTCATGTAGAAAACGCCTCTTATCATAAAATTTGTGATATAATAGTATAAAATTAAACAATTAAAATTCAAAAAGGGAATAAACAATATGCTCAACAAATCAGAATTTCAAAACCACCTGACAAACGACTTGCTGCCGTTCTGGAATAACTTATACGACAAAGAATACGGCGGATTTTACGGCAGAGTTGACAAAGACAACAATTTCGACAAAAAATCCTCGAAATCGGCGGTTCTACAGGCAAGACTGCTTTGGTATTACAGTTCATGCTATAGAGTTTTACGGGACGAAAAACTATTGGAGTTTGCGAATCTGCAATTTGATTTTCTAACCAAACATATGATTGACCCGGCAGACGGCGGTATGTACTGGTCGGTCGAATACGATGGGGAAATCAAAGACAGTCAAAAACATCCTTATGCTCAAGCGTTCGCTTTATACGCAATCAGCGCGTATTATTCCGTGACTAAAAACGAACCGGCGTTGATTTTATCGGACAAATTGTTTAATCTAATCGAAAATAACTTCAAAGACGACTACGGATATATCGAGCCGTATGACATGGATTATCCCGCCCTCGAAAAAACACGCACAATGAACACTTTACTGCACATAATCGAGGCATATGCTGAATATTGCCAAGCCGTAAAATCAAAAGAAATCAAAAACGCTCTTGAATATGCGTTAAATCTCGTGACAAACAAAGCGTATAACGATAAATTATCCCGTATCGACTGCTATTTCGACGAATTTATGAAACCCATATCAGACATGCTTTCATACGGTCATGATATAGAAGCCTCATGGCTGATTTACAGAGCCTGCGAAGTTTTAGGCAACGGCGAAATAACGAAAAATCTCGCGCCGAAACTTGAAAAAGTCGCGCAGAACGTAATATCAAAAGGGTTTATAAACGACGGCAAAGACGGTTTATATTACGACTGCAAGGACGGCGTCGAAAATAAAGTCCGGTCATGGTGGGTAATGTCGGAGGCAATAGTCGCTCTCGTTCACCAATATAAACTATACGGCGACAATAAATCAATGCTCCTCGCTGAAAATATATGGGATTACGTTAAAAAATATTTTATCTCGCCTTACGGCGAATGGTACAGTCATATAAACGACAAAAAAGAATTAAATCAAAGCGCAAAAAATTCAACGGAATTGGTCGGTCCGTGGAAATGCCCGTATCATAACGGACGCATGTGTCTTGAAATGATGAACATGCTGACGTAAAAAATATAAATTAACCGGTATACTGGCTTATCATAAGAGCGAGTTGTGCAAGCAACTGGCTGGTGCAATTATATCTCACATAATCAAGAGATATGCCCGATAGATTTTGCAAGGTGCGGATATGATTGCTATTTGGCTGACGTGGCTCTGGCGGTTCATTTTGTCGCTCCGACAAAACGAAATTCATTGACAAAACAGCGCCGATATGCTATACTGATGATATAGAATCATGAAAGGGGTCTTGTCCATGCTGATGCTTGATACCAACGTAATTATGGACGCATTGGAGGGTCATATATGCGAAAACAATCTTTGAACGGCGTTTGGGAGCTTCGCGGAGGCTCCGGGGACCGGGGGGGCATCGGGCGCTTCCCCCATTTCGAGCAGCCCGAGCGATTCATGAAAGCCGAAGTGCCCGGTTCCGTGCACGAAACCCTCATAAAAGAAAAAATAATCAAAGAGCCCACTCTCGGGAAAAATGTGCTGGAAGCCCGCTGGGTGGAGGAATGGATCTGGGGCTACAGGAGGACTTTTGAACTGGGCGAAGAAGACTTGAAAGACAAAAAAATCAGAATTGTCTTTATGCGCCTTGACTTGACTTCGATAATCTACATCAACGGCAAGGAAGCCGGGCGGCACAACAATTTCTACTATCCGTGCCGGCTCGACATAACAGATCTGCTCAAGACCGGCGAAAACAATATATTCGTGAGGGTCGAAAGCGGCTTGAATTACGCTGCGGACAAGCCCGCTTTGCCGTATTACGGCGCGATGTACAACGACGCATCCAAACTCACCAAAAGGATGTGGCTCAGAAAGCCGCAGTGCTCGTTTGAATGGGATTGGTCGCCGAGGCTGGTCAACGTGGGCATACCCGGCGATGTATACCTCGAGCACGGCGATGCGTTTGTGGACGAAGTGGCGGTTTTGTCCGATGTTTCGGACGATTATTCGAGCGCGGAGATCGAAATCAGGGCATTTGTGGACAACTGTTCCGGCCGGGCAAAAAATTGCGCCTGCAAAGCCACAATCGCCGAAACAGGCCAAATCTTCGAAACAAAGGCGGATTTGCCCACGGGGAAATCAAAAATCGCCTGCAAAACAAAAATAGAAAACCCGGAACTGTGGAATCCCGTCGGTTTCGGAGCCGCTTTCAGATATACGCTGAAACTCGAGCTGTCAGATGAAAACAATGAGCGAATTTACGAAGAAACCATAAAGCACGGACTCAGGAAAGTGGCCATAGACCAATCCAAACATCCCGAAAAAGGCACATATTACATATTGACCGTGAACGGCAACCGGATATTTGCCAAAGGGGGCAATTTCGTGCCCGCCGACATAGTGTATTCGAGGATAACGAGGCATGATTACGCCGTTTTGATCGATCGGGCGCTCGAAGCGAATTGCAACGCGATGAGGGTATGGGGCGGCGGTATGTACGAAAGCGACGATTTTTACGATTTGTGCGACGAAAAAGGATTGGTCGTCTGGCAGGATTTCATCAATGCGTGTTCCACATATCCATCGACCGACGGCGAATTTTTCGAAAATTACAAAATGGAAATCACTTACCAGATACGCAGGATATCGCGATATGCCTCCGCTGTGATTTACAGCGGAAACAACGAGATAGAATGGCAGGTATGGGACATGGCAGCCGGTTCCCGATATCCCGACGCGAATCTGTATCATTGGATTTTGCCCAGGACGCTGGCAAAAGAAGATCCGCGCAAATACTACCAGCCGTCGAGCCCTTGGTCGCCGGACTGGGAATATCCCAATGCGGACCATACCGGCGACCAGCACCCGTGGAACATCGGCTTTTCCGATTTCGATTTTTTCAAGTACAGGGGATATGAGTGCCGTTTCCCAAATGAAGGCGGGCTCAGGGGACCCGGCAGCCTGCCCGCCGTCAGGGCGTGCCTTGACGCGGGGGAGCAATACATGCATTCGTTTTCATGGCAGGTCCATGAAAATTCGATTGACGACTTGGGCGATTCTTCGGCGGACAAAATGGTCCGGGATTGGCTGAACGTAGACCCGCAAAACATCCCCTTGGAAAAATACGTCTACATGGGCGGCTTTGTCCAGGGCGAAGGGCTATCCGAATACATCCTCAATTTCAGGCGCAGGAAATACGACTGCGCATCGGCCATATTCTGGATGTACAACGATTGCTGGCCCGCGACGAGGAGCTGGACGATCGTCGATTACCTGAGAAACAGGACACCCGCGTTCTATCCGGTAAAACGCGCCTTTAGCCCGCTGGCCGTCGATATAGCCAAAGAAAACGGCAGGCTTTCGGTCTACGCAATATCGGATTTGCCCGACGACGCTAAAGCGGTCGTCGAATGCGGAATATTCACGCTCGACGGCAAATACTTGGAAAAAAAGCGCGAAGAAATTTTGATAAAGGCGAATTCCTCGCAAATCGTGGCCGAAATTGACCATGACTTGTGGAAAAGCACAAAAAGCGCAAAGTGCCTGCCATATGCGATTTTGCGCATAGGGGGAAAAATAGTCTCGTCGAGGCGCTTCATCGAAACGAAATATTGCGAGCTCGAGCTGGACAAAAAGCCGGAGATAGCAAAGAGGAGCGAAAACGGGAAAACATACCTGAAAAGCGACTCATTCGTGCTTGGGGCGAGCATAGATCTGGACGGAAAGCGGGTATCGGACAATTTCTTTGATTTGTTCCCCGGCGTGGAGCGGGAATTCGAAACGGGCGAAATAGAGGGGATTGAAATAAGGACGATCAACGAAAGCTTGTAACGAGGAGGGCGATATTTATGAAAGGGAAAAAGGCTGCTTTAATTTTTTTGGCGATCATTTTGGCTCTGCCGCTTTTGGCGTGCAAAAGCGCAAAAGAACCGGGCGACGCTTCCGGCGATGGTTTAGGCATGCCCGATGAAAACGAAAAAGCGACTGCACCTCCAAACGGATTTGCGGAACTGCCCGCAATTGATTATGGAGGGGTTGAATTCGTCATAGCCAATATATCGGGTTATGATTGGTGCGATGTGACGCTCGACGTAGATTCGGACAATACCGGGGAGATGCTCAACGATGCGATTTATCGGCGAAACCGCGTGGTCGAGGACAAGTACAACGTGATTATGAAGATCGTCGAAGTGCCATACCCCGATATGTCAAACAAAGTAAAAAACCAAATGCTTGCAGGCGCATGCGATTACGAGCTTATCCAGGTATCCATGAGGGATATCGCAAGATGCACCATCGATAATTACATCGCCGATGCAAAAAAATTGGATCAGCTGGATTTGACAAATCCGTGGTGGGACGGCGTATTCAATGAAAGCACGACTATATGCGGGAGGCAATTTTTTCTGTACGGCGATTTCACCATAGCTGACAAGGAATATGTAAATGTCATCTTTTTGAACAAAGACCTGCAAAAGACATATGGTTTGCCCGACTTTTATCAGATAGTGCGGGAAGGCAAATGGACGCAGGCCGCAATGCTGGAAGCGATGAAAATGGTCACGATCGACCTAAACGGAGATGGAAAATGGACAAAAGAAGATCAGTACGGCCTCACGACAAACCCGCACCAATCGCAATTGATTTTTTATGCGACCGGGGCAAACGTGGTAAAAAAAGATAAAGACGACATGCCGTACTGGACTATCACAGATGAATTTTACCTGGATGCGTTTTCAAAAACCTGGACGTTTTTAAATACCGACAATACAACGGCCGAATCATTCAGGCTTGGCACGCACCAGGACAATATGTTTGCCGACGGCAAAGCTCTATTCGATTCTTCGCTGCTTGCCGCAATGCGGGCGCCGTGGGATTATCAGCACAGCATGGAACAGGATTTCGGGGTCCTTCCCACACCCAAGTTGGATGAAAACCAAGAACAGTACTTGTCGCCGATGGCGCTCAGCACGCCTTGCATGGTTATAACAAACAACGAAAAGCAAAGAGTTGACCGCGCATGCGTCATACTTGAGGCGTTCAATGCGAAGTCAAGCGAAGAAGTTCAGCCGAAATACCGCGAAAACGCCTTGCCGAACAAATGCTTCCGCGATGAAGAATCGTTTGAAATGCTTGACATCATAATGGACAACAGGGTGGTTGACCTTGCGGCGGTGTATGGCTGGGGCGGGATTGAGGCGAAAATGCAGGATCTTCTCAACAGCAACGGTTACGATAAAGTCGCTTCGACTATAGAGCAGATGTTTGAAAAGTCCGATGCGGCGATGAAATCTGACACGGAAAAAATACTTGGTTTGGAGCAATAGTAAAATGGCGCGATGAGAAAGGGGATATGATTATGGAAATGCAGGAAACGCTGAAACCTTTGAAACTGAAACCTTTTACGGCGGATGAAATCAAACCTTCGGGATGGCTGAAAAAACAGCTTGAGATACAAGCGGGCGGGCTCACGGGAAATTTGGATTTGTTTTGGCCCGATATAAAAGACAGCAAATGGATAGGCGGAAATTGCGAGGGTTGGGAGCGCGTCCCGTATTGGCTTGACGGGTTTATACCGCTCGCTTATCTGCTTGACGATGAAGCCATGAAATCAAGGGCGAAAAGGTATATTGACGCAATCATAGAAAACCAAAGGCCGGATGGCTGGATATGCCCCTGTGAAGATACGGAGCGAAACGGCTACGACATATGGGCGGTTTTTCTCGTATGCAAAGTCCTGGTCGTGTACTATGAGTGCAGCAAAGACGAACGAATCGAAAAAGTCGTGTATAAGGCGCTAAAAAACATATATGCCCACATAGACGCCGCCATGATATTCAACTGGGCGAGAAGCCGCTGGTTTGAGTGCCTGTACGCCATATTCTGGCTGTATGAAAGAATAAACGAAGACTGGCTGCCAAAACTCGCCCACAGGCTGAAAGCGCAGGGCCTTGACTATCATTCGCTGTACGAAAGCTGTCCGTATTTGGAAAAAACCGAAAAAGGAAAGTGGAGTTTTTTGAACCATGTGGTGAATACGGCGATGGCGGTGAAATCCGGCGCTTGGTACGGCAGGATGCACGGTGATGCGAAGCATTCCCAAACTGCCGATTTGATGCTCGGCATATTGGACAAATATCACGGAACAGTCGCGGGAATATTCACAGGCGATGAAAATCTTGCGGGGAGGAGCCCCATTCAGGGAACGGAACTGTGCGCCGTGGCTGAACTCATGTATTCAATTGAACAGGTCTATTCGTGCGACGGCAAAGCAAAATGGGGCGATAGGCTCGAATATATCGCATATAACGCATATCCGGCGACTTTGAGCGAGGATATGTGGACGCACCAGTACGACCAAATGGTCAATCAGGTGGAATGCAGCGTGCTGCCCGAGGAAAAAACGCCGTTTACGACGAATGGGAAAAACGCCCATACATTCGGGCTTGAGCCGAATTACGGCTGCTGCACGGCGAATATGCACCAAGCGTTTCCCAAATTGGCGCTTTCGACATTTATGAAAACGGGCGATGGGATATACAGCACGGTTCTCGCCCCCTCCACTCTGGCGACGGAAATAAAAGGCATAAAAGTAGAAATATCGCTCGACACCGAATATCCGTTTAAAGACAGGCTGGAATATACGGTTTGCGCCGAAGATAAAGTCAATTTCGCATTCGGCATTCGCATACCCGCATGGGCGAAAAATCCGACGGTAAACGGAAAAACGGCAAATTCCGGCGAATTCCATATAATTGACAAGGAATGGGGCGGCAAAGAAACGATAAGCGTAATACTTCCTTCGGAAGTAGAGGCGCTTCCGTGGGACAACAATTTGCACGCGCTAAAAAAAGGCCCTCTGCTGTATGCCTTGAAAATCGAATCGGAATGGAAAAAAATTGATTACGGCGCAGACGAAAAAATCAAAGTCCATCCTCATTGCGATTATGAGATATTCCCGAAATCCGCATTCAATTACGCGATAGCAGATACAAAAGGCATCGCCTTCACCGAGAACGGCATAGGCGAATATGTTTTTTCCGAAAATGACCCGCCGATATACGCGGAGGTGGATTGCAAAAAAATAGCATGGGACAATATCGGCGGTGTCATCGCCGAAATCCCGGCCGGCCGAACGCCGTTGGCAGAAACCGAAAAAATGAAATTCATCCCTTACGGATGTTCTGTCTTGCGGCTGACGGTATTGCCGATTTTGGAAAGCGGGGGGACGGTTGTACTATGTTCAGGAAAATAGTCTCATTTGCATTGATCGCGCTGCTTGCGATTTTTGCCCCTTTGCTTGCGGCCTGTCAGCCGCAGAGCGAAAAAATCGGCGAAAACGACGCGCGGGCACCGGAAAGCGGCAACCCGGGCGAAGATACCCCCCCTTTCGAAAACCCCAAATATATGGGTTACGTTTTTCCGGATTTGGACTACGGCGGCTATGAAGTAACCATCCTAAATCCCGACCCCGAGGTGATCGTTTGGATGTACACCGAAATGGTCGTCGAAGTTGAGAACGGGGACGTGGTGAACGATGCGATCTACAAACGCAATACCCAAATCGAGGAGGCGCTCGGGGTGAAATTCAAAGAAAAGCGCGACAACATGGGCAACGTGGCGGCAATTCTCAACCGCGCGATAGCCGCCGATTCCGATGAGTACGATATCGTGTTTTTGTCGGCGGACAGCACGGGGAGTTTCGTCACGCAGGGAAAACTCCTCAATTTGTACGATATGCCGGAACTCTCGCTTGGGTCGCCATGGTGGGATCAAAACTCGCAGCGCAGCCTGTCTCTTGACGGTAAGCTGCACATGGTGGCCACGCCCGCCCATTTGGCGTTTTTCGGGCAATTGTGGTGCACGTATTTCAACAAAAGGCTGATAATGGAACTGGGGTTTGACGACCCATATGTCCTTTTGGGGGAAAATCGCTGGACTTACGGAAAATTTTTCGAAATGGCAAAAGCGGCGGCCTTGGATATGGACGGCGATGGTACATGGGGGATAAATGACCGCTGGGGGGCATATATAAACGCCAATTTGCCAAACGGATTTTTGCACATCATAAACGAATCCACGATCCAAATGGATTCTTCCGGCGTTCCCGCCTTGAAGAGCCCCACCGAACGCTTGATCGGGGCAATAGAGATGATAAAACAGTACTATCCGAAAAACGATGGAATACTCGCGCCGTCAGACCATGCCATGTTTCAGGGGCGCGGGAACAGGGGCGATTTCCCCAATGGCAATGCGCTGTTTTTTATGGACAACCTCGGGACGATAAACGGGTTCCGCAATATGGAGGATGACTTCGGCATTCTGCCTGTCCCCAAATTGGACGAATCGCAGGAAAGTTACTGCACATGGCCCGGATCCTGGGGGCCTTTGCTGGTTGTCCCGGCAACTGCGGGCGACCCGGGCCGCACCGCTGTCATAGCCAACGCCCTTTCGGCCGTAACCGCGGACACCACGCTTCCGGCTTATTACGAGATCAATATCCAGCGCAAAGCGGCGCGGGATGAAGATTCGCTCACCACGCTCGAAATACTGCGCGAATCGGTCAACTATGACATAGGCCTTATATACGGCTGGACTCAGCTTTTGGCCGGGTATGCGGCAAATATAGTCGGCGGTTCGGGCAGCGGGAGCCCGGTTGCCGTCTATGAGCGGCTTGAGGGCGCCGCCAAAGCGGCCATCGAAAAAACGATGAATGAGCTTGGGAAATAGCTTGAAAATTTTTGATTTTAGGAGGAAAAATGGAAATGGAAAGCCCAAACATAGTGTTCATATTGATCGACGACCTCGGGTGGCGCGATTTGTCATATTATGGCAGCGACTTTTACGAAACGCCGAACATAGACGCGCTGGCCCGCGAAAGCGCGGTATTCACGCAGGCTTATTCCACATGCCCCGTATGTTCGCCCGCGCGCGCATCTTTCTTGACCGGCAAATACCCGGCGCGGCTGCACCTCACCAATTATTTGTTCGGCGAGGAAAAGGGGATACTGAAATGCCCCCCGTACAAAAAATATCTCGATGAGAGCGAGTACACCATCGCATCCGCCCTGCGCGACAGGGGATACAAAACCTGCCATATCGGCAAATGGCACCTCGGCGGGCCCGAATGCCTTCCGGAACGGCACGGCTTCGACATAAATATCGGAGGCTGCCACATGGGCTGCCCGCGTACGTATTTTTCGCCGTATAGCATCCCGACGCTCGCAGACGGGCCCGACGGCGAATACCTCACCGACCGGCTGACGGACGAAGCTGTGAATTACATAAACGAAACGGAAGGCAAATTTTTCATGTTCATGTCGCATTACACAGTCCACGCGCCGCTGCAGGCGCATGAATCCGACATCGAATATTTCAGGCAAAAGGCGAAAAGGCTCAACCGCGACAAAATAAACCCCATCGTCGAAGGCGAAAATTTCCCGTGCGAGCACCAGAAGCACATGAAGCTGATGCGACGCATAATACAGTCCGACCCTGTCTACGCCGCCATGATCTACAACCTCGACGAAAACGTGGGCAGGCTCATCGGAGCCCTCAAGCGAAAAGGCATATATGAAGACACGATTTTGGTTTTCACTTCGGACAACGGCGGCGAGTCGAGCACCAACGGATCGGCGACTTGCAATGCGCCGCTTGCCGAGGGCAAAGGCTGGATGTACGACGGCGGGATACGCGAGCCCCTGATTATCAGCTACCCGCGGAAAATAGGCCACATGCACATCGACACGCCGACGATAAACACCGATTTTTATCCCACGCTATTGTCGCTTGCCGGGCTTGGCAGCGAAATTTCGCAGCATATCGACGGAGCCGACATAACGCCGCTATTGTGCGCGGCTTCCGGCGACGGGGAGAAAATAAAGGCATTGGAGGATCGCGCCCTATTTTGGCATTATCCCCATTACGGCAATCAAGGGGGGAGCCCGGCTGCGGCCGTGCGCCAAAACGGCTACAAGCTGATAAAATTTTTCGAAGATGGCAATTCCGTATTGTACGACATGGACGCCGACATAAGCGAAACGCGCGATTTGTCGGGGGAAATGCCGCAACGGGCGGCGGAAATGCTCGCCATGCTCGAGGGCTGGCTCGCCCGGACAAATGCGATGATCCCCGAAAAAGCCTGAAAAAAATTTATTGAAGCGGAGGGCGCACCCACGGGTCGGCGTTTTGCGCGTGATAAATGCCGATAAGTTCGCTGTACGCCTCTTTGCATATCTGCCTCTTTGCAAAATTGTTTGAGGATAGTTCGTTATCTATCAGCGCCCGCAAATATATTATGCGCCAGCGCCACGAGGCCCGCGCCGCCGGCGAAATCGCGGAATCGCATTTCGCGATTCGGCTGTATATTTCCCTGCAAAAGGCGGGGTTTTGCAGCGCGGCGCCATCGGGCGTCATTTGCCGGGGCAAAGTTTTTTCCATTTCCGCCAAAGCCGCCGCTATCTCGCCTGCGCACCCCCCGCCAAAATATGCGCCCGCATATTCTTCCATGGCCGCATTTGCGTCATAGTCGCCGTGCCAGTACAGTCGGCTTATGATGTACTTGTTTATGTCCTCATATATCCCCTCCGAATACGGGAAGCCGCCCTGCATCTCGGCTTTTTCTATGTCCCATATATGCCGTATGCGCTGCGGGATGGGGTTTGCGCCGAATCCGCCCCAAGGGCTGGCCCCGTACATGCTTATTTCCGGAAACCCCACGATGCCAAGGCCGCATATTTCCCTGTCATGCGCCGGCAATTCGCCCGATTGGTGGTGGGGTTCGCACAAAATATAGCTGACATAGCCGTCGTCGTTTGCAAACGCTTTTTTGAAAGCCTCCGTTTCGCCCTTTATGAAGTTGTCAAAATACCACAGCGACATGATGAATTTGCAACTTGAATATTTTCGGCACGCATCGGCGACAAGCCGCGACGTCTTCAAAAACCCGCGCGCCCCCCAGGGCGAACATTTTTCGCAGGTGCATCCGCCCTGGTCATAGGGCCAAAGCCATATATATTCAAAATCGACCCCGCGGAAGGCCTCGCATACCTCCTCGCGGTTCTTTATGATTTGCTCCATGCCCCCGGGTGAGTTCGGGCATATTTCCACGTGGTAATGACCCATCGGCTCCGCATGGTAGCCGTTTTGCCCGGCGCGCCAATCCGCTTTCAATTCGTCCGGGGTACCGGAAAACCCCTCGTTGGCCAATACGCCTAAGCACAGTTTCATTCCCGAAACGCGCGCCGCTTCCAGAATCAAGCGAAGGCGCGATACCATTTCTTTCGCCTCTGGATCGTCCATTCCGGTATAGTGGTGCATGTCAAACCATACGGTGAGCATATTATAGCCCCAAAGAGATAGTTCTTCTACATATCGTTTTACCCGGCAAACAGGGGCGTCGTGGTAAAAATTGTGAAAATGCGTGGCGAAATATATCCCCCTCACGCTTTTTTTTGGCGCCGATTCCATGTGCTTTTCCGGCGGTCGCAATTTTTTGCCGTATATCCGGGAGCCGAGCAGAAAATGACCCGCCCCCGCATAAAGCCCCGAAAGGCACGATGCGCTTATTTGGCCGCCGCGCTCCGACGGCGCGAACACATAGCCCTCGCGATCCACCGACGGGTCAAATTTCAAAGTCAGCTTGTAGCTATCGCCCCCGCTATTTTCAAAGCCTTTTTCCGCCAGCCATTCGCAGATAAGCTCGGCAAGCCTCGCGCACTGCCGGGCGTCGCCCGCGACGGCTATATTCAGCGTTTCATACATGATTTCATCACCCACCACATCAATTGTTTTCCGAATTTATGATTTGTTCTATCGTTTTGGCGATCGCCGATTTCCATTTGTCTTCCGCTTTTTCATACTGCGAGACGAAATCCATCGTCCCCCTTTGGGAAAAGCCGATGAAAAACTCCTGCATTCCCGCCCAGTTGAAGAACAGGCCCTGCTCCACGACCCGCGTCGAAAGTATCAAGTCGAGCATAGCGGAGGATTCGTCGTCGCGCGCGTGCTTGGTCTTCAGGTTTATATCGTAATACGCTTTTGTCAGCGTTTCAACCGATTCGGCCGCCCACGCTTCGAGGATCGCGCCCGTGCGCTCCAAATTTCCGGCAGATGCGGGCACGCACATGACAGTCGCGTTGTTGTACTGCATCACGCTGTAATATTTGTCCTGCGCCGCGTCGTATTTCGGCAGGGGCAATATTCCGAAATCCGCTTCCATGCTGCGCATGTCCGGCACGGCGCGCAGCGGCCAAATGGCGTACAAAGCCCTGTTCTCGATGAATGTATCCATCATCACCGCCCAAATGTCGCCGTATTTAGAGGCGTGGTCCTCGGCTTTTATCTGGGCGAAACCATCCGAGGCAAATTCCACGACTTTTTCCAAAACGGCGGTTGCGCGATCATTTGGCGGGACAAGCTCCGGCAAGTCGCCTGCGTCTTTTTGTATGATTTTTTGCCCTGATGCGGCAAACAGGCAATAAACGGTTTCGTGCTGGTTCAGGGCGCCCCAACGGTCTTCGGGCGTCATGGCTCCGTCGCCGTTTAGGTCTTGCGTCACTATCCTGCTGTTTTCGTGCAAAACGTCGAGCGTCCATTTCCCTTCTTTCACCATCGCGTAATGATCGCCCAGCTCCAAGCTTTTGGTTATTTCCTTGTTGAACAGAACCGCCCATGTGGAGTCGTTTGTTATCGTGGCTATGTCGCCTGCGGCGCAGTACAGCCTATTTGCGACGGTCATCGACTCGTTGGTCGTTTTGTTCCACCAAGGATTGTCAAATGAAAGATAGGGCATATCGTATAAATTTGCCAGCTGGCCTTTTTGAATCATCGCCCCCGCATTTTGCATATATGGGTACAAGACGTCGAAATCGTCGTCGCCCGCCATGACGCTTTTTTGGGCGAACGACAAAAAATCGGCCTCTTTCTTTATTTCCCTGATGCTTATGTTGAATTTTTCCTCGAGGTGCCTGTTTCTTCTGAAAACGGCGTCGTTGATCGGTTCCCCGTT
Source organism: Oscillospiraceae bacterium (assembly GCA_009782405.1). The sequence goes on from WRJC01000042.1 coordinate 17,796, forward strand.
TTCGGCTTCCGCATACATATCCACTGAAACCCAGTATTTTCCCGAATGCCCCTCCCTGTCAAGCACCGTGAAGACATATTCGCCGAAATCTATGTCCGGCACCTCATGCTCCGTTCTCGCCTCTGTTTTTTCTTCTTCGCCGTTTTCCGCTTCCGTCCATTCTTCGTTTTTCGTTTTGTCGCCCGCTTCGCCGCCCTTTTCGCAGGACGAAAAGAAAATCGCAGCCGTCATGATCATGGACGCAAAAATGAGGGCAAATATCTTTAACATATGAAACCGCCTCCTCGTAATTTTCATTTTTCGACGAATACCGTGCCGATTTCCCAGGGTTTTAGTATGGGCGGGCGCACCAGCCAGCCATCCTCGCGCCGCTTTATGGGCAGATTCGCCTCTTTTGCCGGGCAGCTCTGCGAAACCCAGACTGCTCTTGTCCCGGCCGGCCGGCGCACGATCAAATCCAATTCTTCGCTTTCGTCGATCGTGCAGTTCAACACCGACACGCTGGCCGTGTTGCCGTATTCGTCTTCCCGGGGCAGCAAAATCGCCTGTTGCGGAGTGGATATATATGCGGGCATCCGGTTTTTGCCGATGTAATCCGCCGCGCGCAAGATCTGGTTTCTTTTTTCGTGGCTGATGACCGCATTCCAGGGTGTATAGCCGAAAACCGCCCATTTGGCCCCCGCGCCCGTTTGCACTATCGCGTTTGCGATGCCATGGGGCAAATCCCCCTCGCCCAAATCGGGCAGATCAGATGCATACCGCCCCAAAACTTCCGTGTTTCCGTCCAAATCAATTAGGCGGTATCCAAAAGCAAACGAAAAAAATTGATTCCAAGTTCGCCCTCCGCTTTCGCCGTTGACCGGGTGGGAAGTGTATATTTCATAAACTTGCCGGGTCGAAACGGCTTCCGCGCTCGCGCCGAAACGAAACCCGCGTTTTGAAAGCAGCGCAAGCGCCGCGCCGGAAGTCACCACCGGGGCGGCGAGCAGTTCAGTCACTTCGCCGTCGTCAAGAGTGGCCGCCATATCCTCGTGCAGCAAGTATACGGGCGAATGCGTTTCGTCGAAAGACAGAGGGATTCCCGTCCGCGCCAAAACAGTCGCGCCGTAAATGGGTTCATGCGCCCAGTTAAAATTTTCTTCGCCCTTCGCGAGCTTTTTTTCCCACATATGTTTGTGCAAAACGAGCTGCAGCCCCGCTTGGCGCGTGTTTTTGGAACGCTCGGACAGCCGTTGCCAATAGGGGCGGTGGAAGGCGAAGCGCGCCAGCGTTTTTTCATGCCACGCCATAGGTTCGTGGTCGAACATGAGCATGGCATAACTCATGGCGGTGCTGCCGCTTGCCAGATACAAAGCGGTTTCAAGGCAAGTGCCCCCGGCGGTTTTGCCGTATGCGGCATATGGCAGATTTTCGATTTCAGGGCGGCGCTCGGCCACATAATCGGGAAGCATCCGGTTCTGCCAGCTCAAATGGAAACTCTTTTTCAATAATTCGCCCGGGTCGTGGTCGTCGTATGCGCCGCCTCCCGGCCTGCTCATGATTTGTTTGCCTCCGGCTTCCCTCAAAGCGTCGAAAATATATTCCAGCCCGTATCCCGCATATCCGCCGGGGGAACCGTGCTGATACCCGAGGCGGCTTTCGGGCGACTGTTTTATGGCCGCTTTTGCGGTTGATTTTGCGAATTCGCGCAGGCCGTCGCGGATAAAAGCGACAAAGCGCCGCCTCCAAACCGGCTCGCCGAAATTGATTTCATGGACCAATTCCTCCCGCATAAATTTGGAATCGTGGAGCGCGTTGAATTTTTTTATGCAGCAATCGCAAAAACAGCCGTAATTCACCGGGTTGTGGTTGCCCGCGCGCAAATCGTCGTCGAACCAGATTGCGTGCGGCTGCAAAAGCTTTGCGTACAAAGCGGCGGTTTCCTCGGTATATTCGCGAAAATGCCCCCCATTCCAGCAAAAGCAATATCCGGCTTCGGTTCCGTCCGGCCCCACCATTTTTTCCGCCGGCGAACCTTCGTGCACAAGCCCTGTGCAATCCATGAACTTCATGTATTCGCCGTGGCCTATCGTGTTGCTGACCTGCAAGGAAACCCTGATGCCGGCTTCGCGGAACCGTTTCGCCGTTTTTGCCAAAGAAAGGGCGGTTTTTTCATGTACGGAAATCGGAGGGAAACCATATTCGGTGGCGAGCCAAACTTCGTCCAAACAGCCCGGATGCCTCAGGGCGGCATCGAGCAGATCGTCGATGAACCGTTCGTCTTTTTGCGTTTTTAGTCCCAAACGCTGTGTAAGCATGGCAAAATCCCCCCTTTAGAGCGCACTAAGGCAGATAAGCGCGAAACTGTGCCGGTACAAATAAACGGAATTGGGGATTTCTGTTTTCGCGCAGGTATTTTCGCTGAATTTTTCAAATGCGCGGTGTTTGTCAGTCAAATATATTTCGCACGCATACTCCGCGTTTTCTTGCAGGCCTTCGATTTCATAGCGGTAAAACCCGTTCCGGCTGCCGTTGTTGGCGATTAAAATGCAGATATTTCTGTTGTCCCCGGAAGCCGCCGCCGCTATATATATATTTTCAGAATCGCTTTTCGCATGCACCCGCACGCCGGTTTGCTTCATTTTGTTGAATGCCTCAAAAGCATGGTATTGTTTCGTCGGTTGGCCGTAGCGGTCAAAAATCGTGCAAAAAATATTTGTCGGATGCCCATCGTAGAAGGTCGCTATGTCAATTGGCAAATCGAGCATTTCGATAAGCGCCGCCGCGGTGAAAGCCGCGCCGACTTCTCCCGACGCCTCGGCGAATATTTCATACTTCGATTTATCCCCGTCGGCGCCGAACATATCCCCCCAAAGGCTGTTCCAGCTTATGCAGTTCCATTCGTCGAGAACCGCCGGCACGCCCGCAAATCCGAATTTGTCGAGAGTGTCGCGGATATGCCGCGCGTTTTCTTTTATGGCGCTTATGGAAGTGGTATAGGTGTGCCAGGAAAAAAAGTCAAGGGGCAGATTGTTGTTTTTTACATATTGCAAAAAAGAGGGGAAATAGTCTGTGCCAAAATTGCAGGCCGCATAACCGCCGATATTCACATTCGGCATCTCCTTGCCGAAAAGCCTTGAAACTGCGGAATACAGCTCAAAATACTGCTTTCTGGTGCCGGACCACATTTGGTCATTTTCGCGGTCGGGCTTCTCAAAATCCGGTTCGTTCCAGACTTCCCAATATTCGATCCCCATATGGTGGCCATGGGCCCAGTCTTCGTTGCAGTGGCGGGCTACATTCAGGCAAACCCTCGCCCATTTGTCAAAGTCCGCCGGGGGGTGGGTGTGATATTTTAATTTCGGATGTTCTATCGAGGCGCCGAGCCGATAGATGATCTTTGCCCCCGTTTCCAATATTTCATTCAGGTAGATGTCGGTGGCCCTGAAATCGTAGCTCGCCGGGTCGTTTTCATCTGCCGAAAAATCCTTGAAAATCGTGGGTATGTCCACTTCGCGCGGGTGCGGGTAATTTGTGTCGTGCAGGCGGCAGTACGGGAAGCCCGCTTTTTTGTAATATTTTGAACTGTCGATCAGCGACCCGAAACAGACCGGGCCGTTGTCTATGCCGTTTATGGGCTTGAACTCGCCGAGTTTTTGCGACAAATCGATTTTGAGCATGAATAAAATCCCCCAAGAATATTATAAATTCGCTGCGTGTTTTTATAATACACCATTTATCGCCCTTTGTCAATAATTAATTTTTCGTCTTTAAGGCGCGGAATTCGAAATATTTCCATACCCCTTGACAATTTTGCATTTTTGGTGTAAAATATAAACAAAAACTTGGATTTTTGGGTTATATAAGGGGAAAACATATGAAAATCAAATTTATCGCCGAAGTTTTGATTTTGTGCCTGCTGTTTTTGGCGGTTTCGTCCTGCGCGCAAAATGAAAGCGCAAAAATTGCGGAAACTGCGGAGGAAACCGCCGCGCAGGATGCCGGCAGCTCCGAAATCGACCCGAATCAAGAGGCCGAGGCGCCGCGCGTGGTTTCGGAGGCTCCGGCAATCGACTGCGGAGGATACAATTTTCGGATTTTGTCCCGCGAGGCCGAGACGGCCGATCATCACTGGGAAGCCAAGGAAATAGTGGCCGAAGAACAAACAGGCGACGTGGTAAACGACGCCGTATACACAAGGAATACGACCGTATCGGAAAAATACAACATCCAAATATCGCGGGTCGCCAACGTCGATCCGGCGGCTTTGGCCAAAAAAGCGGTGACTGCGGGAATCGACGAATACGACCTGATGTTTGCGGGGCTAGGCTCCACCGTCACGATCGCGCAAAACGGCTGCCTCATGGATTTGAAACAAGTCCCCCATGTCGATTTGGCGAAACCGTGGTACGACCAAAACGCGAACGCCCAGCTGTCGATCGCGAACAAACTGTACACGACATTCTGCGATTTCACGATTATGGATAAAGATGCCACATGGGTTTACCTGTTCAACAAAAAATTGGTCCAGGATTTGGGTCTCGACGACCCATACCCGATGGTCAGGGAGGGCAAGTGGACAATCGACAAAATGGTCGAGATGTGCAAAGGCGCTTCGAAAGATTTGAACGGCGACGGGACCATGAGCTGGGAAGACCAATTCGGCTGGGAGGGCGAATCCTGGAATATGTATGCGGGCATAATCGCCGCCGGGATTTGGCCGATAACCAAAAACAGCGAGGATTTGCCCGAATACGCGGGCATCGGGGAAAAGGGCATCATCGCCTTCACGAAACTTTTGGACCTGTTCGGGGACAAGAGCTTGTGCCTGCGCTCAGACGATGTGGCGGGGCTTAGCGGCAACGTTTGGAACGACATCATGGATGCGAGCTTCATGGACGGGAGGATACTTTTTACAAATGCGGGCATGAACCGGGTGACTTTGTTTAGGAGCATGGACATAGATTTCGGGATAATCCCCTCGCCGAAATTGGAAGAGAGCCGGAGCGAATACTGCAATACGATATCGCCGTTCCAGGCCACTTCGCTGTCGGTGCCCGCCACGGTGTCGGAGCCGGAAAAAATCGGAGCGATAACGGACGCACTCTGCGCCGAGTCGAAATACACGCTCATCCCGGCATATTACGACATCCAGCTGAAAACCAAACTCGCCAGGGACGACGAATCGGCGGAAATGCTCGACATCATATTCGCCAACAGGCGGTTCGACTTGGAACTCATATACAACTGGGGCGGCTTGTCGGGGATTTTCGCGACCGCTATGACCAAAAACGATGCCAATATAACTTCGTCGCTCGAAAAGGCTGAACCGAAAATCATAAAAGCCATAGAAAAAACGGTGGAAGCGTATGCGTCAAATTAAGGCTTTGCCGGGGGGGATTTAAAATCATGGAAAATTCAAAGGAAAAACGGATAACCATACTCCAATGCCTGATATTGGCCGTCAAGGCGGCCGCAGTTCTCGCGGCGGCATATTTTGCGCTGTACTGGGCAAACGGGAAAATCTCGGCGCTACTTTCGGAGGAGAGGGAAAACGAAGACTATGAAATAATCGACCATTACGACGGCCAATTTCAGGAAATATACGAAAAGAGGGTGAACGCCGACTACATTATACTCGGGACTTCGCATTTCACCCACGGCGTCACTCCGGAAGAACTGGAAAAATCCGGCAAAAAGTTTTTCAATTTCGCCTTAAACGGCTCGAACCCCTCCTATTATGTATGGTGGTACAACGAAGTGTTCAAGCCTAACAGCTATCCAAAGCCAAAAGCGGTCATATTCGGGGTTGACTGGTTCATGTTCGACACCGACTGGCTTTGGCGCAAGCCCGATTTCGATTACAGGTACCTGCGGGAAACGCCGGAAAATTCTGATGGCTCCGCAAACAAGTACGAGGGAAAGTGGTACGACTTGGAGGCGATTTTTGAATATGCGACAAACAGGTTCCCGCTGTTTTCGTCCAGATCCCGGGTCATAGACCTGTTTTTGCCGGAAATCAAGGAAAAGCCCGAAAAAAAATATTACAAAACCCCGGACGGATTTGTTTTGAGTTCGTTTTACAAAGGCTATGTGCCTTGGGAGATCGATTTCGGCGGCGGCTCCGCAGGAACTGCGCGGACGCACTTCAAGGAAAAGGAAAAAGAATCGCTGCTGTCTCTTTTGGACGAGTTCCGAGAGGAAGAAATACCCGTGGTGTTCGTGATGGCCCCCGAATACCTGCCGGGCAGGAAAGCCCCGCAGTTCGAGGAGATGAATGATATCCTCATTGAAATCGCGGAGGATTACGGCATCCCGTTTCTAAACTACAACACCGATCTCATATCCGAAATCAACGATGACCACACTTGCTACTCGGACTGGGGTCACTTAAACGACAAGGGTGCGCACCTGTTCTCGGCGAGGCTGCACACGGATTTGAGCGACATTTTGGATTGAACGGCTATGGCGAATATTGCAAGGGCGGCCGTCCCCGGCCGCCCGCCCTTTTTACCCTATTTTATCGAGTATCTTTTCGATGTTCGTCTCCCATTTGGGCACTTGCTTTTCCAATGTGGAGACAAATGTGTTTTTCTTTTCGCCGATGCTGCGCAAGATGACTCCGGGGTGGTCGATTATATTCGTGTAGAGCATCCCGAAGTTGAAGATCGCCCCGTCGCGTATCAGATCGATCATCTCGCCAGATTCGTCGTCACGGGTGAATTTGTTTTTTAGCGCCACGTCGTAGAAAGCGGGTATGACGAGCTTGTAGCTCTCCGCGCACAGCGCCTCGGTTATCAGCGCGGCATTTTCGGGGTTTTTCACATCGACGGGGATCGCCAGAACCGAAAACCCGTTTTGCGGGTAAACGTGATATTTGTCCTGCGCTTCGTCATATTTGGGGAGCGGCAATATGCCGAAATCCGTGTCAAACGAGCGCAGCTTTTTTGAATTGCCCAATGTGTCCGGCAAAAACATCGCGCGGTTATCGTGGAACAGCACGTCGAGCGGGTTGTCGGGCGTGGACACGCTCTCGCCTTGATGGTAAACCCCGGGGTTATCTATCACAAAATCGAACACGCGGTTCAGCTTGTCTATATTGATTTCCGAGTTCAGCACAATCACGGGGATTCCATTTTCTTTTTGGGTGATGGCTATGTCGAAGGCCGCCAAGAACAGATCCACCAAATTGCCCGTTTCCGTGACGTATCCGAATTTGTCCGCCTTGTCCATTTTGCCGTCTCCGTTGAGGTCTTCGTGTATGTCCCTCACGATTTTGTCGAGATAGTCGATGGTCCATTTTCCCTCGCGCGCGATTTGGTAAAAATTGTCCTGTATGCCGTAGTCCTGCACCATTTGCTTGTTGAAGTATATGCCGTACATATATTCCCACATGGTCAGCGACAGATCCCCTGCCATTATGTACAGCTTTCCGTTGACCGTGAGCTCGTCGAAAACCGACTTTGCCCACCACGGCTTATTTTGGTCTATGTACGGCAGGGAATTGATGTCGTACAGCCAGCCGTCGGTGGTCGCGCTCATGAAATACGCCTGATACCCCGCGACCAGATCATACGCCCCGTCCCCCGCCAGCACGGAGTTTTTGAACGCGGTCATGAATGTGTTCAAATTGGACCAGTCGCCCATCACTTCGACCACGTCGATTTCCATATTGAATCGCTCCTCCACTTTGCGGTTGCGCTTGTACACGTTGTCGTTGATCACCTCGCCCGTCTCGCCCTCGCTG
>WRJC01000043.1 GCA_009782405.1 Oscillospiraceae bacterium
GACGCTCATTTTGACCCAGACCACCGGCAACCTTTCGCTTTTCAGGGATATGGAATACGATTTCGGGATATTGCCCATGCCCAAGCTCGACGCGGGCCAGGAGAGCTATTATTCTTATTGCAATCCGTGGGGCGCGGTGGCGGTGGCTGTGCCCAAAACAAACGAAAACATCGAGAGGACGGGAATGTTGATCGAGGCGTTCGCGGCGGCGGGCAAATATACCTCCACCCCCGCGCAGTACGAGGTCACGCTAAAAACAAAATTCACAAGGGACGAATATTCCGAGAAGATGCTCGATATAATCTGCGAGAACGCGAGTTACGATTTCGGGCCGATATACAACTGGGGCGGCTGTTTTGACATTATACTCGCCAGCGTTTACAAAGGAGACCCGATCGTTTCCGCTTTTGAGAAGATACAGGACAAAATGGAAAGTGAACTCCAAAAAACGATCGACGCCTTTTCGCAAATCGAATGATGAAATTCATGAAAAAATTGTTTTTTATTTTGTTTCTTGCGTCCGTTTTTTTGCCGGGCTGCGAAGCTGCTAAAAAACATGAAGCGAGTTATGCGCTGTTCGAACAGGACGATTTCACCGTGATAAAAACAAGAGCGGAAAATATAAAGCCCGAGACGATAAAAAGCCCCATATGTTCGGATTACATAAGGGAACTCGGATATTACGGAATAAACGCCGGGTTTTTCAACACGGTTTACAGGGGCGAAAAACCAAGCGACGAAGATTTTTTCAGCGTGTCGATATCCTGGAGCAAGGAAGACGAAGAAAAGGGCTTGGAAGTGTGTGAAATCAACAAAAGGGACCCGGAAAAAATCGCCCTCGGCGAAGGCCCGTACATAGCGCGCGGAACTTTGTTTTTTTACATGAGCGACGGAAAATATGAGGCCGGGGTGATGAGCGCGGAAAGCAGCGGCGACTTAAGAGAACAGATAAAACAAAAAACAAACCGGGACCATGACTATATTTACATGATAGGCGGGGGCAATTTTTATCTTGGCGAATATCCCGAACCGGAAGATTGGGAAAACTGGAAAGAGCAAAAATACCAAAACGAAGGCCCTCTTGTAATCGAAAATTCCAAAACCGGCAGGAGCGGGATCGGCATAAAAAAAGAAAACGGGATCTGGTATGCATATCTCGCCTGCTCGGGGACAAACTCAAAAGAAAAGCCCAAAACGCTTGAGGAACTCAGGGCGCTGTTTATCTCTTTGGGCTGTTTTGAAGCCATATACCTGGATGGCGCGGGCTCCTCGCAGATGAGATGCTTTGGCGACGACGGCGAATTGGTGGAAAAGCGCGGCGACGACAGATATATATGGGCCATGGTCAGGATTGTTGTTCTTGAATAATGCGTTTTTATGTGTTATCCACGAAAAATTCCGCCTGCTTTCTGTACATCTCCGTATATGTGCCGCCATTTCCGTAAAGCTCTTTGTGCGTCCCGTACTCGATTAGACTGCCCTTGTCAAAAACCGCGACCTTGTCGGCCAGTTGCACCGCGGATAACCTGTGCGTGATCAGCACTGCGGCTTTGCCGGTTATCATTTGGTTGAACTGCGTGTATATCGCGTGCTCCGCCAGCGGATCGAGCGCCGCCGTCGGTTCGTCGAGCAGGTAGATCGGCGCCCCGTGGTACACCGCGCGCGCTATGGCGATCCTCTGCCCCTCTCCGCCGGACGGCTCGAATCCCTCGTCGTCGATCTGTTTTCCGACCTGCGTTTCGTAGCCTTTCGGTAGCCTTTCGACCAGCGGCGCAAGCCCGCTTTGCGCGCCCACCGCTTCAAGGCGCTCCCGCCCGTATTCGCTTGTCAGCACGATGTTGTCTTTAAGCGACAGTGAAAAACGCGAGAAATCCTGGAACACCGGCGCGAACAGCCGTTGGTACTTTGCATAGCCGTATTCGTTTATGTTCATGCCGTTCAATAGTATCTCGCCCTCGGCGGGCATGTACAGCCTCGTCAAAAGTTTGATGAACGTAGATTTACCCGACCCGTTCGCGCCCACTATGCACAGTTTCTCGTCGCCGCGTATTGTTAGGCTCATGTCGCGCAGCGCGTAGTTTTCGCTGCCGGGGTATTTGAAGCTCACGTTTTTGAACTCGATCACGGAATTCTTGTCAAATACCGGCGTTTTGTCGCCTGTTTCTTGCTGTATCGACGGTATCTTCATGAATTCTATCATTTCCTGGATGTCAAGGCTGTTTCTGGAAAAATCCATGTATGAGTTCATAATCCGTTGCAAGTTGTTAGAAAATTGCTGCGTCGCCGTCAGATAGATCGTCATGCTCCCTATTGCAAGACCTTTTTTTATCACGCTGTATATCAGGTACGCATATATCGCAACCTGCTGGATCAAACCGGTCACGGAGTTGAACGCGGATGTTTTTTGCCTCATCATATTGTTTTTTAGGGTCAGTTTATTGACTTTTTTTTCGTGTTCGGCAAACAAATTTATCGCAAATGACTTTAAGCCAAACAGCCTGAGTTCTTTTGCTTGATAATATTCGAACATGCTCGTTATCGCCCATTTGTGCCTCCAGTTTTTGCTCACTTCCCGATTGATCAAATAATCTTTCTGGTTGGCCAAGTAGGCAACGAATGAATTCGCGGATATGACTGCTATGATCAAAATAATGATAAAGGAATTGAGAGTGGCAATGATCGACAGCATGGCGATTAGGGAAAAAATGCCGGAAACCAAAATGCTGAGATTGTTCGCGACCCATGGGAAATTGTTTAATGTATTGCCCGCGCGTTGCCTCATCGTTTGTATATCGGGCTTTTCGAGCGTTTCGTAATCCATGTCTGCCACATGGGCGTAAAAATCCGCGTTGAGGTTTAGAGTCAGCTCCATTTGAATCTTGTCTATATGATAAGTCATAAACGCATTGATCAGGCTGCTTAAAACAGGGGCAACCGTCAATATGCCCACATACAATATTATCGCGTTTATCCGACGCTCTTCTGTCAGTTCATTTATTATCAATCCCGGCATAATGGTATAGGCAAGCGGAAAAACCGCATTGACAAGCGAAATTATCACTTTCAAAAACAGATACAGCTTGCCGCTTTTTTCCTTCCACACAAACCCGAGCATATATCCGGCGCTTTTAATTGTTTTGCTAAAATTCTGGCTTCTTTTATCCCTTCCGTCTTCGAAATAAATCATCGATACATCCCCTACTCTTATCAAATTAAGTCGATTGTTTTCGGTTGCCTCATTATACCATCGATTTGCGAATTTGTCAACACATTCAAAAAATACTTGACTTTGAGCTTTTTTTATGATATGATGTGGACATCCGGTAGACGAAAATATAAGGAGAAGTTGTATGCAGACGAGCAAAGAAGTCGTAAAAAACGCGGTAGAGTTCAATACTCCCGACCGAATGCCGACGACTTGGCGCAGGACGGGCGGCGGAGATGTGGGCTGGCTTTCCTGGAACCAGACAGGCACGGGCGACAACAGGCTAAAAAACACGTTTGACGAATGGGGATGCGGATGGGAGAGGACTGATGTTCCCAATATGGGGCAGATCACCTATCATCCGCTGGAAAATTGGGACAACTATTCCTCATTTAAATTCCCCGACCCGGACAATCCCGAATTTTTCAGGGGAATTGAAGAGCGGGCAAATTCATGCGATGAAAGCAAATACATATTTGCAGGCATATTCATGCTTCTTTTCGAGAGGCTTCACGGCATCCGGGGTTTTGAGAACCTGTTGGAAGATTTTTATCTGGAACGCGAAAAAATAGAGGAATTGGCCGACAGAATCGTAGAATTCGACCTTCGCATCATCGAAAATATAAATAGGCTGTGCCCAAATAAAATCGACGCCTTGAATTTCACCGACGACTGGGGAACGGAAACGGCGCTTATGGTGAACCCGAAACTATGGAATGAATTTTTCAAGCCGCGCTACAAAAAAATATTCGACAGATGCCATGAATACGGCTGGCATGTATGGATGCATTCCTGCGGGCGGGTCAATGAGATCATAGAGCCGCTGATCGAGATCGGATGCAATGCGCTCAACCTTTTGCAGCCGCGCGCGCTTGGAATCGAGGAAATAGGAAAACAGTTCGCCGGGCGGATTTGCTTTGAGACCACGTGCGATATCCAGCACACGCTGCCTTTCAAATCTCCCGCAGAAATCGAAGAAGAAGCGCAAATGCTCATTAAATTTTGGGGGACCGGCAAAGGCGGCTTTGTACTTGGCAATTACGGAGATATTGCTGCCATCGGGACAAAACCCGAAAGCATAGACATCATGTTTGAGGCATTCCAAAAAAACGACAGATGGAAAAACCGCGTCTGATATGTCTTATACATATTTAAAAAATTCACAAATTAAAGCTTGACATTTCGCGCAATGTGTGCTAAAATCAAACCCAGTATATATGAAAGGCGGTGAGAGGCATGAGGCAATCTTTTATTTTACGCGCGGTTGAATTGTTCCCGAACAGCGGCATAGTGCGTAAATATACGTTCAAAACGATCGATGCAAGGGTGGAGTCTGCCCATTTTCCAAAATATGATTGTTTTGAATGCCTGTCGCCGCATTAAAAGCGCGGAATAATCCCGCTCCTTTGTTGTTTGGCAATCGCCCTGCGCAGTCAAAACAGTCTGCACAGGGCGTTTTATATTGTTAAAACATTAAGGAGAAATTTATTATGATCGATATAGCGGCAAATGAAATAAATAAATATTACGGCGCGAACCATGTGTTAAAAGGAATCACATTCGAGGTTTACAGCGGCGAAAAGATAGGCCTCTTAGGCAAAAACGGTTCCGGCAAGACCACTTTGTTCAAAGTGATCACCGGGGAGGAAACTTACGAAAGCGGGAGCCTGTCCAAAGCTTCCGGCAAAAAAATAGAAATGCTCGCCCAGATTCCCGAATTCGAAGATTTCGAAAGCGCGGAGGATGTGTTGCGTTCGTCATTTTGCGAAATAAGCGAGGTTTACGCGGCGATGAAAAAGATAGAGGGCGACGGCGACTCTGCGGTTCTCGCCCGGTATGGAAGGCTGATGGACGAATATGAGCGGCTCGGCGGGTACGATACCGAGGTGAAAATAGACAAGGTGTGCGGCGGAATGAACATAGACGAAAAAACCAGAAACAGTTCTTTCGCAAAACTCTCCGGAGGGGAGAAGACGCGGGTAAACTTGGCGCGGATTTTGCTTCGGGACAGCGATATTCTTCTGCTCGACGAACCCACGAACCACCTCGATCTTGAATCGCTTGAATGGCTTGAAAATTTTTTGCATGAATTTTCGGGAACGGTCGTCTCCATATCGCACGACAGGGTGTTTTTGGACAGGGTGGTTACGCGCATTATCGAAATCGAAGAAGGCAAGGCGAATTTTTATTCGGGAAACTACACGTTTTACGCGGAAGAAAAGAGGCGCAGATTTGAATCCCAGTCGGAGCTCTACGAGCGCCAGCAGAAGGAAATAAAAAGGATCGAGGAAAGGGCGAAATGGTTTGTCGAACAAAACCGCTTCACCAGAAAACATCACGCCATCCTGTCGCGGATCGACCACATGGAAAAAATCGACAGGCCGGTAGCCGCGAAAAAGATAGCGGCGGAGTTCGACAGCGGCGGTTATGCCTCAAAGGAAATCGTTTCGCTGGATTCGGTTTGCAAAAGCTACGAAAATAAGGCAATCGTGAGCGATCTCAATTTGACAATACGCAGAAACGAACACATCGCGCTTGTCGGCCAAAACGGGTGCGGCAAATCCACTTTGCTGAAAATGATCATTGGGGAAGAGCCAAGCGACAGCGGCGAGCTCAAAATCAGCCCGAGCGTAAAGCCGGCATATATGTCGCAGATAATAACATTTGAAAACACGGAAGCCACGGTTTTGGAGACGCTACGCCGCGAAACCGGCGCCACCGACCAAAAAGCCAAAAATATCCTCGCCGGTTTCCATTTCGGGGCCTATGACGTGGAAAAAAAGGTCAGCTCACTCTCCGGCGGCGAAAAGAGCCGTTTGAAATTATGCCTGATGATGCAGGAAAATGTCAACTTTCTTTTGCTCGACGAACCCACGAACCACCTCGACACAGATTCGAGGGAATGGATAGAGGGCGCACTGAGCGATTTTGAGGGCGCGATGCTTTTTGTTTCCCATGACAGATATTTCCTAAACAAATTCGCCGACAAAGTGTGGAGCATGGACAATGGCGCAATCGCAGAATACGGCTGCGGTTTCGAAGAGTATCTCGAAATGACCCGCTCTGGCGATATACGCAAAAAAGGAAGAAGGGCCAAATAAAAATGAGGCTGTTTAAAATCGAAAACCTGTCGCACGAATTCGCGGGAAAAAGTTTGTTTTCCGAAGCGGGGCTCACGGTTCATTCCGGAGAGCATATAGGGCTCGTGGGCCCAAACGGATGCGGAAAAACCACATTTTTGAAAATCATGCTCGGCGAGTTCGTCCCCGATTTTTGCAAAACGGAAAAAAGCGAAAATTTGAAAATCGGATATCTCGACCAATATGCCGACATAGAAACAAATTGCACAATTTACGAATATTTGGATTTTGTATTTGCCGACCTCTACGATTTAGACCGGCAAGTCGAAAAAATATACGGGCAAATCGAAGCTTTGCCCGAAGATGAGCAATTAAAAGAAGTGGAGCGGGCGCAAAAGATCGTCGATTATTTGGAATCGAAGGAATTTTACCAAATCGACAAAAAAATCGAAAATGTTTTGGCCGGACTGGGCTTTTCGGAAGAGGACAAGACAAAAACGCTGCCTCAGCTTTCGGGCGGAATGAAGACAAAACTGCTGCTCGCCAAAATACTGCTGACGGACAACGATATTTTGATATTGGACGAACCCACGAATTTTTTGGACATGAAATACACCGCATGGCTCGGGGATTACCTGTGCCGGCTCAAATGCGCGTATATAGTCATATCGCACGACAAAGCCTTTCTCAACAAAATCAGCGGCAAAATCGTGGAAATCGCGAATCGCATATTCAAAACATATAACGGGAACTATGATTTCTATGTGAAAGAAAAAGAGCGCCTCGAAGCCGTCCAGCTTTTGCAGCATATCGCGCAGGGAAAATATATAAAAAGATCGGAGGACTATGTGGAGGCGCATTATTACAACAATACCACCGGAGCGGGCAAAACAAAAGCGGTTTGGCTCAAAAAGATGCTCGAAAACCTGAAACGGATAGAAAAGCCGGACGAGATTATAAAGCCGCAGTTTTCATTTAAATTGTCAAAGGGCGCGTCAAAACAGATTTTGGCGCTCGAAAACATGGAAGTCGGCTATGATGGATCGCCGGTGCTCCCCCCCGTTTCGCTTGCCGTTATGCGCGGGGAGAAGATCGTATTCAAAGGCTTCAACGGAATCGGAAAAACCACGCTGTTAAAATCGATTTACGGCGACATTCCGCTCATATCGGGGAATTTGGAATTCGGCGAGAATATCGAAACCGTGTTTTTGAAACAGGAGGAAGATTACGAAAACAATTTTTCGCATTTCGACAAAACCGAACGAAAAGCGCTGGGGATAAAGAAAGGCAAACAGCAAAAAATCACGACGATAGAGTTCGCCAAGGAATACTATCCCGAAAAGCCGCAGAAAGAGCTGCAGGCGGCGATGTTTTCCTGCGGATTGAACGAAATGCACTTTTTCAACCAGGTAAGAACCCTGTCGGGCGGCGAAATGACAAAACTGCGGCTTTGCCTCGCCATGCAAAATCCCGTCAACCTGATTATCCTCGACGAACCCACCAACCATCTCGACGTGTATTCGAAAGAAGTTTTGATGCACGCCCTCGAAGAATTCGAGGGAACGGTCATGATGACCACCCACGACCAAAACGCCGATGTTTCCTGGGCGAGCTCCGTCATAAACCTGGAAGATCTGTTTTGATATACAAAAACCGCTTTGCAAATATTTAAAGTTATTTTGATACGACAAAACAACTTGACAAAAACGATTGTTTGCAGTATAATTTTAAC
This sequence comes from Oscillospiraceae bacterium, assembly GCA_009782405.1. Next base: position 8,018 of record WRJC01000043.1, read on the forward strand.
ATTAAGTTGAAGGGGGCGCCATTTATGTTAAAGCGAGAATTATATTTGTCGCGGATAAGAAGCTTTTACAAAAGCGATTTGGTTAAAATATTAGTTGGTATTCGCAGGTGCGGCAAATCGACAATTTTAGAACAGATTATGGACGAATTGAAAGAAAGCGGGATCGGCGGCGACCATATCATCTATGTAAATTTTGAATTTATTGAATTTGAGGAACTTGCGGATTACAAAAAGCTGAACGAATACGTGAAAGAAAAGATAAAAGACGACAAACTGTACTATTTGTTTTTCGACGAAATCCAAAATGTCAAAAATTTCGAGAAAACCATAAATTCTCTCCGGGCTTCCAAAAAAGCGAGCATATTCATAACCGGCTCGAACAGCAGGCTTCTTTCCGACGAGCTTTCCACGGTTCTTTCGGGAAGATATGTCGCTTTTAAAATCAATCCTTTGTCGTTCAGGGAAATTGTGGAATTGCAAAATGTCAGAGAAATAACAGACGAAATGATATACGATTACATGAAGTGGGGCAGTCTGCCGAACAGATTTGAATTTAAAGAAGAAAAAGACATCAAAAATTACCTGTACGGGGTATTTGATTCCATCATACTCCGGGATGTAGTCCAAAGATTGAAAATTCGCGACATCCAATTGTTCAATTTAATCCTGCAATATATCATTGACACGATCGGGAGGGAATTTTCGGCTGAAAACACGATAAAATTTTTAAAAAGCGAAGGACGGGAAATATCGACGCAAACAATTTATTCGTATTTAGAAGGTTTATGCAAAGCTTTATTGGTCAAAAAATCATATAGATATGACGTACACGGAAAAGCGGTGCTGCGGACTTTAAACAAATATTATGCAACCGATTTGGGCATCGCCCAAATAAAAAACCATCAAAAGTCAATGGATTGGAATTATGCGCTGGAAAATATTATTTACAACGAATTGCTTATAAAAGGCTATGACGTTTATACCGGGAAAACCAAAAAAGGCGAAATCGATTTTGTGGCTCTCAAAACAAACAAAAAGATTTACATCCAAGCCGCCTATACCATATCGACTCCCGAAACAAAGGCCCGCGAATTCGGAGCCTATGACAATATAAACGACAACTACCCGAAATATGTCATAACTCTTGATAAATTCGAAGAAGAAATAAACGGGATAAACCAAATCAATTTGCTGAAATTTTTAATGGATGATAATTTTTAATTTGCAAGCGAAAAAAAACAATATATTTGATCGAATTTTATTATACCATGTTTTGACGATTTATTAAATAAAAAATTTATAATTTAAAATCGAAAATATTATTGACATTTATTTGACTATATGGTATTATTAAAATATGTAGGTAATCCATATTTACAAAAATATAAATTATTGGATATGAATGGTGAAATCAATAACATTGGTTTTCGGAGGTAAAAAATGGTTTATAAAATTGTCAGGATTTTCGTATGGGCAATTACGGCAATTATTTTCGGAGCGGGGGCTTTTTTGGGAATAGCAGCGGCATCGGCGTTATTCGGAAGCGGCGATTTTATCGCTGGTTTTGTGATAGGCATGGGACTTATTCTATTCGGATCAATTTTGGCTTTCACGCTTATCAGCATGTTCAAATTTATTTCCAATACATATTTTTACAGCAGCATGGTCGGCGATTACAAAAAACGAAAGAAAAGAGGCGAATTAGATGACAAATATTGATTTGCTTTATCCCGGCGATGAATATAGAAAATATTCTCTGAGCGAACAAATAAATATAATTTTTTTTCGAAAGCGTTGATCGATTTGAAAAATTATATCGAAATTTGCCGGATTGCAAGTTCATCGCGCAGCATTGTTTAAGATATCGTGCACTTTTTTCACGGCGGCATCCCAACCTGCTTGATGAAGCGGAAAAAACAGCCTTCCCATTTCATTCACTTCGAATCATTTTTTTCAAAACCCTTGCTAATTGAAAGCGCCCTGCGGAATTGCGATTTAGGCAACCGCATATGCCGCAGGGCATTTTTTTCGCCTATTTTTTCTTTGGGGCGCTTGTGCTGCTGGCCACCTTGGTTCTTGTTTCGGTGAATCTCAGATATACATCCTGAACCAGCGACATATTGACATTTTCGTCTTTCACGTAATAGTCCGCGTGCGTTGCCTTGGCCACGGGCTTGTGCCCGGCTACCGTCACCCCTGTCGCAATCCCGGAGATGACAAGTCCTCCGACCAGCCCGATCACAACGCAGGTGCCGATCTCAAATTCGCCCTCTTCAAAAAACAAAACGCTCGCCGCTCCGACAATCAACCCCGCTATCAAAAATACCGTCAAGAAAAACATGAATACCTTCGCGCCGTCCACCGGTAAATTCCCGGTCATTTTTCCTGTCTGCCCGTTCATCGCGTAATTGTACTGCTTTTCCTTGAATTTGGAGTTGAACATCCAAACCGGGAGCAGCCCGTATCTCGATTTCACGTTGTCGATCCGCTTTTTGTCGACTTTTCTCCTGACTGTCGAATATTTTTTCAAGCTTTCTTTTATCTTGTTTTCGGCAGAGCCCTCGAACCTCGTCTTCGCCCGCTCATACAGCTTTGCTTCGTCTTCGTCGTATTTTTCGGCCAAAAACCCGGATAGGTAATTGGTGGAAAAGGAAGTGAGCGTGGCAAAGTCGAACGGCTCTATGGAATCCATCAGGTCGCTGGGAGTCCTCGTGGAGGCGTCCACGGGTATGTTGTCTATGCGTATGTTCCCTTCCCTCGCGAAATTGTATATGTCCGTTCTTTTTATTTGATAGTCGCCCTGGCGCTTGTTGGTCACTATGTCGGCTTCGCCGCTCACGTTGAAGCTCACGTCGCCTTCGTACAGCCAGAACGGTATGTACACCCCGGCGAGCTTTTCTATGTTCTGGTCGTTTTTGTATTCGTTTGGCAAAAACCTTTTGCCTTTCAGGTATCCTTTGAAACTGTTTAGCGCCTGATCCTTGGTATTTTTGAACGGCACCACGAAATCGGGCTTGAAGCTCCCGGAAAACTGGCTGCCCACCACTATTGGCCTCTGGCAGTACACGCAGAACGTGGCCGCCGTCACGTTGTCCGTGACCACCTCCGCGCCGCAATAGCTGCACTTGTACACTTTGACGTCGGGGTTGTCGGCGTGCTCATATGATTCGACCGCGTCGTCAGCCTCCGCGCTTTCCGCCGCGCCCGGGCCCAAATCTTTTTCCGTGAATTCCGAATCGCACCATTCGCATTTCCATGTCTGCAAAGTCGGGTTAAACAGCAGATCCCCGCCGCAGGTCAGGCATTTCAACGATTTTACCGCCATATAATCAACCTCTCCGTTATTTTATGAAACAAATTGGTTTCCGCATTCGGGGCAAAACTTCGGGAGTTTTGTCTTGTCTTCCGGCTCCCAGCCGCATTTGTCGCATTTGTACTGCGGGGCATCCGCAGGTTTGCTTTTGCCGCATTCCGAGCAGAACTTGCCTTCGTTGACCGCTCCGCAGGAGCAGGTCCAGCCCGCCGCCTTTTCCGGCTGTTTCGCTCCGCACTCCGCGCAGAATTTGCCGGTGTTGACCGCTCCGCAGGCGCAGGTCCAGCCGCCGGCCGGAGCCTGAGGAGCCGCCGCCGGAGCCGCTTGGGCTTGTTGGGCCGCCTGGGCCCGGTTTTGTTTTTGCTGGTTGGACATCGCAAACAAATCGGCCGCGTTCACGCCCCCTGCGTTTTGTGCCATTCCCATTCCGATGAAAGCGTTCGTGGCCCCGCCTTCGTTTTTCGCCGCGTTCTCCATCGCGTTGGCCTGAGCGGTGATCAATCTAGCCCCCGCCATGCCCGCGTCAGTGTGTATCGCGGTTTCCTGCAGCTGCGATATTTTCTTCGCCGATTCCTCGTCCACCGTTATGCTCTCGACGGCGAACGCCCTGATTTCTATGCCCCTGCTGTTGCCCCATCTGGGTCCCAATTGCTCGTTTACATAAGTGCCAAGCTGTTCGGGATAGAGTATCAATTCGTCGTAGGGTATCTTTTGGGTGGCGATCTTTCCGAGCGCCGGGTTCAGAGCCGACATGATTTCGGCTTTCATCACGGTCAAAAGCATATCTTTGGTGTAATCGGCCGTGATGTTGCCCGCTATGTTTTTGTAGAACATCAACGGGTCGGCAACCGTGAATGTGTACATCCCGAAGCCCTGCACCTGCACCACGATGCTCTTGTCGAATTCCGGGTCGTAGTGCCTGAACGGTATTTTGCCCCAGCCAACCTTGTTGTTTAAGATTTCCTTAGTGTTGACAAAATACACTTTCTGCTGATCCGTGGCGGCACCTCCCGCCATGAACCGTTTGCCTATTTGGGCAAACGAAGGGCCGAGGTCTTTTAGACCCCCGCCGAACAGCGAAGGCTGTATCTGGTTGTTGTACGTGTATTGTCCCGGCTGGGCGCAATAATCGACGATTTGGCCGTTCTCGATTATGAGCATGCACTGCCCTTCGTTGACGTTGATCTTCGAGCCGTTGGATATTATGTTTTCCGAACCTTTCGTGTTGCCGGAGCGCGCCTGCTGCGGTTTTTTGCCCTGCGCCATCAACACGTTGTCCGAAAGCGAGTCGCACAGTATGAAATCAATCCATTGATCCGCCAATACTCCGCCCACCGCGTTGACCCCGGAACCTATAACCCCGCCCAAAGCGGAAGCCGCCATTTGTATCAATCCCATTTTTCATCCTTCTTTCGATATAATTTAAAATCAGGTATATTATACATCATTTCCGTCGCTTTGTCAATAAGTTCTATTTCCGTTATCTTAATTTTTCGATGTTTTTTTGGATTTTGCTTTCGTTCTTTTCATAAAACGAAGTGAAGTTCGCGTCTTTCGAAGTGACAAGCCTCACCCCGACGCATTGCAGGTCGCCTGTCAGGGTATTGTTGAAATAACCGTAGTCGTAAACCACCCCGTCTTTGATGTAGTCCAGCATGCTCGACGATTCGTCGTCGCGCGCGTGCTTTGTTTTGAGCGCCTTTTCGTAGAAAGTGGGAATGACCGTTTTGTGCCCTTCGGCGGATAGCGCTTCGACTATTATGCTCGTCCTTTCGGTGTCCGGGGAAGTAATTGGCACGATGAACAGATTCACCCCCGCCTCCAGCGGCGTGTAATATTTTGGCGTGGAACTGTCGTATTTCGGATACGGCAAAATCCCGATTTCGTCCTCCATGGCGCGATACTCTATGATTGCGCCCATTCCGGCCGCCACAAACAGCGCCCGCCCGTCTTTGAAAACGTCTATGCTTTCGGGATTTCCCCAGTTCGGCACATTTCCTATGCAGCCCGCGCCCGGGGTGTTTAGCATATCAAAGAACCTCTCGAATATATCGATGGTGCGGGGATTGTAAAGCGAAAGGACGGGAACGTTTTCGTCATCAAGCGATATGACCCTGTCGCCGCCGTGGTACAGGACAGCTATCGGATATCCCCATTCGTTTGGCATATGCAGCCCGTATCTGTCCGCATCGGCCGTTATCGCGCCGTTTCCGTTTAGGTCCGCTCCCCCGCTTTTGACAATCGCATAAAATTTGTCGAGAGTCCAGGAGCCGGCTATGACTTCCGCATACGGATAATCGATGTTCATGTCCTTGAACAGATTTTTGTTGAACAACAGGCCCATCACGGAGGCGAGCGACAAATGGCTCATGTCGCCGGTGACGCCGTACAAGCTCCCGAATGCGGCGAAGCCTTTTGTCACGTCGTCGTTCCACCAGGGCATATCGAAATTCACATAGGGCATATCCGAGAGCCAGTCGAGCACGAGGCCTTTTTGAGCGAACGAAAACGAAAAAACGCCGTGCATGGCCATGATGTCGTAGGAATCGCTGCCCGCCAAAATCGCCCTTTCAGCCGAGCTGTCCCACTCGTCGCTGTACAAAATGGGCGCAATGTCAATGTTGAACCTGTCTTCGACGGTTTTGTTTCGCTTGTATACGGCGTCATTGATCAAATCGCCGTTTTCTTCCTCTGCGTAAAAATCCGCGTTGCGGCCCTCGGTGTCCCGGATGTAGACACGGAACCCATACCCGCCGTAATCCATTTCCGGCAGATTGTCCGGTATGGATATCTCTTTTGGTTCGTCGGCGTTCTCGCCGCTTGTTTCCGCTTGAATGGGAGATTTGCCATCGGCGTTCTGGGGGCTGCTGCACGAACAGAAAGTTATCGCGGCGCACAAGGCAACTATGGCCAATTTGGCCGCCAAACGCAATTTCGTGTAAATCGCTTCATTCATAAATTTACCCCATTTATTTTGACAATTTGCCGAGCAGCCAGACGATATTTTCGCCGAGCCGTTTTATGGTCCCCACGCCCTCCGGATCTTTTTCATAATCGCCGAAATCCAAGGAAAGGCTCATGTTCACATATGTGCTGCCCACGGCTATCATGTCGTTGATGAAAAAAAAGTTTTGGATCGATTCGAGCGTGTGAACCCCGCCCGCCCTGCGCACCGCCGTGACTGCCGCTCCCACTTTGCGGGAAAGCGATTTTCCCGCGTGTGCCGCCATAAAGCCGCAGCGGTCGATCACGGATTTCAGCTCGGGCGTCAAATCGTAGAAATACGTGGGCGAGCCCAAAATTATCGCGTCGGCCGCGAGCATTTTTTGGTACACTTCGTTGATCCAGTCCCCGGTGACGCATTTTCCGGGATTTCTCCGGCAGCCCCCGCAGGCCATGCAGCCTTTGACGATGCGGCCTCCCGCCTGATACATTTCGGTTTCAAATCCCGCCGCCTCGCATATGTCCAAGACCGTGCCAAGCATATGCGCCGTGTTCCCTTCGGGGCGCGGGCTTCCGTTTACCGCCAATACTTTGATCATAATTTTCGCCATTCCTTTCTTTATTGTTGTTTTATTCTAACATATTTTCGCGGTTTATGCAAGCATATTTTGTTTTTTCTTATTTCGTGTTTTGATTTATGGGACTTCCACAGCCCCATCATTTCAACAAGCGTTTCAATTCCTCATAGAAATTTTCGCGTGTCCCGGCAAGAATAACAACGACAAATTGACCGTTTTCCTCGTAAATCCGATAGGCAAGCTCATAATTTATGCTATTGTGTTTTACATCATAGCCATAAATGCCGCGCAAATCGCCAACTTTTTGCAGTCCGATGTACGGGTCGATTTTCAGTTTATCAATCGCAATTTTGAACTCCGCAAGCAGTTGTTTGTCCTTGATTTTTTTCAAATACCGCTCGGCGGCTTTTGAATAACTGATTTCGTACATCGGCTATTCCTCCCCGAAAATATCCTTTGTTGTCGCGCTCTTGCGCTTCCCATCGGCTATTTCGTCCGCTTCTTCAATCAATGCGCCAATCGCTTTTTTGATATTGTCGCGCTGTTCGGCAAATTTCGTCAGCAATTCATCACCGCCGTACCCTTGTGAAACTAAATCTTTTAGTATCTCCATTGTAAATCCGTCGTCCGAATTCGAAAACGGGCGAAGAACGATAACGTCATCGGTGAGGAAGCACTCGACTTCTTTTCCGAAACGCAGTTTTTCGTAGAACTTCAAGGGAATCGTGACTTGCCGTTTGCCCGTTACATTTATAATTTTACGCTCCATTACTGGACTCTCCAAACCGTACATATTTTTTCCGCCTTTCATAGTATAATCGGATATAGAAAACAACATTCCCATCATCCTTGATTTATATTATATCAAGGATAATAGGATTTGTCAATGAAAATATTTTTGTTGAATTAATTCTTTTGGGCGATTAACCATGACATTGTACAAAAGGAATTTGTTAGAACTCTATGGTTTGCAATTTCCACAAAAATTATTCTTCAAATCCAGAATCTCTGACCCGCATTGTTTGGCAATTCTCGGAAATTGTCCGAATTATTTGTTGCGTAAACCCGCCAGAGGATTCGGCTTCGACTTCGAGCGATACCTTTACCCGTGCACCATCAACGGAGGTTAGATGTTGGATGATTTCTTCCACGAACTTTTGCACATCACGGTTTATCCGCGTGGTATCAAGGTCTGCCGACATATAGAAACGCTTGTTTTTCGGTGATGCTTGCGGTTGCATAGGATTATCTTGAATTACTTGGTTGCCACTATTATAATCAAAAGGAGGGGCGTGAACAAAATCACCACCGCTATCATCTGTCTTTTCGGAGAATGGAAAATCGCCGCGTTTCTGTTCTTTTTCTGCACGATGTTTCGCTTCTTCTTCGTCAATCTGTTTTTTCGCAATCTCGGCTTTAACCAAATAACCCGATTTTTCAACCATGCCTATGTGTTGATTGAACTTCAAATCTATATATCGAGAACCGTCATAACCTGATGCAAATGCAAAATACTCAGAAGAATTTACTCCATTTTGGATAACTTCGTTCAACACGTTTTCATTTGCCAACCTTGGAAGATAACAATATGTGCATATAAAATCCCATAATTTTTTAATTGGGATATTATCTGCGTCGCGCCAAAGGACGTTATCAAGCTCCATTCGAAGCAAAGCGGGCGCCCATTGCGTGATGACAGCTTCGTTTTGAAGCATCTTTTTTGACGCTTTCGCAATGATGTTGTCGTTGCCGCCGCTGATTTTTATTTTATCCCAAACGATTGTTTTCATATCCTCGTTCCTATCAATATACGGAACGAGCAACCAACAATACGCTTCTTTTACCCTTGCATCGACGGTTTCGTTAGCGCGGCGAAGATTGTTGTCAGTTTCTCGGTTTTGAGCCGCATCGAGGTTTAAGTCTTCGCTATCGTCTTTGATTGATTTCCATGCGATAAACAATCGAACCGCTTGCATTAAAGATGACATCATATCTTGGTCGGCAGCTATGAAGGCAAGCATATTTCGGTATATGCGGGGCGTGTTGCCTCGATTATTGAGTATATCAGTTACTGACGTTATAGCTTTGCTGTTTTTTGCCGTTGTTCTGTATTCGTCTGTGGGGCGCAGTATTACAAGCCGGGTGGATTGTTCGTCCGGCACATCAAGCGACGAAGCAGGGCAGATATGAATACCCGCGAAAGGCGCTTCTTTCTTTAGCCCGCGCAAGCGCGTTTCAATTTCGTATTCCACATCTGAAACCGATACTTGCGTTGCACGGTCTTCCACTGTTTTACGGAGCGTCGGGCGCGTATCATACCAAAAACGGTCGCCCGACGGATTGGTGTAGAGGTATGCAAGCGATGAAGTCAATGTGTTTAGGGCATCATTGAAATTAGCGATGTTTTCACCGGGCTGAATCACGCCAAGCCGAATCCGTGACGCTTCAATCCCTCGCACTTGTTGGTCGCGGACAGTAGGCGCAGAACCGAGCATTACCGTCCTTGCCACGCGGCGGGTGGCTAACTTCCCGCCGTAACGGGGGTTTGATTGGTCTTTTTGGAACGGTATCGAATTTCTGCCGTCCACTTCACGGTCAACGAGAGCGTTCCACCCTTCGGACAAGTGCCTTGTCAACTCATCACGCACGTTCGGTACGTCAAGCGGAATTGAACCGGTCATTATCATTAAGCCTGCGTCATTGCCCATCCATAATTCGTGAATGACGGTTGCCATTAAGCGAAGAACACCGCGTGTCCTTTGGAAATGCTCCAATGTAGCCCAATCTTCATATAAGCGGTCGAAAACTTCGGGATGGATTGGGTAGCAGGACACCATGCGTTCCTTGTATTCGACCTCACGGGCTTCCAACGGGAAATCGTTCTGGTTTTCATTATACATTTGGCTGAACTTCGAACAGACTGCATCGCGCCCATCGGGGTTCTTGCAGTCGAGGAACAAACGGCGGCGCACGACCTCAAACCCCTCGTTCGCCGCGACGGGCTTCCATATTGATTCCATCCGACCAAAGGTATGCTCGATTGTTTCGAGGGCTGTTTTTCCTGCGGCGCCGCCGATTTCAATGTCTGATTCGGGGATTGACGCGACGACAAGGCTGTTTTTGCTTGCTCTTGCCGCTTCTGTTATTTCCTGTATAAACGAAATGAAGTTGTCGAACGATCCTGCGGGAAGACCGTTCACTCCGTATATCTTTTTTGCGTAAGCGACCAATTCATCCATAAGAATAAGGCAAGGCGCGGCGGTGTCAAAGAGGTTTTTCAAGGCTTCCGAACCGGGCGACACGCCTTTTTTATCTGATTCTTTTACATACTCATACAATTCGGGTTTGCCCGCCGATTCCGCAAGCTGCGCCGCCATTTCACCCCAAAGCGTGTGTATGGTAGTTCCGGGCATATTGTTTGGACGCTTGCTCTTTGTGGGGTCAAGGGCTGTACCGACCAATACCGCTACGTTGGCTTTTGGCAACGAAGAAACTTCTGCCCGTTGTAGGATGGGTTTGATATTAGGAATTTTATCTACCGATACCCTACCCCGCATCATGTGATAGAGCGCGAGCATACTATGTGTTTTGCCGCCGCCGAACGCCGTTTTTAATTGAATTACTGGTTCACCGTCTTTGTTGGATATGCGCCGCAGCGACTGCTCCAACAAACCCGTCATGCCTTCGGTGACGAATGTACGGGCAAAAAACTCCACAGGGTCGCGGTATTCCATCGCGCCCTCGCCCCGCGCCACTTGCGCGAGGTCTGCGGCAAACTCCGCGTTTTTGTACCGTCCCTGCGCCACGTCGGGGTGCGGTTGCATTACTTCGCGCCAACTCGGTAGACCGCTGATGGGCGTAGTGCCTAAGATACCTAAATTCTTCGATTTTCCTTGGGAGGGCGATGCAGACATTTCAATAACAGTCGTAGAACCGTCAGCCGAACCGTAGCGTGATTCGCGCAGCAAGCCACGGATTTCTTCCGCACATTCGGGGTCAATCTGCTCGGACAAACGCGACATGGTATCGAGTGCGCGCCATGTATCATCGTCCGAAAAATCTTTAGCGCCGATATGAGCCGATTTGTTGCGGAAGCTCGCCAACTCTTTCGCCCATGTTCGGTGGTCGATAGAGAGCTTCTTCTTGAAAATGTCTTGCCAATGGACATCGGCAAACAAGAGCAGGCACAAAGCAACATCCAAGGAGTCCGTGATTGTCGCGTAGTCACCTTCCAATGGTAAGTTACGCTTTTGGTCATCGTACAGCCTGTTGATCACGCCTTCGCGCCACCAAATTTTGCTGCCGAACGCGGGGGATAGTTCTTGAGCTATATATGCCGCAAGAGAATCCCGTAGAATGGTAAACGCTTTGTCGATTGTCGCTCGGTTATCCATTATCAATGCCTCCTGATTTGTTTATCTTACGATGAGACCTCTGGCTAACGCAGAATCTTGGTTTATTACATATACCGTCGGTTTCCATATTTTTTTAAAATAATGCGGTAACTCGCTTTCAAGTTTATTGCGTATCGGAATGCACCATTTTGACTTGTGGTTTTTCACTACTAATAAAAAGACGAATGTGTTATTATGTAAGGGACGGCAAATATGCCGGAAAATAAAAACACAGGCAGAAAGGGTAATTGCGGCAATAATGGGCGGTTTGCGAACGGAACAGTCAGCAAAGGCAATTCAAAAAATATATTATATAAAGGGGGAGATTTCATGCAGAACACAAATAATAAAAAAATTAACACGCCTGAACAGGCTGAACCGTCCCGTTTAATGAAAAAGATAGGCTCGACTATTTATGAGGTAAATATATATTTCAGCAAGACGAGCAAAGAAACGCTTAACGACAAAATAATAAAACTCATAGAACGGGAGGCAAAATATAATGCCTAATGATACCGCAAATATTTCCGACTGCCGGAAAGAGGAAAGCATGAACAACACAAAAATCACAATATTATATTCGCGGCTATCGCGCGATGATGAATTGCAGGGAGAATCAAATTCCATCACAAATCAAAAAAAGCTGTTGGAAGATTACGCGCTCCGAAACGGTTTTACAAATTTTATTCACCTGACCGATGATGGTTGGAGCGGCACACGTTGGGACAGACCGAGCTATACCAAGATGATTGACGAAATAGAGCGCGGAAACGTGGCAGTCTGCATTACGAAAGATATGAGCCGCATCGGGCGCGATTTCCTGCGCGTGGAATTACTTTTAGAGAAATTTCGGGAATATGGCGTTAGATTTATCGCCGTGAATGACAGCGTTGATACAAATAAGGGCATAGACGATTTCGCGCCATTCAGGAATATAATAAACGAATGGGTAGCGAGAGATACGAGCCGTAAAATCCGCGCAATCAACGAGTCGAGGACGAAAGACGGCAAGCACGTTACGGGGGCAGTACCATACGGCTATCTCCGCGACAAAGAGGATAAACAAAAATGGATATTGGACGAAGAAGCCGCGCCTATTGTGGAGCGCATATTCAAAAGCATAATCAATGGTAAAAGCGTTACGCATATAGCCGAAGAACTGACCGCCGAAAAAATATTGATACCAACGGCGCATTGGCAGAAAGTCGGGGCAGGTATGCGAAGTTGTCCTACCGCCCACCCTACAAAGTGGTCTGTGGCAACTATTATTACTATTTGTCAAAAGCAGGAATATATGGGCTGGAAAATATTAAACAAGACTGTCAAGGAAACCCATAAATCCAAACGAAAAAAAGCCGCGCCCGAAGATATGCTGATATTCAAAGACTCGCACCCCGCCATAGTGGACGAGGAAACATGGCATATCGTTCAGCGTTTGCGTGAAACGCGCCGCTGTCCGCAGAGAGTGACAGGCGATGTAAACCCGCTCACAGGTATTTTATACTGCTCTGACTGCGGGCATAAATTGTATAACAAGCGAGGAAATACCGGCAGAGAACAAATACATGATGAATATATTTGTTCAAGTTACCGCCACTACTCGCGGAGTTGCACCTATCATTATATCCGCGTGAGCGTTATAGAAAAGCTGATACTTGATACAATACGGCGCGTGAGCAAATATGTTACTGAAAATGAATCAGAGTTTATAGAGCGTCTGCGCGAGGCTTCCGCTGTTCAGCAGGAAACAGCAATAAAGGAAAGCAAAAAGAAACTTGCGAAATCCATACGGCGGCGCGATGAAGTGAGCGTATTAATAAAAAAGCTGTATGAATCCTACGCGGCTGAAAAAATCCCCGAAAAATATTTCAACGAACTGCTTGCGGATTATGATACAGAACAGACCGCGCTTGATGCCGAGATTGAAAGTTTACAATCAGAGATAAATATATTTAATGCTGACAGCGTAAAAGCCGACAAATTCATTGAGCTTGTGAAAAGGCACACGGAGTTTAACGAATTTTCGGCGGCTCTGCTGAATGAATTTATTGAAAAGGTAATCGTTCACGAGGCTGAAAAAATCGACGGCATACGAAAGCAGAAAGTAGATATATACCTGAACTTTATCGGCAAGTTTGAGCTACCCGAAATGGAACAACTGCAAGTAGAATCCGTGCCGCCGAAAGGCACAAAAAAATTACGGCGTGATATGACAGAAGAAGAACGCACCCGCGAACGTGAGCGCGATAAAATCCGCTACGCTCAAAAAACAGCAACGAAGAAAGCCTCCGAGCAAGCGGAGAGAGCGGCAATATTACAAGGCACATCATACGCCATCGTATAAAACTTAATACGCAGTCAAACCGTCCGATTGCTTTTAGTTTTCGGGCGGTTTTTCTATATACAAATTTCAAAATCTGAAAGGAGAACACCACTATGGCAACAGCACAAAAATTAGCGGAGCAAATCGAAGCCGCAGAAAAAGAAATCAGAGAGAAAGAAAATAGTCTGAAAGAATTAAGGCAAAAGCACAAGGAACAGGATAGCAAAGAGCGTTCACTCCGCCGCCGTGACCGTGGGGAGATACTCGAAAATCTGATAGAGGCATCGGAAACGCTGACAGACGGGCAGATAAAAACATTCCTCGAAAAAACAATCAAGACCGATTTTGCCCTTAAAATCCTAACCGAAATCAAGGAGCAAAACGGCGGAGCTACGGGCGTAAAGTCCGAAACGGCGAATAAACCGGAGGACTAATCAAATCCCTTGCGTAAGCAAGGGCGCACTTATACACCGCAAGCGGTGTGTGCGGTCTTGCAGACGGCGTTTTGCCCCTATCGGTGCAAAATCGGGGAACACATTTCCCCGAACCCCATTATTGACGGCAAGCCTGTATTCGCTTGACAGCCGAATACATCTTGCCGTTTTTCACCCGCAGAGAAGAAAGGAGAACCTTAAATGGCTATATATCATTTAAGGCAACCTCTAAAAACCATGAATAGGGTCACCGTTTTTGTAAATTAAGGATTTTTTTACAACTTATCCGGTGAAATGTTGTTTTTGGTTGATTTTCCTTGCTTTTATGACGAATTGTACATGCGATTGCCCTCGCTTTTTGTGTGTTTTTATGTAAATGGGCACACTTGCCCCTTGGGTTACGTTAAAATTGGTTTTGCCCTCGTCAAAAATACCGACCGTCTGATGTTGTACGCCAAATTCATGCCGCAGATTTCGCGCTCGGCCCTTGCCATGCCTATCGTCCTGATGGTTATTCCGCCCATGAATCGCGTCATGTAGCCGAATACGTGCTCCACTCTTGCGCGGACTTTGGATTTCTCCCTGTTCGATTCTTTCTGTTCTTCGCTCAATGGCGCGTTCTTGTACCCTTTCTCGCATATATGCAGGATTATGTCCGGGTATCTTCCCTTGATTCGCGCTACATGATCCTCGCTTGCATAACCAGAATCCAACCAAGCCTCTGTATCGTTTATATCAATCAAACCCTCAAACTCATTTATGTCGTGGACGTTTGCGCTCGTCACCGCAAAATCTATGATTATTTTGCTCTTATTGTCTACTTTCACATGGTCTTTGTATCCGTAATGCAATTCGTTGCCTTTCTTCGTCCACCTTGCGTCCGTGTCTTTTTGCTCAAGTTTGTTCACGTTCTCTGGCGTTCGCCACTCTTCCGGTATTTCGCCCCTCTTGATTTTAGCGTTTTCCTCTCGGCTATTTCTCTGTTTCGGCGCATCGACAAACGTCGCGTCTATCAAACTGCCCTCGCGTTTTACCAGACCAAGACTTACCAGCTTTTCGTTGAATAGTTCAAATAGTTCCATCATGCCTTCTTTTCCAAGCTGCTCCTTGAACAACCAGATTGTCTTTTCGTCCGGCGCTTTTTCGCCTATTTCTAATCCCAGAAACCTTTGAAACGTCAGTCGGTCGTTTATCATATATTCCGTGTTTTCGTCGCTCAGATTGTTCCAGTCTTGCAGCAGCGTTGTTTTGAACATCAATATTTCCTCCCACGGCGGTCGTCCACCTTTGGAGTAATCTGCTTTTCTTGTCCGTTCTCGTATTGGCGCACGGAATATTTCCCAATCTATTGCTTCATTTATCTTCTCAAGCGAATCTCCCATTTTGCTCAACCGCGCCAATTGCTGCTCCGCTCCGAATATTTTTATTTGCTTCCCCATTTCCCGCTCCGCCGTTCTTTCGGTTTTCATGTCTTTATTCTATCACTTTTCCGCGCTCTTGTCAACTGGTTTTTAGACCTTGCCTTAATTTTATCCGGGAAAATATCCGCCCATTTTTGCCATTTTGCATCTTCGGCTCCTTTGCCTTGTGTTGAAGACATAATTATTTTAACCGCTTGTTGGAGTTCATCTACATATGTCGCCCGATTTTTTAATCCATATGAAAAGGATTTGACAAGATCATCAAGGAACGCATTCATAGGTTTGTTATCATTTGAAATATTGATTAAATTGCTTTTGCAACGATCACATAATAGTACACCAAGGCAAAAATGAGGATCCCATAGTATGGGATCATATCTTTTAGCCTGGAAAGTATCTAAAATGTGTTTGTTATTTATTACAGTTTCCTGTGTGTTTTTAGTCTTAAGGTCTATATAAAACCTAAGCATATTCGCGGATTCTTGGGTATATTTATTAGATGTGGCTTTTGTAGGTATGACTTGCGCATCGACACCAACACGGTAAAATTCGAAACCGTCATATCTGGGTGCTACCTTTGTTACGATATCATTGGGATTAATAATGAGATGTATATTATCATCCAAGCTTTTTCCATATGGAGAAACACGGCGTATATCGCTTTGTATTGCGCCCATTGGCGGCTCAAAGCAGTATACATAAAAATCATCTTGCGCAAAATTCACGCCGCTTATGGATAAATCTTTGTTTAGCCTTGCGGCAAGCAGATCTATCGTTGCGGCCCCTCGGCTATAACCGACAAACCAAAGCTTCACTTTTGGCTCAAATTTGCCTTTATGTGTATTTATGTAATTCTCAAGAAAATCATAAATAATATTGCTCGCTGTTTTAAATCCGGTGTGCTGCCCGCTTTTTCCCATGTCAAAGTTGCCAGCCCACTCGGCCTCATAACCGCCGCCGCGCGATGCCACCGTTATAATAGTGCATTTTTCACCGTTAATGGTCGTGTTTTTATATGCGCCGATAGCCCCCATTGAATCCATTTCAGGCTTATGCTCGAAATAATAATTTACTTCAATGGAGCTTTTTTCAAATCCAATATCTTCCAAAAGCTTTTTGGCATTTTTGCTTTTGTTTTTGTACCAACTGTCGTTTGCACCTTGCCCATCTTCATTGCTCCCCCAAGCGGAGAGTTCGAAACAAAGAGACATTGTTGATAAACTTGGGTTGTAGTCATTTGCTTTTTTTGAAAAATAGTCGTCAGAATAATAGCAGGTCGCCGTATAGTCATAATTTTCGCCAGTCGGTGCGGCGTATTTAAATTCGTAAGGGGTTACTTTGTCCGAACTAATATCTTCCCCAATTTCACCAAAAACAAATTCAAGTTCATTGGGGTCTGTAACCTCATAATAACCTGCGTTTTGCAAATCATTCATGAATCTGTGGGCGAATGGCAGTTCATATGCCCGAAGATCGTGGAAAAAGCCAAGGGTATATATGTAATAACCTTTTTCTTTTAGCGTGGTTGCCGTATTGTAAACGGCATTGGCATATCTGTAACTACTGTAATCGTTGTTGTCATATGGTCC
>WRJC01000044.1 GCA_009782405.1 Oscillospiraceae bacterium
AAAGTCGGCGCTGTCGCCGGTTGCTATGTATTGGACGGCAAAATCACCAGAGGTTGCCAGATACGGGTAATCCGGGACAATATCGTGATCTACGAAAGCAACCTGGGATCCTTGCGGCGTTTCAAGGACGACGTCAGGGAAGTGGCGTCCGGATTTGAGTGCGGCATCGGCGTCGAACGGTTCAACGATTTCGAGATCAACGACGTGATCGAGGGCTTCATCATGGAAGAGATCAAAAGGGAGCTTTAACAGGAGATTTCCTACTGCCTCCATCCCCGGAGGGGAGGGAGGCAGTAGGCGTTTCCAGGCCTCCGAACCTCTCTACGAAAGGCTTAAGTTTTATAAGGACAAACCTGTTTACTATAATTTAACAAGGAGTGATCTTGATGGGCAAGCACCGCGCCGACCGTTTGTCGGTGGAAATCCAAAAACTGATCGCCGACATCATCGCAAAGGAGGTCAGCGACCCGCGGCTATCTTTCGTTTCGGTTTTGAAGGTGGACGCCGCCAAGGATTTCAGTTCGGCCAGGGTCTATTTCAGCAATATGGGGCAGGTTTCCGATAAGGACGTTTTGGCGGCTCTGGACAAAGCCAAAGGCTATATACGTTTGCAGCTGGGCAGGATGCTGCAGGGGCGCGCGGTGCCGGAGCTGATCTTTTCTTTGGATAATTCCATCGCTTATGGCGTGAAAATGGTCGAACTGATCAGCAAGCAGATCGAGCAGGACGAAGCCAACGTGCATAAAAGCGGCGGCAACGACGAAAGCAGCCGGGAAAGCTGAACGGATTTTTCTTTTACAAATGCCAAATTGCCGTGATAAATATCTCTTGTCTGCGTCCCGTTGAGTATCGGAAAATTGGTTTGATATTTGTTGACGGATTTTTCAATCACCCTTGTTTCAACCATCTTTTCGATTATGTCCTCAACATAATCTGCCGACGTTCCGAGCGCGGAGGATATTTCCGTCACAGTAACGGGCTTTTCATAAGCGAATATGGCGATATTTTTTGCGAGTAATGTTTCAAGGGCTTTGTCTGCGCCCTCATAATTACCACGCCAATCTGATTTGCCAATCCACCCGCCAAAATTCACAAATAAATCCTGCGCCTTTCTGTAACCATTGTTCATGTATTCCATTGTTTCAAGCTCCTCTCTGATTTGACTTTTTGATTGGTTTAGTCGCCATTTTACAGAGGACAGGGGAATGGTAAGTTCACGGGATATTGTGGTGTAATCTTTTCCCTCAATATAATACATCACGGCAACGTCGCGGTAATTCTTTGCGAGATATGAAACGGCGCGCCTTACATTAAATATCTCGTCGTTTGCAATATATATATCTTCGGGAGTTTCATAACTTATTCCGGCTTTGTCGATAATAAAATTTTCTTCTGCGGGAAATTCCCTTGAAGATTTTGTCGACCGCATATAAACATTTCTCGCAACGCCCCACAGCCACGGTAATATTAAATTTTTGTCTTTTATTCCGTGATATGAGCGGATTGCAGATAACACTATTTCTTGTGTTAAATCTTCCGCTTTGTAAGCGTCGCGGGTTCGGTTATATGCGAATTTATATAGCCTGTCAAGCTGTTCGCACAATATATCGTTCAGTTCTTTGTCCATGTCCTCACCTCCGTTTCTTTGGCGTTCTATATATAAAGTCTTTTGAAAAGAGCATTTGTTAGGTGGAAAATCATTATTTTATAAATTTTAATAAAATTATTCCTATCTATAATTATAATCGATGATTATTAAATTTTAAACAAAAAACGGCTATTTAGCTTTAAAATAACCGTTCTTGTTTACATTATCGTCTTGTTGGCTGTCTTTTCGTAATTTGTAATAACTTTCGATTGCTTCTTTGCCGATACTGCCCATTTGCGCATGGCATGATCCAATGGATATGAAACGGCAGGCAAAAAAATGGTTGTTCCATGCTTGCGTTTGTCAATGAAGGCGCTTAGCCCTTTTCGGCTACCCAAGCCTCCACTTCTTTGACCAGCGCAGCGAAATCGGCATTTTCGCACAGCGCTTGATATTTATCTTGCGTCATCGCTATATACAAATCATGCACCCAGCCGCGCTGGCCAAAATTCAACCGGCTATACTTTAAACGGTTTGTGTAGGGAGAAGTACACGTTTTTTCACCTTCTTCGCCGTCATATATTTCCATGGTTTTCGCATGGGCGAACGCTTGCTTGAAAGCTTTTGCCGCTTCTTCGGGCTTTGTTTCATGGAGGAGGCTCGCATAAGCCCTATATAACACTGCCAACTGGCTGTGCCATGGTCCGTAATCATCGCGGTAAATAAATTTCCAAAATTTAATGAGAAACTCATACGCTTCAATTTCCGCGTCCGTATCCGCATAATCGGGAAAAGTCATTAAGGCGTTTGTAGTTATGTGGGGAAGTATGCCCAAAAATTCCTGCCTGTTTTTTATGCCGTCCTCCCCCAATAAGCATTTGGAAAGTATATATTCCTTGGAATGATGTAAACTTCCGCATTGTTCGGCGACAGCCAGCAGCTTTTCTTTCTCGCCCATGGCGCCGTAAATAGAAGCCAGCATATCGCGGCAATTGCCGCGGATGACATCGTCGGTAGAAGAAGCAAGCAATTCCTCCATGATTTTCATCGCCTCTTCCATAGAACCGAAGGATTTGCGCTTTTCGATATCAGGGCTATTATCTTCGTTGCTTATGCCACAAAATCTGTTAGAATTCCACTTCCAATACAAAGCCCGCGCCAGATTTATCAGCAGCTTCTCTTCCGCAGGGAACTCCGCCAGGGCATGGCGCATGAGATCAATCTGTTCATCGTAGGCTAACGGCTTTTTTTGAAGATATTTGTAGTACTGCTTGCAATAGTCCTCAATCTTCCGCTGCTTTTCCTCTGTGTCGTGGTCGAAAAGATAGTCGATAGTGACATTGAAGAAATTTGCGATAGGCTTGATATATTCTATGTCAGGATAACCCGATTCGCTTTCCCAGCGAGATATAGCTTGATTTGATACGCCAAGAATTTCCGCAAGCTGTTCCTGCGTTATATCATCGCGTTTACGCAATGCTTTTATTTTTGCCCCAATTTTAATATTCATAAAATCACCTCAAAATATTTAAAATCAATTTATTCACCGGCGTGATTCCATTATACTGTTATCGAAGCAAAAATACAATTATCAATTCATTGTTTTAAATTCCACGATTCGTGGAGACGCACCACGCGCCGACAGCTTCATCCCAGGTTACCTCAACGGTATAATCCATGAAAGATACTCCTTCTCGTTTCGCAATCGCCTGAAGAATGTGTAATAGGCGATGGCGAAACAAGAAGAATGTAGTAGGGTACGCGCCCCTGCGCGTACCGCTGGCAAAATCGACATGAAATCAGACTCGCGGCACGCCCGGTGGTCGTGCCCTACAACAATATCCTTCCTTTTGTATCGTTCTGTTCACAGATATTTTATTCGCTCAATTTCCGTGCCGAACAGCAACGCGGACGGCATGGAAGCCGTTCCCTACTTGCACATATGTTCCGAGGTTTTTAGAAACCGTCTAAAATGTGAGCGTTGTTTTTGCGAAAAGAGGTTGGGCCTCAAAATGAGGCCCAACCTCTTTTGTTGTTTACGCTTCGAAAACAGCCTATTTTCGCCCAACAACCTGCATAAGCGCGTCCTCCACAAGAGCGTCGAGCGAAACGCCGCGCCCTAACGCTTCAAGAGCCGCTTGGCGGTGAAGCTCGGATCCGACGCGCACAAAAAAAGACCCCTTGAACGGCTTTTCGGCTTCAATGCCATTTGCTTCGCAATGTTCAAGATATTCATCTACCGCCGCTTGAAAGTCTTCTGTAATCGTTTTCACGCTTTCGCCCTCAAAAGATATCAGCGGTTTGATTCTGACAACTTTTCCGTGAAATACGGCATCTTCTTCCGAAAATTCTATGTTTCCGACATAACCCCTGTAGTGCAAATTATTCCTATTTGCCGCTTTCATAAAAGTCCCCTTTCCGTCAATGCATCTATCACATCATCGACTTGATATTGCTTCAAAATGTTCCGAGGGAATGGGGCTTTGTCAAAGGACGATGTCAAAAATTTTTACGCCGCCATACTCGACCCATTCGGCTTTTTTGCCTTTGTTCGATTCCTTTCGGAAATCAAAGGTCAGCAAATACCCAGCTTCGGCGTTTTTTATTTTCAGATAGTTGGCAAGCTGCCCATATGCCGCCTCGTGCAATTTTTCGCCGTGCCATATTTTCAATTCGACGATGAATTGCTCGCTTTCGTAATCCACCGCAATATCTATTTTAAAATCGTTCGTTTGGCTTTCGATGTAAAAATAACCGTGCCCGTTGATGAGCGGCCTCAGATACGTCAAAAACAGCAATCCCCCGTGGCGCTCCAGGAACGCCGCGTCTTTTTGCTTGTATATTTCCGCGTAATGCTGCGCGAATTTTTTCAGGCATGATTCCATGTCGAAGCGCCCGCTTTCGGTTATTTCGCTTTTTTGCGGCAGCCTCACGTTCGCTTCCCCGGATATTTCGTTTTCCGAAATGAAATAATTGTATATG
This sequence comes from Oscillospiraceae bacterium, assembly GCA_009782405.1. The sequence goes on from WRJC01000044.1 coordinate 4,571, forward strand.
CGCATTTCGAATATTTTGTTTGAAACTTTTATCTGGTTGTTTTCGTCTTTGAAATACCCGAACATATATCCCAAATTCACAATAGGGTTGTCTATGTTGAAGGCTTTGGTTATTCCAAGGAACAACAATTCGTACAGGCTTTTTTTCAAATCAGGATAAGCCGCAATATTTTTGAACAAATCATCGAACAATGTGTTTTTTTCTTTGAGCATGATTTCGACGGCTTTTTTGACACTTTCCGATGTCCAGGCTTTGCCCAGCTTTTCATCGATAAGTTTGCAGACCCGCGAGACCAAAAATGGGTAGCCGTTCGTATACCCGTATATTTCTTCCGATATTGCCATAGCATCCATGCCAATGCCGTGATCCGATTCATAATCTTCAAGCATGGTGTATATTTCGGAGGGGCAAAAGGACATATCGACTTCAAAATCCACCGCTATGTTCCACGGCGAGTTGTATATTTTGCCCTCGTATGCCGTCGGCGTGTACAACCCTTCGTTCATCATTTTCAACTTGATGGTTTTGATGTCATGCACCCCCGCCAGTATCACGCTGTGGAATGTGTAGTCCTTGGCCGCTTGCCGATTCAAAAACTTCGTCCTCAGCATGCTCAAAAAATGGAGAAACACCCGATTGTTGCTCGTTTTGTCCACTTCGTCGATGAATAGCGCCACTTTTTGGTTTTCGCACATATCCGTTATGCTGTCGCTTAGCTCGTCAAAACTCCTTGCGCCGCAATTCGCCCACTTTTCCATGTATTCCCTCGAATTCGGGACGAACCTCAGCGATTTCGCTATCTGCCTGATGAACGCCGGGCAAAACGCTTCCTGCGACGCGAAATTTTCGTCGCTGAATCCCTCGAAGCTGATCGACGCCACTGTATATTCGCCCGCCAGCTTTTTTCCCAGCTCATGCAATGTCGTGGTTTTGCCGTATTGCCTTGCGCGGTTGATCGTGAAATAGCTGCCGCTGTCAACAAGTTTTTTTATTTGCGCTATTTTGCCGCTTATATCCACCATGTAATTCTTTTCGGGGACGCAAATCCCCGTCACATTGAATTCTTTCATAAACCGCCCTCATATTATTACCGAAGCAAAAATACAATTATCAATTGTTTTTATTGTACTCTCAAAATCGTTATTTGTCAACTCTTTTCGTGAACGCCGCGCCCTAACGCTTCAAGAGCCGCTTGGCGGTGAAGCTCGGATCCGACGCGCACAAAAAAAGACCCCTTAAACGGCTTTTTTTTGTTTCGCCCCTTGTTTTTTTGCGCATAGCATGATACAATGGATATGAAACGGCAGGCAAAAAAAATGATTGGAGGCGTAAAAATGAACTTCACGTTCGCGTTATTGGGCGGATTGACCGTGAGCCTCATAGTCGGTTTTGTCAACTATAACGGATCAAAGGCGCTAAAATATATCGCTAATTTTGACATAGGCGAAAAAGTCCAAAAAAAGGAATTGATGATAGTTTTGGCCAAAATTTGGACTTTTATATTTGTGCTGTCATTTTTTTCGTTTTCGATTCTATGGTATCTTGCGATGCTTGTTTGGTGTTTGATGCTGCCTTTGATGGTGCAATTTGCGATATTGTGGAAAAGGAACGGCCATTCTTTGCTGCTGTTGATACTATCGACAGCTGCGGTGATAATTGTTTCGTTTATCGCCACTCCGCAAATAAGAATCTTCATTTTTAATTAACCAACGTCGAGCTTTATATCTTCCCCCGTTTTTTTCGACAGGCATTTCACAAACAGGGCCAGCGGATGGTTTTGCGCGCTGTCAATGTCCGGCGAGGCCCCGCTCACTTTTTTCAGGGTGTCGCTTATCGCCTTGTATCCGTATTTGTCGGCCCAGGCAAAGAATTGGCCGTGATAAGAATCCGCCCATTCTTCGTCCGCCGCCCTTTCCCCGGTCACAGAAATCACGGAAGCGATGTAATGTTCCGCCAGCACGGCCAAAAGCTCGGGGTCCCATACATAAGGCGGGTGATAGTATTGATACGGCCCGTGGGCGGATGTCGTGAAAAGATGCCCCAATTCGTGGCAGGCAATCGAGGGAAATCCCGCGTCGATCATGGCCAGAAGCCGCGCAAACAAATTCTCTTCATAAAAAGTTTCGTTTGTCCAAGGGTCACACCAAGACTCAAGATGGATTTTGTCCCCGTAATAGTCATAGCCGCTTCCGGGATCCCAGTGTTTTGGCACGGCATGATAGACGATCTCTTTTGGAAAATCGTATTTCGGGAAAAACCCGGTCAGCTTTCCGTAAACCGTTTCGGCGACGTCAAAAAATTTTTGGATATGCCCGTCGGAGAGTTCGTATTCGTCAAATATCTCTTTTCCGATGCAAAGCACGCTCCTTTTGTACGAAAACTCATAGCTGCCCAACGTTTCGTTTTCGGTTTTTACCAATTCCCCTTTATTGTTTGCAAATACTGTCAAACCGGCAAGCGCCAGTACGGGAATCAATATGCACAGCAAAACTATCGGCGCATATTTTTGTGTTTTGGGATTTTCAAAGAAAGCGGATTTTTTTATCCCCCGATAAAGCATATGCGAAATAAATATCAATAGCAGAGCCCACAAAACGTAAACGACGCCAAGTATCATTTTCACCATCATGTCGCCGCTGAAGGCAGATATAAAAGTTGCAACAAGACCGTTTGCCATCGCGCCGCGAATGATCAGGCTCAAAAAAAACATCAAAGCAGGCGCGAGAATAACTGAGATCGAGTGCTCTTTTTTGAAGACGAACGGGAAACGGTACAGATCTCCGGCAAACGCCACGCAATACAAAGCGGGGACCGAGGAAGTCAGCGCAAACTGCGTGAAAACAAATATCCATTCATTCGCGTAGGACATTGCAAACCCGCTTGAATACGAAGACAATGCGATTTCGCCGTACAATATTTCCTCCGGCATGAGTATGTGCGTCAAAACGCACAATCCTGCAAGCGCGGTCGCGGCGAGCGCAATCCATTTAAGCGCGCGCGCCCCGAATTTGGCGCGCAATATGATGGCGGGCACGCATGGGACCACAGCGTACAAGAACAACAAAAATAATTGCTCAAACTGCAAAAGCTCGGAGAACTGAGTTGCAAAAAAGAATCTCAGCGAATAAACAAAAGTTAAAATGCCGATGGAAACATAGATTATAAGCGCAATTATCCCTGTTTTTCGTTTTTCGTCCATATGCCGCTCCCTTCCATTTCAAAATTTCATCAAAAAAAACACCTTGACGCGGATATTGTACCATATATTCACAGCGATGTCAATATTTCGCTACAAAAGGCTCGGGAACCGGCACGCAACAAGATATCGGCCATTATTTTTTATGCGCTTGCCCTGCCGAACAGCAACGCGGGACGCGCAGGGGCGCGTCCCCTACTTGCACATATGTTCCGGGGTTTTTAGAGGCAAAGAGGGTGGCACGCGAGATCGCGCGCGTCTTTTTTTTGCTTTTCATTTGCACAACTCGAAATATTTAAATAAAAATCTTGACTTAATTTCAAATAACGGATATAATTATATATAGAAGATTTTAGGTAAAAAATGTGAGGGTCGAAAATAATGAACGGTAATTATAGATATAATCCCGCAGATTTCAAAGGAATGTTAGGATTATCCGAGGAATTGAATATTTTTTATGAATTGCACGAAGCATATAATAAAGAAAAAACAAGCCGATGCAGATTTGCTCTTGAAAAACATGGAGAAGATTTATTTTTTACGATAAAACACAGAGAACTTGAGGGGAATTTAACTCGCGCAACGGCTGCAGATTTAAGAGAGTATATGGAGGAACTGTTGTATGATTGATTTTAATGCAGGCGAAGAAAAGCTGAATAAATTCAGTGGTTCGGAAAAAAAGACGACGATTTTATATAATAACGAATTATACATGATAAAATTCCCCGACCCGATAAGAGATAAAAAAAATGTATTAAGTTATATGAACAATCAGTATTCCGAACATATCGGTTGCAATATATTTCGTGCTTGCGGTTTTGTCACACAGGAAACGGCATTAGGGACATACACAGATAAAACCGGAAAAGAAAAAATTGTGGTTGGGTGCAAAGATTTTACACAAAACGGCGCAATACTCCATGAATTTTCCAAACTTGGAAATCAAATCGTCGAAATTGACAGCAAATTCGGGACTACCATAGAGAATGTCGGATTGATAATAGACAAATGCGATTTAATAAAAAATAAAAGGGACATGCTTGATGGCTTTTGGAATATGTTTGTAATCGACGCTTTATTGGGTAATTCCGACAGGCACTTTGATAATTGGGGCGTATTAGAACAAAATGGGCAAATTTTATTTGCCCCTATTTATGATTGCGGTTCAACTTTGGGAGCGTTGCTTGACGATTCCACGATGGGCGAATTGCTGACCGACGCCAATTTGCCGGAATTTAAGAACAGGGAATATAATATAACATCATGCTATTATATGGAAAGCAAGAGGATATTCTATCACGAGATTTTCAAAAATCCGCCAAATGATTTAGCAAAAGCCGCAAAACGTACTATATCAAAAATTCACATAAATAAAATTAACAGTATTGTTGATTCTACTGAGCAAATTTCTAATATCAGAAAAGAATATCTCAGGAAAGCGATTGCTATACGGCATGAACAAATCTTAATACCTGCGTTAAAAAGAATTTTGCAACATTAAAACAAACGTGGGATCGACAAATCAATGGTGGATAAATGCGGCACATTGGGCGAAATCATGTAGGGGACGGCGCCCTCGCCGTCCCGCGAATCAAGACCAACGCAAAATCAGACTTGCGGGACGCGCAGGGGCGCGTCCCCTACTTGCATATATGTTCCGAGGTTTTTTATTGGCCGTCTAAAATGTTTTCCGTTCGGCAATAGGCCGCCTGTCTTCCGGCAGCACGACCACGCCCGTGATTTTGCCGTTTTCGTCGATGGAATAGCGTATGCCCATAACGGCGTAATCCCTGTCGGTTTCGTCCCAGCGCAACTTCATCTCCACGATTTGGGACTGCGCCGTTTTGCCCTCTTCGAAGCAATCCTCAAACAAAACGGACATAGGCGGGCCGCGCCACTCGTAATACTCGATAAACCCAGAATATGTGATCATGCCGTTTTCGTCGATGCCAAGCTCTTCGAGGGTGGAATCGACCGCTGCGGCATTTTCCCAGTCAAAGCTCATAAAAAATTCGATGCGGTCCTCGGCTTTCCATTTGAGCCATTCTTCCCGGCTCGCAGGGCCGGCGATTTGGTCCGCCTCGGGCCAAAAATCCTCGCCCGGTTCATGAGGGGTCCGGTAATAGCCGATGCCTTCCAAATATTTTTCCGCCTTTTGGGGGTCGGCGAGCGACTTGTCGAGCGGCACCTCGAAAACCGCGCATGGGCCTTTATAGCCGGGATTGGCCATGATCTCGCCCGTCGCCTCGTCGTAGATGATCGCGTCGCGGTCGTATATCGCCGCGCCCCTGCATATGACGAAATATATCCCCCTGTCGGCGAACATCTCGACCGCGTCGCTTTCGGCGATGTAGTAAATTATCCCGTTGGCCATGGTCGCATAGAAGCCTCCGTTCATCGAAGTCGAATTCACCAGCCAAGGCTTCAGCCCTTTTACCATGAAGGCCGCGTAAAAATCCGTGGCCCGGACAAATCCCCCGTCGTCGATTAATTTGCCCATGTCGCCGTGTTCGATCGCGAATACCGCATATGTGCGCTCGTCCGATGCCTGCTCCGCGCTGCCGAACAGGTTTTTGTCCTTTAGATCGCTGCCCGTCATGATCGCAAGCAGCGTAAACGTATATCCCTCCGATTCGACCGACATATTTATATCCATCGCCTCCCCGCCCTCAAACGAAGCGCTCAGAACATCGTCGCCCATCATGCCCGCGATTTCGCTCGGCTTCAAAAGCTTGGATACGATTGCCGTCGCCGCAGTCGCCATCGTCAAGGCGAGCAGCGCGGCCACCGGAATGATCAGCTTCCATCTGTAGCGGCGGGCCGCGATGCTCGGTTTGCGCCCGGTTTCCATAGCGGCCAATGTCTTTTCGGCCAATTTTTGGCTCGGAGCTTCGGCCGACATAGCTTCTCTGTACATTTCCCTGAATTTATTCATAGCTGTATTCCCCTTTCAATTTTTCCCGCAGAATGTTTCTCGCGCGGCGCAGCCGCGAAAGCGCGTTCGATTGCTTCATGCCCAAAACCCTGCCGATTTCGGCGACCGGCATATCCTCATAATAGAACAAATGAATGATCGTCCGGTATTTTTGGGGCAGATTGGCCACCGCATGGCATACATCGCTCAAATCGTCACTTTCTTCGGCTGCAAGGCTCTCCGACCATTCCTCCAAGGGAACGGTGCGCCGAAGCCATGCCGTGTTTTTTTGCTTCTTGCAGCAGTTCACCGTGACCCGGATCAGCCACGCCTTGACGTGCTCGTCGCTTTCAAAAGTTTTGCCGGATTTGATCAGCCTGACAAAGACTTCCTGAAATACGTCTTCCGCGTCGGCTTTGTTTTTTGCCTGCGAAACCGCGAGCCGGTATACCATATCGGAGTGGTCTTTGAAAATCGCCGAAATCATGTCCCCATCGTCCGCGCATAGACCGCCATCGCCAAATGATAACTCTGTATTCATATGATTCATAACTCCTTTCAATAGCAATACCCCCGAAAAACTCATTTTATTGCATTTTGCATGGCAAAAAATTTGTTTTTTCAAATTCAAAACCAAAGAACCCAAAAAAGCGGCGATAACGCTCGTTTGGGTATTGTCGTTTATGCTTATCCAAAATTATGCGCCGAACCAATAGGTGAACGATTCTTCGCCCGCATCGATGAAAACCTCTATGGTTTTGGAATCCCTTAAAATATCGACTCTTTTCGCCTCCCCTTTGTGTTCCAGCGGGAACGAAAGCCCCGATGCCATCACCGTCACGCCGTTTTTTTCGATTTTGACCAATTCGTCGTCATTTTTCAGCAGGCTTCCCGCCTCGCCCACCGGGAACGAATATAGTTTGCCATCGGCCATTTTCAGCTCGCGCGGAATCGTGAACGCGCCCATGTAATCCGCGCCCGCATCGGCCTGCCTGTCCCATGAGCTCAGCCAGCCTATCATTATCCTTCGCCCCCTGCCGTCGGGAAAAGTCTGCGGGGCGTAAAAATGGGGACCCGCTTCCGGGGCGTGAAAAGATATGGGGGAAAGCGTTTTTCCGTCGAAATCGCCGTACACGAACATCGTGGAATGGGTTTGCCTGCCCATTTGCGAAAACATCAGCATATATTTGCCTTCAAACGGGAAAAAGTCGGGGCATTCCAAAACGCTCCCGTATTGCCCGCCCTCAAACAGCACGCCTATATATTCCCACTCAAAAAGGTTTTCGGACGAAAAGAGCAATATTTTCCCTATGTTGTCTTTGCCCGAGCCGCACACCATGTAATACGCATCGCCTATCTTCGTCACCTTGGGATCCCTGAAATCGCGGCTTCCATCTTTGGGGGCCTGCCTGATCACGGGGTTGTTTTCGTATTTTTCGAAATGCAGGCCGTCTTCGCTCACCGCGACGGATTGAGTCTGTCCGAGTTCGTCAGAAACGGAGGTATAAAACAAATACAGCAAATCATCTTTGATCGCCGCGCTTCCAGACCAGCAGCCCCCGTTCTCGCCGTTGTCGTATGGCTTGTCGGGATAGAGCGCTATGGGCAGCTCCTCCCAATGGATCAGATCGCCGCTCGCGGCGTGCCCCCAGTGCATTTGGCCCCATTTTGGCGCATACGGGTAATGCTGAAAAAACGCATGGTATTTCCCCTTGTAGAACACAAGTCCGTTCGGGTCGTTTATCCAGCCCTTTTTGGGCTCAAAGTGATACTGTAGTCTTTGCGGCATATTGAATTTCCCCAATCTGTTCAAATATACATTTGTTTTATTGTACTACCAAAATCATTGTTTGTCAACTCTTTTCGGGTTTTCTTCGAAAATTGCTTGATTTTTTCTTTATAATCGTGTATAATCCATATGGAAGCGGCTATATGAGCCTTTTTTAAACTATTTATGGAGGAAAAAAGAGATGGGAGAACATGGGCGCAAAAAAATAACGTTCATAGGCTCGGGGAGCGTGGTGTTCACGCGCAACCTGGCAAGGGACATACTGACATTTCCGGCGTTCGCGGATTGCGAGATCGCTCTCATGGACATAGACGCGGGCAATCTCGAGCTGTCAAAGAGGGCGGTGGAAAAAATCGTCGCGGAGGGCAAATATCCCGCTCTGATATCGGCCACCACCGACAGGGCGCAGGCTTTAAGGGGCGCGGACGGGGTGCTCTGCACCATCGAGTGCAGCGACGATGTGACCACGGCCTCGGATGTGAACGTGCCCCTGAAATACAACATAAGCATAAACATCGGCGACACGCGGGGCCCGTCGGCGATTTTCAGGTTTCTGAGGACTTGGCCCCACATAGCCGACATTGTGCGGGACATGGAAAGATACTGCCCGAGGGCGGTGTTTTTGAACTACACGAACCCCATGGCAATGATCTGCCGCGCGGTGCAGCAGGTGTCGGAGATAAAAACAACCGGTCTGTGCCACAGCGTGCAGGGCACGGCGGGGATGCTGGCGGGATGGATAGGCGCGCCAAAAGACGAGATATCGTATTTGTGCGCGGGAATAAACCACCAGGCTTTTTACCTGAAATACGAATGGAACGGCGAAGACGCATACCCGCTGCTAAGAAAGGCCATGGAAAAGCCGGAGATACTCGATGCCGAGCAGGTCCGAAACGATATGTTTCTGCACTTGGGATATTACGTCACGGAATCGAGCGGGCACAATTCGGAATATGTGGCCTGGTACAGGAAGCGCGGGGACCTGATGGAAAAATACTGCGCCCACGGCACGAACTGGAATCCGGGCCACCAGCGCAGAGCGGGCACAAAGGCGCAAAAAAGCGAGCGGCGGCAAAAGGAGTTCAATGAATTCATAAACAACCCCATCAATTTAAACCGCAGCGAGGAATTTGCCTCGTACATATTCAACGCGGTCTTCGGTGACCAGGCTTTGTTCGAGTTCAACGGCAACGTGCGCAATTACGGCTTGATAGACAACCTTCCCTATGGGGCCTGCGTCGAGGTGCCCGTTTTGGCCTCGAAGGGCGGGCTGAAACCGATGAGGGTGGGCAGCCTCCCCCTGCAGCTGGCGGCGCTCTGCGGAACTTCGTCGCGCTGCGAGGAAATGGCGGTCGAGGGGGCGCTGACGGGAAACCGCGACTTGATCTATCAGGCCTGCTATTTCGACCCGCTGTCCTCGGCGGTGCTGAGCCTTGCGGAGATCAAATGCATGGTCGACGATATGTTCGCCGAGCATGAGGGCTGGCTTCCCATGTTTCACCTCTAAAAAACCAAAATATTAACATTTTGTATGTTTACATACAGCCTTAAAATATGTTACAATATCCGTATTAAAAAATATATATGCAATAAATCATGAGGATTTTTTACAGAAGAAAGGCGGGAATGACTTAATGAGCGGGGCATATCTGACAGCGGAAGAAATCTATGCCATTGACAATTTAACCGAGGATAAATTGTTGGACTATCTTTCCGTGCTTCCATCTGAAAAGAAAGAATTGGTTTCGCACATATTTTCCAAGAACAGGTCTGCGAGAGCGTGGAAAGCCATAGCTGATGAAAGAGAAGAAGGAATAAAAGGGCTTGTAAAAAAGTTGGAAGAAAACGGTTTCCGCGTATGAGCCTCGAAAAGGTGTACACCATCTTTGCAGGTGTCAACGGGGCTGGCAAGTCTACGTTCTATAAACTGTTGAACCTCGACTTTGGAATTAGAATAAATGCCGACGAAATTGTGAAAGACCAATTCAACAATGATTGGGAAAATAAGAACACACAGACGGCAGCGGCTCGTATTGCTGTTAAAATGCGCAAAGACTGCATAGATGGCGGCGCATCATTCAATCAGGAAACAACTTTAGCCGGCAATACGATTATTTCCGTCATTAAAAAAGCGAAAGATAAAGGATTCAAAATCAATCTATATTATGTTGGCTTAGAAAGCATGGAACTGTCGATAGAGCGCGTCGCAGCGCGCAGACGTAGCGGCGGACACGGTGTTCCCGAAGAAGATTTGATAAGAAGATACACAAACTCGTTTGAAAACCTTAAATTGGTTTTGCCGTTATGCGATAATATTCAAATTCACGATAACTCTGGGAATGGCGCTTTCGACATAATGAATCCCTTGCTCTTAGTCAAAGACGGCAAGGGCGAAATATGGGATAAAAATTGCCCAAAATATTTTAAAGACGTTTTACAGGATTACGTCACCGGGTTAAATAAAGTAGCAAAAGAAGCCGATACTCCCTAACAAAAAACCAAAATATTAACATTTTGTATGTTTACATACAGCCTTAAAATATGTTACAATATCCGTATTAAAAAATATATATAATCACAGGAGGATTTTTTTGATGGCAAGAAAAAAGAAAACCATGGACGGCAACAACGCCGCTTCGCACGTGGCCTATGCGTTCACTGAAGTGGCGGGGATTTACCCGATAACCCCCTCGTCCACCATGGCGGAGTGGGCGGACGAATGGGCGGCCGAAGGGCGCAAGAACATCTTCGGGCAGACGGTCAACGTGGTCGAGATGCAATCCGAGGCGGGCGCCGCGGGAGCTGTCCACGGCTCGCTCGCGGCGGGGGCGCTCACCACCACATTTACCGCCTCGCAAGGGCTGCTTCTCATGATTCCCAATATGTACAAAATAGCGGGCGAGCTGCTGCCCGGGGTCATCCACGTCTCGGCGAGGGCGCTGGCCACCCACGCGCTGTCCATCTTCGGCGACCATTCCGACGTGATGGCCTGCCGGCAGACCGGCTTTGCCATGATGTGCGCCACCAACCCCCAGGAAGTGATGGATCTCGGAGCGGTTTCGCATCTGGCGGCAATTCGGGGCAGGGTGCCGTTTCTGCAGTTTTTCGACGGCTGGAGAACGAGCAGCGAAGTGCAGAAAATCGAGGCCTGGGACTATGACGAGCTCGCCGAAATGGTCGATATGGACGCGGTCCAGGCCTTCAGGGACAGGGCCCTGAACCCCGACCACCCCGTTTTGCGCGGAACCGCCCAAAATCCCGACATATTCTTCCAGGCGAGGGAAGCCTGCAACCCTTACTACGACAAAATCACCGATATAGTGGTGGGCTACATGGACGAAGTGAACAAAAGGGCGGGCACGGACTACAAGCCGTTCAACTATTACGGCGCGCCCGACGCGGAAAGAATAATTGTCGCCATGGGCTCAGTCTGCGACACGATCGAGGAGACCATCGACTACCTGAACGCGAAAGGGGAAAAAACGGGGCTCGTGAAAGTCCGGCTGTACAGGCCGTTTAACAGGGAACTGCTCCTTGAGGCGATGCCAAACACAGTCAAAAAAATAGCGGTGCTCGACAGGACGAAGGAACCCGGCGCGCTCGGCGAACCGCTTTATCTCGACGTGGTGACCGCGCTGACCGGCTCGAAATTCGAAAACATCCCGGTCGCGGGCGGGCGCTACGGTTTAGGCTCAAAGGACACGCCCCCGTCAAATATCATATCGGTTTACGAAAACCTCAAAAAAGAATTCCCGCAGGGGGGATTCACAATCGGCATAGAAGACGACGTGACCAATCTATCGCTGCCAATCGGCGAAAATCCCGACACGACCCCGGCGGGCACGGTTTCGTGCAAGTTTTGGGGGCTTGGCGGCGACGGCACGGTGGGCGCGAACAAGGACGCCTGCAAGATCATCGGCGACTACACCGAAAAATACGCGCAGGCATATTTCGCCTACGACTCCAAAAAAAGCGGCGGTCTGACGATCTCGCACCTGCGATTCGGCGACAGCCCCATACGCTCGACTTACTATATCTCAAAAGCGGATTACGTGGCCTGCCACAACCCGTCCTACGTTGACAAATTCGACATGACAAAAGACTTAAAGGACGGCGGCACATTCGTTTTGAACTGCGCCTGGGACGCGGACGAATGCGGCAAGAGGCTCTCCGCCAAGATGAAGCGCGACTTGGCGAACAAAAAGGCGAAATTCTACACCATCGACGGCATAGGCATAGCCAGAAGCATAAACAAGCGCGGGCTCGGCGTCAACATGGTGCTCCAGACGGTGTTCTTCAAGCTGGCGGGCATAATCCCCATCGACGACGCGGTCAAATACCTCAAGGACGCAGTCGTGAAATCCTACGGCAGCAAGGGCGAAGAAGTGGTGAACATGAACTACCGCTGCATCGACGAAGGGCTTGTGAACATAAAGGAGATACAGGTTCCCGCCAATTGGGCAAATGCGGCAGACGACACAGCCCAAAAAGAAATCTCCGGCCGTCCGGAAATGGTCGATTTCGTCAAAAATATATTGAACCCCGTAAATGCGCAGAAGGGCGAAGATCTGCCCGTTTCAGCCTTCGAGCCGGACGGCGCTTTCCCGCAGGGCTCGGCGGCTTACGAAAAGCGCGGCATAGCGGTGGACGTACCGTGCTGGGTGCCGGAGAACTGCATACAGTGCAACTTCTGCTCCTATGTGTGCCCGCACGCGGTCATACGCCCGCTCGCGATACCCGAAGCGGACGAAGTGCCCGCCGCATTGGACGCAATCGCGATGACCGGGGTCCCGGGATACAAGTTTTCGATGGCGGTCTCGACTTTGGACTGCGCGGGCTGCGGCTCGTGCGCGAACGTGTGCCCGGGCAAAAAAGGCGAAAAAGCGCTTGTGATGAAGCCGATAGACTCGCAGATGGACAAAAAGGACAACATAGCCTTGGCCTACAAATACACCGACGACGAGACGGTGCTCGCAAAATTTAAGCCCGAATCGGTCAAGGGCAGCCAGTTCAAGCAGCCGCTGTTCGAGTTCTCGGGCGCCTGCGCGGGCTGCGGCGAAACGCCGTATGCAAAGCTCATAACCCAGCTGTTCGGCGACAGGATGTACATAGCCAACGCCACCGGCTGCTCGTCGATCTGGGGCGGCTCGGCGCCCGCCACCCCGTATACCGTAAACAAAGATGGCAAAGGGCCCACCTGGGCGAATTCGCTGTTTGAGGACAACGCCGAGTACGGACTTGGCATGGCCCTCGCAGTCGGCCAAAGGCGCGAAAAGGCGGCCGAGGCGGCAAAGGCGCTTGCGGCGGTCGATTACTGCGGGGACGAACTGAAAGCGGCGATAAACGGATGGCTCGAGGCGATGGACGACGGCGAAAAATCAAAGGCGGCCTCGGCCAGGCTCGTGGCGGCTCTCGAATACGGCATTGCCGATTACGACGACGTGAAGGGAACCCAATGGGAAGAGAGCTTCGTTTCGGCGGGAAACAAATGCCCCTGCGACGCCTGCGAGGGGGCGAGGCAGCTGCTTTCCATGAAGGACGTGTTCGTCAAGAAATCGTTCTGGTCGTTTGGCGGCGACGGCTGGGCCTATGACATAGGCTTCGGCGGGCTCGACCACGCGATCGCCTCCGGGCTCGACATAAACATATTCGTGTTCGACACGGAAGTGTATTCGAACACGGGCGGCCAATCCTCGAAATCCACCCCGACCGGCGCGGTGGCGCAGTTCGCCGCCGCCGGAAAAAGCCAGAAGAAAAAAGACCTGGCGAGCATCGCGATGAGCTACGGCAACGTGTATGTGGCGCAGATCGCGATGGGGGCGGACTACAACCAGTGCATAAAAGCGATATCCGAGGCCGAAAACTACAAAGGCCCCTCGATAGTGATCGGGTACTCGACCTGCATAAACCACGGGATAAAGCTCGGCATGGGCAACTCGATGGCCGAGGAGAAGCTCGCGGTGGCCGCAGGGTACTGGCACCTGTTCCGCTTCAACCCCGCGCTCTTGCCGGCCGGTCAAAATCCGTTCTCGCTGGATTCAAAGGAGCCGACCGGATCCTATGCGGAATTCATAAAAACCGAGAACAGGTACAGCTCGCTTACGCGCAAGTTCCCCGAGAGGGCGGCGCAGCTGTTTGAAACCGCAGAGGCGGACGCGAAGCTGAAATATGCGCGGCTGACCAAGCTTTCGGACTATTACAGCGTGTAATCGATTTGCAAAAAAAGAACGCGCCCCGTGCGTCAATTTGATGCATGGGGCGCGAATTTGTCGATTGACCGCGCTTCAATCCGGATATTGCCGCTCGCCGTCTTTCCAGATTTGATTGAAGCGTTCCAAAGCCTCGCCGGAGCCGGGCTCATACAAAGAAACATCGACCAAAATATGCGCCTCATAACCGAGAAGATCCGTTATGTTCCCATATATTTCAGCAACCGCCTCGCGGTACAGCTGTTCGTCTTCAAACCGGCCTTTTATGGCGATCACGTGCCTGTAATCCCGAATGAACGAAACAACGTCGAAATCATAGAGCCTGAGCCCGTTTTCGGTCGATGTGATTTGGCTGTAATCATAGTTGGAATCTTTTGTATGGCCCACCTCGAGGATCAGCCCCGGTTCGGCGGAATCCGGATTGTATGCCTCCGGCCCCATCTTTCCCGGGAAGCCCAAGGCTTCTTCCGGCACGAAGAATTCGCCGTAGCCAAAACGCGCTTTCGCGATCTTTTGGCCCGCGGCGTGCCGCGCCGCCCGCAGCACATCCGACGCTATGGCGTGGTCGCTGTAATTGTCAAAATACAAAATCCGCTCTTCGCCGTCGATGTCCGTATAGCTGATCTCCCACCAGGTGTAGTAATATGCGAAGTCGGCATAGGCGTTTTCGCCCTTGCCCGTTGCGGCGAGCTCCCAGTTGCCCTCGCCGAGCGAATAATCGAAGAATGCGCCGTACTCCTTCAAATAATCGGAGCTGTATGTTTTGGAACAGCCCGGCGCGGCAAGCAGCAGGCAAAACAGGGCTATATATGGCAGGCGTTTGAATATTTTCATGTTTTTCGATCCTTTCGGCATAGATTACTTGTCCCTGATGAGCCTGTAATGGGTCTCCCGCCGGTTCGGCACGCAGTATATCAGCTGGTACGCATCGGCGGCCGCGTCAAAGTAGCATTGCCAGTAATCGCTCCCGTTTGCCGAAAGGTCGAGCTTTTCCCAATTGGATCCGTCGGGCGAAGATTCCAGCCGCCAGCCGTCGAAACGGCCCAAGTGCGTGAACACAAGCGGAGTATAGCCCAGCCCGCCCGAGAGTTTCAGCTGTGCTGCCACATCGCCCTCTGCGCACTTTACCTCCACTGGATATGTGCTCACAAGCTCTCCTGTGAGCGCTTCGGCGGCCAAAATGTTCCCTTGCGCCTGAATGAGCGCCATTTCTGCGGATTTCCAGGTCTCGGCGGGCAAATCGAGCAGATAAGCGCTTTCGCCGTAGTAGCTCTCCTTGTCGTTTCCGAGTATCGCGTATTCCACCGTGAATGAAATCTTGGAGCCCGCCTCTACCACGTCGGTTTCGGGGATTGCCAATTCAAAGCCCATGGCGACGTGCCCGTTTGGCATCCCTATTTTCCCGTAATAGGGCTGCGCACAGGTCTGCCCGTTGATATGTGCGCTGTATTCCCTTACCGTGAACATCACGCCCGCGTCGTCGGATCCGTATTGCTGCCAGCCCGGGTTGCCGTAAATGTAAAACCACGGATTTGTCCCCGACGTCTCTATGGCTTGGTCCTTTGCATTTGCATACTTGAAAGATGAAGGCCTTTTTGAAGGCATTTCGGAATCTTCCAGTATGCCCTCGTCGTTGCCTATGGCGTACCGCTCGAAGCCCGGTAGGCTGTACCCGTCGGATTGCATCTGGAACAGGGCGAGCCTCTTATATGAGGTGTCCTTCTTGAATTCGTACTCGAACTGGTAGTAGGCGCGAAGCACGTCGTCGGTGCCGCCAAGCCGCGCGCGCACCGTCATCTGTATGTTGCCGTCCGCGGTTATGCCGTTATAGGATACGTCGGTCAAAGAAGGGGCCTGCTGCGCATAGTTGGTCCTCATGCGCACAAGCCGCTGTTCTTTTCCGGACGAGTCGAAATACCGCAAAAAATCCCCGCCGCCCACGTTTCCGCTCCAGTTCCATTTGGCCTCGGTCCCCGTGAGCACGAGAAACGGGCGAACGTCGTCGATATTGCTGCGCCCCAGGTTTTTGTCGGCGTCGTATGTTATGCTCTCCCCGTTGCAGCCCAACGCCGACTCGCACCACAGCTGGTTGTTCGCATATCCGATCAGGCACAGCTGGCTGTGGCTCGCGGCGTAGGCCTGCCCCCATTTGGAATTCGCCATGCAGAACTCGAGCTTTATCTTGCTGTTGGCGGGCACGGTCAGCCCGGTGTACAGATGGTACCAGCTATGCCCGAGGAGCGTGTCGTGCCAGTTCTTGGATATCTGCACGGGTATGCCAATGGGTTCTCCCGTCTCGGCGTCGCGCAGCATGGGCGCGCCCCCGATGATGTACAGCCCGGCGGCCCCGATATCGTCGTCGAATGCCAAGGGGACGTACAGATCCCTGTCTGTGGGGTTATCGAGCGTGAAATGCACGCGGTTGTAGACATTGTGCTCGCCGGCGTTCCGGTCCGCGCTGAGCGCCTCCAGCGATATGACATGCATCCCGCGCAGCGGATCATAGCGCGAAGGCGAATAGCTGCCAGCCGCGCCCCCGGGCGACAGCCTGGCGTACTCGATGGAAACATCGCCCTGCACGCTCAAAAAATCGAGCCCGTCGGCGACCGACGCATTTTTGGATGGGATAATCGAAAAACCCATGCTGCCGTCGGCATCCGGGGAGCCGGACACCCCGGTTTTCGTAAATGTGACCGAGCTGCCGGAAAGGCTTATCGCGGGGCGGTTTTCTTCGATCGGAGAAACGAAAGTGAATCCGCTTCCGTCGGCGGCGGAAAGGGTCAGCGCATATTTGTCGTCGCTCCACTCGGCGCCGGAATATTTTTCGTTCAGGTTGAGCGTGAATTCGAGGGTCGCGTCCTCGAATGCCGTTTCGATGTTGCGCATGCTGTACTCTATCGTTATGTGCCTCGGCGCGGCGGCCACTTTCAGCCTGCCCACATATCCGCCCTCGAATGCGATGTAGGGTATGTCGGAGCGCTGCATGTACATCCCGCTGTCCTCGATCCTGCTGGGATTTTGGGTGTCCTGGCCCATGTCGTAGCTCAGCGTGGGGGTTTTGGTCATGTCGGTCTTTATCGTGCCAAACGACAAGGGGCTGTGCCATTCCCCCCCCACCGACAAAAAGATGGAGCTGGAGCTTTCCGGCATGGCCTCCGTGACGCTGTTCTCCTCCAAAGCCGCCTGCGCCTGCGTTTTGCCGTCGGCGGCCACTCCGAGGCGGTTTATCGAGCCGCTTCCAACATTCCAAACCATGGCGTATGCGCCGGACCTGAAATAAAGGTCGCCTTTGTCCTTTGTTTGCGTTTGCCAGCCGTTTGGCCACCACATATACACATAGTCGCCCGCCTGGCTTTTTTGGACATAGGACGCGAATTCGGCCTGCGCGGGCTTTTTTTCGGGTTCGGTCCCGCCTCCGGAATTGCCTGCGGAATCGGCTTGGGCGGGGTCCTGCGCGGAGTCGTCTTCGGAGCCGAAGCCTTCGGTGCATCCGCCCAGCGGGACAAGCAGCGCGAACGCGGCCAAAGCGAACGTAGCCGCCTTTTTGAATTTACGGAACTTCTGTTCTTCAAAAAACATGACATATACCTCATTTCGTTTTGATGAAACGAATGTGTTTCGAACCACATTCGATGCTCTTTTGACAATATACCATTTTTTGCGGCGATTGTCAAGCGCAAAATCGGTTTTGCGCAAAACTTAATTTTTTATATTTTTGAAAACATTTCGCAAAACGCATTGACGAAAAAGGCTGATGGTAGTAAAATAGGTTTGTCAGGCATCGACAAAAAAAATTTTGGATATGTAAAATGGAGGGGATCGATTTTGAGGACGAAAAGAAAATTGGCGGCGATTATCATGGTTTCTTGCGTTTTGTGCCTCTCGGCATGCCATATAGCTCTGATAGAAAATACCGAAAACACAAAAGGCGGCGCGAAACCCGGCGAAACCGGCACAAGCGAACAAAATGCCCCGACCGTGGATGCCACGGATGCCACGGATGCCCCAAAGCCAAATGCAGGCTCGAAGGTGGTCCGGGACGAAGAAGGCCTCGTGACGATAACGATAGAGGACGGCAAGGCCGAAATCGAGTACGACCTCGAAAAATGGGACGCTATGTACGATATGGCCGAATATTTCGATTGGTATTGGTTTCTGTTCGATTCCGGAAGCGAAGCGGTGATGGAAAAAGGGCCTTTCCCCGTTTCCACGTACATGGACAAAGTCGCGGACGCGTGCGTAGGCAAAACGCCCGCGGGAGGATATTACGGAAAATATGTGGAGCCTACGGTCATTTTCTTGATGGAGGACGGAAGCGTTGAGCATTCTCCAGCGAGCCTCGCCATGGACAATTCATCCATGGGGCATCATTCCAACCCGCTGCATTGGCTCGAAGGCATCGCCTCGCTTTCGTACGAAAGCGGCAAAGACGGCGAAAATACAATTTACGCCATCGGCAAAAACGGCAAAAAGCACGATATCATGGTTCCCATGACGTTATATACCGTGACGAGCGGCGGGGAATGGATGGTATGGTCCGCGCCGCTTTTGGAAACCCCCTCGGAAACGGACGAATACGTCGGATATCTGGTTTTCGCGGACGAAGGCTTCGTCAACTTTGAAATCGGAACGCGGAATAAAAAAACGGCAGCCGGCTACAAAGGCAGCTACAGGATAGTCCTCGCCGAAGACGACGAAAGCGGCTATATGGCCGGCAGCTTCGTATTCGATTTGGAACTGGAGTGGACCGAAGGGAACCGGAGCTTTGCCGGCGGGCTCCCGGACAGGCTCGCCTGCTCGTACTTCGCGGAATTGCCGTATATGTATTCAGGATCTATGCGGCTTTGGCACATCGCCGGCGACTGCCTCTTCGAATTGGATGGGCAGCGCATGGAAAGCTACCTGTTTGAAGTGTCATATGGGTACGATACCGACGAAGGCGAATAGCCGGCAAACGCGGAAAACGCCTTTTGGCGATCGATGCCGCCGCTTTCGGGCAATATGGAAAAATGCAAAATAATACCAACCGCAAAGACGAAAATTTACAATTTTCGCCTTGAAAAAAGCGCATGGGCGCAGTATAATGAAGGCAATATATTTTGGAAACAGGGGGCATGGCATCTATGGGCACGCAAAATCGGGGCGCGGTCGAAAATATCGACCAGTTAGCCGAAAAAATGGAGGAGATCCGGGAAGCGCAAAAAATCTACGCAAATTTTTCGCAGGAAAAAGTGGACGCGATTTTCAGGGCAGCCGCCATGGCGGCGAACAAGCAGAGAATCCCGCTTGCGAGAATGGCGGCGGAAGAAACGGGCATGGGCATCGTTGAAGACAAAGTGATAAAAAACCACTACGCTTCCGAGTATATCTACAACCAATACAAAAACGCCAAAACCTGCGGGGTCATCGAAGAGGACGCGCAGTTCGGCATACGCAGGATCGCCGAGCCCGTCGGTTTCATCGCCGCGGTCATCCCCACCACGAACCCCACGTCGACGGCCATCTTCAAGACGCTGATTTCCTTGAAGACCAGAAACGGGATCATCATCAACCCGCACCCCAGAGCCAAGGACTGCACCATCGAGGCGGCGAGGATCGTCCTTGAGGCCGCAGTCGAGGCGGGGGCGCCGGAGAACATCATAGCGTGGGTGGATGCGCCCACCCTTGAGCTGACTAACCTGTCCATGCGTGAAGCCGACTGCATACTGGCGACCGGGGGCCCGGGCATGGTCAAGTCCGCGTACTCCAGCGGCAAACCTGCCATCGGCGTCGGCGCCGGCAACGTGGCGGCCATCTTCGATGACAGCGCAGACATTCTTTCAGCAGTGAATTCAGTCATCCATTCAAAGGTGTTCGACAACGGGGTCATATGCGCCTCGGAGCAGGCGGTGATAGTGGTGGGCGGCATTTACGAGAAAGTCAAGAAGGAGTTCGCGGCGCGGGGCTGCTATTTCCTGAAAGGCGAGGAAACGGGGAAAGTGGGCAGAACCATCATCGTCAACGGTTCGCTCAACGCAAAGATAGTGGGCCAGCCCGCAACCAGGATAGCGGAGCTTGCAGGCGTCAAGGTGCCTGAGAACACGAAAATGCTCATAGGGGAAGTCGAGAGCGTGGAGCTGACGGAGGAGTTCGCCCACGAGAAGCTGTCCCCGGTGCTGGCCATGTACAGGGCGAAGA
>WRJC01000045.1 GCA_009782405.1 Oscillospiraceae bacterium
ACACAGTTATATATGGTGTTCACGAATACCGCGCCGGGAAAAAAATTATCAAAGAGCGGCAATATATTTCACTCGCGGAAAGGCGACAATCACGGGTTCGGGCTTATGCGTATAGACAAGACCGTTGAGAAGTACGGTGGGTACATAGACCGCAACAGCGAAGACGGAGCGTTCACGACAGAAATATTACTGCCGATTCAATAAAAAATAATATAATGGGTGCATTTCGTGTACGGAAACAAGCATTTCATGCACGGAGTGTACTTTTTTTATTTTTTCATGTTATAATACAGGACAGAATAAATACAGGGAGGTTGATATATTTTGGAAACAACGAAGAAAAAGAAAAAAGAAAAGCCATCATATACAACATGGCAAAATATTAGATTTACGTTATCAAATATGTGGAAATGGGATAAACTTCTCGTTTTTTTAAGCGTTACGCAGATTCCGTTAAAAGTATTATCGCTTTTAGCCGGATTATATATTGTAAGGCTCATAATCGCATTGATTGATAATGATTCAAACGCCGTAGTCTTTATCGTTCAGATTTCCGCTTTCGTCGCAGGAATTTTATTAATAAATATAATAAATAACATTATATCCGCAAAAATACAATGGCGGCAGTTTAAAATCCGATTTAATTATATGAATTTAATTAATTATAAGACTATGGACACCGATTATGAAAATATCGAAAACCCCGACGGAATGACTAAAATGCAAAAAGCGTCACAAACAATAAACAGCGACAATTCGGCTACGCAAAGCATTATGAACATTATAAATGAAACGGTTACCGGGGTTATTAGTATGGTCGCTCTATCAGCGATACTGACAACTGTAAACCCTCTACTTCTGCTCGTTATAACGGTGCTTACGCTTGTTCAACATGGCATCCACCGCGCCGGAAACTATTGGGATTATAAAAACGGTGATAAGTGGGCTTTATTTTACCGCAAACTTGGTTATATCAACAACATTTCCGGGGATTTCGAGAGGGCTAAAGATATTCGGTTGTACAGTTTAAAAACATGGCTTCGCAACGTTTTTTCAATAGAATTGCGTAAATATATTAAATGGGAAAAAACGGCTGAAAAACACGCTTTTATTTTCTTTGACATTAGTTATGCTATTATTTATTTATTAATATGCAACGGAATATCGTTTGCATATTTGATTATAAATGTCCTGAACGCTTCCATTACCATAGCTGACGCAATATTCTACTTTTCAGCTATCGGCACATTCACCAATGTATTAACCGGGATTATGTTCAGCGTCCGCGATTTGAACAAAACCAGTTTGTCTATTTGCCATCTTCGCGAATTTTTAGAAATGGCGGATTATTTCAATAGAAACGAAGGCGCTGATATTCCTGAATCAGCCCCGGACATCGAATTTAGAAATGTCAGTTTTACATACCCCAAATCTCAATATCAAGCATTGAAAAATATCTCTTTTACTATCAAAAAAGGCGAACGGGTAGCCATTGTCGGACGTAACGGTGCGGGGAAAACGACGCTTGTAAAACTATTAACCGGATTATACCGAGCTTCTGACGGCTCTGTTTTAATTAATAATTATGACATTAATGAATATAACCACGATAAATATTATACGTTGATTTCTGCGGTATTTCAGGACATATATCTTTTTCCTGTATCTATTGCACAGAATATTTCATTTTGTGAAGAAAGCGATATAAACAATGATATGTTATCGAAAACAATACAATTTGCCGGACTGCAAAATAAAGTCGATAAACTTCCTGACGGTCATAACACAATTTTATTAAAAAGCGTCATTGAAAACGCTATCGAATTATCGGGCGGCGAGAAGCAAAAATTGGCGTTAGCCCGCGCATTATATAAAGACGGACTTTTACTTATACTCGACGAGCCGACAGCCGCGCTTGACCCTATCGCAGAAAACGAAATGTACCTGCAATATAACCGATTTGCTCAAAACAAGACATCTGTTTTCATTTCACATCGGTTATCAAGTACCCGTTTCTGCGACCGTATTTTCTTTTTAGAAGATGGGCAGATAATAGAATCCGGCTCTCACGACGAATTAATGAAATTAAATGGAAAATATGCGGAAATTTTTAATATCCAGAGCTATTACTACAAGGAGGAAATAAATCATGAAGAATCTTAAACGAGATATGGCGCTGCTTATGCGCGGGTATAAAATTATATTTTCCATCGACAAGTCGCTTATACCGCTTAATATTATTCGCTCCTTAATGGACGCAATACTGCCGTTTATTCTCATTTACGGTACTGCGGAAATCATCAATGCGCTATCACGCGGCGACGAGGCAAAAAAAATATTTATGATATTGATTATAACAGTTATTTTAAGCTCTGCGGCGCACATTATAACCGAAGTTGTCTGGCGTACACTAAATGTCAAAGATAAATATTTTGAACAACAATTCAGTATGTATTTAAACGATAAAATATTGAATATGGATTATGGCAATATAGAAAACCCTGAAACTCATTTAAAAAGACAGCGTATCGCCGAAATCCGCAATATGGGCGGCGGAGGTATCTGGAAATTAGTGTACCAAATCCGGGACGTAATCAGCGGTTTATTCACAATCGTTTTGTCCGTTGCTATCACTTACAGAGCTTTTACGACAGTACAATCAGACTTTCAGGGTGGATTTACATTTATTTTCACATCTCCGATAAGCGCCGTCGTATTATGTGCGTTGCTTCTTGCTATAATTTTATTGTCGATTCATTCTAATGCCTTGAATACTAAAAAATCTCATAAAGCATGGGATGAAGCGATCCCGTTCAACAGAATATTCAACTATATATTATCTAACTATATGGCAAGTTATCATGCGGGGAAAGACATTCGACTGTATAACCAAAAACAAATGATTATGGACAGTTTTAAAAGATTGATAAAAAATACCGAACCTACGTTAATAAAAATGGAACGCTGTCAAAGACAACACGGCAATATTACTGTTGCTTTGACATCGGCTCTCGAATGGCTGGTATATATTTTTGTTGGCGTAAAAGCGTTATATAAATTGATTGGACTTGGTGATTTGTTTAAATATATCAATGGAATCATGCGGTTTGGCGAGGGATTAAAACAATTTCTCAATTCATTTAACGAACTTCGTACAAACAACGCATATCTCGAAATATTATATGAATTTCTCGATATACCATCGAAAATGTATCACGGTACATTGAGCGTCGAAAAACGCAACGATAACGAATATGAGATAGAGTTTAAAAACGTATCGTTCAAATATCCCGGAAGCGAAAACTACGCGCTCAAAAACTTTAATCTAAAATTTAATATCGGTCAGCGAATGGCGGTTGTCGGCATGAATGGCAGCGGCAAAACTACGATGATAAAACTGCTGTGCAGATTATACGACCCGACAGAGGGCGAAATACTTTTAAACGGGTTCGATATAAAGAAGTATAAATATGACGAATATATGGGGATTTTCAGCGTGGTATTTCAGAATTTCAAATTGTTTTCGTTCTCGCTCGGTCAGAATGTAGCGGCGGCTGTTGATTATGCCAACGCACAGGCAGAGAAGTATATAGAAATGGCAGGGCTTAAAGAGAGATTTAGTGAAATGCCGAAAGGTATGGAAACGCCGTTGTATAAAGATTTTGAGGAAGACGGCGTGGAAATATCGGGCGGCGAAGCGCAGAAAATCGCACTTGCCAGAGCGTTGTATAAAAACGCGCCGTTTATCGTTTTGGACGAGCCAACCGCCGCGCTTGACCCGATTGCGGAGTTTGAAATATATTCTAAATTTAATGAAATAGTCGGCGACAAGACGGCGATATATATTTCACACCGTTTATCTTCCTGCCGCTTCTGTGACGACATCGCTGTGTTCCATGAAGGCGAATTGATACAACGAGGCAATCATGACACTTTACTTGAAAATGAAAGCGGAAAGTATTATGAATTATGGAACGCACAAGCGCAATATTATCAAGAAAATAGAGATAAAAAGGATGGTGTAACTTGAACAAAAATGAATGGTTATTATGTCCTATTTGCAAAAATAAAACCCGTATAAAACTTCGACAAGATACAACGCTTTTGAATTTCCCGTTGTTCTGTCCAAAATGCAAACAGGAAACATTAATAAATGTAGGTCAATTACATATTACCGTTATCAATGAGCCAAACTCGCAGACGCAGAGATAACAACATCGGGGTCAATTTGTCCTGATATTGTACGGTGGGGAGCGCGACGGGGACGAAAAACGGGGGAACGATATGCCCGCCCTCCTCACCGAAAACGCACCGTGATTTTCTCGCAATCCGCTCGAAAATTCCGCCCCGTTTTCCTGCCGCTAAAACCCGCGCCGCCAACGATGGCGGCAGCGCGAGTTTTCCCGTCAGTCGGAGGGCAGGCATAACACACTAGACTTTGCCTACGGCAAAGTGTGTGCCAAAGGGGAGTGCGCCCCCTTTGGAAACCCCGGAGAAATTGCCCTGCGTTCGCTTGCCAGTCCGCACAAAGCCGTTGGTTTTGGCTGACTGCCGCGTTCCCTTCGGGCAATAAAAAAGCCGTTTGAATGTCCTTGCTACTGCTGGGACATTCGGCGGCTTTTTTGGGGAACGGGGATGCGACGAAAAACAAAAATATCGACCGTTGACGTTAAAATCATTTTTGCTAAACAACCGCAAAAATAATTTTAAAATAACCGAAATATGACTTGACAAAACTATAAATATCAATTATAATATTAGTATCACGTATGTTTTTATATATTACAAAGGTGAAAAAATGATTATGAATAACAATCACCCAACATATAAGCGGCAACGCTTTCTTTTATCATTTATACAACAAATTGACGATAGTGTATCCTCTACCGATTTGCAAAAATTGGTGTTTCTGCATACGATGAAAGAAAACTCGGATTTTTATGAATTTCTGCCTTATAAATTCGGAGCATATTCATTCCAGCTTGCCGAAGATGTGGATATTCTTTGCAAAGACGGATATTTATCAGTTAAAAATATGCGAGTTAGTACAGCAGATGAATATCTGCAAGAAAGTTTATTTGATTTTGGAATTGACCTTGAACGAGGGGATAACCTTATTCGTAAAGCGTACCGCGCATATCCTTACTATACTATCAATAGCGAAATGATACCACGTCTTTTTTATGGAGAAGAAGCGGAATCTTTTATCGTTGAAAGGCAGAAATATAATCAGTCTATCCAAACTTTATTTACAATAGGTTATGAGGGTAAAAGGATAGAAGCGTTTATAAACATTTTAATTCACAACGGTATCAAGTTATTATGTGACGTTCGTAAAAATCCTTTAAGCCGAAAGTTCGGATTTTCAAAGAATAAACTCGAACATATAACGGCAACAGTCGGAATTAAGTATGTTAATATACCCGACCTCGGAATTGAAACTGACAAGCGAAATTCGCTTGAAACATCGGAAGATTATGAGAACCTGTTCAACGCATACGAAAAGACATTACCGAACCTTGTCCTGTATCTTGAGCGGGTATATTTGCTGTTACGTTCTAACGTCCGTATTGCTTTAATGTGTTATGAAAAAGACGCAGATTTGTGTCACAGACATGTTGTCAGGGATTATATTAAAAATGTGTATGAAGTAAGGAGCGAAGATTTATAATGTCCGAAAAGAAAAGGATTTATATTGTTGTGAAAACTTATCCGACAATTTCAAAAGAATATTCGGAGCTTGTCTGCACGGCGGGAGTTCTTGAAGATGGTTCGTGGATACGCTTGTATCCCGTACCGTTCAGAAAACTTGATTTCGACCAGCAATATCCAAAATATACATGGGTAGAAGTTGAGGTAGAGCGTAATACAAAAGATTTTCGCCCTGAATCTTATCGCCCGGCGTTAAATACTATTACAGTTGGCGATAAACCGAAAAAGGTTGATTGGGAAGAACGTCGCGGGCTTGTGTTCAAGAATAAAAAAGTTTATACGAATTTACAAGAGTTGGTTGATAAGGCAAAGAGCGACCATACTTCTCTTGCTATATTTAAGCCGACGAAAGTTCTTGACTTTGTTGCTGAACCTGCTGACCGTGATTGGGATGCTGATAAACTGTCGATACTGCGCGGATTATCACAACAATTAAGTTTGCTTCAAACGCCGGAAGAAATAGAAGCGGAGTATAAAGTTGTTCCGAAAGTTCCGTACAAGTTTTCATATAAGTTTGAAGATGACAGCGGTAGGCAGTCCACGTTAATGATTGAGGATTGGGAAACCGGTATGCTATATTTTCATTGCCTTGAACGTGCGGACGGAGACGAAAGCGTGGCAATAGCAAAAGTGCGAGAGAAATATTATAATGACTTCGCTCTCACCAAAGATTTGCACTTTTTTCTTGGAACTACTCTGGAGTTTCACATGATTTCAAAGAGTCCGTTTTTAATAATCGGTACATTTCACGCACCAATAAATAGTCAAATAAGTTTATTTGATATATGATACGGCGAATCTAAAAAGATATTAATTCGGTTATAATATTGTTATCATGTTAGAGGTGAACGCATGAATATTGTTGGAGAGAGATTAACAAGCCTCAGAAAAAGCATACGGCTTTCTCAAAAAGATTTTGCTGGAAAAGTTGGAATAACACAATCCGCTGTGAATCGTTACGAAAATAATCAATCGGAGGCTTCATATAAAACACTTTTATTGTACGCCGATTACTTTGATGTTTCGCTGGATTATATCTATGGACGCACAGACAAGCCGCAAGGAAAATTGTATGATTTCAAACCGAAATTTGAAGATGACGAGGATATGCGGCAGTTTATAGAAATGTGTTTTGACCCAAGCACCCCCATGAGCGGAAAACTGAAAGATATGTTATTGCAGATGATGAAAGGGGGCACGGATAAGTGAAAGGAATAATTTATGCCCGATATTCCAGCGATTCACAAACCGAAAATTCCATCGAGGGGCAACTCCGTGAATGCAAAGAATTTGCTGAAAAGAACGGCATAATAATTTTAACCAGTTATATTGACCGGGCGTTATCTGCAAAGACTGCCAATCGCCCGGAGTTTCAAAAAATGATAAAAGACAGCGCGAAAAATCTGTTTGATGTCATTGTAGTCTGGAAGTTAGACCGTTTTGCAAGAAACAGATATGACAGCGCACATTACAAAGCAATATTACGTAAAAACGGCGTCAAAGTTATTTCCGCAACGGAATCTATTTCAGAAGATTCAACGGGTATTTTACTTGAATCCCTGCTCGAAGGTTACGCGGAATTTTATTCGGCTGAATTGTCCGAAAAAGTAACTCGTGGATTGACAGAAAATGCGTTGAAATGCAAATATAACGGCGGCGGTTTGCCTGTGGGTTATATTATTGACAGCGAACAATATTTTCAAATTGACCCGCTCACCTCTCCTGTGGTGTTGGAATCGTTCAAACGATATGATAAGGGCGCGACTATTGTTGAACTTGTGCATTGGATGAACGAAAAAGGCATACAGCCACACAGAGGCAAAGACATGGGTATTGACAGCGTTAAACGACTTCTGAAAAATCGCCGTTACATCGGAGAGTACATATACAGCAAGACCGCTATCCCAAACGGCATTCCGGCGATTGTGCCGCTTGATTTGTTCGGGCGCGTACAGGAACGGCTTGCCAAAAATAAAAAAGCTCCTGCCAGATTCAAGGCAAAAGAAGATTTGTATTTGCTATCTACGAAACTTCATTGCGGATTATGCGGAGCGTTCATGGTAGGCGAAAGCGGTACAAGCAAAACGATGAAATTTCATCAATATTACAAATGCGTCAGCGCAAAAAATCATAAAGGCTGTAAAAAGAAATCCGTCAAAAAAGTATGGATTGAGGACATCGTAATAAACGAAACTATGCGGACAATCATGAGCGATTCGGTTGTGGAGTATATTGCCGATTTAGTAATGGAACTTCAACATCGGGAAAATACGGACTTACCCCGTTTCAAGGAACAGCTTACAGAAACGGAAAAAGCCATTGAAAATATGCTGAACGCTATTCAGCAAGGCATTTTCAATAAGTCAACAAAACAAAGACTTGACGATTTGGAAGCGACTAAAAGTGACCTTGACATAAAAATTTTGCAGGAAGAAATGCAGCGACCATTGTTGACAAGGGAGCAAGTCATTTTTTGGATTCACCGTTTCCGAAAACTTGACATTACACAAGCAGACCAACGACAACGGTTGATTGACAGTTTCGTGAACGCGATTTACTTATATGATGATAAACTCGTTATCACGTTTAACTACAAAGAGGGCTGTAAAACCGTTGAATTATGTGATATAATGGGGGTAGAGGGTAATATTGCGCCCCGTTCGGATATGTGTGCGGGTGGCGCACCAAAATAAGCGCAAATCCGAACCCTGCGCCAATTGTATGATCGGCTCGGCGTTCGGATTTGTGCTGTATTTTTTATTGTACGAATCTCAACGGAAAAAAACAGAAAACATATGGGGAGTTAAATACTAAATGGATAAACATTGGATTAAATATTCTTTTAAATGGTCTGTGCCGTTGATAAAAAAATACAAATGGAAACTTATGCTGATATTAGGGCTGACATTTTTATCTGTGGCATTAATTTTGATACAGGTGAATTTTATACAGCAAAGCGTTGACGCGGTATTGAACCGTGATATTAGTTTGCTTTTACAGGTATTGGTTCTTTTTATTGTCCTGACTATCTTACGCCTATTGCATATATATGTTTACGGTCAGTTGCATAACAATGTATTTATTAACATGGAAAAAGACTTGAAAGACAAATTCGTCCATAAAATTCTGAGGACGAAAATGAAAGAAATCGACAAAGAAAACAGCGGGGACATAAGCACAAAATGCAATTCAGATATTCCGAACGCGCTGAATTTCATAAAAAATTTCTATTCCACTTTTATCTCCAGCCCGGTCATGACGACCGGCGGATTTATTTATCTGTTTTGGTACAACTGGAAACTGAGCCTTTTTGTTTTTCTTCCTCTGCCCATACTTGCTGTACTGCTCAATATCATGTCAAGCAGGGCAAGCGAATTTTTTAAGAAAATGCAGGGATTGAACAGCGATTATACGGAACATATCTATGACGTTATTCATGGAGCGGAAACGATAAAAACATATAATATGCAGCCTGTAAAATTGAAAAAAATACGGAAGACCCTCGTTGAAATTATGCGTAAAAACAACCGCTACTATATCAGCGAAGCGGTAACGCTTGCCCTGATTATGGCTGTGACTTACGTCCCTATGGTGATTGCGTTTATTTACGGGGCATATTTGGTGGCGAAAGGTGAAATCCATGTTTCGTTATTATTCGCTTACGCTCAATTAATCAGCAAGGTAAGCAGTCCGTTTATAGGTTTATTCAGCGCTATGATTTCAATAAAAAACTCTTATCATTCCATGAAACGGCTTGATACCGTCATGGAACTGGAAGAAGAAAAAGCAAATGAAAAGCCGTTAAGCGCGAACGGCGAAACGGCTGTCCGGTTTACGGACGTTAAATTCGGTTATGATTCGAATAAGGCACCCGTCCTTGAAAACCTTAACCTGCAAATAAAAAAAGGGCAGTGTATCGGCATTGTCGGCGAAAGCGGCGCGGGGAAATCTACAATAGTGCAGTTATTGAGCGGTCTGTATGAAACAGACACAGGTAAAATCGAGCTGTTCGAGCAGGATATTCGCAATCTGGATTTAGAAGATATGCGTTCCCATATATCTTACGTTTCCCAGCAAACCTATATTATGCCCGGAACAATATACGAAAATATCCAGTTCAATAATTTAAACGCTTCCGAAAAAGATATTGAAAGGGCGATAGAGCGGGCGGGATTAAAAGATTTTATTGATATGCTCCCCGATGGATTGAATACGGTTTTATCCGAAGACGGGGACAACCTTTCAGGCGGTCAGCGTCAGAGGATTTCACTTGCGCGGGCTTTCCTCAGAAATTCGTTTGTATATATATTCGACGAGCCGACTTCATCGTTAGACCCCGAAACCGAAAAACAAATCGTGCGGCAAATCGATGAAGTAGTCAGACAGGACGGAATCACCTCCATTATCATTTCGCATAACGACAAAACAATCGAAAATTGCGATGAAATCTATCGCATACATGAGGGTAAAATATTGTGATTAAATATTTTAAGGCTGTATTACGCACGTTTAGTTGGGTTTCTTTCCCCAAAATTGTATTTTTTATCAGTTTGCTTACAGCCAATATGATGTTCCCGCTGATGCAGGTTTTCAGCGGTCTTATGCAAAAATATTTGGTGAACGCGGTAGAATATCAGGATATGGGGTATATGACTTATGTTTATTGGTTGGCGGCGGGGATTTTGTTTATGGTGATTTTTCTCAATCCGGTCAGCACATATCTGGGAAACAGGGCGATGGAGATATTTAAAAAGAACATGCGCGAAATGTCGATAAAAAAGCTCATGTTATACCGTTATTCGTTTTACGAAAATTACCAGACAGGCGATTTGATTCTTCGGCTGCGCGAAAATTTGGACGCAGTTTCCGGCGATTGGTCGCTTTCATGGCTTTTACTCGGTTTGTTTTACGGCGGGGGCTCTATCGTCGTTATGCTGACATTCAATTGGCAATTATCTCTGCTCGTTATTTTTCTTTGCCTGTCACAAACTTTTATTATGACTAAATTATCAAAGAGAATCACGGAAAATACCGAAATTTTGCAAAAAATAAAAAGCGTTCAGAATCAAATGCTTTTTGATATCATAAAATCCATAAGTTTTATCAAAATGGCTTCTATAGGCCGTTTAATCAGGGAACGGTATTACAAAAGCAACGACGAAGCCGCAAAGAAAAATATGGAGATAAACAAAATTAATGTTGTATTAAACGCCGTTGGCGATATATTTGAAGCGGTAAATATTTTATCGGTTTTCGGTTTGGGAATTGTCATGTATTTGAACAATATGATTGATTTGGGTTCTGTCATGGCATTTTTGTTTTTACAGGACGGCGTGAATTATATGCTCGGAAATCTGCAAGGGTTTTTAAGCGGCACAAGAGCGCAAATTGTAAACTATAACCGTATATCCGAACTTTTGAATCAGGAGGCCGAAGAAAATGATGACAAATCAATAAAATTACAAAATGATGATATTATAGTTAAAGATTTATATTTTAAATATCAAACGTCGGAAAGCAATGCGTTGAACTTGATAAATTTAACAATTCCGAAAGGAAAGATCACCGTGATTTACGGCGAGTCCGGTGGAGGAAAATCGACTTTGATTAAAATTCTTCTGGCATTATATCCGGTTCAAACGGGAAATATCAGTATAGGCGAAACGGATTATGCCCAAATTAATAATACAGGCATACGGGATTTTTACGCTTATGTGGGACAATCGACTTATCTTTTTTATGATACTGTTGAGGCAAATATACGGTGCAATAACGAAACGGCAACGCTTGAAGAAGTTATGGAAGCGGCAAAATTCGCGCAGGCGCATGATTTTATTATGCAAAAACCGGAGGGTTATCAAACAATGGTTCAGGAACACGGGAGTAACTTTTCAGGCGGTGAAAAACAGAGAATTGCCATTGCCCGCGCTATATTAAAAAATGCGAACGCCGTAATTTTTGATGAAGCAACAAACGCTGTAGATATGAAAAATGAATCATATATTTATGATTATATACAAAAAATATCAAAACGGGGAAAAACTGTTTTAATAATTGCGCACCGTGATAATGCAAAACTACTGGCAGACAACGAAATTCGCATAGACCGGGGAATGCTTGTTGATAGATAACATAATTGTTAAACTCTGTGATTTATCGCGAAAAAACCTAAAATCTCTTGACAACGCATTTGTTTTCCCATATAATAGTGGTTAGAGGATGTTTTCCTGCTTAAATGCCAAACGCGCATGGCCCAAACTCAAAATTAAAATTAAAAAGGAGAAGATTAACCATGAAAAGTTTTGCCACACTCGATTTGCAATACGCGCACAGGTTCTACGGGTTCAAAGGCGAGGCGCAGTATCTCCACGGGCATACGGGGATACTGACGATTGAAGTCGAGGATACCGTAAACATGGGCGTCAATATGGTGTTTCCCTGCAACGAAGTTAAAAAAACCGCTTGGGAAGTATTGAAGAACTTTGACCACGCGCTCATTTTGCGGGAAGATGACCCGCTATTGCCCGCGATTCTCGGTGTGTACGAAGCGCAGGGCATAAAAAACGGCACGCCGCAGAATAAAATGAAGGGCGAGGCTTTCAAAACGGATCTTGCCACAGCTTACCCGGATTCCCGGCTGGTTGTGACCAAAGAAACAATGACCGTCGAGGGCATGATCAAAATCGTTTACGATTTGCTGAAAGACAAGCTGAACATCGTTAAGCTCACCTTTACAAGCGGAGTGAACGGCGCATCGGAAGAATACGAACCGAAAAAAGAAATGGCGCGCTGCCCACTATGCGGCATTGCGCTAAACGAGAACGGCGTTTGCCCCAAATGCGGATACAAAGCCTGATGGCTCCTTTGCGGGCGCGGCTCTATTTACCCTGTTTCATACAGGGTATTTTTTGAAAGCGAAAACCCCCGGCAGTGCCGGGGGATTCTTATTTTTTCCGCTTAACAAAACAAGTGGGCGCGGCGGCTCTGCGGATTTAATGCGGTAATTTTTACGAGATATGATTGTAAAATTAACAATTATTTGCTTGAAAAATCACATGGGATTTGATATAATGTCAAAGGTGGATTTGGGGCGTGGGCAATTGTGGATATACCGGAAGGGGCAAATCATGGCCGAACAAAAAAATAATATGCAAAGAGGCAACCTGCGGGGAGTTTTTGTCATGGCGGCGATTTTTTTGGCCGCTTCGGGCATAGGGCATATTTTGGGCAAGTTCGGGTTTCCGGAGACAAACATCGCAGTCGTTTATCTTTTGGCGGTTTTGATGACCGCATGGCTGGCCAAAAGTTTTGTTTTCGGCTTCATCGCATCGATATTGGCCACGTTTTTGTTCAATTTCTTTTTCGCGGAACCTATATTTACATTTGCCGTAAATGACCCTCACTACGTCATAACTTTCATAATAATGACCGTCACCGCGCTCATTACAAGCACCTTGACTTCCCATGCGCAGCGCGGAGCGGCAGAGGCGAAAAAAAAAGAAGCTGAAACC
Source organism: Oscillospiraceae bacterium (assembly GCA_009782405.1). The sequence goes on from WRJC01000045.1 coordinate 13,224, forward strand.
AAGGCGATTTTCAACCTCACAAACCATCTCACCGACGCAAAAGGCATGCACGAAATCGCCAAAATCGCCGTATCCGCCATAAGCGAATGTTTTTTATGCGAAGCCGCCTGCCTTTGCTTTGACGATGACAATATGCCCGAAAATTTTTTTGTCCAGCAAATATCCGGCGGCGGGCAAGCGCAAAGGGAAGTCGCGGATGCCGACGAACTGAAACACCGCATAGAGGGGCTGCGCACGGGATTTGACGTCGGGGCGGAATTCACCGACTGGCCCGTGTACGGCAGCGAGAGCACGCTCGGGCTTATCCGCATCCCAAACGACAGGGCCAAAACTATGAATGAAGAGCAAATGCGGCTGCTGCGTTCGATGATTGAAAGCGTCGCGCTCGCCATGGATAGGTTCCGCTCGACTGAACAGCGCATGAAATCGATGGAGGAAACTGTAAGGGAGCGCTACAGCGCCAATCTGCTCAGGGTCATTTCCCGCGATATGCGCGATCCGCTGGACGGGATGGCCGGCAAAATCGAAAGGCTCGCGGAGATGACGGGAGAAGGCGACCCGAGGCGCGAACTTGCGCAAAGCATACGGGAAGATGCCCAATGGCTCCATTCGCTATTGGAAAACATATTAAATCTGACCCGTTTGCAAGACGGCGCGCTGCCCATACACAAAAAACTTGAATCGATGCAGGAAGTGATCGGCAATGCGGCGAGCCATATCGCCGCCTATGCCCCCGACCGCGAAATTTCAATGGATATGCCGCCCAATTTGCCACTTGTGCCAATGGATGCCAAACTCGTCGGGCAAATTGTTACAAATCTGTTGGACAATGCGGTCAAGCATTCCAAGCCGGGGCAGGAAATCAGCCTTGCGGCGGAAATTTGCGAAAATCAAAAAATGGCAAAAATCACAGTCAGGGACAGGGGCGCGGGCATCCGAAAAAAAGACCTGCCAAATATTTTCAAGGTATTCTACACTTCCCACGCCAAAAATGCGGACGCGAGGCAAGGAAAAGGCTTGGGGCTTGCGATTTGCGAAGCCATCGTGAAAGCGCACGGCGGAAAAATCGAGGCCCGCAACCGGACGGACGGGCCGGGAGCGGAGTTTTCCTTCCTGCTTCCTATGGATGGGATGGATGGGGATGAGTGAAATATGCGAAAGGGGGAAAATCAATGAAATTGTCTGCACACAAAAAAAACGGCGGCTATACTTTGATTGTGGGTTGCGGGCGCCTCGGGGCAAATCTCGCCAACACGCTTTACGACAGCGGCCAGAACATCGCCATCATCGACAAAAACCCGGAGGCTTTCCGCAAGTTGTCCCCCTCGTTTGGCGGCATCGCGATGACAGGCGACGCCACGGAGATAACCACATTGAACAATGCTGAAATAGAAAAGGCCACAGCGGTGATTTCCGTGACCAACAACGACAACACAAATATAATGGTGGCTCAGCTGGCCAAGGAAATGTACAGCATAGGACAGGTCATCGCCAGGCTTTACGACCCGGAGCGCGAGTGCGTGTACCACGAATTCGGCATAGACACAATTTGCCCCGCCGTGCTGTCCACCAAAGAAATCGACAAATTGCTCGGCGTTCCGGAAGCGGAATAAAAAATGAAATAATATGAAATAATATGAAATAATATGAAAGGAACAAAATGCCATGACAGACAGAGAACGGTTTTTGAACGTGATGCGTTACCGGCAAACAGACCGGGTTCCCTTTTGGAACTTCGGGGCTTGGCCCGAAACGGTACAGAGATGGAAAGAGGAAGGCTATGACCCGGGAAACCCGCCTTTCAAAGAAGACAGAAGAAGCTGGACGGGAGGCTGGTTTTTCCCTTGCCCCGCCTTTGAGCACAAGGTAATCTCCGAAGATGCGAACACTGTGACCTATGTGAACCACGAGGGGATACTTCTGCGCGAACGGAAAGACAATCCCCATTCCTCCATGCCCCAATTCATAAAATATCCGGTCGAAACGCGCGAGGATTTCAGAAAATTCTGGAAAGAGCGAATGAAACCCGACCTTGCGCAGCGCATCGGCTCGGACTATATCCAAAAGCTCGCCCAATACCGCGAGCGCGACTATCCTTTGATTGTGGTGGCGGACCGCTGGGGCGGATTTTTCGGCCCTCTCCGAAACCTCATGGGCGTGGAGAACCTTTGCGTCGCTTTCTGCGAGGATCCCGCTTTCGTCGAAGAAATGATGGAGGCGACCGCCGATTTCATCATTGAAATCATGGGGCAAATTTTGGACTGCACCGACATAGACGCTTTTGGGTTCTGGGAGGACATGGCATACAAGACGGGACCGCTCATATCTCCCGCGATGGTAAAAAAATTCATGGCGCCCAGGTATCGGCGCGTGGTGGATTTTTTGCGCTCCCGCGGCGTGGAATTCATATCGCTTGACAGCGACGGGGACATGGCTTCGCTGATACCCGTTTGGATGGACAGCGGCATCAATACATTGTACCCTTTCGAAGTTCAGTGCGGAATGGACGTGCTGAAAGTGCGCCGCGAATACGGGCGGGAGCTCAGGATTTGGTATGGGGTGGACAAGCGCTGCGCGGCGCAGGGCAAAAGGGAAATGGACGAAGAATTTTCGCGCGTGGAACCGCTGGTCCGCGCGGGGGGATATATACCCGGGCCCGACCATTCCTTCCCGCCCGACGTTTCGTTTGAAAATTATCGCTATTTCATGCAAAAACTGCAATCGATCCTCTGACTTTTGCACACAGCAAAAAAATGCGCGATTCGCGCATTTTTTTTGCGGACAAATAATTTTATCATCGGATCAAAAAATTTTTTCCCCTTTTGCGTAAACTTCCTTTATTTCGTTTTTGCCGCCCAAAACAATGAAATCGGCGTCTTTGCCCGTTTCAATCGAACCCTTGCGGTCATATATGCCCACGCATTCTGCGGGGTTTTTCGTGACGGTCAAAAGTGAGCTCTGCACGCTGCGCCCCGTGAATTTCACGAAATTTTCCAATTCTTTGCTTAAATTGGTCGTGCTTCCCGCGATTGTCTCCGTGCCGTCGGGATTTGTCATGAAGGCTTTGCCGTTTTCGACTTTGACGCCGTCGTCGGAACCGAGGTTGTACGACCCATCGGGCAATCCCGCCGCCGCCATGGAATCGCTCACCAATATTATCTTGTCGATTCCCTTGGCTTTTTCGGTCAAACTCACGAATTCGGGGCATAAATGTATGCCGTCGCATATGATTTCGGCGTATGTGCCGCCAATCAGAGCATATCCCGCCACTCCTGCGTTCCTGTGGTGCATGGGCGCCATCCCGTTGAACAGATGCGTGTATGATTTGGCCCCGAGCTCCGCCGCTTTTTTCAGGATTTCGCCGCTTGCTTCCGTGTGCCCCATCGATATTGTCGCGCCTTTTTTTATCGCCGCCTCCATGAACTCGAATGCCCCGTCGAGTTCGGGCGCGACTGTCATGTGCATGGCAAGCCCGCAATCCAAAATCGCCGCCATCATTTCGTCAAGCTCGGCCATGTTGGGCTCCCTTATATATTCCGGGTTGTGCGCGCCCCGTTTGTTTTTGTTGATGTACGGACCCTCCACGTGTATCCCCCTGAAATCTATTTTCGCCCCGGGCCTGGCCTTTTTTGTTTCCTCTATCATCCGCATGATTTTGTCGTGGCGTTCGGACATGGTGGCCAAAAAAAGCGTGGTGACCCCATTTTGGGCGTAATACGCGCTCATTTCGACAAGTGCGCCGGAATTGGCGCCGAATATATCGACCCCGGCCGCCCCGTGCGAGTGTATGTCGATGAATCCGGGGATAATTTTGGCTTCGGCGGGCTTTTTGCTCCCCGTGTTTATTATTTCGGCGAATTTGCCGTCCTCTATTTCCAAATCGGCCCTGATAAAACATTTTTTCGAAGAATTGTAAGTCTCCGCGTTTCTGATGCGCATTTTCCGTTCCCCCTGCATTCTGCTATTGTGCTTATTGCTTTTATTATACTACGAATGGCACGCAAAAACATGCCATTTTAAAAAATTTACAAATTTCACAATTGGCCCGCAGTCATATATATTTTCCCGCTTCCTCGAGATTTTCGAAAATCAGATCGGGCTGCCGGTTTTCGGGCAGGGCCATCGCTTCTTCCAGACTCGTTTCCCCGGTCAGCACCAGCGCCGCAGTCATGCCGTTGTTTTTGCCCATCGCCACGTCGGTATACAGCCTGTCGCCGAAAATCGCCATATTTTCGCGCCGCTCGCCGTAGATTTCCTCGATCATTTCCACCGCTTCGCCGCACGGCTTGCCAAACGCCTTTGGCAAAGGTTTGCCTGTCGAAACCCGTATCAGCTCGTTTATCGCCCCGCAGTCCGGAATGTAGCCGTTTTCCACAGGGCAGTTTATATCGGGGTGGGTGGCAAGCCACAAAGCGCCGCCGCGTATATACGCGCAGGCGCGCTCGAGTTTGGCATATGTGAGCGTGGTGTCAAAAGAAGTGACCACGATGTCGGGTTCGCCGGAAGTCAGGCATATTCCGCCATTTTCGAACATGGCTTCGAGATGCGGGGTGCCCACGAGATATATTTTTTTCCCTCCTTCATGCGAATTCAAATATTTTATGAGCACATCGGCGGAAATCAAAAGCTGCCCGCCGGAAGCGGGAAATCCCATTTGCCCCAATTTTTTTAAGTAATGGTTTTTGTCTTTTGAAGAATTGTTCGTGAAATAGATCATGCGCTTGCTGCCGCGGGCATTTATTTTCGCCAGCAAATCGACAGCGCCCGGCAAGGGTTTTGCGCCGATGTAAATCGTGCCGTCCATGTCGAATATGAAGAAAGTTTTGTTTTTCAATTCGCTTAATTTTTTCGCCTCGTTTGCCCATGTTCGCATATGAAATCCCCCCATGAAAAATTATTTTCGTATTTTTATTGATTGTACACGTAATTTTAACATAAAAATTTGAATAAAAATACAATTTGTACTTGAAGATTTTATTTATTTAGTATATAATCTGTATTGAGGCAAAAATCAAAAATATGAAAAGGAGAAGACAAAATGAAAAAATACGGCATAGTTTCAAGGAGCTACGGAAACATGACTGTCGCCGAAGCTGCGAAATTTATGGCGGCCCACGGGTATAACTGCACCGAGCTTTGCATGGCCCATCCTGATTTTGGCGGCTGGGCGTACAATGGGATTTCAAAGCTCGACGAAAACGGAATCACAGAGCAGCTCACGAAAGAAAAAGCGGGCATAATGCGCGATATGGGCATAGAGGTCACGGCTTTCGGGGTGTTCACAGACAATCTTTGTCCGGGCGACGACGCCTACAGGCAAAAATGCCGGGACGCTTTCGTGCGCTGCATGGATTTCGCGGCTTACGCCGGGATAAAAAACCTCACCACGGAACTCGGGTTCCGGCCCGATAACAAAAGGGGGCTCACGACCGAAAATTACGAATCCGATTTCCAAAGGCTGAAAGAGAATTTTATTTCCTTAGGAAACGCGGCGAAGGAGCGCGGCCTGAACATCTGCATAGAGGCTTGCGTCATAGATGTCATACCCTCCGCCAAAAGGCTCAGGGATTTCATATCGCAGATCGAAAAAGAATCGGGCCTGGCCAATATAAAGGCCATGATAGATATGGCGAATTTTATCGCGAATTCGGACGAGGACGACGTGTTCAAGTATTTGGCGGCTCACACGGTTTATTTCCACGGCAAGGACAGGAAGGTCAACGATTGCTTCGGGCGGATTTTGGGCGAAGGCGAAATCGACTGGGTGAAATTCTTCATGAATTACTACAGGCTCACGCCGGACCTGCCCTTTATACTGGAATACACGAACGCCGACACCACGGCTTCGACCAACGAGAGAGTGGCGCGCTTTGCGATGCAGGCGAGATCCAACCTCGCGCTGATGGGATACAATGTACAGGAGTGGGTGAACTAAATGCATATTAAAGAAAAACTCATAAAGTTAATGTCATTATACGGCATAAACGGGGAGATAAAAGAATACAGCCAAATAACCAACGGGCACATCAACGAGACATATTATGTCTCGGTGGAAAACGGGCAGTCCGTCAATCCGTATGTGTTCCAGAAGGTGAACACATATGTTTTCAAAGAACCGGTCAAAGTGATGAACAACATCATGATGATAGATAATTTCATCAAAAACAACGTAAAAAAAAGCGCGTGCAAGATCATCACGTTTCTGTCAAACAACGAATACAGAAACTACACGGAGACAGATGACGGCGAATTTTGGCGCATATGCGTTTTCGAGGAAAATACGGTGACCTTCGAGGTGGTGGAAAACCCGGCGATACTAAAAAGCAGCGGATATGCTTTCGGCGATTTCCTGAATGCAATAGGCGACTTTCCGGCGGATCGGCTAAACATCACCATACCCGATTTCCACAACACGAAAAAGCGGCTCGAAAACTTTTTTTCGGTGGTGGAGCGGGACGAGGGCAACCGGGCAAAGGATGTCAAAGAGGAAATCAAAGTGTTTGAGAAGCACCGCGATTTTTGCTGCAAGCTGACGGAAATGGCGGAGGGGGGCAAGCTGCCGCTGCGCCCGGTGCACAACGACACGAAATACAACAATATACTTCTTGACAAAGACACGTTCGAACCGGTTTGCGTTCTGGATTTGGACACCATCATGCCGGGGCTGGTGGCGCACGATTTCGGCGATGCCATACGCTTCGCGGCAAACAAGGCGGCAGAAGACGAAACGGAGCTGGGCAAGGTATATCTGGATTTCGACTACTTCAAGGAATTCACCGAGGGGTTCACGGAAGCGGTGGGGCGCTCGCTGAGCCCGGCAGAGGTCGAAACGCTGGCGTTGGGGGCGCCGACGATCACGTTCGAGCTGGCATCGCGTTTTTTGGCGGACCACATAGACGGGGACAGGTATTTCGCGATCCACCGGCCGGGGCACAATCTGGACCGCGCGCGGTGCCAGATGAAGCTGGCGCTGGACATGATGGAAAAATTGGATGTTATGTGTGATTTTGTGCGCACATCCATTAATAAATAATATTTTTGGAGGATTTGCAAAAATGATCAAACTCGGAGTGAACACTGTTTTGTTCAAAAATTTCGACTTCGCGACTGCGGCGAAATATCTCAAAAAAGCGGGATATGACGGCGTGGGGATCTCCGCGCTCAAAGGCATGGGGACCGACCATTTCAACACGGACAGCTGGAAACAGGACAAAGATGAACTGAAGGCCATAATGGCGGACAACGGGCTCGAGTTTCTCTCGTCTGAAATCGCCTCGCAGGAACCCGAAAGGTTCAAGATCGCCTGCGAAGGCGCGGCGGAGATCGGCATACCGGTTTTGTGCATCGGCCCCGGCGGGAAAATGGACGACGAGGAAACCATGAAGCAGAGCTTCGAATCGATCAACAAGCTCGCGGAGGTGGCCGCGAGCTACAAGGTCACCCTCGCCTGCAAGGCCCATGTGGGCAGCGCGGTGTACAACACGCCCACTTCGCTTAAAATGATCGAGGCGGTGCAGAACCCGTATTTCGGGCTCGACATGGATCCTTCGCATATCCACAGGGCAAACGAAATCCCCAAAGACGCGCTCGCAAGCGTGATCCACGCCATGAAGCACGTGCACATAAGGGACTGCAAGGGGCTCGGCCCGTCCCCGGGCGATTCGTCCGACCAGGCCTGCGGCAGGGGCGACATCGATTTGTTCGGGTATATAAAGGCCATGGTCGACGCGAATTACGACGGCCCGTGCGTGCTCGAAGTCATCGGCAGGGATCTCGACATAGCCGAGGCATCGATCATCGCGGCGGAATCATACGGATACATGAACGCCTGCCTGAAAAAGCTCGGCGCGAGATAAACCATAATTTAACTGAAATGAAGAGGAGAAAATATTTATGTCTTGCTGCGATAACAAAAAAAAGCTGAACCTGCTGTTTTTCGGGATCGACTCGCTGAGGCGCGACCATATGTCGCTCTACGGCTACAAGCGCCAGACCACCCCCAATATCTCGAAATTCCTGTCTGACGGGATCGTGTTCGAGAACTGCTTCTCACCCTCCGTGCCAACCACCCCGGGGTATTCCTCGATGATGACGGGGCTGGACATATTCAGCACGGACGTGGTGGCGCTTCGGCATCAGGGGGACATGGCGCCGGGGGCGAGGACGCTTGCGGAAATCCTGGGGGAGCGGGGGTACAACACGACCTGCGTTGGCTTCGAGGGCAACGTTGGCGGCAGGGGCTACCAAAAGTACCTGAATTTCGACGGCTGGGGCCCCGACCGGGAAGACGGCAGATCCCACAAGGCCGAAAACCTCAACGACGTGACCCTGCCCGAGCTTGGCAGGCTCGGCAAAATCTACAAAGACGAAGACAAGCCGTTCTTCCTGTTTTTGCGTCACATGGATCCCCACGCGCCATACCTGCCGCCCCACCCGTTTTCGAGGATGTTCTATCAGGGCGACGAATTCGACCCGGACAACAAATCGCTCGAAAAATGCTATGCTTTCAAACCATTCTGCGATTTCCACGCCTCATGGTTCCCGGCGGGCTGCACCGACGCGGAATATGTGATCGCGCAGTACGACGCCGAGATCGCATATATGGACGCCTGCATACAGCAGATACTCGAAAAGCTCGCGGAGCTGGGGATAGAGGAGGAGACCTTGGTGGTGTTCACTTCTGACCACGGGGAGACGCTAAACGACCACGACTGCCACTACGACCACCACGGTATATACGACCCCACCTTGGTGGTGCCGTTCGCCTTAAAGCTCAAAGGCTGCTGCAAGGGCGCGAGGTACAAGGATTACTGCCAGCTCAAAGACGTGACCCCGACCGTGCTCTCGGTTATGGGCATCGACGACACCGGAATCGCGTTCGACGGGCGCGACATGACCGAAGTGGTAAAGGGAAAAGCCGCGCAGGAGCCGGAGATGTACATCACGGAGGCCACATGGATGAGAAAGCACGGCTGGCGCACGCCCGAGTGGAAGCTGATAGTGGCGCTGGAGCCGGACTTCCATTTCAAGCCGGGGGTGGAGCTGTACAACCTGGTAAAAGACCCGGAGGAGAACTGCAACGTGGCCGAACAGGAGCCGGAGGTAGTGAAATACCTGACGGAGCGCATGAACGCCTTCATCGCTAAGCGCGAGGCCAAGACGGGGAGGCAGGACCCGGTGGTATCGAACGCGACGAAGTGGAACGGTTTTGGCAAGGCGTTCGAGTCCAGCGAAGAGGCATACAACAGCATGCACATCGGCGACATCGGGATAGCGCAGAAATTGCAGGCCTTGGCCAAAGAAAAACAAGGGAAATGATCATGTAGGGGCAGGCCTCTGGTCTGCCCGCACATAATAGGTAGGTGAAATAAATGCAAAAAGCGTGCGTGATAGGCATGGGGCCTATTGGCAACATACATTCGCGGGCATACGCGGCCTGCCCAGACGCAAAGCTCGCCGGGGTGTGCGATATCCGCGAGGACAGGGCAAAAGCGGGCGGCGAAAAATTCAATGTGCCGTACTTTTTGGACGCTGCGGAAATGCTCGAAAAAGTAAAGCCGGACATATGCTCGGTCGCCACCGGCGGCTACGAATACTCCTCCGACCACTACGCGCCCACGATGCAGGCCTTGAAGGCGGGCTGTCATGTGCTCGGCGAAAAACCCATATCAAACGACTTGGAACTCGCGCTCGAAATGGTCGAAACAGCCGAAAAACTCGGGCTGTGCTACGGCATAGACCTGAACCACCGTTTCACCCCCGCCGCGAGACAGGCCAAAAAATGGCAGCTCGACGGCAGGATCGGGGATCTGCTTTTTTGCAACATGGCGCTGTGGATAGGCAAGACAATGCCCTTGGATTCGATATATTATCAGCTGAAAGCCCTAAACCCGCACAGCGTGGACATAATCAGGTACTTTATGGGCGATGTCGAAGAGGTGCAGTGCTACGCCATGACCGCGCCGAACCGCGTCGAGGAGGGCACGAAGATATACTCGACCACATCGGTCAACATGAAATTCGCGAACGGGGCGGTCGGGCACCTGCTTTCCTCCTACGACATAGTCAGGGGGCATCCGATGGAGCGCTGCGAGGTGGCCGGAATTTGCGGCAGGGCGGTTTTTGAGGATATGTGGCGGCAGGCGACGCTGTACCCGGCTGAGACATACCTGAAAGAGCAGTACACGAACCCGGTTTTCGGCGGGTTCAAGGATTTCGACGACACGTTTTTTGACAGGATACACAGCTTTGTCCGCGAAGTGGGCTCGGGCACAAAGCCGGAGGACATCGACGGCAAAGCCAGGGACGGGCTCGAGGCCTCGCGGGTGATCCATGCGGCGATAGAATCGATAAAGCGCGGCAATATCCCGGTGAAAGTGAAAGAAATAGTAAAATAAATTTCATAATTAAAACAAAAGAGGTGTAAAAAATCATGGGTAAAATAATGAACACAGGCGTGGTCGGCATGGGCGGCATAGGCACAAGCCATGCATCGTGCCACAAAAACGACGAACTCTCCAACCTTGTGGCGGTCTGCGATCTCGTCAAGGAGAAAGCCGACGCAGCAGCCGAAAAATTCGGCGTTCCCGCTTTTTACTCGCTCAAGGAAATGCTCTCGGCCCACCCCGAAATCGACTTGGTGGACATCACCACTTCGGGATACGACAACGGCTCGATGCACTTTGAGCCCGCCATGCAGGCGATCGACGCGGGCAAGAACGTGCTGGTGGAAAAACCGATATGCCATGAAGTGACCGACGCGAGGGAGCTTGTGGCCTATGCGGCGAGAAAAGACGTGTACCTCGGCTGCAACCTGAACCACTATTTCTCGGCCCCCGGCGACAAGCTCAGGGAATACATCAAAAACGGCAAAATCGGCGAACAGGTGTATTCGATGCACAAAGTGGGATTCAACGGCAGTTCGGCCGGCTACGGCGGAAGCGGCGGGGTGAGGTGGAACCGCCCCTACTCGCACACAAAGGCGTTTTTGACGCACCCCTTCTCGGTCATGCGCGCGTTTTCGGGCGATGTCACGCACATTCAGGCCTTCATGGACAAACCCGGCGTGAGGCGTTCTAACGAGGACATGATGCTCTCCATCCAGGGCGTGCACATGAAATTCCAGAACGGCAGCATCGGATACCTGCTCTCGCAGAGGGGCGATGCGCACTTCGGGCTCGGCGGCTGGTGGAGCTATGAGCTCGCGGGCACGAAAGGCACCGCCTGCATAGAGAACTGCGTCGAAAAGCTCACGTACTGGGAAGTGGGCAAGGAGCCCGAAGTCTTGAATACGGGGGTCGCCGATTTTGGCGCCACGTTCCCGATTAGGATCCATGCGTATCTGGAAGACGTGACAAACGGGGTGCCCAAGGAATTTTTGAGGGCTTCGGGCAGGGACGCCTTGGCCACCATAGAGTACATATTCGCCGCGATCGAATCATACGAAAACGGCGGCGCGCTCGTGCGCCCGCACGCGCTGCCTCCGGTTTACGGCAGCGTGGGACGCGGATTCTAAAAAATCCCGTTCGGGTTCT
>WRJC01000046.1 GCA_009782405.1 Oscillospiraceae bacterium
GGATTATAATTTCTACATGAAGGACGCTATTGATGAAAATATCGCTTATGTCGTTTCAATGGATAGATTGCTCTTAATGCGTGTTTTCGCAATGGAAAATCAGAAATACATGGACGACTTGAAATTGATAAAAAATTATTATTTACAGAGTTTTCATAATAAAGACTTTGCCAAAACACAGGAAAAACACCTTTCCTCATATCAAAATGAGGGCGGTACTATATGGGGCGGAAAATATATGGATTAAGCGGTTGATTATCGTACAAAGGATTTACCAGCGGAGAAAGGAATAGCCCTTCTCCCCGCAGGTAAAACATCCCCGCCGAAACTCAGAGTACAATAAATCGAGTATGCCCCGAATTATTGTACTCTGACCGGGCGGAACGCTTGAAACGCCTGATATTACGGCATTTTTACCGTATCATCAATTATTGTACTCTGACCCGGCAGACGCGAAAACCACCGCTGCTCCGATTGGAAGCTCTCAATGCCTAAATCCTTTTTCGCGGATTTGAACGTGTTAACGTGACACCCCGTAATTCTACAGACCTCCGCTTCCAACTCCGCCGATGGCACAGGCTCGCCACCGTCAAGCAGGCGCAGGATTTCTGTTTTCACCCCGTCCTTTTTCTCCGCAGGTCTGCCGCGCTGCCGCTTGGATTTATTATACAAATCCTCCGCAGTCAAATCCGCATCCACGCCGACCCAGCGGAAACCATCGCGGAGTTCAAACAACAGCGCGGGCGGGTCAAACTCGGCGTAGTTATTTTTGGACTGGCGCAACGCCCGGAGAGGCGACGGTTTACCACCGTTTTCTTTCAGTCGTCCGAGCGTCCACAGCGTTCGGAATATCCCTGCGATTGCGTAACTCCCGATAGCGTACCCGGTACTGTCGCCGCCGTTACCCATCGCCGCGTGTTTGGAAATGTGCATAACTATTATGACGGCGGTATTGTACTTTCGGGCAAGGATTTGAAGCGGTTGTAACGCCGTTGTGATTGCCGTCATATCGCTCGCGCTCGCCTTGCCGCAAAAATGTTGGAGCGTATCAATTACACACAGCGTCGGCGTGGTTTGCACGAACAAATACTCAAGTTCTGGCGAGCCGATTTGCGGTAGTCTACCCTCTGGCGCGAACGCGATTTTTGAGAGGTCAGCTCCGCGTGAAATAAGTCGCTCCTTAATGCGTTCGGGTGCGTCGTCACCGGATAAGTACAGCACGGTTCCACAAGGAAGTTCCGCGCAGTCGTTTTCGTCAACAACGCCTTGCACAATACCGCCGACGCTCGTCTGCGCGGCGATTTCACACATCAGCCAAGTCTTGCCATCGCCGGGGATTCCCTGTACACCGTTCAACTCCCCGCGAACTAATACGTTGGGGTAAAACCAGTCAAGCGGTTTATCGGGAACGCCCGCCGCCCACACGGGCGCGATTATATTATTTTCCATTTATCATATCTCCTGTCCATAAGATTTTTTCTTACGCGGTTGCGGTTGTTGCGTCTGTCGGATTTGCTCCTGCTCTCGCTGTTGCGCCGCTTCGCGTTCGGGGCGGAATAATTCGGAAACGAACTCCCGCAGACGCGCTGGAAATTTGCGGATTGCGCCGATAAAATCTTTGACCTCGTTCCACAAATCCGTGTACTCCCTATGCCAGTGATTGACCTCGATTTTCGCGTCACGAAGGTCATCGTTGAGTTCTGATATTTGCTTTTCGAGTGCCGCCGTTTTCTTTTTTGAATCAGCGATATGCTCAGCGAGCTTTTTATCAGCGTTGACGGATTTTTTAGCGAGTGTTTTCAGCTTTTTCAACTCGTCAGCCGTGACGACGAACCCATTGCCGATAGTCTGCGGCTTGCCCATCGCGTCCAACTCTTTGACGGTGGCTTTCGCCTTTTCCTTGACGGTGATTTCCGCATTGAGATTATCAACCCGCGATTTTGTTTTTCGTGCTTGTTCCTCCAGCGCAGCGGCTTCTTTTTCCTTTGCATCCGCCAACGCCGCCGCTTCCTCTACCCGCTTCTTTTCCTGTTGGTATTTGTATTCCTCCACCGTCAAATGTTCACGGGTCGAGCCGCGCTCACCGCGCTCAACATCATACCCCGCCGCCCTCATGTGTTCGTGGTATCGGTCTTGCAAAAGCGAATAAGAGTTGATGTTATATGTTTTTCCGTCACGCTCAACGGGAACTCTTATCGGCCATTTTTTGCTATGGCTGACTTGCGGGATAACTTCTTTAACCTTTCCCACGAGTGATTTATCTTTCGTGCGTTTCGACCAGAGAATTTCCTTTTGCACGACGGGTACATACACAACGTGCAGATGATAATGATAAACGTCATATCCCAAACGCTCGGAAACTTCTTTATTCCGCTCGTCGGCATGAAAGGTAGCCGATAAGATGTACTCAGTTCCGCCGATTTCTTTGATGGCAAGGTTGAACGCTTCCTCGTAAAAATCAACGGCAAAATCGTACCCGCCGTTATGCTCAAAATAATCGGTGTTCACATCGAACACCAGCTCCGCGAATACTTTTGCGTCCGGCTTTAATCCGCGCTCAACAATCGTACCCTCCGCGAGCATTTTTTCGTAGCTTTGTTGATAGGTGAATGGTGTCCCATCCACATGAAGCCGCCGCAGAAAATTTATGTTCAATTCCGTACGCTCTTTGCAAATATCACCGTTGTGATATGATTCATTTTTTCGCTCGTTATGACGTTCGCGGATAGAGAACCCGCCCTTGTCGTAGCCCGCGTTTCGGACTACCGTAGAATTTACTTTTGTCTTTGCCATATTGACCTCCATATTTTTGTGGATTTTTTGTTTTCGCCGTGGTATAATCGGCGTAGAAATTGCGAAATGCTTATGCCGCAAACGACGGCGGTTTAACGCTTTTTCATACACCTCTGCGAGAGTGTATGACCCACTCATACACTATCTCGCAAGCGAGATAGTGCCGTGGGCTCTCCGAGGGGGATTGCGCTGTCTGCGGACAGCGCCGTTGCCGTCCAAAATGTTCAGCTTACCGCTTACACATTTTTGTCCGTCAACACAAAAACGGAGCGCAACACCTTTCGGCATTACACTCCGTTTTTGTTTGCGACTGCGGTCGCGGGATTACCTGCGCGGGAAGAAATTACGCGGCGGGTTTCGGCGGCGAATCGTCAGCGTCGGCAACGATAATTTCTTTGTTGGCTTTTTCCGTTTTTTTCTTATCGCGCCATTGCTTGTGATACGCCCGCCGTTCCAATTTCCGCTTGAACTTTTTGTCGGCGATTGCCTGCTCCTCCGGCGTGAGTTCGGGTATCTCCTGCGGGACATTGAACTGCCCGATGAAGTTCAGATAAATGTCGATTTGCTGTCGGCGCTCGCCGCTGGATTTATCGCCCTCGTGGATATAAACCTTGTCCACAAATTCATGAAGCATTTGTGGGGTTAGTTCATCAAACGCCGGATACTTTTTCGCCAGTTCCAAGAACCGCACCGCACTCTGGCTGTCCTGTTCGTACTCATCAAGCAGAGCTTGAAGTTCCGCAGACTGCACACGCAGTTCAGCCTGTTCGGTTTCGTAGTCCCGCGACATCACAGCGAACCGTTCATCGCTCAATTTTCCGATGGCGTTGTCCTCGTAAACCTTGCGAAAAAGTATATCCAGTTCCGCAATGCGCCGCTCATTTTTCGCAAGCTGTCGCTTGCTGTCTTTCGCGGTGTTCGCCTGCTTAATCGTAGACGCTTCACGCAGCTTTTCGGCGAACTCCGCTTCGTTCTCGCGGGCATAGAGAGCGACGTTTTTTATGGTTTCGAGAATCATTGCGCGGACTGCGTTAGTGGTAACAAAATGCAAGCTGCATTTGCTGATAAACCGCGCGGCGGCGACACGGTTCGCAGAACATTCGTAGCTGTCGC
This sequence comes from Oscillospiraceae bacterium, assembly GCA_009782405.1. The sequence continues at coordinate 3,907 of WRJC01000046.1, forward strand.
TCCGGGGCTGTCGCCCGACACCGTTTTCGTCGCCGTAGGTTCTGACCCCGCGCCTGTTTGACATCTTCGCCCCGCATTGAGCGCAGTAGAGAAGTCCCGTCAAGGGATTGGGCGCGCCGAGAGAATGAACTTTGCGTTTTGTCTTGCGAAGTTTCTGCGCCAGTTCCCATGTTTCGCGTTCGACAATCGCAGGGTAATAGTCCTCGTATACCACCCAATTTTCTTTCGGATTTTTGACGCTCCGCTTGTTTTTGTACGAGGGTTTCGTCGTTCGGAAGTTCACCATGTCACCCATGTACGCGGGATTCTGAATGAGTTTTACTACCGCAGAGCCGTCCCAGTTATATTTGCGTTCTGTATCGCATCGCTTGGACGGCGGTAGTTGCCCCGTTCTGACGAAATAATAGGACGGCCGTTCAATCTTCTCGTCACAAAAGATATGCGCGATTTGGAACGGCCCGATACCCTCAATCGTCATCTGGAAAATGCGGCGGACTATGGCGGCGGCTTCGGGGTCAATTATGCGTTTGTTCTTATCCTCCGGGTCTTTGAAGAAACCATAAATCGGAGTTGTGCATAATGGTTTTCCGCTGTTCCCTTTGTTATGGAACACCGCTTTCACCTTACGCGAGGTATCTTTTGCGTACCATTCCGCGAGTATAGCCCGAAAAGGTGTGAAATCGTCGTTTCCGCGAGCCGTGTCGATGCCGTCCGAAACCGCTATAAATCTGACGTTGAAGGCCTCAAATTGTTCGAGTAGAAGCCCGACGCGAAGGTGGTCACGACCCATCCTGTCCAAATTTTTGACTACCAAGGCAGACACTTTGCCCGCCTCGATAAGTTCAATGACACGCTCCCAGCCGGGACGGTGCCATCCCGTCCCGCTGTAGCCGTCATCCGCGACCGACTCATAAGGAGTCAGCCCGTTTTCTTCGGCGTATTTTTCGAGCATACGCCTTTGGTTGATAATGGAGTTGCTCTCGCCCTCCGCCGTCGGGTCATCCCGCGACAACCGCTGATAGAGGATAGTGATTTTGTCAGTATTCGTCATACTGCTCTCCTTTCTTGCGACCGCCCCGTCCGCAACGACTTTTGGGCTTGCCCGGACTGGAAATCCAATCCGTCATTTCTGGCAAGACGCAGGATTTTATCTTCCAACGTCTCGCTTGTTTTTTCGCTGAAATACGCTTTGACCGTATACAGCGTGGAGCCGATACGTCTTTGCAAGACATACGGCTCCGGGTTCGTTAGCTTTTTTACCGTCGTCATTTTTACCGGCTCCTTTCGTTGATTTTCTTAATTTTTGCAGGGGTTTCCGCGCCGCAGACAACCTCCTTTCGCGCGGCGATTGGTGTTCCGTAAAAACTCCCCTCATATATAGGAGAAAATCACCCCTGTTTTCGGAACACTTTTTTGAAATTTACGAAATATTTTTCCGTACAATTTATAACGTCACAGGAAACCGCGAATTGTTCCAACGTCGAAAAAATATTTTCTCCCGCTTTATAAGGCGCGGTAATCCCGAATTGTCGGGGCAATCCGGGACATTACCTTTTCCGCTTTCTATCCGATACGTTATCCTGCCCCGCGAGTGTTTGCTCGTTGGGAGCGTGTCCCTGTTACACGGATTCGCGCGTCCCCTCCGAGAACGTGGGCGAAACTCGCAATTATAGGTGGTATGCTTTCGGCAGCGTGATTCAGTTTTCAAGGTGCGCCGCTCGCTGATGCGGACGGAGAGGGAGTCCTTCACCTAACGTGAATTTCAAGGTGGTTTGTCACCCTTCTACTTGCTTTCCATTGGCGAGAGGTAGGCGGGCGAAAAAACATCCCTTATTTATTAACTGGATACCCTTAACCAAAAATCCGTGAAAAATTCCCTTCACTGTGTAGGCAGCGAAAACCTCTGAAAAACAACCCTCATTTGAAATGTTCACAAATTGTTTACATTTATCTCAGACTGTGATTGAGAACCCTATCCCCCTATTTATTAAATGGACACCCTAAACCGAAAATCCCTGAAGATTTTTTAGAAATACCCCCTCACTTATTAAATTGGTAACGGTTTTCTGAAAAACCCTGAAGATTTTCATGTTTTTCAAAAATATTTTTTCGCGGATATGGAAAAACGCCCCCTCAATACGCTGTTGCTAACTGAGAAGGGCGTTTGACCCACATAAATCCAATTTTTCTGCTATACTATGCGTAGACAAGTTCCGCGAGGATAATCTCATGGGCGGCTTCGCGGTCGGGAATCGTCGCCAGCCTGTGTTTCGCCGCCGAATCCACTTCCCTGCATAATGGGTAGAGCCGTTCCGATAACAATAACGCGGAATACATTATCGGCCTTTCTCTCCGCAGGTACTCCTTGTGCATCATGCCGTAACGTCCGAGTGGCGGCGCATCGGGCGGGTCGGAGAGCCGCAGATTTGGGAGTTCGTAATCTCCGACGCGGGTGTAAGTCAGTTCGCTCATGGGTTTCACCATTCCTTTCATAAAAATATGGAGCCGATGCTTTTTCGGGTAAAAAAGCTAATGAACCCTATGACCGCCGCAGAGGACGGTATTTGTCAAGGTACAGAGGAATCTTGCGACGCAACCGAAAAGTCGTTGCGGACGGGGCGGTCGCGCTAAAAAAATAAGAGGTGTTTAATACACCTCTTAAATGATAGCACTTGGGATTTATTGAAATGGATATGAACGAGCAATAGTGGAAGGCGGGAATACATATATGTTTGAAAATAGTTATAAAATCCGGGTGAGCGCGCGGGCTATCGTCTTTGATGAAGATAAAATATTGTTAAACCGTTTCGATGATGGTGCATATTACAATTTTCCGGGCGGCGGTATTGAAGAACGCGAAAATGCCCGATTGACCGTTGTTCGTGAGGTTAGAGAGGAAACCGGTTTGGAAGTATCGGCAGGTGATTTTGTTTTCGCGTTGGAATATGAGCCGTGGAATGGCGATCATGTTTACGGCGACGGGCATCATATCAGTTTCTTTTTTCGGTGTGAGCTTTTGAACAGCAATCGAATTACTACGCCGGAGCTTCCCGACATTGACCCGTTGGATCCCGTAATGATTTCACAGCCTGTTTGGGTTCCTATTGCGGAACTACCGGGGATTGAACTTTTACCACACATAAATAAAAATCTATTGCAATATTTCAATACGGGGATATTTGAACCTTTATTTTTAGATGAGCCGTATGAAAATAAATAAAAGGGTATGTGTATGATTTTAGGATTGAAACGCGGCGTAGTAGAACTTCGTCGATCATGACCCGGAATGGGAAACCATCGCCCGCGAAACCATCGACGACAATATTAGCATCGGAATTTTCAACGAAATATTCTTGAAATAATTCGAAAATTATGCTATAATGTATTATGGAAGATTCGATTAATAAAATCGGAGTTAAAGATAGTGTTAGAAAATGTTCTTTTAGGCAGATTGGGGCATATAGTCGGCAAAACTCAAAATCACATAAAATCCCACGGTAAATCGCGGGATTCTATGGTATTATTCAACACAAGAAAATAGCAAATAATCAACGGTTACGCAGACTCTGACTCTGTTTGTCTGGGTTCAAATCCTAGTTCCGCAGCCATGAAAGTCCCGTAAAATTGGGCTTTTTTGAATGAATAAAATCACACAAACAGAAAGTAGGCAAAAAAATGAGGCAGCTTGCTACGATACAGCAAATAAAATCTATAGAACCAATCGAAAACTCTGATTTTCTGGAATTAGCTCATGTCATGGGCTGGCAGTGCGTCGTAAAAAAAGATGAATTCAAACCGGGCGACCGAGGCGTATATTTTGAAGTGGACAGTTTTCTGCCATTGGAGGAACGAACTGTTATCCGAGCGGCAGCAATAAAGAGGGAATTGTAATACGCTCAAAACAGAATATCGGGATATATAACAGCCGCATTTCATTTAAAGTGCTAAACAACGACTTTCTATTGAAAGAAGAAGATTAAAAACGATGAGCATCATAAGAATAAACTCGCTCACAAAAATATACGGCAGCAAAACAATATTGCACAATATATTTTTCAAAGCGGGCAAATCCGAAAAAATCGGGCTGGTGGGAAAAAACGGGAGCGGAAAGACGACCCTGTTCAAATTGATCTTGGGAAAAGAGCAAGCTGACGGGGGCGATATAGAAATCGACGAGGGATTGTCTTTCGGCTATTTTTCGCAATTTTCGGAATTGGACGACGACGAGTGCATAGCGGAAATTTTAAACAAAGAGTTTTGCAAAGTGCATGAACTGGAAAATGAACTAAACAAAATCGAATCTGAAATATCGGCTTGCATTGAAGATAAAAAACTGAAAATGTTTGTCAACAGACAAATGGAGCTGTTCGCGGAAATGGACAGGCTTGACGGTTGGAATTACAGATATAAAATATCGACGGTTTTATCTAAACTGAATTTCAGCGAAACTCACCGGCAGCTCCCTGTGGCGCAGTTGTCGGGCGGCTGGCGCAACAGGGCGAGCCTTGCGTTGCTGCTTATAAAAAAGCCCGATGTCATGCTGCTTGACGAACCGACGAATTATCTCGATACGGATGGCGTGAACTGGCTTGCAGAATGGCTGAAAAAAAGCCCCTCGACTGTAATTGCAGTATCGCATGACCGCGCTTTCCTCGACGCCGTGACGTCAAAAACCGTCGAGATAGAAAACAACAGGCTGTATGAGTATAACGGCGGATATTCCGAATATATAAGGCAAAAGAAAATAAGGGGCAATGAACTCGAACGCGAATTTGTCCACGAAGAAGAACTGCTGATAATGGAGCAAAACGCGATAAAAGACAGAGCCGAGCTGCAGAAGATAATAAAAAGCAACAAAGGGGAACGCGGCAGGCTTGAAAAGCAAGTTTCAGCCATAAGCAAAAGTATAACGCCGCTCCCCGCCGAAACAATAGTCACTTCGCTATATGAAGGGCGGCATGTGCCAAACAAGATATTGAACGTCGAAAACATGTCCGCGAAATACGGCGACAGAACAATATTTGAAAACGTCAGCTTCGAGTTGTTCGGCGGCGAACGCATGGCAGTCATAGGCTGCAACGGCTGCGGGAAATCCACGCTCATAAAAACCTTGACAGACGCAATAAAACCCGCCGATGGCCGGATAACATGGGCTTCCGGCTCAAAGATGATATATTTCAATCAGATATTGGAAGAATTGGACGAATTGGACACCGTGACGCACAACATAAATATATACGGCGACGCTTACGGCGCCCCGCGCAAAAAAGTCAACAAATTTTTGAAGCTTTTCGGGTTTTCCGATTTCGCGATAGCGGGCGCCATAGCGAATCTGTCAGGCGGACAGAAGGCGAGGGTCGCCTTGGCGAAGTGCCTGCTTTCGGGGTGCAACACAATCATACTCGACGAGCCGACGAATCATCTTGATATAACCTCCATTCAAAGCATGGAGTGCGCGCTTGTAAACTTTCCGGGGACTGTCATATTCGTGAGCCACGACACATTTTTCATAGACAAAACGGCGACCCGGATTTTGGTATACAAAGACGGCAGCTTTGAAAATTACGCCGGCAATATATCTATGTATAATGCAAATAATTAAAATAATACAATAAAATACTTTATAGCGGGGGAAAAAAATGGGATATAAAAACAAAGAAGAACTCGTAAACGGAATTATCGCTTTTTCGGAATATTTTAAACATCTTGTTCCGGAATCTTTTTCGGTGCATAGCGATTATTTGATTGACAGCCTCGGCGAATCAGATTTTTGCGGATGTTACGAAACATATCGTCAAAAAATGCTTGCGCTTCAACTTGCGATGGCCGAAAAACCGGAGGATTTCGGGCTGATTGCGGAAAACAAAAAAGGCGAAGCGAAACCGGTTCACAACATGGCAAACGCATATGTCTGGCTGTTTCTCGCCCTCGCGCAGTCGGGAGAAATAAAAAATGACGTTCTTTTCGTCGACGGAAAAACATTCAAAGGGTTTTGTCAGGGCAACAAAGTCGGCAAAAATGAATCTACGCCGAAAAATACCGATAAATTGCTTTGCAGGCTCTGCGACTTCGGATTTGAAATAAACGGGGATATAGCCGGCGATTTCCGGCTTTCGTCAAATGTGCCCGGTCTGTGCCCGACGATCAAAGCATCGGCTCTGACCAAATATGCGGGAATGAGCATGACAAGCGATTATCCCGCGTTCAACTACAGAATGTATAAGTTCGGCATAGGCGAAAGCTTGCCGTTCGAGGAAACTATGTCATACTCCCTGATGAACGAACAGAAAAAAGAGTTTTCATCGAAACTGATTTCCGAAATGAAAAAGCAAGGCTGGGAAAAATATATATTTTTCCCGCACAGCATAAACGGCGGCAGGCTCACTTTCCCGACGGTCGAATACTATTACAGCATAAATTATAACAGCCATGTTTTGATCAGGATAACAAAAGGGTTTGATTTTAAGTCCTATATGGATTCTTTGACTGAAAGGTATTATAATTTTTGGAAAGCCTGCAAAACGTGCAGGGGGTGCAAAAAAGAATGCGGGGCAAGAAGAATTGACGAAGAATTGTTCGGCAAAAAGACGGTTATCTGCCCGGGCAACGTAAAAGTTGTCTATGAATGCGAGACGCAAGACATTGAATATATCATCGATGCCGCCCTGAGAACCGCAGGAAAAAAACAGGCACAAAAGTCAGATTAATTCAAAAACAGATTCGATTTCCACGGATATGTCCATCGGGAGCTCGTTCGTGCCCACCGCAGACCTCGCGTGCCTGCCGTTCTCGCCGAACACGTCGACGAATACCTGCGAAAATGCGTTAATTACCGCAGGCTGCTCATTGAACCCCTCCGCGCTTTCCACGAAACCCAAGACCTTCACGACGGACTTTACTTTGTTCAGATCGCCGGCATATTCATGCAAAAGCGCCAATGTGTTGAGCGCTATCAGTCTCGCCGCCGCTTGCGCCTGCCCTACAGTGACCTCCCTGCCTACTTTGCCCGTGCATATGGGCTTGCCTTCCGCCAACGGGCCCTGCCCCGAAACATACGCCATGTTTCCCGCGATTTTGACGGGAGTATACAACCCCATCGCTTTGGGCGCCTGCGGCAAGTCGATTTTCAGTTCCTTTAGCTTTTCATAAATATCCATTGTTTGTTTTTCCTCCTGTTCGAATTTCTAATGATAATTATATCATATAATTGAATTTTTTTCAAATGATAAACAAAAAAATAAATATTGTTGTCATTTCGCTTTCTTCCATTCCTCAATTAATTGTGTTATAGACTGCTGACGCCGGTTTCGCTCGTCGCTTACGGCTTTTTTGGCCACATCATAATGAAAGTCTTTGACGCAGTATTTTTTATCCTCCGACCAGCCTTTGTCGATAGGCTCCATTTTTTCGATAGTGTCGTATATTCTTTTATCTGGCATATATATTGATTGCTCCCCATTTTGAAATCTATAATATTATATCATACTTTTTGCGCTTTTTTCAAATTTTCAAAACAAAAATCGAAAAAAACGTTATGCGCCTTGCAGATAATTATTTTTTGAGCAAGGATTTTTTGTCTCGTTTTTGGTATAATAATTTCGAAGGGGAAATTAATATGGAATGGCTAAATAAAATGAACGGCGCAATCGACTATATAGAAGCGAATATAAGCGAAAAAGTGGATTATGCAAAAGCGGCGGGCATAGCATGCTGCTCGCTGTCGCGTTTCCAGAATATGTTTTTGTTTATCGCCGATGTCACCCCGGCGGAATATGTGAGAAGGCGGCGCATGGCTCTGTCGGCGAATGAATTGATCAAAAGCGAAATAAAAATAATCGATTTATCGTTCAAGTATGGCTATGAATCGCCCGAAGCGTTTGCGCGCTCATTCAAGGCGTTTCATGGCATTTCGCCCTCTGACGCGCGGAAATTTGCCAAATATATCGATTATCCCCGAATATCGTTCAAAATAAAGATAACAGGAGGGCATTTCACCATGGGAAACGAAACGCAATTTGAAGTTTACAAAAACATATTGGTCAAAATGGAGATCATCGAATTGCCAAAAACATTGAAATTCGCCGGAGTGACAAACGAAGGGCTGGAGAATTTCCACAACATCGGGGTATTTCATGACAAATACAAGCCATTGATGTCCGACAGGCATTCGCCATATACGGAGATAGGCCTGTCGAGCAATATCTGCCGCAACAGTTGGTACGCTTTCGGATGCCAAGTCGATTCGATCGACGATCTGCCGGATGGAATGGTCGGGCTCGACACGGGATTGAAAAAGTTTGCCTCCCTGACATTCAGGGTGCAGCCGGGCGGCGACCTTGTGGGCGGGGACGACGGGCCGGGCGACGGAATGAAAATGGCGGGCGAATATTTGTCGGAGGCATGGATACCCAAAAACAAGGACTTGATGTATAATTACCGGCTCAACGACCATTACTGCGAGATATTAAAAAAAGAAAAAGAATATCGGCTGGCAAATATTTCGGCAGAAGGCTTGGAACATAGCTATTGGCTGTCATACTGGATTGAAGTATATAAGGCCGACATATCCGACGACCCCGAAATGTGCTTCTATCTTCCGTTGAAATAGCCGCATTGCCGCAAAGCAGGACGAGTGATCTCGTCCTGTTTTTTTCAAAGCAAAACCGCATTTATTTAAAAACCGCTTGAAATTATCGATTGGCCGTTTTAGAAAATATCTGTAGTTGACTTTCAAAAAAAAATATGATACACTATATATACACTATCACCACTTTACAACTTTTTAAATCGTTAAAAATTCCGTAAAATAGAGCCTTTAAAAAGTTAATTTGAATTAATAGGGGTTTAGGGTGTGGCATTTTTATGCCCTAAACCATGCTTAATTTGAAAAATGCCGAAAAATCAAGGATTTATTTCTTAAAAACTTGTAAACTGGTGTACACTATACATTTCAAGTTTTTTTGAAAGGAATTTACATGAGGACGAAAAAAGATAATATAACCGATGCCGAACGGAACGAACTGGAAACATTAACGGCAAAAAGCGAAAATTTAATTAACTGTAACAAATTTATATTTTGCGGGGGAGGCGGATAAATGCAAATTGAATATTCAAAACAAGCGGTAAAAGCTATAAGCAAGATAAACAATCCGGTTAAAAAAAATATAAAAGAAGCTATTGAAAAACTTCCGGATGGTGATGTTAAAAAACTTAAAGGCTATTCAAACGCATATCGGTTGCGCGTAGGAGATTACCGTATATTGTTTGATATGAACGGAAAAATCGAAATTACCAATATTCTTCCTCGCGGGGAAGCCTATAAATAATGGAAAGGGGATATTTTTATGAACGTAACCAAACAACAACTTCACAATATTATCGATGTGGTGAATCCAAAAGAACTAAACGTACTTTATCAGGTGCTTATTAAGTTTATGCCCGAAGATGAGCCTGAATCTGACGAAATAGAAGCTATACGCACAGGACGTGAAGAAATTAAGCGCGGCGAAACCGTAAACCATGATGACATTGACTGGAATTAAAATTTATATTACGGAGGCTCTAACGATATATAAGCATTTTCGGGGGCAGGTGTTCGATTCGTCCACCTGCCCTGCGATTATTCAAAAATCTACTCGCCTTTCATTGTTTTTGCAATAAATCGGATTACATAACCGATAAAAGGTATAAAAGAACATGGATAAGCAAATTGCCATACCTCAACAGGCAACTCAACGCCCCATGCGTCAAACGTGGTTCTGCCTATTAGAAATAAGATTGCTAAACACATACACCAAAATAACACTTCCGTAAATTATCTTGCGCCGATATTTCGGAGTGAATACGATATGCGAGTTTGAAAAATATCTGAACGCCGCCGAAACCCTGTCAAAATTTTATTCGAACGACCCTGTCAAACACGCGAGAGCGCGAAAAAGGAGCTTGCGATTATGCTCGAAAATTCAAGCGTGTACGATTGGGAGAGATAAAGTTTACAAAATCATATTTAATTATTTTGATTTTACAGGTATAATAATAATATGGATTCAAAATAATTGTAAGGTTGTGTTGAAAATGATTTTTACATTTGACAGGATTACGTTTTCAGATGATATAATGGGAGGGCAGGCGTGTATAAGAGATATACGTGTGCCGGTATCGCTGATTGTGAACATGATAGCAAACGGAGCGACGTTTACAGATATACTCGGCGATTATGAATATCTTGAAGAAGAAGATATAAAGCAAGCACTTCAATATGCGTCATGGGCAGTCAGTGAAAAAGTTTTTGTTATATAAGATGAGGATAAGGGAACGATAATGAAGTTTTTAGCGGACATGGGAGTATCGCCGCGATGTATAGAATGGCTTCGCGCTCAAGGGTATGACGCAATTCATTTGTATGAACAAGGCTTGCATAAATTGCCGGATAATGATATTTTATGCAAAGCAAAAAGTGAAAACCGGATATTATTGACAATGGATTTGGATTTTACCCGTCTTATATCGAAAGTGGGCGCGGATAATTTGCCGACTGTCGTGATATTTCGTATAAGCGACCAGCGACCGCAAAATGTGCAGAGTAAACTTGACATCATATTATCAATTTTAAAGAATGGCACAGAGCAGGGCAGTTTTGTTTTAGTTGTGAATGATGACAAGGTTCGCATACGGAGCTTGCCGATAAAGTAATCTCATGCAAACGGGCGGGCGAAAGATGGATTATTATATCAGAGTAAAAAAATTATCTGCGTCGTCACAATTACTGGTGCGGAGAGTGAATAATTTATATTTTCGGGATAATTTTATGAATAAAAAAGAATGGATTAAATCATTTCTCTTATATGGAGTTTTGGCTATATATATCTATTTATTAGCATCTATATTATTGTTTGGATATAAATTTTATACTCCGATAGGAATTTTTACTGCGAACCGAATGAATATCAGGGGCATAAATTTAATACCATTTCAAGATATTCATATTTTATCAGATTATATTCATAATCTTGGAAACATTGCGGTATTTATACCTTTAAGCATTTACCTGATGATACTCAAGAAGAACAAAAAGATATTTATTAATATGATTTATGTTTTTCTTATAAGTTTATCTGTTGAAATAATCCAATTCATTTTTTCGCTTGGAATAAGCGATATTGATGATATTTTATTAAATTGTTTAGGCGGTTTAATTGGTGTGTTTGTTTACAAGTGTTTATTCCAATTAACGAAAAGCGAAGAAAAAGTACGCTCAACGATTATAATAATTTCATCAGTAATTGGATTTCCGATTTTCACAATTTTTGTCTTAACCGCAATTTTCTATTAAGTTAAATAATAAGCATTTTCGGGGGCAGGTGGACGAATTGAACACTTCTTTGAGCCCCGTAAACGCCCAGGATTGATTGCTTTGTTTGCTTTTCTATGGCTTTTTCAGTCGTCGCTATATTTTTTGAGGCTATGGGCGGTGTCTTTTTGAATTTTATCGTATATTGACGTTATTGTGGTTTTTGATACTTCATATTTTTTGCTTGGAAAATATGAAGCCGGAAAATTTTTCTTGTGATATGATAGGTGCATAAAAAGAGAGCAGGTGCGAAAATGGATTTGATGCAACGCATGAATTTGGTGCTGGACTATATCGAAGATAATCTGGACGGCGAAATAAGCGAAAACAAAATCGCCATGCTGTTCGCCGGTTCAAAAAGCATGTTCCAGAGAATCTTCACGCTCATGACCGAAACGACGCTGTCCGAATATGTAAGAAAAAGGAAGCTTACGCGGGCTGCGCGCGATATTCGCGGCACAGACGGAAAAATCATGGATATTGCCATCAAATACGGCTATAATTCGGCGATCGCCTTCAATTCGGCGTTCAAATCTTTTCATGGGATTCCGCCGTCAAAAGCAAGAAATCCCGAGGCGCGGCTTCAAAATTTCCATCGCTTCACCTTTGCTCTCGCATTAAACGCAAATCAGGAAAGAGGAAGCAATATGCAGTATCATGTCATAAAAAACGCGGAAATAATTGTCAGAAAATACACGGCAGAAGATTTCGACACGTTAAAAAGCGCGATCAAAAACGACAATCCCCGTTATATGGAGGATTTGTCTGCGGATCACAGCAAGCTCGCCGTCGCCGAATATGACGGGGCGATCGCGGGGTATTTGTGGACGAGCGTATATATGGGGCATTGCCAGGCGTTTATATATGTGTCCCCCGAATACAGGCGGCGCAAAATAGGCACGGCACTATGCCATGAAGCCCAAAAAAAGTTTTGCGGGCAGGCCGAAGCAAAAGAAATGTGGGGCTATTATTACGACTTTGAAACGATAAAGTTCATAGACAAGCTCGGCTTCTATTTTACCACTTCAAGCTTGGAAATGGAATACAAGGGCGCCCCGATCCCCGGACAAAAACAGAATATGATACGCAAATGCAGGGAAGAGGATTTTCTTCGGTGCGCTTATATCTGGGACAAAGGCTGTCATGAAACGCGGGTTTTGGTCGGTTATCCCGATTCAAAACAAGAAGAGCCGACTGAGGAAAAAAGACAGCAGTTTTTGGATAATCTTGACAATTCATATGTTTTGGAAGAGGATGGCAAAATAGCCGGAACCGGCTGCATCGCCTGTGGCAGCTATATCGGGTCGCTGGCGGTGGAAAAGGAATTTTCCAACAAAGGCTACGGAACGGCGCTGGCGATATTCATGACAAACGAAATATTGAAGCGCGGGCATGAATCCGCCGGCTTAAGCTGCGATGCAAAAAACGCCAACGCCCGCCATATATACGATAAAATCGGATATAGGATGAAAGAAACAATTTATACATCGTTCAAAAAAATATGAAAACAGAAGCGGCAACCGCGCCGTAATCTGGGCAAAGAAAATTTAACGGAACTTTGAAAAATAGGTCTTTTGGAGGTATTCCAAGAGGCCTATTTTTTGAAACATATAAATAAATATGCATAAAACCGCAATTTTTATCAACGGTGCGTATTGTTTTTGTGATATAATGATTGTCAGGAGACAAAATAACTTATGAATTACATAGAACACATCGGACACGCAGTAGAATATATAGAAGCTAACCTCAAATCCGAATTAAATCTCGCTGACTTGGCAAAAGCGGCAGGATATTCAGAATATCATTTTTTGCGGGTATTCAAACAAGTCACGCACGTAACTCCCGCCGATTACATACGCAAACGGCGAATTTCCGAGATTGCGCGTGAAATGGATGAAAGCAGCCGCTCAATATCCGATATAGCTTTTGAATACGGCTTCAACTCCAAAGAGAATTTTACGCGGGCGTTCAAAGATGAGCACAACTGCTTGCCCACGGAATATAAATCTGCGGGCAACAGTCTGAAGCTGTTCGACCGTTTCCCGCTTGAAATCCCGCCGTTTGAAATTGTTCCTAAAATTGTGACGCTTAACGGATTTTCCGTGACCGTTTACCCGAACCCTGAAGATACCCCGCCGAAATTTTGGAATTTGTACAACTGCAAAAAAATGTCGCGGAAATTGTCCGGCGGAAGAATAGTCGCGGATTACGGCGTGATGAAGTGGGACAAAGAAAAACAATGGCTGGATTATTATATCGGCATAAAGACAAGCGATGCAAACGGGGATATTGCGGGAACGGTAGAGATAGAAATCCCCGGCGGATTATACGCAGTCTTCTCCACCCCGCCCGCATCGCATTTCGATTTCGTGGCCACGATACACAAGACGCGGGGATATATCGAATGCGTATGGCTTCCAAACGGCGAGTACAAAAAAACGGACGGCTGGGAATTTGAGACATATATCGAGGCCAGCCGCACATACAGCGAGGATATTTATATACCGATTGAAAAAAAGAAAGGCAATTAACGCAAAATATTTAAACTTGCGGAAAGAAATACACTTTGTAAAATAAAATTTAATAAAATCAAGGAGGCTTATCCAAATGAAAAAACTAAATATCACATGGGACGGAATTTATGACAGCACAGGCTATCTTTTTTCCCTCGCGAAATCACTTTCATGCGCCGTAAAAAACAGTCCGTGGGCGGAATGCGCCGAGGATATAATCGCCACGAGCGGCTTCGCTTTCCGTATGTGGGTCGCAGCCGACCTTTGTCCGTCGTCCACCAGCATATGGAGCTTCGACGGCCAGAAGCCCTGGGTCGAAAACGGAGGCTTGGCATGCGAATATGTCGGGCGTTATTGGGACATGGACAACATCGAACAGCAAAAACGGCTTGAGGCGATCGCGAACATAAAAAAATCCATCGACAACGGCATACCCGCCGTATCGTGGGACATCGGCATACCCGAATGGGGCCTGATCACCGGATACGACGACGAAGCGCAGGTTTTCTCCACCCTGCCCGCCCCTGCCAGCCACCCGGCCGGAAGCATGCCCTACGACATTCTCGGCAAGCGCGAGCTGCCGCTTTTGTCGGTGCTGACAATCACAGGAAAAACCGGCAAACCGCAGGCCGATATTCTCAAAGACACGATGAAACTGGCGGTCACACACCTAAAAGGCGGGGAATGGTGCGACAACGCGAAAGGCTTGGAAGCATACCCCGCGCTCATCAGGCACTTCATGCCGGGGGTTTTCACCAATGAAAACGGTTTTGCCTGGAACCGGGAATATCTTCTTGGCACATACGGCGCATTGAAATATTACGCATGGAAATATTTTGAGAAGGTCGGGCAAAATGAACTCGCCGCGCTGTACAAAGAAATCCACGATTTGTGGCTGAAAGCTTTCCGCGGCAACGCCGCCGGCGATGCGGAGGAAAGAGAACTCGTAGAATGGCTCGAATGCGCGTACAGAGCCGAAACCGCAGCGGTTGAAATCATGGGCAAGATGGCTTAATCAACCAGAAAGAAATAAAACGCGCCGGAACGATAAATGTATCAATGCTGCAAATAGTTATAGTTTCATAAAAGTTTTTGCAAAGGTCTTGCAATCTCTTGACTTTATTTTTAACTTTTGGTATAATAGAAGCAAATCCATTTGGAGGTGTTTTTATGATACAAAGAAAAGCATACCTTGATTCCCTTATCAGCTTTCGGGATAAAAGGCTAATCAAAGTCGTTACAGGTATCAGACGGTGCGGAAAATCCACGCTGTTTGAACTATATCAAAATTATTTGCGCTCTGATGGCGTAACCGACGAACAAATCATTTCTGTCAATCTTGAAGAAGGCGAATATGACGAGATGGAAACATACAAGCAGTTATACGGTTTAGTAATGGAACGGATTGTGCCAGATAAAAAAATGTATATCTTCCTTGATGAAGTACAGCGCGTGACCGATTTCCAAAAAGCCGTTGACAGTTTGTATGTGAAAAAGAATTGTGATGTTTATATCACAGGTTCAAACGCTTATCTTCTCAGCGGTGAGTTGGCAACCCTGCTTTCGGGGCGGTATATCGAAATTAAAATGCTTCCGCTGTCGTTCAAGGAATATGTATCAAATTTCTCGAACGATACGAATTTTGAACGCTTATACGCTGATTATATACAAAACAGCGCGTTCCCCTACGCATTGGAAATTTCAAAACCCAAAGACAAACGGCAATATATTCAAGGTATTTATGATACAATCGTTTTAAAAGATATTATTGCCCGTAAAAAATTCCCCGACACGGCTATGCTAAAAAGCGTCGCCCGTTTTATGTTTGACAACATTGGAAATTTATGTTCGACAAAGAGCATTGCTGACACTATGACTTCTGCGGGGCGAAAAATATCCGTTCACACGGTTGAAAATTATTTAACCGCTTTGACAGAATGTTTTATCCTATATCAAATCGGGCGGTATGATGTGAAAGGCAAGCAATATTTGAAAACAGGCGACAAATATTATGCCGCCGATATTGGTTTACGCTATGCTATGTTAGGCAATAAAAAAGCGGATATGGGACATATTCTTGAAAATATTGTCTTTCTTGAACTTACCCGTCGTGGATATGATATATATATTGGAAAAGTCGGCAACACGGAAGTTGACTTTATCGCCATTGGCGACGAGGGTGAAGAATATTACCAAGTCGCGTACACCGTAATCGACCCTGACGGTTCGACTTTGCGCCGCGAACTTGCGCCCCTTGAAGCTATCAACGACCACAATCCTAAATATCTCTTAACAATGGATAACACGCCGCTAACCTCACACAACGGCATCAAGCAAATAAACGCGCTTGACTGGCTATTGAAGTGAAATAAATTTTTGGGGAGCTTGACAATACATCGTTCGGCTATACTCGAAATAAACGCCCTACTTACGATGCACTGCGTCCGTATTGTCCTCCAATATGTTTTTTGTTAAAAGCTCCGCACTGCATACCGGCGCAAAAAGAAAATATTTTTATTTTTTGCTAACCGAAATTAACTTTCTTCGTCTATTTAAATGAGAGCGAAAAATCATTGAAAACGGCGGTGAGATTTTGGAAAGAGAAAAATCCGATAAACTAATAACAGACGCGGCGAAAACAATATTTTTATATTGCCGCACCCGTACAAATTCAAAAGAAGAAGCCGAAGATTTGTCTCAGGACATAATCCTCAAACTCTTGAAAGCACGGGAAAATTTGCGCGACGATAAGGCGTTTTACGGTTTTATGTGGGCGGTTGCCGGCAATGTCTACAAAGATTGGCGCAGAAAACGCAGTAGAAACATAGAATACGAGTTTGACGAAAACATTTCTGACGAGAGTGTTCCGTTAGACACACTGCTTGAAAAAGAATCGGATTTACGGCTGTTGTGCCGCGAGCTTGGCTTATTGACCGAGCAGTACAGACAAGTCGTAATCCAATACTATTTCAATAATTGCAAAGTTTCCGATATTTCAAAATCTCTGAATATATCCGAAAGCATGGTAAAATTTTTGCTCTTTAAATCAAGAAAAATATTGAAGGATGGCATGAACATGGAACGAACAAACGGGAATTTAAGTTTTATTCCCAGACATTTGATTTTAGCGGCTTCCAATAAAGGCGGCGCGTCAGTAGATGAATGTCATTCGATATTGAATGTGGTTAATCAAAATGACAATTTGACAGCGCAAAACATTCTTTTCGCTTGTTACAATGACCGTTGCACAACCGAAGAAATCAGCTTGCAAATAGGAGTCTCAGTCCCTTATCTCGAAGGGGATTTAAAAAGACTGTGCGAAAAAGACTTGCTGATTAGAAAAGGTGGGAAGTATGAAACAAACATTGTGATTTTCACAAAAGAATTCGCAGAGGAAGCCAACGAAAAAATGCTGCCGGTTCAACGCGCAATAGCAGAAAAAATTACTAACTTTTTAAATGAACGTCTTGACGATATAAAAGCGATAGGATTTCATAGAGGAGTTGAGGACGATAATCTGTTGAAATGGCATATTACAAATATGTGCTTTCAGGAAATTTCAAGACAAGACAGCCCTAAACAGAAATCCGCAGAAACGAACACAGTAGTATATAAATTCGCAGGAGAGCAATTGTTAGTATATGGGATGGAGCATTACCCGACCATTTGCGTGATGTCATTTCACATTGGTAGCAATGCTAAGGGAGATATGATTAAAATAGTTGATTATTCTATAACCAACAACGCCGATACTTGTCCTTATTTCAACCGCTCTCAAAATCGTGTAAACATAATACTTGATATTGCGCGAGGGAAAAGCGCCGGGTTCAGCGAAAATGATATGTTTGAAATCGCAGAATTTATAAAACATGGGTTTGTAAGAAAAAACGGCGACAAGTTGAATTTGAATATTCCGGTCATGAAAAAAGAACAATTTGAGAAAATAAAAAGTATGTTTATGATTGATAATGCAAAAGACTTAGGTATTATTATGGGAAAAATAAATGAAGCGGTTGATGCTGTCAGGGATATATTGGTACAGCACACCCCAGTTTCGTTGAAAAAAGAAGCCGAGGCTTTGGCTTGGATAAAACAGCGTGACTTCGGTATTGCAACTATGAAAATGATGTTGGATACCGACACATTGCATCAGGTTGCGGATAACGCGCACCCGACTACATACGTGGTATTGGCGTGATCTGTTCAAAAAAACCTCTGCTATTGATGAACGGACGCAAATACGATAAAAATAGAAGCCGTCCGTGTCGTTCTAAAAATTTTACGTCTTTTTCGGTGAATATTTCATTATAATGATCGGCGAACTTCCGCAGGCAGAGCTCCATATCGAATTTTTCATCTTTTACAATATCCGATATGACATCGTTTGGGGTTTTTGTTTTTATATCGGTCTGATCCTTTGAGATGAAATAATCGTATATAATCGTTTCAAAGATTTGGTTTGATACCGCCGCGATACCATCTTTATTTTGTATAACTCCAAACATAGCCGCCAAATCTATCGTAGGGTTGCCAAATTTGAAACTATAGCTTTTGCCTAAAATTAATATTTCGTATATCAGCTGATATAGTTCTTTGTCGTTCTCTAAATTTTTGTAAATATCGTCAAATAATGTGTTTTGTTCATGTATTATGATATTGACGGCTTTTTGTATATCCGGAAGCGTCCAATTTCTGTCAAGTTCTTCGTCAATGTACTGACATATTCTTGATACCAAGAAAGGATAACCTCTCGTGTAGCCGTAAATTTCTTCTGATATTGCCGATATATCCATGCCCGTGTTGTGGTCTGCTTCATATTCATTCAACATTGTGGCAATTTCCGTAGGGTTGAAAGACATATCTACGTTAAAATTTACGGCTATGTTCCACGGTGAATCGTATTTCTTATCATTGGATTCGGCAGTTGTGTAGTTGCCTTCCCGCATCATTTTAGTTTTGATATTCTTGATATCGTGTACGCCTGCCAATATAACACTATGAAAAGTTGCGCCCGTACCACTCTTCCGTTCGTTGAATTTATTTCGCAACATACCTAAAAAATGTAGGAAAACCTCGTGATTGCTTGCTTTATCTACCTCGTCTATCATCAGAACAATTTTTTTATCAAAGCATATTTGTGTCAAATGGACGCTCAGTTCGTCGAAATCAGTTACTTTATTATTCTGCCATTCTATTTTTTCGCTTGAATTTGAACCAGTTTTTGCCGCCATGTCTAACTGCCACAGAAATCGTTGGCAAAAAGATTGAGCGTTCGCAAACATTGTTGTACCTACTCCCTCGAAACTCAAATTGATACACATATATTCATTTGCTAAAGTTCTTTTAAGGGTATTAAGGGTTGTTGTTTTTCCGTACTGACGCGCACGGTTTATTGTGAAATAACTGCGTCTGTCTACAAGCTGTTTTATTTGTTTTATTTTTCCGCTTATATCGACCATGTAATCTTCTTCGGGCGTACATAAACTGGTTACATTGAATCTCCGCATATCCTGCCTCCATATTTTTATGAATTACAAATTTTTCCATTTGATAATTTGTATAGCTTCGTCTAATGTCATTTTTTGTCCTCCATGTTTTTGTCAAGCAGTATTTCCGATGTATCGCCGTATCCACATGAATGGTATAGCTTTTGTGCTATTGTATTTTCATTTCCGGCAAGAATATGAAAATGGTTCACTCCGCGTTTGTTAAGCTCATTTTCTGTTATGCCTAAAAGTTGTTTGCCAATACCCTGCCGCCGATATTCATCCATAACATAAAGTTCTGTAATCTCAGCGAATTTATATGAATAACACATAGATTTTAAGATTTGCCCGCAACAGAAGCCGACAAGTTTGTTTCCATTTGCGGCAACACAGACAATTTCTTGTCCGTTTTCTTTAAGGGATTTTTCGATTGCTTCTATCGTATTACTTCCATCGCCATTGAAAAAGTCATTTAATTTCTTCAATTCCGGCGCGTCGGAATTTTTTGCCACGCGAATATCAATCATAACATTTACCTCAATTCCTTCTCATGCCGTAGGCATTAAATGGGGTGGGTTGTTTATGAAGCCGTTTGACCTGTTGGCTCGTGAGCGTCATCATTTCGCCAATTCCTCAAACGCTTTAATGTGTTTCGCCAAAATACGCGAAGCCGCTGCGTCCACATCAACATCATCAGCGACAGCGTTTTGACAAAGCAGGCTGTAATCCAGCAGAACATATCGCGGGGCGTTGTTTTTCAAAATGATA
>WRJC01000047.1 GCA_009782405.1 Oscillospiraceae bacterium
GGTGGGCAGCGTCTGGCTCCAGATGCCGGCCTACGACATGACCGAGCTGCGCGACGCCTGCGCGGAGTACGGCTTTGCCTCCGCGCTGCATCCCGACAGGGCGGTCACCATGACCCACGGCACGCCGAGCGAGGTAAAAGAGCTCGTGCTCGAAATCAACGAAACCTTCAAGCCGAAAGACGGCGGCTCTTGGTTTTACATAGAGGCGGACACCGGTTTCCCGTTTGAAAACATACGGGCATTGGTCGAGACCGTCTATTCGATATAGGGAGAATTTTTTAAAATGGCAAAAAATAGAACAACCTTTAAAAGTTTGCTCATATGCGCGCTTTTCGCAGTTTTGGCGGCGCTTGCCGCATGCGGGACAGACGATGCAAAAACAAAAACCGGAACCCCCGCCACCGAAGGACAACCGCAAGAAGAGCAGCAAACGACGGCAGCAGAGCCGCAAACCGAAACAAAGGAAGTGGTACAAATCGAACCAAAATTCCCCGAATACGTGAGGCCTGCAGAAGATCTGCGCGATCCCGAAGGGTTTCGCGGCGACGAATGGGTCGTAATAGGCAAAAACGGCTGCCTGTATGAAAACGGGTACATAAACGAATATTTGGGAACCGCCCCAAAATACGTGAACGTGACCGACAAGGATTTGATTTCCAGAGTCGATGTGCTAAAAGACATCCAGGACGAACTCGCAGCGAGGGGAATAGCGTTCTGCGTCGCGATTTCGCCCAGCAAGGCGGCCGCAATGGCCGACTATATTCCCGACTGGTACAAAGACGAGCACGAACCGATTTCGAAGGATTATGTCCGCCCGTATGTGAGGTTCGTGAAAATGCTCGAAGAGGCCGGCGTATATTTCGTCGATTCGTCGAGCCTGTACGAATCGCTTGGAATGACCAACACCTTCCCGAAAACGGGCATACACTGGAATAGGCTCGCCGCATATGAAACCAGCGTGGCGATAATTGCGGAATATGAGCGGCAGACAGGCACCGAAACCAAGCACATCAAAATGGACGGGGTGCTTTACGGAAAGAATCCGACAGGCAACGAGCAGGACATTTTCGGGATCATATATTCGGGCAGGAGAAAAGATCGCGAAGAAGCGATAATCGACGAGCGGTATTACTGGCCCGACGCATACGCCTCGAACACGAGCAAACCCGCCATAAAGCACATGATAATACAGGGTGGCAGTTTCACCGGCGATTTTTACCACTATTTCGGCAGTTTTGGAATAACATCCGAAATAACGGGATATTATTACAACAACGGCGGCGACGTGAACATCAACTGGGCGCATGAGGTGGGGCGCACGAGTTTCGTGCTGCTCGAGGTCAATGAGCAATTCGTGTACAACATGGGAGGCGTGTCGCCCGCCTGGGGATATAACGACATAGCCATCCTCGATTTTGGAGCCAATATAATAGATTCCCTGTGGGATTATCTTAAAAACTAATCCCGCAGGGAACCAAATTCAAATCGTCAATGCCGTAATTCCATCATTTGTTTTTGCGGCGAATCCGATTGGCCAAAATCAACATCCCGAATCCGAGCGCAAATAACGCCGTCAATGCCAAAACCATGAATATCCCCCCGTCGCCGGTATCCGGGTTGTCCCTGGGCGCTTCTTCTTCGGCTTCATTTTCCTCCGGGAAAGTGAGGCCCATCAGGGGAAGCGTCTGTTCCATCAATTCATATTCTTCTTCGATCTTGGGCGTTGTTGCTTCGTCTGTGAAAGTGATGTCAACGAGAGGCGGTTTGTCTTCGATGATTTCCTCGTATTCGTCAGCTGCAGTTGTTTCGTCATCGTCCGTCAAGCTGATGTTCCCCAACGGCACGGTAAGCTCGGGCAATTCCTCGAAATCCTCTTGCTCTTCGGTGGTCGGCGCGTCTATTATGGGCTGCGTCGGGGATTCGGTGGCGGGTGTTTCCTTGGTTTCGGGGCTGGTCGGCTGCGCCGGAGTAGTCGGCTGCGTCGGCCACCGTGTGGGCTGCGCCGAGGATTCGGTGGTGTGCTTTTCCGTGGTTTCGGGGCTGGTCGGCTGCGCCGGAGTAGTCGGCTGCACGGGAGTCGTAGGTTCCGTAGTGGTCGTGGGTTCCGCGGGAGTCGTAGGTTCCGTGGTGGTCGTGGGTTCCGCGGGGGGCGTAGGTTCGGTGGTGGTCGTGCTTTTTTTGTTTATCGCCGTGATCATTATTGTGCTGTTTGAATCCACGGTGACTGTGGAATGGGACAGGGAAACCATTTCATATCCGGCCGGTATGTTCGTTTCCTCTACGGTGTATGTCCCCGGGGTTACATTCGAAATTTTCGAAACCCATCCGTTTGCCCTGTTGACTATGAGCGTATATTTTACGACATTTTCCTGTTTCAGCACGATGGTAAATTCCACGTCTTCATCGGGGGTCTCCGAAATCGGGTCGAATGATTTGCCGACAGTCACGCTGTTTGGAGGGGTTATCGGCCTTTCCTTGTTTTTCACGATGAATTTGAAAGCGTTTTCCCCTTGCGTCATGCTCACCCTGTCAGAAGTGCCGTCAATGACCGGCGAATATGAAATATCGTAGCCTTCGCCGCCTTTTGTCTCCAGGATTATATATTCGCCCGCGAGCGCGTCTGTTATCGTTTGGCTCCAATGGTTGGCCTTGTTTAGCGTAAATGTGTACACGGGGCGGTTCGCATCCGTTTCGGCCGGGGTCAATGTGACTTCATATACAGCCGAATCCGGTATGTTGAGCGGGGCATCGCCGGCGTCTCTCAGCGATTTTTCCACGGTCACATTTATTTTTGGCACAGGGAAATTTTTGAGCGGCTTGAATATGTAATAATTTACGTTTATCTTCGAGGCGCCGCCCTGTTTGGCACCCGGAATTTTTTCGTCGCCCGGCGAAACCGCAAATTTTTCGTCTATGAGGTAATAGCCCGCATTCTTTTCGTGGGGCAATTCGATTATCCAATAATCGCCTTCGGGAATGCCTTCTATCATATATGTCCCATCGATCCCGAGGGAAAATTCCTTGGCGTAATATGCGCCTTCTTCGATTATTTGCTGCCATGTCTTGGTTTGATTTTTATAGTCATCTTTTAGCTCTATCGAGAATATCCTGAATGTTATGCCGGTGACGTCTTTGGGCTGCATGGCATTTCCGTTTGAATCGAGTTTGTCTTTTTCGATCAGCACGTTGCGCAGATAGTTGGCTATCGGGTCTATATGATTTTCGCCGTCGTTTTTCACTTCGAATTCTTCGTCTATCAAAAAATATTCCTTGCTCTTATCGGTCAGCCGTTCTTTTATCCAATATTTCCCTTTGGGCAAATTGATGAGAGCCTTGCCGCGCGCATCCGTTTTTATGTAGGCCACCGGCTCGCCGGAGGGGCCGTTCCCGTCGGATTCGTATATGTCGAATTCGAAACCTTCCGCATCGTTTCCGCGATCCACCGTTTTTGTGATTTCCACTTCGGTCAGCCCGTTGTACAGTTCAATGTCAAACACGCCGTTTTTGAACTCGGCGAAATCGACGGCAAACGCTTCTTTTATGAGCCTGTACTTTTCGCTTTTCGCATTCGAAGCTTCTTCAATCCAGTATTTTCCTTCCGGAAGCCCAAACAGGGAGGCTTCTCCATTCGAATCTGTGACTATGCGCCCTATTGCATCCCCCTCAGGGCCGTCCCCTTCGGAATTGCAACGGTATATGTCAAATTCGAAACCCTCCGGAGTGTCGGTTGATTTGGGGTCCAGCGTCTTTTTGAATTTCACTTCCGCCGCTTTGTTGTTCAATTCGATTTCTTTGTCTTCGGAAACCTCCACCGTGAAATCGTCTTTCACGAGCGCTGAGAAAGCAAACGTCTTTTCGTTTGAAAGTTCTTCAACCCAATATCTCCCCGGCGGCAGTATGTCGCCGTACAGGCGAAATTCGCCTTGGGCGTCAGTCGTAAATTCCGTTATCGGCTCTCCCTTGTGGTCGCCTTCTTCTTTGTATTTCCATATGCCAAATTCGAACCCCGCGCCTACCGGCCCGGGCGCTCCGTCCACCGTTTTTACAAATTTTATCTCGATCAGGCTGTTTGTAAACTCGAAATAATTTTTAACCGGCGCGGAAGCGGAATAGGAATGGCCGGTCACCGTGAACTTGGTTTTTATTGGCCGGTATATGCCCGTATTTTCATTTTCGACTTCTTCTATCCAGTATTCGCCCGGTTTGAGGCCGTTTTTCAATTCTTTGAGAACTATTTGCCCGTTTGCGTCCGTTGTGAATACATTGTTTGAATCATCCGGATTTTGCAACCGGTCGCCTCTGGGGTTTTCGGCATTGCCGCTGTATTCCCATATTTGGAATTTGTATCCCGCACCCGGCCCGTAAATTCCGTTTGGCGTTTCCGCTTTTTTTTGTATCAGTGCGGATACCCTCGGAATTGTGATGTCATGCTTCAAAGAGGCATCTTTGCGGATGGTTTTGCTTGCCGGAACGGAGGCGATGACCGCTTGCGAAGACCAATCCGCATTGCCTTCGGCATTTTTTTTCGCGAATATGACCGGTTCAGGCCTTGAAGTCAAAGTCAATTGCGCCGAAATTTCCCCTGTTATTTCTATCCGCAATTCTTCGTCCACCCCGTTTATTCCGGCGGGATTTTGGGTAAAAACCAGATAAAATTGTCGGTCGGCGGTGAAATCTTCGATTATGC
Organism: Oscillospiraceae bacterium; assembly: GCA_009782405.1. The sequence goes on from WRJC01000047.1 coordinate 4,688, forward strand.
CGTCTGTTATTCTTCTTTCGCCTTGTTCGTCGTAGGCGAATGCCACTTTGTCTTCGCCCCATTTTGTTGTTTCCACATATGCGGACAAACTCACGGTCGCGTTGTTCAGCGTCGCGTCGTTCGTGGTGATTTTCGCTTTTATGGGGCCGTAGGCTTTTATTGTCTTGTCATCTTCCTCGATTATCTTCGCTTCGGCCGATTCGAAATCAAAATCAAGGCTCACGCGCTGATTGTTTTCGTCCCAATCAGACGCCAGCCTGTCTGCCAGCTCAACGAGCGCATTATAGAAAGCCAAAACCCTTTTGTCGGAATCTGTCGAACTTTCGCCCGAATATACATTTGGGTCGAGATCTGTCCCCGGATCGGAATAGTACCACAAAGCGGACTGCGTGGCTTTGATGGCTTCCCCCGCAGTCAGATTTTCGAATTTTACCGCGCTGCCCTCGTCCGGTTCAAAATATCTCGCAACCACGAAATCGGCGATATTCGCCAATAAAACGCCCGGGGCGGCCAGGTCGCCATATGATCCGCCAATTGTGCCGACAAATCCGTGGGCGGCGATCCAGCGCAGTTCGGATTCGTTTTGTTGTATGGCGCCGTTGCCGTTTCCGGGGACATTGGCAAAGAAATCGCCGGGCGAAACTTGGATATAGCTTGGGGACCATTCGCCTATATCCGTGATGCGGCTTATGCAATAGGCCGCTTCGATGATTTTTTTGTCGCCATCGTCCGTGACGGTGAGCGGAGGCCCGTAAAATGGCATGCTGCTGTTTTTTATCTTGATTTCGTAGGCGTCGGAACCTACGCCGCCCAAATAGGCGCTGTCATTTTTGCCTATGGCGTAAGTGTCGCCGATATCCGCGTTCACCCTCGCCACTCTCGGTATCAACAAAACCGCCCCGAAAAACGCGAGCGCGACAAGCGCGCTCAATATCCGTTTTGGCGCACCGAACCAATTTGTTTTTTTCATCCTGCATTTTCCTCCCCATAAATATGCGAAAAACAAACTTGAATATTAAATTTTTTAAGTTTGCCACGGGCGCAAAACCTTGATAGCGGACGCAAATTCGACCGCGTACAGGCCGCGCCGGATCCATAATCGATCAAAAATAATCTTTGTTTCATTCCGTAGTATATCACAATTTTTTTTGTATGTCAATGATTTTTGTTGACAAAAGCAAAAAAAAATATTAAAATTGAAGGATAGGGATAAATTGTTTCGGAAGGTATTTTCAAAATGAAGAAAAAAAACTTGCTTTTCATCATGTGCGACCAGCAAAGATATGACTGCGTGGGAAATTCGGGGATGCGGCCCGTGAAAACGCCAAACATAGACAGCATCGCCAAAAGCGGGGCATGGTTTTCCAACGCCTACACTCCCATAGCGGTGTGCGCCCCCGCGAGGCAGGCCATGATATGCGGGAGAAGGCCTGAGAGTTTCGGAGGGCTTTGGAATTTCCACATAACCCATCCGGTCATGGAGGTGCCCAAAGACGGGTATATATACCCGCGCCATTTGAAGGAAAACGGATACAGCACCGCTTTTTGCGGCAAGTGGGGCATATCCGCTTCGCTTCTGCCGGACAGCTACGGTTTTGACGAATATGTGTCTGAAGGCGATGTGTACGCCGAAATGAAAAAAAATTGCGCGATGGGCGACATTTCGTACCCGAACGGGATTTTCGGCGACCCCTGCCCGATAGAGCTCGAATTTTCGCACACCCATGTGCTGGCAAAAAAAACAAACGAAATCATAAACGGATTTGCAAAAAAAGACAATCCTTGGTTCGTCAACGTGGATTTCCTCGAGCCGCACCCGCCTTGCCGCCCCTCAAAACCCTTTGACGCAATGTACAAGCCCGAAGACATAGAGATGTGGGGCAGTTTCAACGACGAATTTACAGGCAAGCCGTATATGCACAGGCAGCAGGTGATCAACTGGGAACTCGAAGACAGGGACTGGGAAAAGTGGTCCCGGACCGTGGCGCTTTACTACGGCTACGTGAGCCAGCTCGACGACGCGATCGGAAGGATCATAAAAAATCTCGAGGAGCTCGGCCAGCTTGAAAATACCGCCATAGTCTACACGTGCGACCACGGAGACCTGTGCGGCAGCCACAAAATGATAGACAAGCACTACGTGATGTATGAAGATCTGATCCATGTGCCTTTTGCGATCCGCTGCGACGCTCTCATCAAGCCGCAGGTATTCGAGGGCTATGTGCACAACTGCCTCGATTTCGTGCCGACTATCTTAGATCTTTTGGGCATCGGCAAACCCGAGGGGGCGTTCCACGGCGAAAGCCTCGCCCCTGCGCTTCTATGCGGCGAAGCCTGGGAAAGGGATTATGCGGTTTCGAGCTATAACGGACAGCAATTCGGGCTGTATTCTTCCCGCTGCATAAAAACAGACGGGTACAAATATGTCTGGAATTTATCGGACACCGACGAATTCTATGATTTGAATGCAGACCCGTACGAACTCAAAAATTTGATACATGACAAATCGCAAAGCGTGTCGATTTCGAGTTTAAGGCTAAAATTGTACGATGAATTAAAAAGATGCGGCGACCCGATGATAAACTGGACAAAAGACCAGCTGCTCAAGGGGCGCAAGCTGTAAAATGCCGATTATTTTGGAAAGGGCGTGCTGAATATGAAAGCGTATTTATCCTCAATGTCTCTCCCCGGTTCACCCGTGATACACGAAAATCCCCTCCCGTATTTCAAAGACAAAAATTGCGACCGCAACATTTCCAACGACGGTTCCCTTTTGCCCGAACATTTGGAAAATGCGGGGAAAAATTCGGCTTTCCGCGTGCTGCCGTATAAAATGCAGGACAATTATTACAGGAAGCGCGAAATCTGTTGCGTAAAAACGGCGGTTCTGGAAAACGAAATAATGGCCGCGACCTTTTTGCCGGATTTCGGCGGCAGGCTCTATTCGCTTTTCAACAAGCGCGACAAAAGGGAACTTCTGTTTTCCAATCCCGTGATGCAACCCGCCAATATAGCGCTTAGAAACGCCTGGATTTCCGGCGGGATCGAATGGAACATCGGCAGGACCGGACACACGTACCATACCTGTTCACCTGTATTTTTCCAAAAATGCGCTGATGCAAACGGGGAAATATTTTTGCGGATGTTCGAATATGACAGGTGCGAGGGCCTCTGCTACAGCATAGAGTTCAGGCTTCCCGAAAAAAGCGATATTCTTTACGCGCGCGTGAAAATAGCAAACACGCAAAACAAAGAAGTCCCTATGTATTGGTGGACGAATATCGCGGCGAGGGAAACGCCGGATATGCGGATTTTGTCCGCCACGGACAAAGTCATATTCCAAAACCCGCGCGGGGGGGGATTCGGATTCGGGGAAATGCCGGAACTCGCCTCCATGCCCGGAAAAGATGCGTCTTTTCCGTCTGTGTACAATTACTCGACCGAATATTTTTTCCAAATACCGGATGAAATCGAATATCCGTGGGAAGCGGCGGTATATCCATCGGAAAATTGGTTTTTGGCGGAATATTCGACATCAGCGCTCAAATACCGCAAAATGTTTACCTGGGGAACCCATCAGGGCGGCAGGAAATGGCGCGATTTTTTGTCGGAACCCGGAAGGGGGGACTATGTCGAAATCCAGGCGGGAATGGCGCGGACGCAGATACACGGTTTGACAATTCCCGCAAATGCAAGCTGGAGTTTTACCCAAGCTTTCACGGGCGTGAACGCCGATGCCGAAGCGATATGCAAAATGGAATATCGCGAGGCCGCAAATGCCGCGGCAAATCTGTTTTTGCACGATATCCCCGAATTCGCGCCCGAAAAAAGCGCCGAATATATTTCTTTCGGGTCGGGCTGGGGCGCGCTTGAACAGCGCCGCAGGAAACTTCGCGGCACGGCGGGGCTGCCTTTTCATTTTCCCGAAAGTTCGATGGGCAAGGACGAATTGCCATGGTTGAACCTTTTGCTTCATGGCAATTTGCCCGATGGCACGAATTCTTTCATGATTGGGCCTGACTGGCGCGAAATGCTTGAAAAAGACGCCAAAAATGGCAACAGGGAGGCGCTTGTCCATCTCGGCATATTGTACTATGAAAACGGAATGGAAAAAGAAGCGGCTGAGGCATGGGAAAAAAGCCTTCCGCACGCGCTCGCTTACAGGAACTTGAGCCTCATCGAAACAAAAAAGAAAAACAATTCCGGAGCCTTGATTCTCATGGAAAAAGCGGTGCGGCAAAACAATTCGGATCCATACAAATCCGAATACGCGGATTTGTTGGTCAAAGCGGGAGAATACGAAAAATGCTGGCAATTGCTGTTTGGTTTGTCAGACGATGCGCCGAGCAGGATGTGGATTTACCGTGCGCAATGCGCATGGCACACGGAGCGCTTGAGCGAGCTCGAAGAAATGTTCGGGCGCGAATATTCGTGCATACGCGAAGGGGAAACCGCGCTTACCGACCTATGGTTCATGTGGGCGGAAAAAACAGGGCAGGCAAACAAAACAAATCCGCCGAAACATATTGATTTCCGCACAAGCTCTAAGTAAAGGGACGGATATTTTTTGAACTGGGGCATATTGACATTATTTCCGCAATGCTGTATAATAGTTGACACACATAAAGAAAAGGGGTAAAAACGATGGAAAGCGAAAACATCTATTCGAATTTGGGCGAAGGGCAATTGGCGGAAGAACGGCAAAAGCTGTCGGCGCAATACGAAGGGTACAAGGCGCGCGGCTTGAAGCTGAACATGACGCGGGGCATCCCGTGCAAAGAGCAACTCGACTTGTCAAACGATATGCTCAAAATAGATCCGGGGGAAATCGGCTACATGGCAAAAGGACTGGGCGATTTCAGAAGTTATTGCAGCCCGGGCGGGCTAATGGGGACTTTTGAAGCGCGCGAGCTTTTTGCGGGTTTGATGGGCGCAGAATTTGCAAGCGAGGTCATGGTTGGGGGAAATTCTTCGCTATGTTTGATGCATGATGCGATGGTGCGCTCGTTTGTGTATGGCACAACCGGGCAAACCGAGCCGTGGCACGCGCTTTCCGGCGATAGAAAAGCCAAATTTTTATGCCCTGTGCCCGGATATGACAGGCACTTTTCGATATGCGAAAATTTGGGGGTCGAAATGATAAACATCGAAATGGACCAAAACGGCCCCGACATGGACGAAGTGGAAAATCGCGCGAACTCCGACCCTTCGGTCAAGGGTATATGGTGCGTGCCGAAATATTCGAACCCCACCGGAATCACGTATTCCGACGAAGTGGTCAAGCGGCTTGCAAACCTTTCGCCGGCAGCCGAAGATTTTCGCATATATTGGGACAATGCGTACATCGTGCACGATTTGACCGAATCCGGCGACGAGCTTTCAAATATATTCGCGGAGCTGAAAAAAAACAAAAAAGAAGACATGGTGTATATGTTCGCTTCCACTTCGAAGATCACTTTTTGCGGAGGCGGGGTTGCGGCGATTTGCGCCAGCGAAAAAAACATAGAGTACATGAGCTCGAAAGCTTTCGTGCAGATGATCTGCCCGGACAAGATAAACCAAATGCGCCACGCGCTTTTCCTGCAAGACAATGACGGGATAAAAGCGCAAATGGACAAGCACAGGAAAATAATAAAGCCCAAATTCGACGCGGTGACCCAAGGGCTGAAAAAAGGGTTGGGAGACACGGGGCTGGCATCCTGGACTGAACCCAACGGGGGATATTTCATCAGCCTGTATGTCCCGGAAAACTGCGCCAGGCGCACAATCGCGCTGGCAAAAGGCGCGGGATTGGAGCTGACCCCGGCGGGTTCGGCCTATCCCTACAAAAATGACCCGCATGACGCCCACATAAGGATTTCGCCCACATTCCCGTCAATCGGGGAACTGGCTTTGGCGGCGGAGGCTTTGTGCATATGCGCGAAACTCGCCTACATGGAAAAATTGATTAAATAACGGAAGGAAGCGCAAAAAATGTTTTCGGACAAAGAACTTACGCACAGGCAGCGTTTTTTGAATGTCATGGACTACAAAAGCGTGGACAGGCTGCCCAACATAGAAGTCGGCGCCTGGGGGCAGACGATCCAAAGATGGGAGGGCGAAGGGTTGGACTTGTCAAAAGTTCACTTCAACTGGTGGGTCGGGGAGCCGAATTTTTCGATCGACCCGAGGGAATACATAAATATCGATTACCGCATGCGCCCATATTTCGATTATGAATTGCTCGAAAAAACCGAGAGGTACGAAATATTCCGCGATGCGCTCGGCGTGGTGCACAAGGCTTTGATTGAAGGTACCGTTTTGGGCACGCGAATGTGCATGGATCAATATCTGTCTTTCCCCGTGGAAAAACCGGAAGATTTCAAGGAGATGAAAAAACGCCACGTCGCTTCGCCGGACAGATACCCCCCCGAATGGGAATCGAGGGTCGAAGGCTGGAAAAATTGCGAAGTGCCGCTGATACTCGCGTACAATTGCCAGACGCTCGGCTATTATTGGCGCATGAGGGAATGGATGGGCACCGAGGGGCTTTCTTTCGCGTGGTACGATTACCCCGCGCTCTGCCACGAAATGTGCGAATTTATCACGGATTTCACCATCGAAGTTTCAAAACCGGCGCTTTCGCGGGGGATTTCGGTGGACTATGTGATGATAAACGAAGATCTCTCGATGAAAACGGGTCCGCTGCTTTCCCCTGAAACATACAAAAAATTCATAGCCCCCGAAATGCGCAGGCTCATAAATTTTTTCAAGGCGAACGGCATCAAGTACGTTTTCGTGGATACTGACGGAAACTGCGAGGCGCTGATCAAAATTTTCATGGAATGCGGCGTGGACGGGATATGGCCGCTTGAAAGAGTGGCCGAAATGGATCCCATCAGGATAAGAAAAGAGTACGGGCGCGACCTGAGGCTCTACGGCGGGGTGGACAAGATGCGCATCGCGCTCGGCAAAAAGGAAATCGACGCTCACCTTGCCGAACTCGTCCCGCTTGTCGAAGAGGGCGGTTTCATACCCACGGTGGATCACACGGTTTCCCCGGAAATATCGCTTGAGGATTTCTATTATTACATCGAAAGGAAAAACGCGCTGCTTTCAGGAAAGTTTTAACGCGCCGCGAAAAAGGAGGATTTTGATTTTATGAAGCTGAAACTCGGCACAAACTTGGGTTTTGCCATAAACCGGTACATCGAGCCGGAAATTTGGGCGAAGATCGTGGCGGAGGATTTGGGGCTATTTTGCGTTCAATTCGTGGCGGATTTGCTCAATCCGTTTTTGCCCGGCGATTACATTGAAAAAATGGCAAAACGCATCGCCGATTCCGCAAAACAATACGGCATATCAATAGACAGCATGTTCACCAGCGCGTATACACGGGTAAACCATCTCATGCATCCCGATGCCGAGGCGAGGGAAATTTGGCTTGGTTGGTTTAAGCGCTTTATCGACCTCGGGCAAAAATTCGGAGCAAAAACCTTGGGCAGCCACTTCGGCATACTCACATTCGACGCATTTGAGCATAACCGCGAATTTTTAGTCGAAGAAGGGGTCAAAAATTGGCAGAAACTCAGTTTTTACGCCAAAGATTCGGGATATGAGGCGCTGATATTCGAACCGATGAGCGTTCCGCGCGAAATGGCGCACACAATCCCCGAAACGCTCGAGCTTATGGAACGGGTGAACGCCGACTGCGGGATTCCCATGCGGCTATGCCTCGACGTGGGCCATGCGCCGCATCCCGACTACCGCGACCCGTACCCCTGGGTAGAACAGCTCGGAAAATACAGCCCGATCATCCATATACAGCAAACGGTTTCAAACAAGAGCAATCACGCCCCTTTTACCGCCGAACACAACAAAACCGGCATAATAACCGGCGAAAAAATGATGGCCGCAATGAAAAAATCGGAACTCGAAGAAACGATTTTGATGTTTGAAATCGGCCACAGGGAGCATTACGACACGGAATTTAATATAATCGGCGATTTGAAGGAAAGCGTCGCATATTGGCGGCAATGGGTGAAAAATTAGTAGGGCGAGGGCTCTGTTCTTGCCGTCTTGCCCATCAACAGCGGTCGGAAAAAATTAAAAAATAACAGGGAGGAAAAAACACATATGAAAGCAGCGGTATATCAGGGAATCGACGACATGACGGTAAAAGAAGTCGAAACTCCAAGATTGGACGACGAAGGGATATTGTTGCGCGTAAAAGCCTGCGCGGTCTGCGGCTCCGACGTGAGGATTTTCCATCACGGAAACATCCGGGTGAACCCGCCCCAGATCATCGGCCACGAATTTTCGGGGATCATAGAGGGCGTAGGAAAGAATGTGCGGGGGTTCGCCCCGGGGGAACGGATCGCAATCGGGGCGGACGTGCCCTGCGGGGAATGCGTTTTTTGCAAAGCGGGAATAGGAAACAATTGCCAAATAAATTACGCGATGGGCTACCAGTTCGCGGGCGGCTTCGCCGAATATGCGCTTTTAAACCGCACGGTGACGAGCTATGGGCCCGTGACCAAAATCCCGGATCATGTTAGCTATGAGGAAGCGGCGCTCGCGGAGCCCCTTGGCTGCGTGATAAACGCGCTCACGCTGTCGGGCGTGAATATCGGGGACACTTTCGCGCTCATAGGGGCCGGGCCGATCGGGTTGATGCTGATGCAAGTGGCCAGGATGATGGGCGCATGCAAAATCATTGTGATTGAACTTGTGAGGGAAAGGCTGGAAATCGCCAAAAGATTCGGAGCGGACGTATGCATATGCCCGGCAAACGAGGATGCGGCGGAGCGTGTGCTCGAGGAAACCGGGGGATTGGGCGCGGACATCGTGTACACGGCGAATTCTGCGCCACAAACGCAGGCTGAATCGCTCAAAATGGCGAAAAACAGGGGCAGGGTGTGTTTTTTCGGCGGGCTTGCCAAGGGCAAATCGAATGTGACATTGGACACGAACATAATCCACTACAAGGAACTTTTCGTCCATGGGGCGCATGGTTCCATGCCGGTGCATCACATGAAAGCGGTTGGCCTCATTTCCTCGGGCAAAATCGACATAAAGAAATTCATATCGCATAAATTGCCCCTCGGGGAAATACGCGAAGCTTTCAGGATCGCGGAGAGCTACGAGGGCCTGAGGGTGGTGGTGAATCCGTGAACGCAAAAAAGATATCGCCATCCATGATGTGCGCGAATTTTTTGAATTTGGAAAAAGACATACGTTTGTTCGAGGCGGCGGGCATCGAATATCTGCACATCGACATCATGGACGGACAATTCGTGCCCAACTACACCTTGGGCGTCGATTACTGCAAAAAGCTCAAGGAATCCACGAAAATCCCGCTCGACATACACCTGATGATAATCGAGCCGGAAAGAAAACTCGAATGGTTCGCGCCGTCGATAGGCGAAGGGGATTATGTATCGATCCACTGCGAATCCACTGTGCACGCGCAGCGCGCGTTGAAGAAAATACGAAGCTTGGGGGCAAAGCCCATGTTTGCCCTGAACCCCGCCACTCCGCTTGCCATGCTCGAAAATGTGCTGGACGACATCGATGCGGCACTCATCATGACAGTAAATCCCGGTTATGCGGGTCAGGAACTGATCCCCGCCACCATAAAGAAAATAGCGCAGCTGAGAAAAATTTTGGATGATTCCGGATGTTCGGGTATCGAAATCGAAGTGGACGGCAACGTGAGCTTCGCGAATGCGAAACTTATGAGCGAAGCCGGAGCGGACATATTTGTAGCGGGTTCGTCCAGCGTGTACAAAGTTGGGGCGGACATAAGCGAAAACATACAAAAGCTGCGCGAAGCGGTTAGGCGCAATTAGCGCGGCCATTAATGAAGCTTTGCGCACATGCGACAAAAAACGCACATGCGAGGTTTTGCCTTGCGTGCGCGTTTTTGGCGTTTTGGAGCTAATGGTGGGATTTGAACCCACGACCTGTTGATTACGAATCAACTGCACTACCCCTGTGCTACATTAGCGTCACCCTATTTTAACAGATTTATGAAAGTTTGTCAAGGCTTAAATCAAAAAAATTTTTCATAACGCTTGACATATTTTTCGTATGGTGATATAATGATAAATATTAAAAATATAAAGGAGTTATTGGAATATGGAAAAACCAAACAACATCAAAGAAATCACCTTCGACTTCATTTTGGAGCACATAAAAACGAAAGGCGCAACAGATAAATCATGGCTGAAAAAGTTGGTAAGCAAAAAAATCGGACAAAACAAGAAAGGTGAAGACCGCACAATTTCATTCGTTGAAATCAGAAATGAATTCGTCAAAAAATATATGCCCGAAATCATACCGCCGCCCAAAGAAAAAAAGCCGACCATGAAGGAAAAATTGACGCAGCTTTGACAAACACAAAAGGAGAATCATATTATGATTGGCGGCGGTATGCCGATAAAGGGCATTTTGTTCGATGCCTTCCGCATAACCGGGATTTCAGTCATAAATAATTTGGTTCATTCTCGAAAGAACAAACAATATATCGTGCAATGTCGGCAGTTCCATGTTGAAATCAATACCGAAACTGCTCGAATATATCTCGCCAAATCCGTCTTGCGTGATTTTATCATATATGTTTTTGATTTCTTCATGCAGGCGGCATTTTGATTCTTTCTGCCTGTTGAAAAGAGTGCGGATTATGAACGCGATCGCGGTTATTTGCTGTGCGGATATTATCGTGTCGATGCGCGAAATATTCGCTTTGTTTTGGCCCACATATATTTCATCTTCCGTCACGCAAACAAATTCGCGCGTCCTGCCGTCCGTTTCGTCTTTTTTGAAAGCCGTCATTGACTCTTTCAGGATTGTCCTGTCTAACCGCCACTGCGTCGGTTCTTTGTCGTTTACCGTGAAAAAATCGGCATTATTTTGTTTTGTCGCCGAAACCTGCCTGTTGTAATTATGGATACGATATTCCTCCATGATATACACATTGTCGGCCAAATCCAAATATTCGCTGCTCCCGCCTATGATCAACACCGTCGATATTCCCGTGTCTTTGTATATCTGGCGCACCCTGTCCGTGAACGGCACTATAGGATCGTTCTTTATAATTTTTTTCATGCGGGCATCACGTATCATGAAATTCGTCGCCGTCCTGTCCTCGTCGATAAAAAGCGCTTTGCAGCCAAAGGATACCGCTTCCATGATATTCGCGGCTTGCGACGTGCTTCCGCTCGCGTGGAGCGAAGTGAACTTTTTTGTGTCAAGCCCGCTCACATTGCGTATAAACGGCGAAATATCCAGCGAAGTCACGCTTCGCCCGTCTTCCGCGACAATTTTGCATACACTTTCCTGCGTAACGCAGTATTCGCGCCCGTCGCCCGGTATATGGTCGTATATGCCGTGCAGCATGGCATCGAGCAGCGTGCTTTTCCCGGAATAGCCGCCCCCTGTAATGACCGTCACGCCCTCTTTGATTCCCATGCCGGTCAATGCAAATCCGTCCGATAAACGCAATGTCATTTCGTCTTCGGGCGGGGAAATGAACGGCACCGCGCCGTACAGCGCCGAGCCGTATTTGCTTCGCGGCAGAATGCTGCCGTTTGCCACGAAACTCACCAAGCCTTTTTCTTTGAGCAGCTTCCGGATTTCCCGTTGGCGCTTGTATACCGCCGCTTTTGATTCATACTCATTTTTATTGAAAGAACTGATGAAATTGCGTATGGCGCGAGCCAAGTCTTTTTGGATGATTTTTACGGATATGCCTCCGTTCACGACGTTGCGCTTCGACGCCATAAGCACGGCAAAACGCACCGTCATGGCGATATAAGCGGTATTGTTTGATACATATGCGCTGTTGCGAAGTATTATTTTTTGGCCCGGTTTGTGCACCGATATATTTCCGGTGAATTTTTCCTTGCCTGTCGCGTGTTCTTTCGCGAGATTTATGCTTTCTATCTGCCATGCGAATTCCCGCAGGCAATAGTCGGCCGTCATTATATCCGATTGATAATCGCGGGAAACGAGGCCGAGCGCCTCTAATGGGAATCCGAGTGTGAATTTCACATATTCGGGAGTTGTTTTGTGTATTTCGCCGCATTCGATTGTCACTCCGTTGTAATTGTATTTGTTACCATGTTCAGTAAGGGGATTTCTCAAATTTATGGTATATAACCGGCGAAGGGACGAAACATCTTCCAAATGGCACGATCCGATTAATCTGATTAGTCTGTTAATAGTTTTTCCTCCTAAAATAATTTTTACGTTTTGGGTTGATTGAGTTTTCCAAATAATCTTAAAAATGAGCATAAAAATAACACACCCTAAAGTGCGCGTCATTAAAAATAACATTTACACATTTTAAGATTAAAGTATTCGGTTTTTAGTTCACGGCCACCATCATGCCTTTTTTCATTTCAAACAACCTCCGTCCGCAAAAATTATTCTGTATAACATCTATATTATATATTGCCAAAATGATTTTGTCAAGTGCAATTTTTATGTTTCATTAAATTTTTTTATTGCCATACGGGTTATACTGGTATCGGAAGCTAAACAAATAATGTTTTCCATTGGAATTAACCATGACTCACGCCTTGCGTGTAAAAAACTCGCGTTATAATTGCTTGACTTTATTTGTCAGCCAATTTATAATATTGCCAGAAGCGCTTCAAAATATTTTTAATAAAAAATAGGAGTGTAAGAAATGGCAATATATTTAAACGAAAAATTAAAGCAGTTCCGCAAGTCGCGTGATTTGACGCAAGAACAAATCGCGGATATTTTTCATGTTTCGCCACAGGCTGTCAGCCGCTGGGAAACGGGCGTGAGTTTCCCCGATATAGAAATGTTGCCCGCTATCGCGGAGTTTTTCAAAGTCACAGTCGATGATATGCTTGGAGTTGACGTTATAAGAAACCGGGAAAAAATCGATGAAATTCTAAAATCGCTCAAAGAAAAACATCATAAGGGTTTAACGGACGAAGCCATAATAATTTGCAGAAACGCATTGAAAGAATTTCCCAACAATTACAATTTGTTATACGAACTCGCGCATTTTTTATCGGATAAATCAAGAATGTGTTACGGTTCGGAAGAAAGCCGCGGATATATGCGGGAATCAGTGCCAATATACGAAAATATTTTAGATAATTGCACCGATGATTATATTCGTTTGATGTCGACACAACTGCTTGCCTATGATTATAATGGTTTAGGCGAAAAAGAAAAAGCGAAGGAAGCCGCGCAAAGATTGCCGCCGTGGGGCATTAGCCGCGAAAAAGTTTTTGAAATCATCTGCGACGATTATGCGGAAGGATTAAAATTAAAAGCGCAGCTTATAATGTGGCAAGCCGACAGCCTGGGATTTGAACTGGCCATGCTCGGCTACGGAAACACTCTAAAAGACATTGATGGCAATATACAGCTTATAAAAAAAGCTATTTCGATTTTTGAAATAATATTTGAAAACGGCGATTACGGGTTCTATAATATAAGATTAGGCAACTGTTACGCATATTTAGCGCGCCATTACATGAATTTAGGAGAATTTGAAACCGCGCTTGACTGCATTGAAAAATCCGCAAACTATGCGGTTGCCTATGATACTTTGCCAAAAAATTTTACTTATACTTCCATCGCGGTTGCAGGTTATGTAAATTTAGATGAAAGCGTTAAAAACTATGATTATAACGATACTTATAAAATATTAAACAATGAATTGTCAGCAAACGTATTCGACCCTGTACGCGAACACGAACGTTTTAAGGCTGTCGTAACTGAACTTGAAAAATATGCGAAAAAAGAAAGCGAATAAAACAAAAAATGCTATGATTACATAAAATACCGCGCAAATTCGATGCGCTCAACATCAAATTCGCTCGCGCCGTATCTTGCCGCGTAATAACTTATAAATCTCACAGTTTCGATAAAAAAGCATTTCCTCAATATATCCCGAGGGATATTCAGGCTTTTTTCTAAATAATCAAATATCGTTCCCGCTTTTTCGGGTTCTATTTTGTCTTCGCAGCATTCGTTGAATATAAACTGCCCCGTTTCAAATATCGGGTCGCCGATGACGCCCTTCGGGTCGATGAGCTTATATCCGCCGCTGGCGCTTACGACATTCGCCCCGTATATATCTATATGCAGGAGCATTTTTTTATCGTATGTTTTTATTATTTCCAAATAAATATCTTTAGCTTTTCGCATATATCCGTCTATTTCTTTCAAAGCGTTTTTCGATTCTTCGCAATCTTTAACCGCTTCATATATCCAGTTTGTATATGAAGCGTATATTTCAGGCTTTTTTGGCGCTATATGCAGTCCGTTATACAGTTCCGAAAATACAGCCAGCCTTTTTTCAAAAGACGGTTCTTCGCTTAACCTTGTCCCGGGCTTGACGCGTTCCATGAGCGTGACTTTCTTTCCGTTTGGTATATCTATATCGCCTTCGTAGACTTTTACATACTTTCTGCCGTTGTATTCGCGCAAAGTGTTATATTCCCCGACAAACTCATAATCCTGCCAGTTGCCGCCGATTTTCAAGACACAATCGCCGTATGTTTCGGATTTGCAGAAAAGTATGGCGTTGATCGAGTAGTATTCCATGAGTTCAAAATCGGATAATTTCCATTTTTCCGAGTATATTTCAATAGTCCGCACTATTTTGCCGTAAAAATCATTTCCCCATTTTTCGATGATTGTATTTTTTTGTTTTTCCGTAAATTCATGCGCCATTTTGCCCGTCACCTCCGGCTCTCAGATAAATTTTTTTGTGTATTTTAAATCGGTTATCTTTTCGGGGTAAATACCCCATGTCGAATATTACAAAATGATTATGTGTTTACAAAAAAAACCTTTCCGTTCATCATAACATATTCGATTTTGCCTGTGTTCGCAGCAGCAGGCAAAACCGCTCGCTTACCGTTATCTCGCAGTCTTTTTTGTAATACACACCGTATTCCATATTACCTCCCTGTTTTTTTTGCTTGTATAACGCAAAATTAAATACACACATCCTTTCAATAATTATTATACGTGAAAGCAAAATATAAGTCAAGGGGTCTATATGATTTCCTCACGGTTTTTAAATTGGTATAGAATGTGTGAACAAAGGAGAATCGAATTGCGTAGGACTCGACAACCCGGCGCGCACCGCAGATATAAAACTAACGTAAAATCAGACTCGCGTCACGCCCGGTGGTCGTACCCTACAACAATATTCTTCCTTGTCAAAATGCCGTTCTTGAATTTGATAAAAATTGCGGTTTTTATTTTTTCAAATGTAAATAAATTGTTAAATAAATCATTTTTTCCTTGACCAAAACATTATTTTATGTTACCATAAATGCATGGGCGGGCGCACGAGCCGCCCGCGCGGGTGTAAAAGCCCGCGCGGGCACTCGGGCGCCCGCCCTATTTGCGCAAAGTTATTTCTTTTCTATCGGAATCCAAATTTCGACAATCGAACCTGCCTCGTTCCCCTTGAACCGTTCATCGTAAAATTCCACGCAGTAATGGCAATCGTCAAGCAGTTTTTCCGAATATCCCTCGCTGTTTGAATTAAGCCATTCTTCCATAGTTTTGTTTTCGCTGTCGTACCCGTTTGCCACATATACATCAAAAGAAGCGTATATTGCCGCAGGTATTTTGAATATCATATATTCCGAATCGACTTTTTCGTCAGATACGGCAAATCCGGTATACACGGTATGTTTGTCTTCGCCGTATAATCTGACCTCGTATCCGTTGTCTGATATCTTGTTTTTGAGCGGATTGCTTTTGCTGAGTTTCATGAATGCGTCCCATACCGCGCCTGTTTCGCTGCCATCGCCGACTGTGCAGGCGATTGTTATTTCGTCGCGTTTTATTATTTTTGGATTTATGTAAATTCCCCCTTTTAATCTGTTCGTGAATTTCATTATCATTTCATCGACGCTCACCACATATGGCGTCAAGCCCTGTTTCCGGTATTCGCTCGGCGACAGACCGTACATTTGCTTGAACCCCCGCGAAAACGACTGCGCCGAATCATACCCGCAGTCCAAGCCGATGCTGATGATTGATTTATCGGTGGCGGCGAGGTCGGCGCAGGCGGCTTGCAGCCGTCTGTCGCGTATATGCGCGGCGATGGTTTTGCCGACGATGACGGAAAACATCCGATGGAAATAATACGGTGAAAAGTTGAATTTCTTTGCGATTGTTTTGAAACTGATAGGGTCGTCCAAATTGTTGTCGATATATTCGAGAGCCTTTTTTATCTTGGCGAAATTGCCCAATATCCTCTCCCTCCGTTTCTAAAATCATGTAGCTACGGTTACATTATACCAAAACAAAGTTGATGTTTCTTAACATTTCTTGCTTATTTTTATTTTTTGTCTTGAAACCTTTTGAAAAAATCATAAAAATATGGTATAATTATCATTACGCAATAATAGCAATCGATAGAACAATTAATTGAGGAATGGAAGGTGGCGAGATGACAGTTAATATATTGAAAGACCACTATCCAATCAATTTCAATAAACTCAAACTATTGCGTGAAGGCGGCAGCACATCGTATGCCGCGTTTGCGGGAAGTGACAAATTTTTTCTGCGCGTCATACCTCCCGCGTTCTTTGACACGGCGATGAACGGCGCGGACATTCAGGTTTTTTTGCATGGCAAAGATTTTCCTGTTCCGGCTGTGATCTTTACAAAAAAAAATTTGCCGTATATGAAAACGACAGACAGCCTTTTGATCCTGTATGAATTTATCGAGGGCGAAAATTCCGAGCCGGACAAAGACGCGGAGGCAATCGGCGCATTGGCGGGCAGGCTTCACCAGGTGATGAAAGAATATTCCGGCGAGCTTGTCAAACGCGACAAGCAATTTTATATAGGCAGATATATCGATATTTTGCGGAAACTAAAATATCCGAGAACAAACGAATATATTATGTACGGCGACTATTTATGGGAAAAAATTAAAAATTTGCCGAGGGGGTATTGCCACGGCGATATGTACGACGGCAATATACGCAAAACGCCTGGCGGCAAGCTATATATCCATGATTTTGACACGTCATGCGAGGGGTTTCCGATGTATGACGCGGCCTTGATATGCGACAAAACAAAGCATTTTGATTTTGAAGAATGCAATTATGATAAATCAAACAAAATCCTTGAGCGGTTTATACCCGAATACAAAAAATACAATGAGCTGAGCCAAGAAGAAATAAACGCCTTTCATTCCCTCATAGCTATCCAACACTATTCCACCCAAGCGACGGTCATGGAATTAGCGGGGCTTGATTGCATAGACAGCACGGATATGGACAACCAGCTCGATTGGCTGTATAAATGGCAAAAGCAATGCGAACGGTCTACGGAGGTAAAATAAAATTATGCCAAAGTTAGAAAATACACTCGTAGTTTTGCCGTATGACCCGAACTGGAAAACGGAGTTTGAACGTATCCGCGACTATTTGATGGAGCAGATCGGCGACTTAATCGTCGAAATCAAACACGGCGGCAGCACTTCGGTTCCGGGATTGGCTGCCAAGCCTATCATTGATATTTTCGCCATGATGGAATCATACGATATTTTTCCGGAAATTGTTGCCCGCCTTGAAAAAGTTGGTTTTGTTCACGAGGGCGACGGCGGCATAAAAGACCGCGAAGTGTTCAAACGGATAATCCCTGATGATTTCATGAACTATCATTTTTATGTATGCCCCAAGGACAGCGAGGAAAACCGCCGACATACCATATTCAGAAACGTACTGCTCAACGACAAAAATATTGCCGACGAATACGGCAAATTGAAAATGCGTCTGATTGAAGAAGTGAACGGCGACCGGGTTCTTTATACGAACTCAAAGACGGATTTTATTCTCGGCGTTATAGAAAGGCATATTGATACGGAGGGACACAGAATGAGAATCGAAAAAAACCGTAATCTTTTTTATGTACTCGCAGGACTGGTATTTTCCGGCGCGGACGCATACGACCATAATGACGCCGATGTTTCCGCTCTGGCGGAGCGTATCGGAAGTTTGGATATTTCAGAAAATATAAAATCTTGGTTTTCCCGTGCAAGAACGGGACAGGTCGAAGTAAACCCATATTGGCCAAGGGGATCTGCGCTTGCGACGGCTTGTTTTTTCATGGACGACGGAAAATTTGATATTAACGCTTTTATTACGTTCTTTGAAAGTGCGGCTGTATCTGACCCTATCGGCATGAATGATTTTCGCGCATGGATTTCTGAACTGCCAAAAGTGCTTTCATATATGGAAACGTTACCTGATATGCAATCTCTATGGGATAAATACAGTCGAATCATTGATATTCGTGCGGTAAAATGGACTTGTATAATAAATGAAGCGGTAAATACTGCGCAAAAATTTTATGGCGAAAACGCGCCAGAGATGAGTTTTTCACCGAATTTGTTTACAGTTTACAGTACAGATTTTGTTAGTATTGGAAACCGAATCATTACAATAGCGGCAGAACCGGACGTTGAAAGTATGCTACATGAAACATTACATACTATCATAGCGGCATATCGGGATAAAATCATGACATTCGCCGAAAAGTACGGGCTTGCGGGTTTTGCTAACAGAGATAAAATGATTGAGTTTGGCTATATGGAAGATGATTCTGTCGCTTCCGTAACCCATGTAATAGAAGAATGTTTTGTACGAACTGTATCTGTTGTTCTTGCGGGCAAAAGCGACGAACGTTTGCGCGTCCACGCTGAATATGGGTGTGACAGCGTTCCGTTTATTGCGGCGCATTTCAAAAATATCCGTCCTACGGTAAACGGTCTGGGGACTTTTATAGATATTATCTTTAAAAAAATGACAGCGGTATTCATGGAAAAAGAATGGTGATATATATGAAAAATCTGATATTTATAAATGGAACAATGGGCGTTGGAAAAACGGCGACAAGCAAAATACTGCTGAAATCACTGCCAAATTGCGTTTTTCTCGACGGCGACTGGTGCTGGTTCGCAGACCCGTGGACTGTCACCGACGAAACAAAACGAATGATGTATAACAATACCGGTTATCTGTTGAACAGTTTTTTGGACTGTTCAGCATACGAAAACGTAATCTTTTGCTGGGTTATGCATCTGGAAAGCATGATA
>WRJC01000048.1 GCA_009782405.1 Oscillospiraceae bacterium
TGTGTCGTCAAACTCTACTATGCCTTCAAGCAGATACCGTGCGTCACGGTTGCCCATCGCGCTGCGCAGCTTTTGCAGTAACAGCCATGCGCTTTTGTATCGGATTTTCAATACGCCGGACAGATATGTTGCCGATGAACCCCGTTTGTCCGTCGCCACCAAAAAGATTGCCCAAAACCATACTTTGATTGGCAGCCGCGTATGTTCCATCACCGTCCCCGCTGTTACTGACGCCTGATGGCGACAATATTTATCCTTACACTGATATACTTTCTTCTTTTCGTGGTACCCATACTCTTTACAACCGCATTTCGGGCACTCGAATCCTTCCGGCCATCTCATGCTAAACAGTCTTGCCCGGCACGATTCCTCGCTCGGAAACATCTCGCAAAATTCGTCAAAACTCACGCTTTTCTCTTTTCGCTTCACGCTTTTCTCTCTCTTTCGTATCTTTTTCCTACATTATATCATTTTTTGTTACATATTTCAAGTGTTTTCATCGCGGAACTATAGGGATATGCACATTATTAAATTGTTCATCCATTAATTTGAATTTTTAATTTTTATAATTATCTTCTAAAAAACTAAAAACTTTATTTGAAAAACCATTTGCCGATGAGAGTAAATCATAATCTAAAAAATCGTCTGATAATTCAAATTTTAACTTTTCTTCAATTCGAACAATAAAATCAATAAATTGCAAAGAATCCCCTACATAATCTCTTATATCGAAATCATTGCCATCTTTTTCGAATATTAAATATCCCATTTCCTCTAATATAACTTCTATGATTTTGTATATTTTTTCCATATATATTGAATGTTCCTCCGTTTACAAAATAAGTGGTTCTGTGTGTTTTTCATATAAATTTACCAAAACACCAGTATCTATAGGGGGTTAATGTCGAGGCCGTCAGCCATATGCCACCGTCTGCATATTTGAATGTTTGAAATGAATGAGCACACGCGGCGAAACTGCGAGGTATCACAGTTATTTGGTAGATTAGTTACTTCGCGGCAAGACCGCGAGGAATTGAAGCCGAATGGATTAAAAATTAATAATTTTGAAATCTAATTTGTTAGATAAAAATAACATATAATTTTTTAAATTTTTCTTTAAAGCAGAAGAAGAGCATTTGTCCTCAAATATATCGAAATTTGATTTTAAAGGACAAGAAGCATTATAGCAACACGGAAAATAAAAACATGATTTACATTCCTGTTTTTCGATGTTTTTTATATACCATTTGTTGTGTAAATCTTCATCTATCGTAGTATCTCCATTCGAAAGAATTTTGCCTAAATGATTTTCTTTAGGGTTAAAATGGATCGTACATTTATATATACTTAGGTCTGATCCTATTGTAAACGAATTTTTTGAAGCAGCATAACAAACCAAATTCATTGGTATAAAAGCTTTCAACGCATCTGCAAAATTAATCAATTTATCTTCATATAAATGTCTCGATGAAAGCCCTTCATAAATAGTATCGCCATCCACCAATTTATCGGTAATATCATTAATTTTTTCTCCCCCGAAATTACCTGTTATTGCAAAACGTATTTCAAAACGTTTATCCTCACCGAAAGACAATTTATAAAACCGCAAAAATTCATCTAAATTTTCCAATATTTCTTTTGTTACGTTAATCCTTATAGTTATCAAAGCCAATTTGTATTGCGGGCTATTTTTGATATACAAAAGATTTTCAACTATTTTGTCGAATGTCCCAGATCCATCAAGTTTAATTCTCTGTTTGTCGTGCTGTTCTCTAAATCCATCAAGTGTTATTTGATAACTATATATCCTCATCTTATATAATTTATCGAATGTCCCTGCATTCAAGTTATACGCATTAGTTGTCATATTTGCTGAATATCCTATTTTTTTGTTGGAACAAATTGTCATCACGTTTTTTGTTATGTATTCCACGACATCAAAAGCTTCGAGAGGTTCTCCGCCAAACCAAGATATATGTATTCTTGATGAATGCGAAGTCCTTTTTTGTATGAATTTTAACAGAGCTTTTTGGTCATCTACAGTCATTTTACCTTTTTCAAATAATTCATAACAATATTTGCAACGAAAATTACATTGTTCTGTGGGCATCACAATGAGCGAAAGTGTATCAGCCATCGAATTGTTGTAATATAATGACTGCACTCTTAAATATTCGTCAACATTACTATTCACTAAAAATCCCCTGTTATATAAATCGCCAATATAACTTTTATTTTCATCTAAAATTATATTTTCAGATCCCATTACTATATTATATTTATCAACATTATTTTTCAATACTTTACTAAAACTATTTTGTCCTCGTGAAAAATTACACAAAAGCAAGTTTCCATCTTGATCGACGCACGAATAATTAAATTTTGATACTTTAAGCAAATCATCCGCTGGCATATATAAACCTCCCGCTTTTTTATAAAATTTATCGATTTTGACATACTGCGTTCCAATTTATGGATCTTTAATGTTGCAATATAGGTCTGTCTTACAGCCCTTGATTATAAATTTTTTTATCAGCGGCACATACCTGTCTACTATGCTATTGTCCGACAAAACGGGTGTCTTCGTCATTTTCAGGTACTTTATCACCGTCGGCTGGCATATTTTCATGATCCTTGATATTTCACTATTGTTCTTGCCGCCTGATTATGACCAAGCATCCATACATTCGATATCTCATCCACGACTTTTTGCTCGCATCCCGTTTTGACGAACAAGGCATACCAAGCCACGGCAATTTCCTCCTCAAATTCCAAGGGCACAGCTTCGCCTTTTCGCTTGTCCCCCCGAATCCATCACAGGACGCGCTACCTTTCGTCGATGTATGATCCTCGCATCCGCCGCCAAGCCCTACCATGTAAAGGTTCTGCCAAGTGCTTTAAATCATCGAGTGAAACAACGCAATATCTGTTTTTTCACCGAACAATTTCATTTCTTCTTTTTCCCCAAGGCAACCGTCAACGCCACAAAACTCACGGAAACGACTACACAAACGGCGATAAATATCAAACCCAAAGCCAACAACAAACATATCAACCCAATTTCTGCCAGCAATATAATCCTTGCCCGTTTCTTGAACACTTTCGTCTCCATCGCGTCGAGTGGTTTGTTTTCGTCTCCAACTGGGGCAAACATGAATATCGTCGCTCCCGAAACGGACGCCATAATAAAAAGCAATGCGCTGTTGCAAGGGAGATATTTCATGATCGCCAATACGCATGCCGTCGAGATCACCGAAAAGATGTAACATCTCAAAGGAGTCCTTGCGTGATACCCACCTGCATACGACCGCAGGGGAATATACAATGCCATAAACAAGAGGCTTTGCCAGACCATGCCGAAGATAAAGCCTATACCCAAAGTCGTCGCCACATTTAAAAACATATTCCCAATATATTTTCGCCCAAATTCGTATATCTCTTTATCTTCGGCATTTATCGTCCCGTTTGCGACCAACCCGGCCACTATTTTGTCAAACATGCTGCCGTTCATCAAAATCTGCGCAATTTTTTTGCGTTCTGCGGCACCTCGGGCTGATGGAATAAATACCGGCAAGTCGAATTGACATTTAAAACAGTCGCCATCAACGCCAAGCAGGCAATCATGCCGCTTATCTTGCTCAAAATTTTACTTTTCATGCGAGAACCTCCTACACGAAATTTTCAACGATTATGCTTTATTTTGATGATAGTATATCACAAAAAATTACGCTTATCCATAGGTATGTAATAACTTACAGTTTCGATGTCATGAAATAAAACTGCCGTATTTTTGCGCGGCAAATCCACGCTTTCCTTTAGGCAGGAAAACGTGGATTTTACAACATTTGGAAATCATATGGCATTGTCAATGAAAATTTTTACCGAAAACAAAGATTCCGTGTAGGATATATTCATTGCGCCGTCATATTTCGCCAAAGCGCCGCTGACGCTCAGCAGACCCAATCCATGGTTTGTTTTGTCCGGGTGCGTGGTTTTGTATTTTTCGCCTTCCACAATCACGTTCCCGTCAAAAGTATTTTCTATGTGTATATACAAAGAGCTTTTTTCAAAATAGATATTTATCTGGATTTTTTTGGCGTTTTTTGATTTCGAGGCCGCCTCTATCGCGTTGTCCAAAAGGTTGCCCAATATTATGCTCATGTCAAAAGGCGATATGCCTAACGAAGGGGGCACCTTTATTTTTTTTTCGATTTCGATCCCTTTGGCGACCGCTTCCCGCAATTTGTAATTTACGATGCTGTCGATAACCACGTTGCCGCTTTTTGAATATTCCCCGAAACCCTCGCTTGATTTAATAAAATTATTTGCATATTCCCTTATGTGGTCATTGTCGGCGGCCATTGATTTTATTGATATCATATGGTTGTTTAGATCGTGATTCATCATCCTGATATCGTTTTGCGATTGCTGCATGATTTCCAGCTGCCTGACATAAAAGTTGTTTTGTTTTTCCAATAATTTGTGTTCCAGTTCCTTCTGATAATTTTTATTCAAAATGTCATATATATACACGGCAAGTATATTTATGGCCAGCACGGCGGCGATCCCAAAAGCCGTATAGATATTGTTGTATTTGATCCTTTCATCCGCCAACGCGATGGAAGCATATATACTGCATATAAAAATCGCGGCCAAAGCGAGTAGATACGGCAAAGATATTTTGTTGTCCGTTTTTTTGATGTTCTTTAAATTGCCTAACAGAGCAACGATGAAACAAAACAATATGCTTGATGCAATATATACGGTTATATCTATTATGTCGGCATTGCCCTGTTCCGGTATGAACGAAACGAGGGCAAAATACACGATGCTTTCCGTCGCCATGCTTATGAGATAAACGGCAACCGTCGCAATCAGCTTTTTGAAAACGGAGGATACGTAATTGAATGTAAGCAAAAAAAACAGGATTATATTCGTCAACAAATTGACGACAGGATTTCCCATAATCAGATACAGCCCGCTGTTTATCAGCAGATACGCGACAAAAAGCATGATTATTGTTTTTTTCGAGACCCTGCTTTTGTCGAAAAAGACATCCATGGATTTGTATGTGCCGTAAACCGAGAGAGCGTTGCACAGTAAATATATGACATCGTGAAATGCCGCATGCGACATATTATTTTTCCCCCATTTTTCCCATGCGCATGGCGCGGACTGTTTTTCTGTACGCTTGGGCTATATACAGCGCTTCCCCGTTGACCAATGTCAATTTGTCATACTCAAATTTTGCCACGCCATGATAATTCACCAAAAAAGCCCGATGCACAAAGAAAAAATCCGACTTTTCCAGTTGCCTGCCGATCTCCGATATTTTCCCGTAGAACACATTGTTTTCGATGTTTCTTTTCAAGGTGTGCACTTCCACTTTTCTTCCGAGGCTGCAAAAATATAGGATTTTGTACAAATCAATTTCATATTTTGCGTTTCCAATCTGATATTCGAACGGCTTGTTTTGTTTGCTTATCAATTTCGCTATCGCCATGACTATATCTTCGATTTCCCCGTAAACGAACTTATGCTCCGGTGATTTGACGATGAAGTCAAACGGGTGGGTTTTGAACAGTTCCAAGGCGTATTCCGCATAGCTTGAAACATATACCAATTTCGTTTCCTTGAAAAACTCGTTTTTTATGGCGTTCCCGATATATACTCCATTTTTCTCTTCCGATAGCTCTATGTCTAAAAAAACCGCATCGAAATCCTGGTCGGTTTCGACGAAATGCCTATGGAATTCCTCCCCGGAAGTGAAAATCGACACCTCGAATTCGCAATCGTTGGACTCGGCTATCTGCCCCAACACATCTTCCAGATCATCGCATATTGATCTGTCGTCGTCACATATCGCTATTTTCAGTATCATAATGGCACCCCATTACAGTAATTTCACGTTTTTATTGTAATATATTTGATTCGTTTTGTCAAGAAATTTGCCAAATGTTTAAAAATTTTCACGATATATCAACCTATCAAAATGGCGCACGCTCATCTTGCCCGGCGATTGCTTGCCAAAACAAGCGGAGCAATTGCTTTTTCGGATTAATGTAACAATTCAAGGGGGGAAAATTCAAAAAGAAAAAAAGTATTGACGAAAAGCGGCGTTTGGGGTATTGTTTTCCAGAGCCGAACTCGAATCCATCAAGTCAAATACTAAAATTTTCATGTAGGCATATTTTGTAGGTATATTTTTTTCATCACCGTTTTTCCGCCTTTTCCTCTTTTTTCGTTTCCCAACTGGCAAACTCGGGATCTATCACAATAACCAAATTATGTCAATGCGCCAAAAAAAAAGCCCCGCTTAGCGGGGCTTTTTCGTGAGCGGGAAATATACGTTTTCCCGGGTTTTTTTGGTTATTTGTATACATCCGTCCATGTTTCCGTGAAACTCAAACCGTCGGAGGAGGTCTCTTTGATGAAGTCGTGCCCTATGGAAGCCTCCATGATCTCCAAATACGCCCAATGGCCCAAAACGTCCGAGTAGCTGCGCGGGAGAGCCGCAAGATTGGCGGCGATATACGCTTTGTCGGCTTTTCTTTCCAAAATGCGGTTCACCAGAGTGACGACTTCCGCGCGCGTGATATATCCTTCGGGCCTAAACGTGCCGTCCAAATATCCCACAATCCATTCTTTCGCGGCGGCGGAATTTATGTATTTCACCGCCCAGTGGTCGTCCGCGACGTCGGGGAACACATTCTCGTCGGTCAGGACAAGGTTGTCGAAATGCGCCGCGAGGGTGGCGAACTCCGCCCGGGTGACAAATTCGTTGGGGCGGAAATTGCCGTCGCGCGAATAATCCGCCAGCACGCCCAGCTGGCGCATGAAACAAACCTGGTTGGCGAACCAGTCGCCATCGCGCACGTCGGGATAATAGCCGTCCTTGTAATCCTTGGTCAGATTCATCGATTCCACTAAAAGGCGCGAGAACATCACGACGGCTTCCGCGCGCGACATATTCCTTTCCGGATCGAAAGTGCCATCCGGATATCCCTGCATATATGCGAAATGATCGTCTTTGTTCAAAACGGGGATTTTAATGTTTTCGAATGTCACGGGCACATAGGAAGACCCTCCGAGCCATACGCCGGTTTCCGTCACTGTGATTTCGTATTTGTCGTCGGTCGCGTTGTAGCCCGCGGGCGCGGCGTATTCGTAGAGATTATACTTGCCGAATTCGACTTCAAATTTCGCAATTCCGTCTTTATCCGTCACCGCTTCGTACACTCGGCGGCTAGTCGCTTCGGTTATTTCCTCCATGCGCAGTTTCGCCCCCGCCAGCGGTTTGCCGTCTTCGTCCACTTTCAGCGCGGTAAGCGTTTTTGTGGGCGCCTTAGGCGTCGAAGTCTTCTTGTTGACGAATTTCAGCGAATCATAAGGGATGCCTTCGCACTCTACGCCGTCGTCGGTCACCGTGATTTTGTATTTTTCGTCCGATTTTTCGTAGCCTGCGGGCGCGGCGTGCTCAAAAATCATGTACTCGCCGAACTCGACTTCGAACTCGGCGATTCCGTCCTCGTCCGTCACCGCCTCGTACACCCGGAGGTCGTCTGATTCGCCTATTTCCTCCATACGCAGCTTAGCCCCCGCCAGCGGTTTGCCGTCTTCGTCCACCTTCAGCGCGGTAACCGTTTCGGTCGGCGGCGTCGGAATCTTTTTGTTGACGAACTCCACCGGCTCGTAGGAAAAATTGCCGATCCACGCGCCGGACTCCGCCACCGTGATTTTGTGAACATCGTCCGATTTTTCGTAGCCTGCGGGTGCGGCGTGCTCGTAGAGATTGTATTCGCCGGGTTCGACTTCGAACGTGGCGATTCCGTCCTCGTCCGATGTCGCCTCATACATGCGGAGGTCGTCTGTTTCGCCTACTTCCTCCATGCGCAGCTTTGCCCCCGCCAGCGGCTCGCCGTCCTCGTCGACTTTCAATGCGATTACCTCGATAATCGGCGGCGGCGGAATCTTTTTGTTGACGAACTTCACCGGCTCGTCGTAGATTAAATCGTCGCACCATATTTCGTCCTCGAACACCCCGATTTCGTAAACATCGTCCGATTTTTCGTAGCCTGCGGGCGCGGCGTGCTCGTAGAGATTGTAGTTGCCGGGTTCGACTTCGAACGTGGCGATGCCGTCCTCGTCCGATGTCGCCTCATAAAAGCGAAGATCGGCTGTTTCGGTTATTTTCACCATGCGCAGCTTCGCCCCCGCCAGCGGTTTGCCGTCCTCGTCCACTTTCAGCGCCACCACGGTTATAACAGGGACAAAATATACCCGTATTTCCACATGTTGGGGCGGCATTGTAAACTTGTCGTCGATGATATCCGGGTATTCTTTCAAGGTTTCCCATCTGTCGAAACGGTAGCCGGGATTGGGCACGGCGGTAAGAGTGACGGTCGCGCCTTCCTCGGCCGAGTCAACCTTGACGCCGCCGACAGAGGCAAAACCTGTGCCGTTTCCGTCATCATTTACCAAAATTTCGAACATCTCTCCCGACACCTCCGCTGCGGCGACCGGAAGCGCGGCCACAAACAATACCGCCGCCAAAATCGATGCGATCCAGCGATTCGTTTTCATTTTTTTCATTTGCTTTTTCCTCCCATATTTTTGTTGTTCGAGTAGTTTCTATATATTTTAATGCTTTTTCAAACTTTTTTCAATTGCTTTTTTGTGAATTTTTTGTGTTTTATGCGATATAAACAAAAATTATTCCGTTCATAACAAATGAGTATCGCGCCTTTTGCCCGAAATGTCTTGACAATCTCGGCGAAATGCTGTATAATGGAGGCGAAAACAAAAACATATGGAGGACAAAACAAATGACGCGCGTTTACGAGGGAAAAACAAAAACGATTTACAAAAAGGACGATGGGAACTATATCCTCAAATTCAAGGACGACGCGACCGGGACAGACGGCAAATTCGACCCCGGGGCGAACACCGTGGGGCTTTCCATAGAGGGCATGGGCAAGAGCGGGCTCATGATCACCGAGCATTATTTCAAAAAAATAGAGGCCGCCGGAATTCCCACCCACTTCGTCAAAGCCGACATAGACAAAGCCGAACTCACCGTCAGGCCCGCCGCGATCTTCGGCCAGGGGATAGAGGTCATATGCCGCTTCAAAGCCACCGGAAGCTTCATGCGCAGATACGGCGCATACGCCAAAGAGGGGCAGGACCTCGACGCTTTCGTGGAGGTGACGCTAAAAGACGACGGCCGGGGCGACCCGCCCATAACCCGCGATGCTTTAGATATGCTCGGCATCGTCAAAAATGACCGGTACGAAACATTGAAAGCCCTCACGCAAAAAATTTCGCGCCTGATAAAAGCCGACTTGGAGGCCAAGAGCGCCGAACTCTATGACATAAAGCTGGAATTCGGCACAATAGGGGGCGAAGTGGCGCTGATCGACGAAATTTCGGCGGGAAATATGCGCGTTTACAAAGATGGCAAAATCGTGGAGCCGCTTGATCTGGCGAAACTGATTTTAGGATATGCTTAGCGTGTCTGCCAAAATAATCAAAGAAGGGAGCAAAAAAAATGGACGAACAGATAATGCAGGTCGCAGCGCGGATAAAAGAGCTGCGCGAAATATTCGGCTTTTCCGCGAAAGCGATAGCCGAAAAGCTCAATCTTTCGGAATTGGTTTATTTGGGCTATGAAGCCTCGGGGGCGGACATACCCATAAGCGTGATATACAACCTGGCGCTCATATACAACGTGGACACCATCGAGATCCTTTCGGGCATTTCGCCCAAGCTCAATACGATAAGCGTGGTCAAAAGCGGCGAAGGGCTCCGGGTGGAACGCTTTGAAGGGTATCAATACGAAAACATAGCGTATAAATTCATGCACCGCAAAATGGAGCCGATGATAGTGCTGCTGAACCCATCGGAAACAAAGCCCGCGCTCGTCTCGCACAAGGGCCAGGAACTCAATTATTGCCTTGAAGGGGAAATGATCGTCTACTACGACGAAAAAGCCGTATATCTGAAAGAGGGCGATTGCGTCTATTTCGATTCGATTCACCCCCACGGGCAAAAAGCCGCCTTGCCGGACAAAGCCGCGAAATTTTTGACGGTGATAAACGATGATCAATTTACGAAAAAAAGCGAGGAGATAAAATGCTTGCCGCAAAATACCTGGACAAAATGAGTTTTGATTCCTACGAGGATTTCAAAAGCAGCTATAAATTGAACATACCCGAAAACTTCAACTTCGGTTTCGACATAGTGGACGCCTACGCAAACCAAGACCCGAAAAAAACCGCGCTCGTGTGGTGCAACGACCACGGGGAGGAAAAGTTTTTCAGCTTTGCCGACATAAAGAGCCACAGCAACAAAATCGCCAATTTCTTGGCCGGGCTCGGCATCAAGAAAGGCGACATGGTGCTGCTCATACTAAAACAGCGCTACGAGTACTGGCTGGCCGCCGTGGCGCTGCACAAAATCGGCGCGGTTTTGATCCCCGGCTCGACCCAGCTCACAAAAAAAGACATCGCCTACAGGACCAATGCCGCCCGGATCAAAATGATAATAGCGGTGGGGGAAAAATACGTGGTCGAGCAAGTCGAGGCGGCAATGCCAAATTCGCCCTCGGTGATCGCCAAGGCCTTGGTTCCGGCAAACGGCATCGAGGGCAGCGACAGGCGCGAAGGCTGGCTCTGTTTTTCCGGGGAGTACGAAAAACAGGCGGACAAACTGGACAGGACCGACGTAAAATCGGCAGATGCTATGCTCGCCTATTTCACCTCCGGCACCACGGGAATGCCAAAAATGGTGGCCCACGACAACACATACCCGCTCGGGCACATAACCACGGCCAAATACTGGCAGAAAGTCATCGACAACGCCCTGCATTTCACCTATTCGGATTCCGGCTGGGCGAAATTCGGCTGGGGCAAAATCTACGGCCAATGGATCGCGGGGACCGCCCTTTTGGCCTACGACGAAGACAAATTCGCGCCTGAAAGGCTGCTTTCCGTGATCGAAAAATACAAAGTGGACACTTTTTGCGCCCCGCCCACCGTATACAGGTTTTTCATAAAGGAAAATCTTGCAAAGTATGACTTCTCGAATATGAAACACGCCGCCACCGCGGGGGAACCGCTGAACCCCGAAGTGTTCAACCAGTTTAAAAAGGCCACCGGCCTTGTCATCCACGAGGGTTTCGGGCAAACCGAATCGTCGGTGCTGCTTGGCAACTTCGGCTGGTTCGAGCCAAGACCGGGTTCGATGGGAAAACCTTCGCCGCTTTATGACATAGACCTGGTCAACGACGAAGGCAAATCCTGCACGGACGGCGAAGAAGGCGAAATTGTGATTACAAACGTGGGCGAATGTCACCCGACGGGTTTGCTTGTCGGATATTACAAAGACGGTGCGATAGCAAAAGACTGTTTTGAAGGCGGGTCGTACCGCACCGGGGACGTGGCCTGGAGGGATACAAACGGGTACTACTGGTTCGTTGGCAGGACAGACGACGTGATCAAATGCTCGGGCTACCGGATAGGCCCTTTCGAAGTCGAAAGCGCAGTGCTCGAACACCCGGCGGTATTGGAGTGCGCGATAACCGCCGCCCCCGACCCCACGAGGGGGCAGGTGGTAAAGGCCACGGTGGTGCTTCGGAAAGATGCAAAAGAAAAAGGCTGGGAGCCGGGCGAGAAGCTCGCCAAAGAGATACAAAACCACGTGAAATCCGCCACCGCGCCGTATAAATACCCCAGGATCGTGGAGTTCGCGGACGAGCTGCCAAAAACTTTGGGAGGCAAGATCAAGAGAGCCGAGATAAGAAAAGAGAGCGAAGAAGCGGCCGCGCGGTGAAAATAGAGGCCATAAAAGATGCCAGCTTTTTTTAAAGCTGGCATCTTTGTCCTATTTTTTTCCGATGAAGCCTTTTTTATGCAGCAGCTCCGCCGAAAGCACCCCGCCGCCCGCCGCGCCCCGGAGCGTGTTGTGCGAGAGGCCTACGAATTTGTAGTCGAATATCCCGGAGCCGTCCTCCCTGAGCCTGCCCGCCGAGATCGCCATTCCGTTCTCGAGATCCCTGTCCAGCTTTGTCTGGGGGCGGTCGTCTTCGCCGAAATAGTGTATGAACTGTTTTGGGGCGGAGGGCAGGTTCAATTTTTGCGGCTCGCCCGAAAACTCCTCCCAGAGCCTTATTATCTCCTCTTTTGAGGGCTTGGCCGCCGAATTTTTGAACTTTATATACACGGCCGCCAGATGCCCGTCCGTGGCGGGCACCCTTATGCACTGCGAAGTTATCGCCGGGAGCTTCGCGCACTCGATTATCCCGCCGTTCACCGAGCCCCAGATTTTCATTGGTTCCTTCTCGCTTTTTTCCTCCTCGCCGCCGATATGCGGGATCACGTTGTCGATCATCTCGGGCCAGTCCTCAAACGACTTTCCCGCCCCCGATATCGCCTGGTATGTCGATACTGCGACTTCCG
Source organism: Oscillospiraceae bacterium (assembly GCA_009782405.1). The sequence continues at coordinate 12,456 of WRJC01000048.1, forward strand.
CGAGGCCGTAGCCCAAAAGCGGCGTGAGCATGGGCACATAGCTCTGGATCGAGCAGTTCGGCTTTACCGCGACGAATCCCCTTTTTGTGCCGAGGCGTTTTTTTTGGGTTTCGATCACGGCGAGGTGGGAGCTGTTTATCTCCGCGATCAGCATCGGAACGTCGGGACAGCTTCTGCAGGCCGAAGTGTTTGAGACCACGGGGGTTTCGGCCTTGGCGTAGGCCTCCTCGAGGTTTTTTACGTCCTCTTTTTTTGGCATCTCAAAGGCGCTGAAAACAAAGTCGCACAGCCCGCTCAGCTTTTTGACATCCGAAGCGTCGAAGACCTCCATATCCCGCACGGCTTCGGGAACGGGCGCCGGCATTTTCCAGCGCCCCTTTATGGCTTCCGAATATTTTTTGCCCGCCGATTTTGGGCTTGCGGCGAGCGCGCTTATGTTAAAATACGGGTGGTCGGAGAGCAGGGTGACAAACCTCTGCCCCACCATTCCGGTCGCTCCCAGAATCCCCGCGTTGATTTTCTGTTGGCTCAATTTTTATCCTCTTTAACCTTTCTGGCTTCTTATCCATTTGCGCAGCTCTTTGAACGCCGAGCGCGTTTCCATGTCGTCGAGTATCTCGACGAGCTCGCATGTAAATCCGTCGGCGGGCTTGTTCCCCCGGTTCAGCTCGGTGACCCGGTTGTTTAAGATATGCACCACTATTTGCTCCGGGTCGATTTTCGCGGCTATCATGTCCGCGACGATTTTGCTGCGGGAGGCGAATTGTATCATGTCCTTGTTCATCAGCGCATAGGAAAATTTCCCTTTTTTGTCCGTATACTTTGCGAGAATCGACTTGTAGGCGCTCGAAAGCACCACGAACTTTTCGTCCTTTGTGACATCCTTTTCGGCTTCCGCCTCGCCTGCGGCGTCTATGTCCTCCGCGGACTTATCCGCCGTATACATAACCGGCCCGCGCAGACCGAACGGCATGCTGCGCGTAGCGAGCGCCGCTTCTTTCAGCGCGGCCGATATGGAATCGTCGCCCAGCGAAAATGCGTTTTCGAGCCTGTACGGCAAAAATTCGCCGTCGCGCTTGTTTATCGTGAATGTGGCCTCCCCGCTTTCGTTTGCCAGTGTTATGCCCGCGCCCCCCGCCGGAAGCTTCACTTTGTACGCGATGGCCTCCATGCTTTTCAGTCTTACGATTTGTGTCCTTACCATTGATTTTTTCCCTCTGCTTTCTTGTTTTTTGAAATTATATCATAAATTTACCGGAATTTCAAGCGGTTTTGGAATTTTTTTCGCGATAATGTTGTTTATGCCTGATTTTTGTGATATAATGACAGTCGAAGCATTTAAAATCAAGGAGGAAATTTTATGGGAATCAAATTGGGAATAGTAGGCGTAGGGGCGTTCGCGCAATGTTTCATCCCTTTGTTTAAGGCGCACCCGCTTGTCGGCGAGGTGACGCTCTGCGATCTTGACGCTGTCAAGCTCGAGGAGAACTCCGCGAGGCACGGCATACCAAAAAAATCGCCGTCGCTCGACGATCTTCTTGAAACGGACATAGACGCGGTGGCGATAATCACGCAGAACTGGATGCACGCGCCGCAGGCGATAAAAGCGGCAAGGGCGGGAAAGCACGTTTATTCCGCCGTCCCGGCGGGCATAAGCCTGCCAGAGATCCGCGAGCTCGTAAGCGCCGTCGAGCAAACCGGCAGGATCTATATGATGGGCGAGACCAGCTATTATTACCCTGCGGTCATATTGTGCCGGGAAAAATATAAAAACGGCGAATTCGGGGATATCGTGTACGGCGAGGGGGAATACTATCATGACTGGGACCACGGCCTGTACGACGTGATGAAAGCGAGGGGAGGCGAACGCTGGATGGAGACGGCGGGCGGTCCTCCGATGCACTATCCGACCCATTCCACAAGCCAGATCATTTCGGTCACCGGTGCCCATATGACCCATGTGTCGTGCCACGGTTTCACGGACAAGAAAGACGACGGGATATACAGGGCGGATGCGAATTTATGGAAAAATGTTTTCAGCAACGAATCGGCGCTGTTTGCCATGTCGGACCAAAGCTGCTGCCGCATCAACGAATTTCGGAGGATAGGGCATACCGGCGCCGTCCGAATGTCGCTTTTTGGCACGGAGGGCAGTTTTGAGCAAAATTCGGCCGGTCTTTCGTGGCTCACAAAAAACGGGCGCGAAAACGTCGACGATCTGCTCGAGCAAGTTATCCCCGCCGAAAGGCTGCCGAAAGAATTAAGAGAGTTTTCAGGCGGGCACAACGGCGCGGAAAAATTTTTGGTCGACGATTTCGTAAAAGCTTGCATATACGAAAAAACGCCGCCGATCAATGTCTGGGAGGCCGCGCGTTATACTGTCCCGGGCATAATAGCGCACGAATCGGCGCTGCAAGGCGGGGCTTTGCTTGAAATACCCGATTTCGGCGGTCCCAAATTTTAAAAAGGGGGGCATATGGAAATGTCAAAGAAAATTTATATGGCGCTGTTTGTTTTTGCGCTTTTTGTTTTGTCGCTGTCCGGTTGCGCCAAAAACGAACAGGGAAAAAACGCATCGGGCGGGGAAAATGCCGAAGCCCCGGGTTTGGGCGCGACCGACGCGCCTGAGGGCACAACCGAAAAATTGCAGCCCGATTTGCCCGGCGATCTCAATTTAAACGGGGAAACTTTCATGTTCCTTGTCACCGGGCCGAACTACGGGTACGGTTATTACTCGACTATCGACATATATACGGAGCAGCAGAACGGCGAGACTTTAAACGATGCGGTATATATGCGCAACAGGAACATCGAGCAAAAATTGAATTTCAATATCGCCGACTACAGGTCGGACAGCGTGGCGGGCGACGCGACAAAAACGGTGAAGGCCGGAGACGCCACCTACGACGCCGTATTCGCCCAGGCATACGAGTGCGCGACCTTGGCGCAGGGCGGGATCATCATGAATATAAAAGAAATTCCGCATATCGACCTTGCGAAGCCCTGGTGGGACCAAAACGCCTCAAACGACCTGAGCATCAAAAACAAGCTGTATTTCACGGCGGGCGATATAAGCACCATGATAAAGGCGTGCACGCGCTTGGTTATTTTTAACAAAAAACTGGTAAAAGATTACGGCCTCGGCGACCCGTACGATCATGTGAAAAATAATACGTGGACTTACGATGTGTATGCGGACATGTTGAAATCGGTGCAAGCGGATATCAACGGGAACGGCGAGCACGACGATGAGGACGTGTACGGCGCGATCATGGAAAACCACAGCCCGTATTATCTGTCGGTGGGCTTTGGGGAGCGTTTGACGACGAACGACGCGGACGGGATCCCGCAGATAACATTCAACACCGACCGCCTTTACGAAGCGGCGGACAGGATATGGGATCTGTATTTTGACGAAAGCGCATGCAGGAACGTGAACAAAATGAAGCAGACCGGGGATTTCACGAATGTCTACACATACGCCCGCTCGCTTTTCGCGAACGATAAATTTTTGTTTCACATCGCCGGCTCGCTGATACTGTCTGAATTCCGCAACATGGAATCGGACTTCGGGCTTCTGCCGATGCCGAAATTGGAATCGGCCCAATCCCGTTATTACCATGCGGTCGATCCCGACGCGGCCATGCTGAGCGCGCCAATAAGCTGCAATCCGGAAAAAACCGGGGCCGTGCTCGAAGCGATGTCGGCTGAGAGCATGTATATACTGACGCCTGCCTATAACGAAATACTGCTCAAGCGCAAATATGTCAGGGACGACGAATCCGAATTTATCATCGACATAGTGAACACAAGCCGCACATATGATTTGTGCAGGATTTTTAGGTGGGGAGGGTTGAACGACGTGATGGACTCCCTGACCGGGAACAAGAAGCGCACCCTCGCCTCGGAAATCGAAAAAATATATGACAGGGTGAACCAGGCGATAGAAAAAACCGTGGACGCTTTTGAGTGAAATTTATAAAAGGGGATAGTGTGGATATGTTTGGAAAAAAATTTAAGACGATCGGTTTTCTTTTTGTCATTTGTTTTGTTTTGATATGCCTATCCTGTTCTTCCGGCGCCGAAGGCAACGGGGGCGAAACCGGGGAAACCGGCCGGACAGCCGAACAAAACAATCAAAATATCGATGCAGACGCAGTTGCCGATCGGCTTTATCCGGATTTGGGGGAAAAAAATTTCGAAGGGCATGAATTCAAAGTTTTGGCTATGACGACCACGCACATCGATTGGGAAAAATGGAAGCACAGGGACATATATGCCGAAGACGAAAACGGCGAACCCATAAACGACGCCGTATACAAAAGAAACAGGTATGTGGAAGACAAATATAATTGCGTCGTTTCGGAAATTTTGGCCGAAGACCACATGAATGTGCTCGCAAAGTCAGTCAGGGCGGATGACGACGAATACGAATTGTTTTATACGACTTTGGGGAATTTGGCGGGTTCCGCCGCGACGGGCAATTATATGGATCTGAACGAATTTCCAGTCATCGGGCTCGATGCCCCGTGGTGGGACATAAATGCAAAAAAATCGCTTTCCATCGGGGGAAAACTGTATTTTTGCCCATCGGATCTGATACTGCTGCATTATAACGCGGCATCAGCCATCATCTTCAACAAAAAAATGTTAAAAGACTATGAACTCGAAGATTTGTATTCCCTGGCCTCATCGGGCAAATGGACCATAGACAAATTGACGGGCATAACAAAAGATATTTATCAGGACATAAACGGCGACGGGAATATGGATGAAAACGATCTGTACGGAATCGCGTGTTACAGGGATGCGCTTTTGGGCATAATGCACTCCGCCGGAGGCCGAATTTGCGAAAAAGACGGGCAAGATCTGCCCTATCTCACCTTGAATTCGGAAAATGCCATAACAGCGCTGAACAAAGCGTTCGATTTGATGTATGCCCCGAGCGCATGGAACCTGCACAAAGAACTTGAGCCAAGGGGGCTTCCGGTTTACGATATTACCGAACGCATGTTTATGGAAGACCGGGTGTTGTTTTACAGCGTATTGCTTCGGGACGTGGAGCAGTTCAGGGGGATGGAATCCGATTTCGGGATAATTCCGGTGCCAAAATTGACTGAAGCGCAGCAAAGTTATGGCAGCACCGTCAATCAGCACGTCGGGCGCGCCATTGCCGTCCCGGTAACCGTGAGGGACAAAGAACGCGCGGGGACGATCATCGAAGCATTGACCGCCGAATCGAAATATACCCTTCTTCCCGCATATTATGACATAACCCTGCAAAGGAAGGTTTCGAGGGACAACGAATCGGAGGCAATGCTCGACATGATATTCAGCTCGCGCATATATGATCCCGGCGCCATATATAATTTCGGCAATTACAGCATGGATTTGATAATGATGACCATGACGCAAAACAGAAACGTGATTTCCCTTTACGAAAAAAACGAAAACAGAGCCAACAGCGACATCGAAAAATTGACGGCAAATTTGCAGAAACTTGAAAACTGAAAACTGAAAACTGAAAACGAGGTTGTTTGTCATTTTGACAAACAACCTCGTTTTGTTTACTTCAGCAAATGCCTTTTTATTTTTTTGGAAGCGGTTTTTTCAAATTCATCCTTGCGCACTTCGATGACCGCCATTTTTTTGTGCGTTGGCAGCTGCTTGTTTATTTCATCCGCTTTTTTTGTTATATACTTTTCGATTTCGCTAAATTCCTTGCCCTCAAACTGCTCAAAATCCGGCACTATCAGAGCCGTTATGTCTTCGCCGCCGTTTTTTGCGCGGGCGATCACTGCGCACTCTTTTATTTCAACGATATTTTGCAGATATTCTTCGATCTCCTCGGGGTATACGTTTTTGCCGTTGCTCAGTATTATCACGTTTTTCTTGCGCCCCGTGATATATATATAGCCTTCCGCGTCGATATACCCTATGTCGCCCGTCCTGTAAAAGCCGTCCTTGGTGAAAGCTTCGCGCGTGGCTTCTTCATTTCCAAGATAGCCCGACATCACATTGTCGCCTTTGACCAAAATCTCCCCGTATCCGTTTTCGTCTTTGCCCTCCGTCTTGACTTCGTTCGAAAATATGCGATAGCCGACCGAACCGATTTTTTTCATGTGCATGTCGGAGGGGACAACGGAGATAAGCGGCGCGCATTCCGTGGTGCCATACCCCTGGCAGATTTTTATGCCGAAATTGTCCATGGTTTTTACGTGGGCAGGATTTAACGGAGCGCCCCCGCAGATTATCAGTTCCAGCCTTCCCCCGAATGCGTTTATGACGTCCTTGAACAGCTTCCGCCTTAAATCGATCCCGACTTTTCTCAGCATGTTGCTTATTTTTATCGCTATCTTGACTTTTTTGCGGCTGCCCTTTTTATCGATCCCGTCCCATATTTTTTTTACCATGTTATCGACGAACAGAGGCACGAGAACCAATTTCGTGGGTTTGTAAAACTGGAAGTTGCGCATTACAACTTTTAGGGATTCGTTTTGGCATATATTCACGCCCAAAAAATAAGTGGCGAAAAAGGTGCACGTCGTTTCGTAGGTGTGATGTGCGGGCAGCACCGAAACCATGACGTCGCTCGAATAAAAATCCACGGAACAGGCGGCGCAGTACGCATTGGAAGCGATGTTTTTTTGCGAGAGCATCACCGCTTTGCTGGTGCCGGTCGTCCCCGAGGTAAAAAGATACGCGCAGGGCTTGTCCCTGTCTATCTTGAGGTCTATATATTCGTTGCACCTGCTTCTCAAAAGTTCTTCGCCGGTTTTTATAAGGCCGAAAAAAGATAATATGCCATGTTCCCCGCATTCCGGGTTTTTTGCGTCTTCCGGGGACAAATCCATGTTTATGAAAAATTTCGCTTTTTTTTCCGCGCCGTTTTTGGCATAGCCCTCCATCAGCTCAGCGAAAGATTCGGAATAGATCACGCAGGCCGCGCCCGCCCGCTCTATGAAATTTATGATCTGCCCCGCGACAAGCTCTTTGTCAAGGGGGACGATTATTCCGTTTCCGTTTACGGTGGAAAGATAGGAAACTATCCATTCGTAGCGGGTTTCCGAAAGAACCGCTACGGTTTCGCCCATGATCCCGAGGCTGTAAAAAGCCGTGCCCAAATTGTTTATATAATCGTACATCCGATTGAATGAAACGCTATGCAAGGAGTTGTCTTCCCTGTAAGTGAAATAGGGCTTGTCGCCGTACTTTGCCTTGGCATATTCCGCCAGTTGTTTTAAATCGTTTAGATTTTCGACTTTGTCTTTTATGAATGTTTTCGGAAATTCGCCCATAAATTTTCATCACTCCTTTTTTGTTTACAGCGCCTCGGCTTTTTCCTTAAAAAATTCCATCAGCGCCGTTATCACTTTCAACAACTGTTCCTTTTCCGATTCGATGAACTGCCTGCTTATATTCCTGACCATTTTGGCGTGAAAAACATGATGCGCCCTTTCGATTCTTTTTCCTGCGTCGGTTAAACTGATGATCATCCGGCGGCCGTCCTTGTCGCAGGGTATTTTTTTTATGAACCCTTTGTTTTCCAGCTTTTTGACGGCAACCGTAACGGTCGGGACGGCAAGATTCAAAAGGGAGGCGAGATTGCTCACAGATATTTCTTTGTCTTCCTGCTTGCTGACAGCGTCGATCATATGCGCTTCAGCGATGGTCACCAAGGTATTCAATTCGTTTTTTATCGCCGTTTCTTCATATCTCAGAATAGAATTGAAAATTCCCGCCAGCAAATCGTTCAGCTTTTTTTCAAAATCGTCCAATTTTTACCCCCTCCGATTATTTAGTTTTACTAACTAATTGTAATGACATGATAACAGATTAATGTTAACAATAAAAAAATTTGATATTATTATTCTGTGAATTTTTTGCGTGAAGATATTATGCCTGTTTTTTTCAATTTTCAAAGGATTTTTCGAGCACTTCGGAATATGTGGGAAACGGAGCGTCGGATACGACGCACATCAAAAGGAAACATTCGTATGGGTTGGCGATGTACAACTCGCCCATCGAGCACTCGTTTAAAATCGCGTTTGCGCTTTCGATGAAATCGTTGAACCGCTTTTGGTTGTTTTTGTATTTTTCGTCCTGCGAGAAAACAAAAAAATTGAGCGTGATCAAGTCAAACCGGTCAACCGCCGTTTTTTTGCCGATGAGTTCGCCGAGATGCTGTCTGCTGAGCCTCTTGCTGGCGAAATGCTTCGACAGCTTCGATTCCGATGTTTTCAGCAGGTTGCCGCTGTCGTCCGTCGGCGTCCCGCAGCACAGTATCTTTTCCACGTCGCTTTCCGTTATTTCATCGGCGCTCCATACTTTCCGCGCCCGCCGCATTTTGTCGGTTTGGTTTTTTTTGTCAAGATCCGAAAGCACTTCCGAACCATGGACCCTATCGAGGTATTCCTGTATTTTCCGTTCCAGGGCGTCTGATTCGTCGCTGTTGTAGTATTCCGCGATGAGCTGCTTGCATTTTTGGTACAGCTCCCCGAACCATTTGTATGATGTCACGCCATAAGAGCATTTTTGGCTTTCGGTTTTGAACTCCGCGAGACAGCCCATCAACGATTGATCGTCCGCCACATCTTTGAAGCTGTTTCGCACCGCCATCGTCCTGTCGCTGTATATGTCGCCGCTTTTGCCCGGCGGCAAGCTCTCATACGCCTCTTTTAGTTTGGTCATTTCGGAAAACTTGCGCCCGTTTTTGAAACAATACCAATATATGATCTCCGCCGGATCCTTGAAATTGAAGTCGCGCTCTTTTTGCGCCTTCACTAAAAACGACGACACATCGTCCGCGCCCATGTTCAGCCCGAAACCGAGCAGGAACACGACCTGCCGCTTCACCGATTCTTGCGTCAGCCAGTTTTTGGCGAGTGCGGAAAGCTTCGAAGTCGTCTCGCCAAAGGATGCGGGGGCATGGTTTTCGCGAAACGACTCGACGATGATCTCTTGATACTCGCGAAGCTCGATTTTGCTGTAGTCGCCATTCATGCCCGATTTTTGGAAGATATATCTTTTCAGGTAGTCGCCAAAAGGTATGGGCCGCAACCTTTTTTGCAAGCACTCGTAGATGAATTCTGCTTCCCTGTCCTTGAAATCCTCCAAATCCACCGTGTCGTAGAACAGTTCCTCGGAGCGCGTGGTGAAATTCAGTGTGTCCGGATCGCAATCGCGTTTTTCTTCCCGTATTTTTTCCTTGTTTTCCATATGGCCAATCCCCGTTCGATTTTTTTCATTTGGCAAAATTTATCGCCCAAATGCATTGTACCATAAAATATTGTTTTTTGCAACGGTTTTCGCAACTGGCGCAACACATTTCAGAGACGCTTTTAGTCGGATTTCCAGAAGCTTTTCACGATATCCCCATAAGTGGCGAGCATTACGCCGCCAAGCTCTTTTGCGCGTTTTACGCAGCTGCTTGTAAATCCGGTTTTGGCGAACAGATAATAATGCTTTTGGGTATGCGAAAATAGGCGGCTTCGCTTTATCAAGGTTTCCAGCACTGACAAATCAATGTATTCATTCGTCCATTTGCATTCGCAAAAAATAGCGGAATCTTTGGAGGACACAGCTACTATGTCTATTTCCGCTTCACTTTTGCTGTTCGGGTCATTGCCCCACCATCTGCCCAAATCCATAAAAGTGACGGCAGCTTTGTTTTCGCGGTTCAGTCTCCAAAGATATTGCTTGCATATTTCTTCGAATACCGCGCCCATATATGGCGGTATATGTTCGGATATGTTTTTATAGGCGGTTTCGCCCATGCCGTTTTGGATAATCGACATATTGACCGGAACAAAACGATACCAAAAACGAAACATATTGTCCGCAATGGCATATATCGTTTTCTTTGGGGATTTTTCGGCAATCGGCGTTTCTTTTTTTATGAGGCCAAGCGATATCAAATTTTTCAGGTAGGCGGAACACGCGCTTGTCTCCTCTCCGACTTTGCTTGAGATTTCCGAGAGTTTGCTGCTTCCGGCGGCGATTGCGGCAATGATGGCGTTATAGGTCGCGGGTTCCCGTACTTCCTGCTTTAAAAGGTTGCTTGGTTCTTCGAACAGATATGACGTCGTGCTGAAAAAATTGTTTTTTATATTTTCCTCGACGGACAACGCGTCGTCCATTTGGAGAAGATACTGCGGAGTGCCGCCAACAACGCCGTATATCAGCGCCATGTCAAGCGGGGAGAAGTTCTTGAAATACCGGCAGCTCTCAAAAAAATCAAAGGGGTTGATTTTAAACTGCGCCGTCCTCCTGCCATAAAGCGGGCTTTTATAGCCGAGCACCTGTTCTTCCATGAAAGACATCGACGAACCGCATAAAATCAGGAACAATTTTGACGTATCTTTGTGCTTATCGACCAGCACTTGTAAAATCGACGCGAAACCTTTGCATGATCTTGCGACATAGGGATATTCGTCGATTGCCAGCACGATACGTTTTTCTTTTGCCAGCATGAAAACATGCTCCAACGCTTCCTGAAAAGTTTGAAATATTGGCGCAGAACCAAATCCGTTTGTATAATCGAATATGGCTCTGCTAAAATTTTCAAGATTTTGCTTGGCATTTGTTTCAAGGCCGGTAAAAAAAACAGCATCTTTGTTTTTGATAAATTCATTTATCAGCGCAGTTTTTCCGACACGGCGCCGCCCGTAAATGATAGGCAGCTGAAATTTGCCTGTCTTGTATAATTGGTCTAAAGTCTGAAGTTCCCCATCGCGCCCGATAAACATACCATTCAGCGCCCCCCATAAACACAAATTGCTAATATACGATTAACTAAATTATATATCAGCAAATAATTTTTGTCAAGTCCTTTTTTGAAATTATATCGGCAAATGAATAAAAATTACGAAACTAAAATAAATACCTGAATTTATTGTTGACTTTTTTGCCATTTTGGATTACAATATCAATGTCAAACGCTGGATAAAATGTGCGGAGGAAAAATTATGAAAAAACATTTTTGCTTTGTAGTGGCTTTTTTGATCGTTTTTAGCTGCCTTGCGGCCTCCTGCGATACCGGAGGCCCGGAAACCGGCGAAAAAGCGCCGGGGGAAACCGCGCCGGAAAAAGAATCAACCGACCCGAGGCACGCGGTCAAAGAAGAGCTGCCCGAGGAGACTTACGGCGGAAAGAGCATCAACGTGCTAATGGGGCATTTCGCCTACAAAGACATGTACGCCGAGACCGA
>WRJC01000049.1 GCA_009782405.1 Oscillospiraceae bacterium
TACGGAATTTTACCTGTAGGGGACGTCGTCCTCGACGTCCCGCGAGTCTGATTTCACACAAATTCTTACCACGGGACGTCGAGGACGACGTCCCCTACCACCTATCGACCAATACATCGCCTTTATCCATTGTTTTCCCCTCGAACTTCACGTTAAATTAATTAATTTTTGAATAAATCTTGAAAAATTCTATATTTTGTGATATAATAAACAGTCAAAAATTGCATTGATTGATTTTTTAAACAACATTTTAGCAAACAAAAACGAAAGCATCGTAGATTTAACCGTCGTGAATAATGAAATGCCTGTAGAATCAAATCGGCGCAAAAAATCGAGGTTTGACATACGGACAATATTCGGGAACGGTGAACAGGCACTCGTGGAGATGGAATTTAAACTCAAAGACAATTTTCACAGGCGCAGTTTGCATAATGTGTCGAGATTATATTCGTCACAGGCGATAAACAGATTAGACTACCGTAGCTTGAAAAAAAGTTATATGGTCGGTGTAATGGGGTATAACCTGTTAGATGAGGGTTTCGGGTATCACAATACATTCTCATTCAGGGACAACCAAGGGAGAGAATTATCCGACGATATGCAGATAATCTATTTGGAATTGGAAAAAACAGCGCATTTGCTTGATAAACCTGCGGAAGAATTGACAAACGCAGAGTGTTGGGCGTTGTTTCTGAAATACGCTTCATATAACGATAAACAATCGGTATTGGAAAAAATATCGAAAAAGAACGGAGGGGTCAGAATGGCAATTGATGTATTGAAATATATAAGCAAAAGTGAAATGGAACGCATGGCCTACGAGGACGAAATTCTCGCGGAAATCGACCAAGAGGCTGAATTTGATTATAGGCTGAAAAATGAAAAAATCGAGATGGCAAAAGAAATGTTGTTAGAGGGAGAACCTATCGATAAAATAATCAAATATTCAAAATTAACCAAAGAGGAAATTGAAAATCTTATGTAGGAACAATCCATTTTGTAAATTTTTAACTTTTTCGCACTTCTTGGTTCTACCTACCGTTTTAGCCATATATTTTTTCCTTTACATAATCGAGCCGCGCAATTTGGTTTATCCATTTTTGCGGTATAGCTTCATATCCATAGTATATTCCCGCAAGTCCACCGGCGACGGCGGCAACCGTGTCTGTGTCCCCGCCCAAATTTACGGCTTTCAAAACACAGCTTTCGTAGCTGTCGGTAGCCGATAGGCACCACAGAGCCGCTTCGAGCGTGTCCACGACATATCCGCCGCTTTTGATGGCCTCTTTTGGCAAATCCATGAAACCGTCCTCGAAAATCCGATTGTAATACTTTAACTCATCGGCATATTCGTCTTTGTTTTCATACCACTTTTTAACCTCGCGAACGCCGGAATATATCCCGCTTTTTAAGTCAGATGCGGCGAACAAACTCACGGCGACCGAGAGGTATAGCCCACAGGCGATATGGCTTCTCTGGTGCGCGTGTGTCAGCGACGAAACCTCGTGGATGATTTTGTGCGCTTCTTCATTGTCCGCAAAATCTTTACCGTACTGGGCATAAAGATAAAACGCGAGCGGCAAAATCCGCATCAGCGACCCGTTGCCGTTGTCTTGCTCGAATATGCCGCCGCATTCGAGCGGCTCTGTCCCGCCGGCGAACCGCGCCAATGCCCGCCTCGTGGTTATCCCGATGTCGAACACTTCCCCGTGCGGAGTGTATTCCGCTTTTTGCTTCCACAGCAAAAACTTGCGCATAATGTCGAAATAGTCAAGGCCGTTTTTCAGGCTGTCCAACAAACAGAGCGTCATGCTCGTATCGTCGGACCATGTTCCCGGCGGCTGGTTATATGTCCCGTACCCGCGCATATCCGTTACGGGGTTGTGCGCAAGCGATTCGCGGCTCGCGAACTCGACCGGCACGCCGAGCGCGTCTGCAACGCACAGGCCAAGTATGCCGCCCAAGGTTTTTTCTTTCAGATTGATGGGTTTTGTCGGGTTCGAATCATCTGCCTTGTTCTCCGTAGCCATCATCAAGCCTCCCATTTGAAATTTATGTAATTATTGTAACGCGCAGACGGCTGTTTTGTCAAGAGCTTTAAAAGGAAAATTTTGTGGTATTGGTAGAATTATTTGTATTTTTATGGTATAATATTTAAAATTATAAAAAATCGGAGAAAAATAATTATGCCTGATATACAGCATGAAAAACTCGCACCAATAGTGCGAGAAATTAGCTGGACGAAAAATATCGTGATTATGGAACGCTGCAAAGACGATTTGGAGCGGGAATTTTACATAAAAATCGTAAAAAAATTCGGCTGGACAAAAGACGTTGTGATTAATAAAGTTGAACGATTGACGATTCTTGATGGACAATAAATTAGTTACTTTGTTATAAAATTTATATCGTAAAAATTATAAGATTAAAAAAGGAGACAATAGAAATGGAAGGATACTATTCATTAGATGTAGCGGAAAAAATAAAAGAAAGAAAAAATGATAAACCAAAACAGCCTCATCCTCATCAACAAAAAGCGTTTACTGCGCTATCGAATATATTGCCTACGCCAATAAAAGGATACAGCGGGACGCTGTTAGTTTTACCAACTGGCGGCGGAAAAACTTTCACCGCTGTAAACTGGATATGTCGTCATATCCTTTCAGCAGGAATAAAAGTCCTTTGGCTAGCGCAAACAGCTTATTTACTTGACCAAGCCGCACAAGAGTTCGATAACGAGGTACACAATGCCAACGGGCGTAAACAAATTAATATGCGTTTGGTTTCCAGCAATACCTTTCACGCCAATGCCGGAACTATCAGCGTAACCGATGATATTTTAATATGTACCACCCAAACTGCAATCAGCTCATTTAATGCAGAACCTCTGGACGGACAGGGTAATATTACTCAAACACCATTTAGACGTTTTATTGAAAGTTGTAAAAACAGTCAACTCTTTGTTGTCGTTGATGAAGCACACCATACCCCTGCTTATGGTTGCCGGACATTGTTGTGGGGAGAAAAAATTGACTCTAATGATACGAATACGCAAGATTCATTTCGCACGGTAGTCAAAAATTTATATATTTTAGGATTAACCGCAACACCAACTAACATGGATAAACGAATCAGCGGTTGGCTCAATATTATCTTTGACAAAGGAATTTGTTATGAGGCGAAAAAAGAAGAACTCCAAATGCAAAGTATTCTTGCCGTACCCGAATATATCGAAAGGCAAACCGGGATGGAATTTGAAGTTGACGATGATTTATTTGACAGATTGATGCACAAACATAAAGACCTGCCCGAAAATATCATAGAATATTTAGCGAAAAATCAAGGACGCAATAGTTTTATTGCCAGTGATTATGTAAACAATAAAAATAAATACGGAAAAACAATAATATTCGCTGACAGATGGTTTCAATGCGAACAAATATTGAAAAATTTGAAAGAAAAAAATATTAAATCAGAAGCCGTTTATTCTATGATAGCAAAAAACAGCGGCTCATACGAATACGGGGCAGGTCGAAGCGATAATAATGAGCACAACAAGAAAGTTATGGACGATTTTCGCGCCGGGAAATATGATGTTTTGGTAAATGTAAAAATGCTTACCGAGGGTATTGATGTACCTGATGTGAAAACCGTTATGATAACTCGGCAAACCACCAGTAATATACTTATGACACAAATGATGGGACGTGCTTTACGTGGCAAAAAAGCGGGGGGCGGCACAAATAAAGATTTTGCCAATATCGTATTTTTTCATGATACATGGAAACGGCTTATTAATTGGGTAAATCCAGTAGGCGACACAAATTTCGAAAAACCCACCGCTCCGCCCAGAAATCCGCTTGAATGGGTTTCTATTCATTTGGTAAAACTGGCCGCAGGGGATATTGAATTTATTGGTTTTGAAAATGTTCCATACCTGACTTTTATTCCTGTCGGATTTTTTGGATGCGAATATACTGTATCCATATCAGATAATGAAGAAATGGCATCATTTGCAGAAAATGTAGTAGTTTATGATTTCAATAAAAATAAATATTTTAAATTGATAGACTTTCTCAAGGGGCAGAATTTGACTATATACGCAGACGAAAAACTCACCGATAAACAATTTGAAAAATATTCAGATCAAATGATAATAAATTTTTTCGATGAAGAAAAAGATAATTTTGATGGATTGTTAAGAGATAATATAACAAAAATCGTCAGACATATGGCACAAAATAATTTGACAGAGCCGAAATTTCTTGCCTTTGATGATCGTAGTCGCTATGATATGGATAAAATTGCAACAGACTATATTGATACATCATTTTCGCAAGCGAATAATATTTTAAAGAATATGTTTGCGGATTCCGCTATGTACTGGCAATATTTATATAAGACATTTGATAATTTTAAAAATGCGTTTAATAAATCTTTGGAAAAAATTTTGAACCCTCCAGATCCAAAAGATGACTCTTCTAATCGAGATTTTCATCCAATATCGAATGGAACAAATGAAATAACGCCGGAATTAAGACGGCAGGTTTTTATCCGTGATAATTATACTTGTCTGTGCTGCGGAAAAATTCAAAGTCGAGGATCCAAATTTCAAGCCGACCATATAATTCCCGTCAGTATGAGCGGTAAAAACGACATATCCAATTTACAAACCCTTTGCTCTGTATGTAATAAAATAAAAGGCGTTAATCAAATAAATTACCGTGCAAAAACATCTCCGTTATCTGTTCCAAAAACGAAAATTAATTTTCATAAGTCGGTTTATACGGATATGCCTTTTAATGCAATTTCACGGATTGTCAATGAATTTTATCATTGCGATGCTATGTACGAATTAAAAAAAAGCGATACAAAAAGAGGGCAATTTTATAATGTTTGGGAAATAATGCTTTATGCCGGAAATAATCCTGAATGGTTGGAAAACCATTCAATGGAATTGTTAAAATATATACATAATTTTCTTGGACAAAAGCAAGTCGAAAAAATTTTAATTAAAAATTAACTTATGGAGATTTAATAATGGGCATATTAGAAAAAGCAATTTCATTTGCGGCGGAGAAACATTCCGGCTATGTGCGCAAAGGCAGCGATATTCCATATATTGTCCACCCGTTGGAGGCTCTTGCCATAGCCGCCGGTATAACAAGCGACCATGATATTCTTGCCGCCGCAGTTCTTCACGATGTAGTCGAGGATACACCGGCGACATTGGAGGACATCGCAGAAAAATTCGGCGAAAGGATTGCCGAATTGGTAGCGTCCGAAAGCGAGGACAAAATGTTTGATTTGCCGCCGTCGGAATCATGGAAGTTAAGAAAAGAGGCGACGATTCAAGCGTTACAAAACGCTTCAATAGATGAAAAAATTATAGTTTTATCCGATAAACTGTCAAACATTCGCGCTATTCATAGAGATATAGTCCGTGAGGGCGATGTTATATGGGAAAAGTTCAATCAAAAAGATAAAAAAATGCACGAATGGTATTACCGCGCAATAGCAGACGCTTTAACAGAGATTTCGGATTATCTTGCATATCAGGAGTTTTGTCGGTTGATAGATATGGTTTTTAGGTGAAACAGAAAGGCAGAGTTATAAATATGGTAATATGATTATAATTTGTATATCAAATAAATCTATTAAAGCAAAAACCCAAAATTTCAATTCGATTCTCGTACGGGTCACCAGTTATCCAAAGGCTCAAATCACCCATTTTATGGGAGCTTTGGGCTTTTTTATTTGCCTTGGGAAAAACGTCGTGCTCTTTTTTTCCTTTTGCAGCGGGTTTATGACAATCAATAGATATAGGCCAAATTTATTTGTCATAAGCATAGCGGCAGTTCGATTGTTCTTTACATATCGAATCTTTTATGATATAATAGGGGAAATTTATATTTATGACAGGAGCGCAATTTTGAATAAATGGTATAAACTTGATAATGCGGCGAAACTTTTTCCGTCGGTTACAAGTATAAAAAACTCATCTGTTTTCAGGGTTTCCGCTGTTTTGACAGAAGCGGTGGACAAGGAAATTTTACAAAAAACGGTTGACCATGTTTACGACAGGTTTCCAATGTTGTTTGTAAAAATGCACAAAGGTGTATTTTGGGATTATTTCGACAACAATTACAACAAATTTCTCATTCAGGAGGAAATTGATTTTCCTTGCGGCAATATAAACCAAATAGAAAATAACGGATATTTTATCAAAATATTATATTTCAATAATAGAATTTCGATTGAAGTATTCCATTCGCTGACCGACGGCGGCGGAGCGATTGAATTTTTAAAAACAATCTTGTTTTATTATTATAAGTTTTTAGATAACAACATCGAAAGCGAAGGCAAAATCGTCTTGACTGACAACAGCGTATCCGCCGATGATTTGGAGGACAGCTTTTTTAAGTACTACGAAAAAATGAAACTCCAAAAACATAAATCAAAACATTCGTTCCGCATTAGGGGAATTCCCTTTGAAACATACGGAAACAATGTAATCACAGGAGTAGTTTCGGCAAAAAAATTAAATGAAACAGCAAAAGCAAATAAAGCGACAATAACTTCATATCTGGCATCGCTGCTTGTTTATTCCATTTACATGGCAAGCCAGAAATATACTCACGACAAAAACCCAATAATTATATGCGTGCCTGTAAATTTGAGAAAAGCGTTTCCGTCAAAAACGCTCCGGAATTTTTTCGTTACGGCAAATATAGGGATGAACGTCAATAGTGCCACAAAACTCGAAGAAATCATCAGTGAAATGACAGCGCAGTTAAAGAAAAAAACAGAAACGTTCTCCCTGCAAGAGCTGATTTCAAACAATGTCAAATATGAAAACAATATTTACACAAAACTTGTGCCATTATTTCTTAAAAAAATTTTTATTTTGATAGGCTTTAACATTATGGGCGAAACAAAAAAGAGCATGACTCTTTCAAATATGGGAAATATATCAATTCCGGAAGGGCTGGCGTCAAAAATAAATCTTATGGAAGCGGTTCTTTATCCTACGCCGAAAAGCCCCATAAACTGTGGGATTTGTTCCGTAAATGATAAACTGGCAATCAGCTTTTCCCGCACTATAATAGAAACTGACATTATCAGATATTTTTTGAACTATATTTCAGAAAACGTCGGCTTGGACGTGGCCGTTTATTCTAACGATTGGGGTGAATCCCGTGAATAGATGCATCAGCTGCAAAGTGGACGTTTACCCGCAGCATAGTGTCTGCCCATTATGCGGGAAATCATTGGGAGCGCCGGTTCCAAGCGAAACTTCCTATCCACGGTATATCCGAAATAATGCCAGAAATAAATTTATTATAAAAAAACTTTTTTTGTTCGTGACAATAGTTGTGTGCGCCATTTCAATATTTGTCAATTTATTTACATTATATGAGGCATTGACGCTTTGGTGTGTTGTCGTGTCCGTTTCGATGATTTCATCTTGGTTAACCATTTGTGTCACGTTTGAAAACAGGTTCGGCATCGGCAGAAAAATATTATATTACTACGCAATTATTTCCGCTTTTTTGATCGCGCTCGATATATACGCCGGTTTCAGCAAATGGTCAACTACTTATGTAATTCCTTTTCTGACCGTTGCCGTCGCTATTGTTTTCACAATCATGGCGGCAAGCAGCAGAAAAAATTACAGGGATTATTTAGGGGTTCTGATCGCTGTGTTTTTTGTCAGCCTATGTCCAATAATCATATATATTTTTTCATTCTCCACACAAGCGTGGACGAGTTTTATAGCCGTGCTATATTGTATTTTAACGATGTTGGGCCTTGTCATATTTTCGGGCAGAAATTTCAAGCAGGAAATTAAAAAGCGTTTTTATTTTTGATAATCTTGCGCAAATTCGGCATTTTGGGCTGACAATCGAACAATTTGGCGGCATTTCCGCAAAAAATATCGAAAATTTCGCTTTTGGCCAATTTCAGCGCTTCGGCCGCCCTGCGGAACGCCATGAGTTGTTCGTAAATGAAGAACGTAATGTTTTCCCCGTCCGTTTCTTTCATGTTTTTGTCATTCGACACATCGCCGTATAATCCCCGCGGCACAACGTTTTTGTATATCCCGCCTTCGGCAATCCTGTACATGCGCATTTTTGTTATCGGCATATCCGAACCGAACATGACGCGTTTTGCACCGACGGCGCCAATGCAGGCAATCATCGCCTTATCCAAAGTGTTGGCGGAAAAATCGAACAGCAAATTTTTTGAATTTTTCAGCGTTTCAAAAGCGTTTCCTATATCTTCTTCTATATACGCCCGTCCTATGTGCGCGATAATCACTTTCGCGTTGGGGTAGCGCTCGTCGATTTCCATCATCTGCGCTACATTTACAGGATCTTTGAGCCGACTGGGGCGCGCTATGTGGAGCATGACGGCTTTCCCCAATTCGTCCGCGATTTTCAAATGCTCATGCGGCAAAAAATCATAAATCCGGATTTCGTTCGGCGGTATATATTCCAACGCATTGCTCAGATACGGTTTTATTCCCGCAAAACCTCCAGACTCAAGCACACGGCGCACCTCTTGTGCCGGGGTAGTGCATGATGTGCAGAACATAGTGGGCAAACCGGATTTTTTCCCGCATTCGGCGGCATACGCATTGGTTTCGCTCAAATCTGCGGCGGGATGCCCCATCAGTACAGGCATTACTGTTTTCCCCGGAAAAAGACGCTCGTATATATACGCGAGATTTTCCGGCGTGCATTCCGATGCGACGAGTTTAGGCCATTGTGCGCCGTTTTTAACCTCGAGAGATAGCGCAAATTCTTCTTTCCATACATGGACATGGACATCTATCATGGACTCGGGCAGGAAGTCAGCCAGATATTCGCTATAAATTTTTTTGTCGTAAGGCGTCATTTCAATTCCGGGCATATAAATCCCCAATCTGATTTTATTGTTTTTTATGGTTTACAGGACATTATAATCCATAAAAATAATTTTGTCAACGGTTGATTTGTTTTTTACATTTGTAAAGAACTATTTTACATTTGCGAAAAATATATTACGCGCATTTTACAATAAAATGATAGCGTCTTTACAATCGAAAATGATAATATATCATCGGAGAACACAAAAAAAGCCCAAAATAAAAATCATAGCTATTATTTCCCAGAGCGTAACCGGCTTGATGGAATAATTAAACCGCCTAACTGTTAAACCATTATATAAAAAGACCGGCTCCTCTGCCCACGGTAGTCTCCTTCGCCGTGCGGGAATTACAGCAAAAATTCGCAGCCATATTCTTTTTAGGCAGAGGAGCGGTCGATTCTAAACCCCGGCGCATGCTTGTAACGACGATGCCCTACAAATTTAAATTTTTATGTTGACATTTGGCAGCTGATCGTGTATAATACAACTGACCCGCAAGGGAAATCTTTTTCACTACAGGAGGAAATGGAATATGTTGGCGGGAATGGTGCTTGAAACATAACTGCATAGCTGGCGGTTCATTTCGCGATTTCAGGGTGTGATCCCCTGTCCTTTCGCTGTGCGCCGCACTTCGGGCAACCTTTTCCGTGAATACTGCTGTTTTTTGCGTGCCGTAAAACAAACAGCGGCTTCGATTGAGGCTGCTTGTTCTACGGCATTTTTGCGTCCATTTCTAAAATATTGAGAGGATTTTTCATATAATGATGATTTTAAAACAAAAAAAATACGGTTTTTTTGACATGATAGCCATATCGTTTAAAACTTCGCCCTTTTATTCGCTCATATTCGCCGCCAAATACATCGCCGACGCTTTGATCCCCGTCGCTTCCATTTTCATCACGGCGGACTTCATAAATTCCGCGATGGCGGTCTACAGCAAACAAACCGGCATATCGTCGATTTATATGCCCGTCGCGCTGCTGGCGGCGATTATGGCATACAATGCTGCAATAGGCACGATCATGAATTTTGCCGAGTGCAGGCGAAACATATATTTTCGCAAAAGACTGGTGCCCGAAATAATCGAAAAGCAGGCGAAGCTTGAATACAGGCATATCGAAAACCCCGAAACCGCCGATTTGATCGAGCGGGTCTGTCCAAAATTCCCCGAAAGCATATGGGAAATGTATTCGCAGGTTTTGCACGCGGTGAATCTTGCCATATCAATCATGGGGATTCTCGCGGCATTGTTTTTGCAAGTATGGTGGGTCGCTGTGGGAATGGCCATATCATTGCTGCCGATATTATCCATAGCGTCGAAAGCGGGGCGGCGCAGCTATGACATCGACAGGGCGGAAGCGGAATTGGGGCGCCGCATGAAATATCTGTCCGAGGTGATGAAAAGCCGCGAAGCCGCCGGGGAGCGCAGCCTATACGGATATACCGGCGATCTCAGCCTCAAATACGGCGAAAAATTTGATTCCATCCGCAAATTCAAGCTGAAAGTGGAATCGAAAAATTTTATCAGATGGAAAATGGGAGGCTTGGTCTCGTCGGTTTACTCCATAATCATCATGTTCGCCATGCTGGTCCCCGTTTCCATGGGGGACATAGATTTGGGAATGTTTATCGGGCTGATGAACGGCGTATTCGGCTTGATCAGCTCCAACATCGTTTCATGGGGCATATACGGGACCATCCGGGATTTGGCGAAAAGGCGCGAATATCAAAAAGACCTGACGCAGTTCGTGCGGCTTGAAGAGCGCGAAGGGGCCACCGACATTCCCGCCAAAAATATGGCGTTTGGGAAAATCGAGTTCAAAAATGTCAGCTTCAAATATCCCGGCACGGACAAACTCATACTCGACGATATATCGTTTGCCATCGAAAAGGGCGGGCATTATTCTTTCGTCGGAAAAAACGGCGCGGGCAAGACCACGATAATAAAGCTGCTGACTGGGCTATATTCAAACTACGGGGGCGAAATTCTTGTGGACGGGCGTTCGCTGCGCGATTTTGCGCAATCGGAAATAAAGGGGTTGTCGTCCGTGGTTTACCAGGATTTCGCGAAATATCATATATCGCTGTACGACAACATAGCGATCGCGGGCATAGGGGACGACGCCCTCGGCGTCCAGTCAGTAAAAAACGCTGTCGAACTTGCGGGATTGTCCGGCGCGGTCAAAAACCTGAAACACGGCCTCAATACCCCGCTGGGGAAAATACAGGAGGGCGGCGCGGATCTGTCGGGCGGCGAATGGCAGAGGGTGGCCATGGCGCGAAGCGTCGCAAGCAATGCGCCGCTGAAAATATTGGACGAACCGACCGCCGCGCTCGACCCAATCAGCGAAAGCGCGGTCTACAAAAACTTCGAAAGCATTTCAAAGCGCCGGACGACGATATTTATCAGCCACCGGCTCGGCTCGACCAAACTCGCGGACATCATATATGTGCTATCAGAGGGCAAAATCGTCGAACGCGGCCCGCATTCCCGGCTGATGGCGCTTGAAGGCGGCATATATGCCGAAATGTTCGATTCGCAAGCCAATTGGTACAAGGCGGGCGGGGAGGGCGGTTTCGATGTTTAAAATCGTCGGCTTCGCGCTGAAGCATTATATAAAATCATATAAGTTTTTCTTTTTCTTTGTGGTTTTGCTCGGCATTCCGCACGGTTTGCTGCACAGCGTCGCGACGCTTGTTTTTTCGCAGCGTCTTTTCGATGCCATCGCAGGCGTAATAAACGGCGGCGAACCGCTCGGCAGGGCGTATCCGGCAATAATCGCGGCGGGCGCGGCATTTGTCATAAGGGAAATATTGGAGGGTGTCTATAATTTTTTGTTCACCGTATTGCTGTACCACAAACCCTGCGGGGAGATAATGCAGATGATACACACCAAAATGGCGCGCATAGACCCGGTATGCTTTGAGGATACAGAGCTCCATGATACCGTGGAAAAAACCGAAACGGGGATGTATGCGATCATAGGCGTGGTCAGCTATATGATAGTCTTGGTTTCGATTTATGTGCCGTATTTCATATTCATGGGTTTTTACCTGAATAATCTCCGGCCGTATCTGATTTGGATCATCGCGCTCGCTTTTGTCCCGAGCCTGTTTGGCCAGGCGGTAAAAACGGGCATCATCGCGAAATTCGAGGACAAAGCCGCTCCGATAAGGCGCGAATACGAGTATTTCGGAAAGACCATGACAGACAGGGCTTATTACAAGGAAACCCGCAAGCTCGGCGCGCACAAATTTTTTCTCGGCCGGCTGATAAATTCGATGAAAAGATTGGGCGGGGCGGAATGGGACATGAGCAGGAAAATAAATCTGATGGAGTTAACTGCAAACATAGTTACTGTGTGCGGTTACGCCGGGGCTTTGTATATGCTTACAGGCGCTCTTGTATCCGGGGATATAACCGCCGGGGCGTTTGCCGCGGTGCTGGCTTCGATTGGCAAATTGTATGAATGGATGAGGGACTTGATCAAAGAAGGCATCGGCGATTTTGCGATGGATATAGGGAAGGCGAAAAACTTCATGCGCTTTATGGAACTGCCGGAACGCGGCGGGGCGGACGCGGCGCCCGATTTTGAAAAAGGCATCGTCGCCCAAAACGCGAGCTTCGCATACCCGAACGCAAAGCATAAAAGCGTAGACGATGTATCGCTTGAAATAAAAGCGGGCGAAATGGTAGCGGTCGTGGGCGCAAACGGCGCGGGCAAAACGACGCTCGCGCGTCTGTTGATCGGATTGTATGCCCCGGCCTCCGGGACAATATATCAGAGAGGCATGGACACAGCCCGGATAAACAGCAACAGTTTGTTTGGCGGACTATCGGCGGTATTCCAAAATTTCCAGCGCTATCAAATGAGTTTGGACGAAAACGTGAAAATCTCGGATTTTACAAGCGGCGGCGAAACCGATTCGGTTTTGGCGGAGAGCGGCGTCGATTCAAAAAACGCCGGCACATTCCCGGAGGGCAAAGACACCATGCTGTCGCGGGAGTTCGACGGCGTGGATCTGTCCGGCGGCGAGTGGCAGAGGGTCGCGATCGCGCGGGGGCTTTACCGCAGGCATGACCTCATCGTGCTCGACGAGCCGACCGCCGCGATCGACCCGATTGAAGAAAGCAGGATTTACCGCAAGTTCGCGGAAATATCCAAAGGCAAAACCGCGATCATCGTGACGCACAGATTGGGCTCGGCAAAAATCGCGGACCGCGTGGTCGTCATGGACAAAGGGAAAATAATCGCCGCCGGCCCGCATGACGAACTATTGCGAAATTGCGAACTATATTCAACAATGTTTGGCGCGCAGGCCGCGTGGTATGAAAAAATGTGAAAAAAATGGAGGGGAATTTGAATATGGGCAATGGACAAGGCAGGGTGATAGTAATCGGCGGCTGCCCGAGAGCGGGCAAAACGACGCTGGCGGTAAAATTGGTCAAGAGCGGGTTGGGGTTTTCCAAAATATCGGGAGACCACCTCGGCGACGCATTTTTAAGCGATTTCGAGCGGGTAAAAACGCTTTTGGAAGGTTTGGTGGAAGATGCCGGGGCATACGGGATAAACTCGGTTTTCGATTATTACCCGGACAATTTCAGTTTGGACGACATAGAAAAACTGCCGTTCAAAGAAAAGCTGGATATGTATTTTTTGGGCTTTCCGGACATTCCGGCTGAGGAAATAAGATACAATATAAGGCATTACGCCAACCCTTGCGACTGGATATATATGTATGATATGGAGGATGATTACCTCGGAGCTGTGGCCAAACGCATTTACGATTTCAACATAAAGCTAAAACAGGACTGCGAAAAATACGGCCATAGATTTATCGATACAGGCGTGGGCGAAAAAAGATGCGCCAGCCTAAATTCGCTCTATGAAAAAATCCTTAGACAATTTGAGATTTTTTCAAAATAGAAATAATTATCATGCGTGGTTCATTGATATGATTCTTTGCGATTTGCCGTATGGAATGACAAAAAACGCATGGTATGCTATTTTTGCTTTGCTAAGCCAAAAAATTTATTGAATTTTTCGCTTGACAAAACTTTTTTTTTATGATACAATACAAATCAAGCATAGAAAGCTGCGCCGTCAGCACGGCAGAAAGCGAGGGTTTTATGAAAAAAGTTAATATGAGGCCGATTGTCAATTGAATAATCGGCACGGCGCGTTGTCCAATGCAGCGTAAAAATGCTTTGGCCGGGCGTTGTGCCGAAAAAAGGAACCTTTCGTGAATGCTATATAACTGTATACGGGGATAGTGGCACACTTTGGGGGTGTGTTATTTTTATGCCCAAATTTAAAAACAATTGTAATGGAGGATAAAATATACAAATGATAGATCTGACAAATTACGGGTTTGTCCCGAATATGGCATCGGATGCCAAAAGCATTCCCGCCCGTGTCACGGCGGCGCACAAAGACAGATATGAAATCGTCTGCGAGCGCGGACAAATCTTCGCGAAACTCAAAACAAGCGTTTATTATGGCAAAAATGAAGAAAATTTCCCGACCACCGGCGACTTTGTATTAATCGACCATATTTTTGGCGGCGACGCCTTAATTGTGAAAACCTTGGAGAGAAAATCGCTGTTTTCGCGGCTCGAGCCCGGACCCATCCCGCGCGAGCAGGCGATAGCCGCAAACTTCGACTATGTGTTCATCATGGCCTCGCTCAACCATGATTTCAATCTGCGCCGCATCGAACGCTATCTCGCCCTTGCGAACCAGAGCGGCGGCATTCCTGTCGTCGTTTTGACAAAGGCGGATCTGGTCGATGATTTTTCAAGGCAAGCCGGAGAAATCGAACGCATAGCGGCAGGAGCGGCGGCATATGCGGTCAGCGCGATAACGGGTCTGGGCTTGGATTCCCTTGCCAAATATCTCAAGCCGGGGAAAACGATAGCCTTCATGGGTTCGTCCGGCGTAGGCAAATCGAGCCTTGTCAACGCGCTCGCCGGAGAGGATATCATGGCGGTGAATGTGATGAGAAATGTCGACGCGAGCAAAGGCAGGCACACCACCACGCACCGGCAGCTGATCATGCTTTCCTGCGGCGCGATGATAATCGACACGCCTGGGATGCGCGAACTCGCCATGACGGGCGCGTCGGACAATCTGAGCGAAACCTTCGGCGATGTCGAGCGATATCTCGGCAGATGCAAATTTTCAGACTGCAAACATCAAAGCGAGCCGGGCTGCGCGGTAAAATCGGCAATTGAAAGCGGCGAGCTGTCGGGCGAACGCTGGGAAAGCTACTTGCGCCTGAACAGGGAAGCCGAAATCAGCGCAAAACGCCTTGCCCCAAAAAAAGTCAGGAGAATCAAGGAAAGGGGCGGAGCGATATATGACGAGCGGTAAAACAGCGAGTTTCGCGGGCAGGATCTTTTTCCTGCTTGGCAAAATATGGAAATTCGACAGGCCGAGAATCTTTTTGGATATCGCAGGCCAGATTTCGGGCAATATTGAAGGGTATATATTTCATATCGCGTACCCGCTGTATATATACACCGCGGCGCAGGGCGGCAACGATTTTTTTGTCATTTTCAAATATGTTTCGCTTGCCTTGCTTGCATTTTTCGCGCTAAAGCTTTACAGTCGCTGGCACGGCCATTATTATACGCCCGCAAGCGACATAAAAATCATGGAGAGCGTGAATAAGGAAATATTTGTCAAAAGCGCGCAGATGGATATCGCAAACTATGAAAACCCGGAGTTTTACGAGAAATTCAACCGGACGATAAATAACGTGAACGAAAAGTTTTTGTCTTTCAAGGACAATCTTTTGGACTGCGTTTTCTCGCTGATATATGTTTTGCTGACCGCCGCGATCATGACGGCGATAGATGCGTTCGTGGCGATATTTGTATTCGCGCCGATTATACTGTATATCATCGTGGGGGCGAAAATCAACAATATACGCTACGAATACAATATGCTCCAGATGAACGAAAACCGCAGAAAAAGCTATGTGAATAATGCCTTTTGCTCAAAAGAGTTCTCCAAGGAAATCAGGCTGACGCGCATATCAAAGGTCTTATTGGGTTATTTTGAAAAAGCGTTTGGCAACAGCATTGCAAACGTGAAAAAGTTCGGTTATAAGACGGGGCGCAACAAAGCGCTTTTCGCCTTGCTGGGGAGATACTTGATTCACATAAGCGCGCTGGTATATATAACATACAAGGCCGTGGTCGCAAAAACCATAAACGTCGGCGAGTTTTATTTCCTGCTGTTTTCCATCGTCACGCTGTCATGGTCCTTTACCGGAACGATACAAAATATATTGAAAATAAACGACGATTCGCTCTATATAAACGACTATATCGACTTTTTGACGCAGAAGCCCTCGATTGTTTCGCTTGGCAATATAAAAGAGGTCGATTTGAAAAATATGAGCATCGAATTCAAGGATGTGAGCTTCAAATATCCCGGCTCGGATGTTTATGTTTTGAAACACATAAGCCTTTCGATAAATATGCGCGAAAAAACGGCGTTTGTCGGATATAACGGCGCGGGCAAGACCACGATTGTAAAATTGATGCTGAGGCTATATGACGCGACGGAGGGCGAAATATTGCTGAACGGGATCGACATAAAAAACTTCGAGCTCGATTTTTACCGGCAGCTGTTCGGCGTGGTTTTTCAGGATTTTCAAATATATGCGCTGTCTGTGGCCGACAATATAGCGCTTGGCAGCGAATATGCGCTTGACGAAATCGCAGAAGCCGCCAAAAAAGCGGGGATCCTCGCAAAAATCGAAACATATCCAAACGGGCTGCAGAGCCTCATGACAAAAGAGTTCGACAACGGCGGGATCGTGCCCTCCGGCGGGGAGGAACAAAAGCTCGCCATCGCGAGAAACTTTTGCCACGACAGAAAAGTGGCGATATTCGACGAGCCGTCGAGTTTTTTGGACCCTTACGCGGAAAAAATGCTGCTCGAGCAGATGATTGCGGGCAGCGAAGACAAAATCACGATATTCATATCGCACAGGCTGTCGTCGGCCACTTTGGCCGACCGGATATTTTTGATAGCCGACGGCTGCCTGGTCGAACAGGGCAGCCATGGGCAGCTGATGGGAATGGGCGGCAAATACAAGGAGATTTTTTCCGTGCAGGCGAAAAATTACATAGAAGCGGAGGAGGCCGGGATATGAATACGATCAAAAACATAAAGTTCATGCTGGGGTTTCCCGTCAGGCACATTTTGCCGCAATTTATCATCTATATCATATTCGATATGTTTTTTCACCCGTGGTACGGGCTGAACGGAGTCATACTCGAAGTGCTTTTTGTAAAGATCGTGGTCGACGCCGTGCAATACAACCTTGATTTTAACATGATAATGCTTGTGATAGCCGCGTTCGCGCTGTATTTTTCGATATTTC
Source organism: Oscillospiraceae bacterium (assembly GCA_009782405.1). The sequence goes on from WRJC01000049.1 coordinate 17,314, forward strand.
AGTTCGCCTATAACTTTTTTATCGACGTGGCATGGGAAAAAGCCATGCTGAAGCTGCATTATAACGCGCAGCTGAAATTTATCGCCATGGCGCAGAAAGTCGACATAAAATGTTTTGACGACGAAAAATTTTACGACGGCTGCATGAAATCGGTCGCCGTATTCGAGGAAAAATTGAACGAAACAATACATAATTTCAGGCTGATGCTGTGCATGCTTTTGAATTTCATATTTCTCGTTTCCCTGCTGTGGTCTTTAAGCATATACATCATGCTGACAATGATCGGCACAAGCGCCGCTTCGATTTTTTTGAATGCGAAAACAAACAAAATCAATTACAGCAAGCATATGGAAAATATCAAGTACGAGAAAAAATCGAATTATATACGGCGCATCTTTGGCGGCTATGGCTTCGCAAAGGATTTTCGGGTCCACAACAAGTTTTCCAATCTTTTGGCGACGGATTATCACAGGCAAAACGCGGGCAAACTGGAAACGGAAAAAAAATACCGCAAGCCGCTGTTTTTGCTCGATTTGTTAGAAGATTATTTTCTTGGGTCCTTTATTTATCAGGGAGTTTTGATATTGATTGTTTCATACCAGATATTGGTCGAAAAAAGCTTGCCCTACAGTTCGTTCGCGGTGATAGTCCCCTCCACCTGGGCGCTGAAAGGCTCCATGGAGGCCTTGGGGGGCGTCATTCCGCAGTTTAAGATATTGAGCGAATATATAGGCGAAATAAAGAAATTTTTAAATTACAAAAGCGAACTCAGGACCGATCATTCGACCCGGGCGGCGCCGGATTCGCCGGAACCAATCGAGCTTAAAAATGTTTCGTTCGGCTATGGCGGAGATGCTATCTTAAAAAATATATCGTTGAAAATACAGCCGCGCGAGAAAATCGCGATAGTCGGGGAGAACGGGGCGGGAAAATCCACGCTGATCAAGCTGGTCATGCGCCTGTATGACCCCGACGAAGGCGAAATTTCATTGAAAGGCACCGATATAAGGGAATATGAGCTCGACAGCTATTACGGCTATTTTTCCGCGGTGTTTCAGGATTACAAAATATTCGCAGCCAACATCGCCGAAAACGTGCTGGCAGACGATGCGATTGACTATGATGCGGCAAAAACCGCGGCAAATTTGTCCGGCTTCGACAAAGTGTTGGAACATTCCGGCGGGAATTTCGCCTCTCAAATATCCAAAGAATTTGACAAAAACGGGCTTATATTATCCGGCGGCGAGATGCAGAAGCTCGCCATTTCCAGGGCCTTCACCGGAAATCACCCGGTACTCGTGCTCGATGAGCCTTCGAGCGCCTTGGACCCTATAAGCGAGGCGGAAATAAACCAAAAATTATTGACCCACTGCAAAAACAACACGGTCATATTCATCTCGCACAGGCTGTCCACCACGAAAATGGCGGACAGGATCGTCGTGATTTTTGGCGGCGAGATAGTCGAGCAGGGCAACCACGGGGAACTTATGGCGCTTGGGGGCAGGTATGCCGAAATGTTCGGCTTGCAGGCCAAAAATTACAAAACATAAAAGCTTGACAAAACCGCATGGATTTGCTACAATAACGGCAGTATGTTTTTGTTAAAATAAAAATACGGAGGCAAAATATGCGGAGATTCAATGTGACAGGCGTATGTACGCCCGAAGAAGATTACATGGTCGATATAAGCAGAAAGATAGAACAGATAAAGCAGCTTGTAGACAGGCGTTGTTATTTCACGATAAACCGCGCAAGACAATACGGCAAAACAACAGCCCTAAACGAATTGCGCAAAGCTTTAGCGGACGAATATACCGTTATTTCGCTCAGTTTCCAAGGAATTGGCGACGAAAGTTTTGCATCGTCTAAGTCATTCTGCCAAACATTTATAAGACAAATAGTACGAGCATTGAGGTTTAGTGCAGCTTCAAAGGAATATATTGAAAAATGGAGCAATGGCGAAATATCGGAGTTTGACGAACTAAGCCATCATATAACCGCTATGTGCGAAGATAAAAAACTTGTGCTGCTAATAGACGAAGTTGACAGAACGAGCAACAATCGCATATTTTTGCATTTTATAGATATGCTCAGGGATAAATTTTTATCTCGCAAAACAGGACAGGACTATACGTTCCATAGCGTAATTCTTGCGGGGGTTTACGATATAAAAAATATAAAATTAAAGTTGATTGACGAGGGGTTATACGCTCCTTCTGCAAGCGAAAATAAAATATATAATTCGCCGTGGAATATAGCTGTAAATTTCAATATCGATATGTCGTTCAGTTCCTCCGAAGTTTCGACGATGTTGGATGATTATGAGAAAGATCACGGCACAGGCATGGATATCCCCGCCATATCAGATGAAATTTATAATTACACGAGCGGTTATCCGTTCTTGGTTTCAAGGATATGTCAATGCATAGATGAAGAACTCAACAAAGAATGGACAATCAATGGTATTCGGGAAGCCGTTAAAATAATGCTCATAGAAAAAAATACGCTATTCGATGACCTATTCAAAAACCTCGAAAATAACAAGGATTTGTATAGCGTCATATACGACATATTGATTGCCGGAAACAAAATACCCTTCAATGCCGACAATCCAACTTTGGATTTAGGCATGATGTACGGAATTATCAAAGAATCCGAACGCCACATAAATATATCAAACAAAATATTCGAGATACGAATATGCGATTACCTTATTTCCAAAGATAACCAGGAAAGAACATCGAGGGTCGGGGTATTGCAACGCGATGTAATTAAAGACGGAAGATTCGATATGGAACTATGCCTGCGTAAATTTGCCGACCATTACGCTGAAATATTTACAGAAGATGATATGGGATTTTTGGAAAGCCATGGACGGCTGATATTTCTGTCATATCTGCGACCGCTCATCAACGGACAGGGATTCTATCATATCGAGAGCCAGCTTACCGATTTACGCCGTATGGATATAGTGGCAGACTTCGGACGCGAACAGTTCATTATAGAACTAAAAATATGGAAAGGCGAAAAAGCCGAAGAAAAAGCGTATGAGCAGCTTTTGGGCTATATGGAAACAAAAAAAGCAAATAAGGGGTATTTGTTGACATTTGATTTCCGTTTGAAAAAAAATAAAGAACGAAAATCGGAATGGCTTGATATCGACGGCAAAAAGATTTTTGAAGTAATAATATGATTTCAATTCGGCCAAATTTTTTGTTTAAATTTGCCGCAAATTAATCGATTGTTAACAAAATCCACCTCATTGGCATATACAATATAATAGCATGGAGAGGTATTTTTAGATATGGAGGCACCCGCATGAAAACCGAAAAAAAAGCGCAAATGCAAAAATATGTGCAAACCTGCCCGCCAAGATGCCGCGGGGTGCAAATCAAGCATACACACGGAAAGGTCGCCGGGGCCGAAAATATTTTGAATGAGGGCGAATCGGCGGTAAAAATCATATCGGAACAAACCGGCGACAAACCGTTTTTTATCGTCGATATGGGAAAGTCGAGCCCCGGCGGATATCCGGTGTTCAAAATAAAATCCCAAACCGGGAATCCCGTCCTGCGCATTTCATATTCGGATTGGTATGACCATCTGCTTTCTCCGGTGCACGGCGAAAACGGCGACTATAACCGGGGCACGGCCACTTATCTCGGCGTGGAGCTGCCGGCGCCTCCCGCCAATCCGTACAGATATGAGCTGTATACGATTTCTTCTCCCGGAATCTATGCTTCCCCCATGATACAGGGCCAGCAGCGCGCCGTGCGTTTTCAGCTCGACACGGCGGGAGAGCTCGAAATAGAATGGTACTATATCGAAAATGTGTCCGACCGCTCGGAATACGGCGGGTATTTCGATTGCTCCGACGAAAAGCTTGTCCGGCTCTGGTATTCGTCGGCCTACACCTGCCAGCTCGCCTCTTTCGAAAATTCAAACGCATGGGAAGTGGTCGGCGGCATCGGAAAACTCGCCGCGCGGGGCTTGGCCAAGTCAAACGATGTCGGGCTCATCGCCGATCCCGTTTTTGCCGCGCTGTCCGACTATTCGTTTGAGTTTGCCGTGTCCATAACCAAAAATCCGGGGCCGGTTTCGTCGGCGGGGTGGGTCGTAAGAGCCGCCGACAAAGACAACTGCATCGTGTTCCGCCTTGACCTTGACGGCAAATTATTTGTGAAACACCGCGAGCGCGGGGTCTACAAGACCATAAAGGAGGCAAAACTCGATTTTCCCATCGCGGACAACAGAGAATATCGCATAAAAACGATAGTTTCCGGCGACACTTTCACGACATACCTCGACGGCTCGCTGATAGATGTCACCTGCGACAAAACTCACCAAAAAGGCTCGTGCGGGTTTTGCCAGGGATTGGATCAATGGGCGTTTTTCGGCGAGGCGGCATTGCGTTCGCCGGACGGCGAAATATTGTTTTGCGACGATTTCAAGTCGGGGCTTTCAAAATGGGACTACGACCGCACGCTGTCGTTTGTCGCGGACGGCGCGAAACGCGACAGGCTTCCCTGGATAGGCGATCTGGACTGGGCGGGGCGGAACCTGTATTATTCGTTCGGCGGCTATTCATATATGCGCGATTCTTTGCTGATGTTCGCCTTCAACTCCACACCGGAAGGCTATGTATGGGCCACATGCTACCCCGAAAACAAAGAATCGCCAAAAACCGGCGACTACGGATATTATCAGTCGGATATATTTTCGGCTTGGTTTGTGCCGACGCTCGCCGATTATCTGCTCTATACCGGGGATTTGCCCGCGTGCGCCTCCATGTACGGCGCGACAAAGGCCGATCTCGACTATTTATGGGATCATACGGAGGCCGACGGGCTGCACTTCCAGCGCCATGACACCTCAAAAGGCCTGTGGGATCACGTGCTGGGGCAGACTATCGGAAAATACACGTACAACAATATTCTGATATGGGACGCCATGACAAAAGGGGCGTTCATCGCCGAAAATTTAGGCTTTTTCGACGACGCGGCCATTTACAGAAAAAGGGCGGATGCCATATGCGAGGGGATAAACAAATATCTTTGGCATCCAAACGGATATTTTGTCACCCATAAAGGCAGCGACGCTTATTGCTTCATGTCCAACGCCTTGGCCTTGGCCGTAAAATTCGCCGATGCCGGCAGCGCCGAAAAAATACGCGACCGGTTCAGGTCGGAGGAATTTTTCCACGGAAAGATAGTCAGCCTCGTGATACGCGGGCTTTACGAATACGGGTTTGAAAACGATGCCATAAATCGCCTTTATGCGCCCGGGGACAGGATAGACTGGTTTGCCCCCCTCGACGATGACAGGGGGCCGTGCACCACATGGGAGTGCATGATATATCCCGTCGGGCAGGCAAGCGGCAAAAATTGGGGCGACCTTTCCCATCCCGATACGGCGATGGCGCATATCATGAGCGGCTATATGCTCGGTGTGCAGCCGACAAAACCGGGGTTTTCGGAGTACAGGGTCAAGCCGCTGAGCTTTGGCCTTGAGTTTGCCTCGGGCTGCGTGCCGACCGGTTTCGGAGGGATCGAATTTGAATGGAAAAAAACGCCGGATTCATTTTCTGCCGTCTTGACTTCGCCCGAGGGTACATCCGCCGAGGTTCATCTGCCCAAACCCGGCGCCGGCGCAAAACTGTATGTCAACAAAAAAGCCGCGGCCGGTTGCGGCGTTGAAGGCAACTATATCGTGCTTGAACATATCGCAGCCGGGCGCCATGAATTTGAAATAAAATGATCGAACAAAAAAGGGGAAAAGACAATATGAAAAAAAGCGATATGTGGCTCGCGCCCGTCAAAAAATACGCGCCGCCGAAATACCCGAATCTCATAGATGCCGGAATCACCCCCGCCATTCTTCGCAAGCTGCCCACGCGCTGGCAAAAAAACGCCGCAGTCGTGGCCGCGGCGGGGGGGCGCGGGGCGCGTGCGCCTTCTTCTTG
>WRJC01000050.1 GCA_009782405.1 Oscillospiraceae bacterium
GTGAAAAATCCAACCGAAAGTTCCGTCAGGCAATCACGAATATATCGCATGACTTGCGTACTCCGCTTACTTCAGCAATCGGATATATACAAATGATAAAGTCCGGCAATACGCCGGACGATAAGAAACGCGAATATCTTGATATTATCGAAAATCGTTTGAAATCATTGGCAAATCTGATGAACAATTTGTTTGAGTACACGCAGATTGTCGAGGGCAAAATATCCCAGAATATTGAAAAAGTAAATATATGCAATGTTCTTCGTGACACAATCTCGGATTATTACGGCGATTTTATGTCAAAGAATTTTACCGTTGAAACAGATATTCCCGATTTGCCTGTTTATATACTATACGACACGAATTATTTCAGACGCGCAGTGCAGAATCTTATTCAGAATGTTCTCGCGCACGGTATTGAGTATTTTAAGCTGACGGTTGACGGAAAAAATATTATATTTCAGAACAAAGTCTTAAACGCAGGAGTGATAGAAGCTGACCGGTTATTTGAGAGATTCTACACGGCGGATTTATCAAGAAACAGCAATACGACAGGATTAGGGCTGGCAATCGTAAAAGAAATCATTCAGAATATGGGTGGAAATGTCAATGCCAGTGTAGAAAATGATATGTTGAGCATATGTTTAATCATATAAAAAAACCATACCTAAAATTTATTTAAAAAATATTTACCATACCTATTTACAAACAATATTATACGTGATATAATATTGTTTGTAAATTAATAATATATAATAAATATATCAAAGAAAGGTATGGTATCAGAATCTTGAATACGAGTATTACAAACGCAAATGTTATCTTAAACACAAAAGGATTGTGTAAAAATTTCCGCGCAGGAACGCAGGAACAGCAGGTGCTTAAAAATCTGGACATAAATATTTACGGAAACGATTTCACGGTTATCATGGGAGCATCGGGAGCGGGGAAATCCACGCTGTTGTATGCCCTGTCGGGTATGGACCGGGTGAGCGGCGGTTCCGTTAATTTTTTTGATACTGCCATTGAGAGCCTGAACCCCGATAAATTAGCCGTTTTCAGACGCAAAAACTGCGGATTTGTGTTCCAGCAGATGTTTTTACTCGATAATATGAGCATACTTGATAATATTTTAACCTGCGGTCTTTTGGTGAACAGAGATAAAAAAGCTATCGTTTCATACGCGAAAGAATTGTTATCCAAAGTCGGACTGACGGAGACTATATGGCGTAAATTCCCCTCGCAGCTTTCCGGCGGAGAAAATCAGCGCGCCGCTATTGTCAGGGCTTTAATCAACAGACCCCGCGTCGTATTTGCGGATGAGCCGACAGGTTCTCTAAACTCGGCTTCGGGAAAAGCGGTTCTCGACGTGCTGACCGGTATTAATGAAAGCGGGCAGAATATCATAATGGTAACGCATGACCTACATTCGGCAAGACGCGGCAACAGGATTTTATACATAAGCGACGGTGTGATATGCGGCGAATGTAATCTCGGCAAATATGTGAGCGGCGACACAGAACGCCATGATAAATTACAAGCGTTCCTGATGGAAATGGGGTGGTAATAATGAAAAAACTTTGGATATTCGCGTCGGCTAATATTAAAAAACACAAATCCGTATCGGTAACACTGGCAATAATGTTCGTTGTAGCGGCGTTGTTATTAAACGCGGGCTTGCTTGTAGTTTTAAATTACGGCAGTTTTTTTGAAAAACTTAAAGACGAATTAAATCCGTCTGACGCTTACTTTATGATTCCCGAGGGTCTTTACAGCGAAAAAATAGAACAATATTTTGATGAAAATGAACACGTCAAAGAAATTCAATATGACGAATCGTTAATTTTAAGCTGTGAAATTTTATCGCAGGGCGACAAAAAAGATTTTGCCGTTATGTTCCGCAATATGGACGAAACACAATCGGCGGGATTGTCTAAATGGAAATTCGCAGGTTCTCATTTGCCTGCTGGGAAAGCTGAGGATATGCCGGTATATGTTCCCGATATCTTCAAGGCTGTAAGCGGGTATAATTTAGACGATAAAATAAAACTGACGTATAAAGACGAACAGGGCAAGGATAAAACGCTTGAATTTACAGTAAAAGGCTATACAGAAGATATATATTTCAGTTCAACGGATATGGGTATCCTGAGTTTTTACCTGACGGAAGAAACGTATAATCATGTATCTGAAATCTTAAAAACAAGCGGTTTTAAAGAACGGCTGCTGTTTGTCAATTTGGACGATATTGCGAATGTATCAAAAGTTGAAAGCGGTCTGCGCGAACTTTTGGCTCTTAATTCTTCGTCTTTAATATCGAACGACATTTCCGAGATGGTTGTGGCGATAGATATTGAGCTTGTCGGTATGTCGCGCACTATGATGGCTTCTATGATTTCAGTTATGATGGTTGTGTTCGCATTTATTATCGTAGTTGTATGTCTGTTAGTCGTGCGGTTCAGGATTGTCAACAGCATAGAAGAAGATATGCTGAAAATCGGCTCGCTTAAATCTGCGGGATATACAAGCGGGCAGATTATGATTTCCGTCCTGATGCAGTTTGGGGCGATTGCTGCTCTGGGGAGTTTGATTGGGATTATGCTGTCTTATCCGTCACTGCCTTTTGTCGCTAAAGTATTTGAACAGCAGTCGGGCTTGAAATGGGAACAGGGTTTTGACAGTGCTGTGAGTTCGGCGGCTTTTGCAATTATTATGATTATTGTCGCGGCGGTTTCGCTGTTGGCTTCACATAAAATCAAAAAATTAAGCCCCGTGCGTGCGCTGCGCGGCGAATCTGACGCGCGTAAATTCAAGCATAATTATTTACCGCTTGAAAAAATATACGCCAATCTGTCAATAAGACTGGCGTTCAAATCAATTTTACAAAATTTCAGACAGAGCGTCATGATATTAATTATTGGCGCAGCAGTAGCATTCGCCGGTTCTTTCGGTATAATCATGTATTATAATACGTCTGCTGACACCAGTTCGTTCGCAAAAGTTCCGGGCATGGAAATATGCAACGCCATAGCGATTTTGAATCCGCAGATGGACCATACGGATATAGTCAATGAAATCAATAACATGGCAACCGTCCGCAAAACATATTATTTTGACGAAGTGAAATTAAAAGTTGACGGAAACGACGTTTCATGTTTTGTTATGGCGGATTATGCAGACAAAGAAACCCGACTGGTTTACGACGGGCGTTATCCCGAAAAAAGCGGCGAAATTGTACTTGCGGGAATTTTAGCCGGCAGAATAGATAAAAAAACAGGCGATAAAGTCACGGTCGGAGTCAACGGCAGCGGGGAAATATTTACGGTGACGGGATTATCGAACGGGGCGTCGATGGGCGGCATGAATACTTGCGTATTGAAAGAAGATTTTATACGTTTCAATCCGGATTTCAAGCCTCAGTCGCTGTATATCTGCCTCGAAAAAGGAACCGACGCGGCTGAATTTGTGAAAATGCTGGAAAACCGTTACAACAAAGAACTGCTGAAAGGCACAATGGATTTTGACAAAGGACTGGCAGAGGGAATGGCTTCTTATCAGAGTATCGTAGCTGCAATGGGCATTACTATGCTGGTTATAACTCTGGCGGTTATCGCTCTGGTATTATATTTTGTCGTCGGGTCTTCGGTAATTCGGCGCAAACATGAATTAGGAATCCAGAAAGCTGTCGGGTTTACCACCGTGCAGTTAATGAATCAAATTGCCGTGGGCTTTGCGGTTCCCGTACTTTGTGGAGTTATAATCGGAAGTTTACTAGGCGCGTTTTGCACCAATCCGCTTATGTCCGTGGCTATGAAAGGCATGGGCGTAATGAAGGCGGGGTTTATTGTTGCCCCAATATGGGTGACTTTGTTCGGAATTGGAACGTTTGTATTCGCTTATTTGTTATCTTTAGCGGTTACGTGGCGAATTCGCAGAATTTCGGCGTATGCGTTGGTGACGGAATAAATATCAGGAACGCTTTGAGCTGCCTCAGAATATACCCTCCGTATGTTAAAAGTCCAAATCTTCGTATTTTACAAGATTTTCGTATGCTTTTTCCAAATCTTTTTCAGTTGAGCGGGCGTTTGCTTCATAGAACGAACCCACATCCCTGCTTTTCTGCGCTATGACTCTGGGTACAATATATGCGGTATTGGTGAAATTGCTGTAGTTATATCCGAAATCATATACTGTATTGTTGAATATGAGTTGGAGCATTTCAAGGGATTCTTCGTCGCGCACTCCCTTGTATGTGATCTGGACGTCGTAATATATGGGAATGGTGTAGCGGTGGCTTTCAGAGCCCAAAAGTTCAGCCACGATTCCCACCATTTCGGGGTCTTTTGCATCCATGGGCACAAGCATGAGCCCCGCGTGTTCGAGGCTGATATATTCTTTTTGCGCCTCGTCGTATTTCGGGTAGGGCAATATGCCGAAATCGACTTCCGAAGCGCGGAAAAACTCATTGGCCCCGGTTCCGGGCGAACCTATGGCGAAAAGCGCGTGGCCTCTCGGGAAAAAATTTTGATGCAAAGAAAGCAGCGATTCTTTTCCCGCATCCCAAATTTCAGTAGTCCATGTATATGTCTGGTTGCCAACCCATACCAGATCGTATATCTTGTCAATGAGGGAAACAAGTTTTTCGCTCATGAGGTCGAGTTTCGGGACGCCGTCTTCGTCTTTTTTCGCGATGAACTGGTTGCAGGCGTGCATCATGCTTATCATGCCTGAACCGTCCAGAAGCAATGTGAATCCGTATAAATCGTTTTCGTCATATATGCCGTCGCCGTTGATGTCCCTTGAGACCTGTTTTGCCATTTCGGCAAATTTGTCCCACGTCCATTTTCCGCTTCTGACCAATTCGTAGGGGTTTTCCATGCCATAATCCCTGAGCAAGTTTTTGTTTGCATAGATTACGGTTGGATTGGGGATGATGAAATCGTTCGCCGCGAACAGCAATATACCGTTTACCGCCAGCGTATCGTTCATCGATTGATTCCAGTAAGGTTTGGATAAATCGACGTGAGGCATTTTGTTCCAATTTCTCACAAGCTGGGACTGCGCGAATGTGTTGAGGTCGCACATCGGGTGTATAAGCGCCAAATCGTATGAGCCGTCGCCCGCCATGACCGAATTTTTGACCATTGGCAGCACTTGCTTTATTTCATCCTTGCCTTTTGCTATCATTATTTTGTTGAACCTGATATTCAGCCTGTCTTCAATCGCCTTGTCCCGCTTGAACATGGCGTCGTTCATCACGTCGCCGCTTTCTTCGTCCGAAAACAAATAATCTTCGTACATTCCCCATTCGGGATACAGGATATTGAATTGGATGCCTCCGTAGTCTTTTTCGGGAACTTCGGGTTCGGGGAAAGGTTCGGCCACCTCGGCGGCCATATTCCCCTCGGCAGAATTCGGCGGAAAGTCATTTTCGCTATCTGTTTTGCCGGAATCCGAGCTGCCCTCGGGCGCAGAGCAGGAAACCGCCGCCGGCAAAAATGCCAGAACCGCCAAAATCAAGATAGATATGGCCATATTTTTTCGTTTCATTTTGTTTTCCCTCATTTATTCAATTTATTCAATTGTTTTTTGTTTTTGCGCTTTTTTATCCGGCGGATTTTCCCGGTTTGGGCGAAACCGCGTTTTGCATAAGATTTTCCCCGTACATATGATACCGGTAGCCGCGCATATCCAAATAATCCCCGTCCCATTGCTCCACATATCGGCAGCATATGTATTTATTCGAAGAATCGCCCGTTTTGACAGGCGCAAGCGCGGCGTAGTCCGGGCCGCGCCACTCAGATTCTTCTTCGTATGACATTATGAGCAAACGCCCGAAAAAAACGTAGCGACCGATGGTTTCGACCAATACCCAATCGCCCCCGTCTTGATAATAGCGGTCGGAAAAAGTGAAAGTCCCATCCGGGCGAAATTCCAGGCCGTTCCAGTAGGAAACGATGGAATGGGTCGTTTCGCCGATGACTGCGTCCTTGCGGTACTCCCCCTGGTCGCCGGATTCCCAAAAGCCGGTTTGGCCATGTATGGGATCGCCCGAATAAATATACGCCGTTTCGCCGCCGAAAATGCCGCGCGCCGCCCCGCCTCCGATTTCGTTCAATATTGCGTACAGGGGGATATAGTATTGGGCGCTGTCCGAACCGCCGTTTTTGCGCGCGCTGACGGGCAGCTTGATGGTATCCGCGTAATTTGCGCCTTTCAGTTCGTTCGCGGCGACTCTCATATCGCCGCTCCCGTCCGAAAAAATCAAATTGATGCCGTCGCCCGAACTCCTGTATGCCCATTCCAAATAAATGCTGTTTTCATTTTGGTGTACCACCGGCGGCCCGAACCCCGGAAGATACAGCATATCATTCGCGGCCCCGTCCCATGCCGCCACATCCACGAGTATCATCAGGCAGCGATCCCCGCTCCCATCCTCAAATTCGTCCCAGGCGAAATTTTGGCCGTCGATTTCATGCCCGTTGAACCAGCAAGGCGCGTCAAACCTGAAAAATGCGGGGTCAAACGGCGTTTCAAATGTTTCGGGCGCGGCGGGAGACGGCGCATCCGCGTCGGCTGCGGCGCCGTATATCCCATTTATTTCTATTTCTTTTACCTCGAATACGATATTGCGCCGGTGGTGTATCGTATGGCAAGCAAAATAATCGCCCTTGAATTTTATTTCTTTGCCTACGCAGTCTTTCAGGCTTATGCCATTTGTCGAATATAGGTGTATTTCGGTTTCGGGATCTTCTCCCAAATCCTCATAATCGGCCAATTTGCTTTTCAGTGTTTCAAGCTGCGCTTCTCCCACGTCGGCGTAATAATATGTGATCCATTCCTCCTGCCCGTCGTGGTAAAACTGTCCCTCGCGGACAATCCCGCCAAACCAGCCGCTCTCGCCGTTGCTGTCCGGCGGATTTGTCGAATTGTTTTGCCCGTAGGCTTCCTCAAACGTTTTTCCGGCAAATTCCCAGGCGCTTGTCGTTCCGTTTTCGTTTTTCGCCACGATTTTTCCATTGGGATAATCGCTCAAATCATATTGGTATTTTTCATAAAAAGCGTCATGGATGCCATGCAAGCCGTCTTCGGCGCTTTCAGGCACGTAATATGTCACGGAGTAGTCGAAAGCGTTTAGGGCGGACGCTTCCTGCACATATCTGCTTTCAGTTTTTTCATAGCCGAAAACGCTGTAAAAAATCGGTTTTCCCCCATCGTATTCAAAACAAATGAAAACGGAGGATTCGCTGTCGGGGTTTCCGTTTTGGCCCGTATGACGCCAAACCCCGCTTAATTTTGACCAAAGGGCGTCGATTTGCGCTTTTTCCTCATTTTCGGAAAATGGGCTTTGCACCGGCTCTGCCGGCGGCGCCGTTGTCAAATTGCCGATTTTGCAAGCGAAAAGAGGCATTGCCAATATAAGCGCGGCTGCAAGCAATAATTTTTTCATAGTTTTCCCCCTAAATGGTTTTCCGTTTTTTATGGTTCGTATTTTTCTATATTATACTGCAAATATACCATAAAAGTTCCATCGTTTCAAAGTGAAAACTAATCTATTTTTATTTTGAAAATAACCGGATTTTCGCTCTTCACGGATTTTGTGCCGATTGTCAATTTTTCGTCCGTCAGTTCATATTCGGGCTTTTCGTCAAATCCCAGCACGCTTATGTCGCGTATGAATCCGTAAAAAATATTTGATTTTGCGCCGAGCGATTTGATGTTTATTATTCCGTTTTCAGGATATTTCAGCGCAATTGCGTATAAATTGCCGCCGTTTTGAGTGAATCTTATATCCTCGTCCGTGAAACATTTTTCTTTTGCATCCGTGAAATCCCCCTCCCGCGTGAACACCTCCGTCGGACCCTCACCGAATACTTTGAAAGTATTGGCGTTATATATCGCTTCGCCGTTGATTTTGAGCCAATCGCCTATCTCGCACAGGACTTTTTTTTCTTCGTCTGCGATCGTTCCGTCGGCTTTAGGCCCGACATTTAACAGCATACAGCCGTTTTTGCTCACTATATCGACAAAATCCCTGAGTATCTCGGGGGTTTTCTTGAAATCGTTGTTTTCGGTATATCCCCATGAATTGCGCGCTATCGAGGTGTCCGTCTGCCAAGGGAACGGCTTTAAATCGCCGAACTGGCCGCGTTCCACATCTATGACGGCGGAACCGAACATCATGGCGTCGAATTTATACTGTATAATGCCGATTTTGCCCCATTCTTCCATTTTGTTGTAATAATAGGCGGCGAACTTTTTCAGGTAAGGTTTTAAAGGTTCGACTTGAATCCACCAATCGAAAAAGAAAGTGGCGGGCTTGTAGCTATCGACGATTTCGCAGCACCGCACAAGCCAGTCTTCGGCAAATCTTCTGCTCAAATTTTTATGCTCCGGCGACATGAAAGTCATGGGATTTTTGCTGCCGAGGTCGTCGTTTTCCGGCATGGAGGGCCAATACAAATCGCCTTCTCTGAGGTTTTGGCCCACGTCCGAATCGAATTTTTTGCCTCCGTTCATAAACCACCAGTGTTCTATTCTGTGGCTCGATACGCCCAGCCGTATGTCGCGCTTGTCAGCTGCGGCCTTTATCTCCCCGAGAATGTCGCGTTTTGGCCCTTTCTCAAATGCGTTCCAATGCGATATGCCTGATTTATACATTTGGAAACCATCGTGATGTTCGGCGACGACAGTGTGAAATTTTGCGCCGGCTTTCTCGAATAGGTCCAGCCATTCGTCCGGGTCGAATTTTTCGGCCTTGAACATCGGGATAAAATCCTTGTACCCGAATTTTTTGTGTTCCCCGTAAGTCTTGGCGTGATATTCAAACTCTTTTGAGCCTTTTATGTACATGGCCCTGGGATACCATTCGTTGCCGAATGCCGGCACGGAATAAACTCCCCAATGCGCGAACGTCCCGAATTTGCTTTTCGCGTACCAATCGGGCACTTCTATGTTTTTCAGCGAATCCCAGTCGTCCTTGTATTTCCCGTTTTTTATGACATTGTCGATTTTTTCAAGATATGCTTTTTTATCGATTTTTCCCATAATATCCCCCTATTTGTTGTTTTATGCGAAGTTGCCGGCGATCGGCGCCAACGAACTGTCACCTTTGTCCCAGTTTACCCATTATAATATATTTATTCGGTTTTGTCAAGAAATCAATGTTGATTTTTCCTTGAAAATGCGATATAATGTAAGTGTTTTGAAATTAAAATTGGAAAAGGGGAAAAATACAATGAAGTATGCATTACATTCTGTCAGTTATGCAGGCATATGGCAAGGTCAGGCAAAACTTTCAATCGAGGATTTCATACAAAAAGCGGCGTGGCTGGGATATGGCGGCGTGGAAATCATGGCGAAACGCCCTCATTTCTCGCCGATCGACATAGATGACGCAAAACTGCGCTCTATCGGGGAATTGCTGAAAAACGAAGGGTTGGAATGTGCCTGTATCGCCGGATATACGGATTTTTTGCTCGGCGGGGATTCAATGGTTGCGGCTGTGGAGCTGCAAATCATGTATGTTGAGCGGCTCTGCGCCATGGCGAAAGAACTTGGCTGCAATTTAGTGCGCGTTTTTACAGGGTACGAAAACAAAAACATGAATTATCAGCGGCAATGGAAAATATGCGCGGACGCTTTGAAAGAATGCGCGAAACGAGCCGCAAAGCACGGGGTTGCAATCGGGGTGCAGAATCATCACGACATAGGCGCGGAACATCATTCAATGAAGGACTTTATCGCAGATGTCGGAGAAGATAATTGTTTGCCGATGTTTGACGCATGGGTTCCCGCGCAAATGGGAGCGGATTTGAAAGAAGCCGTTTCGTCCATGGGCAGGATAGCCTACACTACGGCCGCCGATTATGTCCGCGTCCCGAAATATAATTACAACCCTGATTTGGTGGCTTATTCCAAGGGAAATGATATGTTGAGAGCCGTCAAGATGGGCGATGGGTTTATAGATTACAGAGAATTTTTCAAAGCATTGATATCGACGGGCTACGACGGGTATATCGCCTACGAAATTTGTTCGCCGATCCGCGGCGGAGGTTCCATTGAGGTTTTGGACAGCTATGCCAAGCATTTTCTCGATTACATGAATGGTTTTTTGTTATGAACGGCTTTTAGAAATTAACTAAATAACGCCCATAATTCAACCTATGATTTTATTTTAGAACTTTACCGAACAATACCGTTATTGACTAATTATGTTGCGCGGTTTATATAAATATAAGGGTATGTCGTCAAAAATCTTGTTTTCAGCCCAAAAACAAAACACAAGGCAATCTGCGAATCCCGCACATTGCCTTGTGTCTAAGTGGTCGGAGTGATGTGATTTGAACACACGGCCTCTTGGTCCCGAACCAAGCGCTCTACCAAACTGAGCCACACCCCGAAATTATGCGTTTTTAAATTGATGGTGCGGGAGATGGGACTTGAACCCACACACCTGTGAGGGCGCCAGAACCTGAATCTGGTGCGTCTGCCATTCCGCCACTCCCGCACTTCCTGCAGAAAACCCCGCTGATAACCGCAGGGTTCCGCATGGTGCGGTCGACGGGACTTGAACCCGTATGTCGAAGACACACGCCCCTCAAACGTGCGTGTCTGCCAATTCCACCACGACCGCATTATATATATTATACCGTTTTCGAGGGTTCATGTCAAGGGTTTTTTGAAAATAATAAATATTTTTTTTCAAAAAACCTATTGACATTTTTGTTGTTTTTGGATATGCTATGTATATAGCCAAAAAAATTTGTCAAGGAGGGATTTGTCATGAATCTATCGTCAACGTTAAAATTAAATAACGGAGTGGAAATACCTGTCCTCGGCCTCGGCACATATCAGATAGGGGATGAAAGCGCCACATATGAAGCCGTCAGATATGCGCTCGACGCGGGATACAGGCATATTGACACGGCGGCGGCGTATTACAACGAAACCGGCATAGGCAAAGCGATCAAAGACAGCAAAATAAATCGCGAGGACATTTTTATCACGACCAAACTGTGGAATGAAGACCAGCGTCAGGGAAATCAATACAAGGCATTTGAACAAAGCCTCGAACGGCTTGGCGTCGACTATATTGACCTATACCTCATTCACTGGCCCGTCAAAGAAAAAATCGCCGAATCATGGAAAATCCTCGAAAAGATATACAAAGAAAACAGAGCCAGGGCTGTCGGGGTATGCAATTTCCTCATACATCACCTGGAAGAAATTTTCGCCGCGTCAGATTTGATTCCCGCCGTAAATCAAGTCGAATGCCACCCTTGGCTGACGCAAGTCGAACTCGCGGATTATTGCCAAAAAAAAGGCATGATATTTGAGCCCTGGAGCCCCTTCGGGGTCGGCGCGCTTCTCGGCGACGAAACTTTGATATCAATCGCAAAAAAATACAATAAGTCTGCGGCGCAGCTGATTTTAAAATGGGGATTGCAGAGGGGATTTATAAACATACCAAAGTCGGCAAACAAAGACAGAATACAGCAAAACACGGAAATTTTTGATTTTGCGATAACCGGCGAAGATATGTCTGAAATTTTCAAATTGAACATAGGCAAAAGAGTGGGCGCGCATCCCGACACATTCACCTTTTGAATCGATATCGATCAAAAAAGATTGTCCATTATATTTTCGACGTCGTTTATCATGGCAATCGCCGAACTGTACTGGATTTCAAACTTATCGGATTCACCAGTATCTTCCGGATATAGGATGAGTCCGATTCTTTTTTCAAAATTATCGGGTTTTAGGGCAAAATGCCCGGCAACGCTCAGATTGTGCCCATCGCCCGGAAAATATATATCGTTCGCCGCGCAAAGCGCCTGCATTATATCATGCACTATATTCGCGCTTAGAGACGCGAGAAATACTACGTCTTTTCTGTCGGTTTTATTTCTATAGTGATAATCGTTCTTCCAGTATTTCAGCCTGCCCATATGTTTGTTTATCACTGCCGTTTTCATTTCCTGCGGATACGGTTCCATTCGTTTTTTCCAATCTGCGGCTATATTATATGGATCTTCTATTATCTGCTGATTGTATATATCTGTCGGAAGGTAATATCCCCATACTGTCCACTCAACCATTTCCGGTTCAAGATTCCCGGAAAGCCATTTGTTTAATTTCTCGTCTATTTCCGATATGCCCCTCATCCATACGCTGTCTATCCTAAGGCCGCGTTTTTCCCAATATTCCATATGTTGGGTGTATACGGCATAATTTTTATCCCAACGCCCGCCTTTTACAAAATCGTCGGCGTAAAGCCGGAAATCCACATCGGAATTAATGTGATTCAATCCTTTTCCTATTGAGCCGCCGATAGTTATCGCATACTTTCCGTCTGCGAAATCCCTGATCATCGGAAGGCAATATTCTATCAATTCTTTTAACATAACAAACTTTTTCCCATATTTTAGATATGTTTTATATATTCCACATTGGTGCGGGCAACAGGACTTGAACCTGCACGGGTTTCCCACCGGATCCTAAATCCGGCGCGTCTGCCAATTCCGCCATGCCCGCTTTTGTTGAGATCAGCCGGCGGCTGTTTTTTAGCCGCTGCTTTCGGTGGCGTTCAAATCCACATCCTCCACTTTCCTGTATTCGTCGTATCTTTCTATCGCGCTTTTCAAGATCGGCTCCAAAAACGTCGTTCCGTTCTCGGTCTTCACGGCTCCGGGATAAACCACGATCGCCACTTCGTAATCATGGAGGCTAAACAGCGTTTCCGCGTATTTTTTGAAAGTTTTTTCATCCATGTCTGCGGCGACGATGCTATCTTTTATTTTTTCGTATATTTCGTCCGCCCTCGCCAAATTTTCAACGGTCATTTTTTGTTTTATGAATTCCCGCAAAAAATTTATCTGTGTCGCGTCGCGGTTGTATTGGTCGTTCTTGTAATTTTTGTATCTGAGTATCTGGATTGCGGCAGCCCCGTCGATCACCGCCGCCCCGCTTTCATTTGTTTCCTGTTCGCTTTTTTTGATGTTTATGATGTTTCGGTTTGTCGTTTCCTCGGTTTCTTCCGGTTCTTCCGCCTCATCGGTGGGGGGGTTGGTGGTGCTCGAATCATATGGCACCGGCTTGTAATACATATCCTCGAGTATGGCGTACTCCATTTCGCCCAATGAATCTATGATCACTTCGACGCTGTCATAATCCAGGACAAAACAATAATCGGCGGTCATTCCCGTATATGACCATACAGTCTTCTTCACAAGCTCCACTCCGCCGTAGGAATAAACCGACCCGAGGCAAAGCACGAATCCGTCGGCTTCGACTTTCAGGTTGCATGGCAGCGAGGAGACCATGATAGTCCTGGTTTTCGCGTTTATGTTTATGAGAAAAATCGAGTCGGCTTCTTTTCTCGCGGAAATTGCGTCTGTTTCATAGTCCTTGGGCTGGGACTGCCCGTCGTCGATCCCCAAAACCAGAACCGTGAACACGTTCGTGTCGAGGTTTTCCGAGATGACGGAGTTGTTTTCCGTGGTCTTTTCGGTATCCCCATTTTCGGCCAGGGGCTGCGAGCCGGTGAATCCGGTTAAAATTTCGTTGATGAAACCTGTCAAAAAATATGCGGCGATGCCGAACACTATCAAAGTGATGAACAGCGATATGAAAAAATTCCTCAGGCTCGACAGCATCGTTATGTAATCCCTCCCTTATTGGTTTTCCGGCGCGAGTTTCGATGTTTGCGCTTATCGATTGGCGGTTATGCATTTTGCCTCGAAGCAGTTTTGCTCCACGCCCTTTATTTTCGCCCTCATGTAATGTTCTTTTGTTTCCGGCCCGGACGGCGCCGCAGCCCTGCTTATCCTGATAATCTGGCCGAACCGCGCCTCCCCGATATAGTTTACATCGAGGGACAAGAGCCTTTTTTTGCTTTCCGGCGAAACCGTTTCGTCGTCTGAGTATAAATTGTCGCATATGAGGTCGATGTAGCGCGTGTTGTTCATATGGAAATTCGTGTCGATGTCGGAATACTTGACCGCGTATTCGGCGGGCCCATCCATTTCTTCCGGCATATTGAAGCGCTTCTGAACCGAAAACGTGGGTTTTTCGTCGTCGTAGGCGTTCAAAATGTCTTTGTAATCGGCAGGGCGCACAATGATTTTTTCTTTGACGCCGAGCAGCACCCATTCCGAAACCGCTTCGACTGCCAAATTTTCCCCCTTGAATATCCGGTAATTCCTCGGGAATATTATAGTCCTCGGAGGGTTGGCCCATGTTTCGACTTGTATTATGTCGTCCTCGAATATTTCCTCGTGATATACAAAACTCATTTTCGTGAGTATGAAGGCGAGGTTTCTTTCATTCAGATATTTTGGCGAAGGCCCCCAGGCTTTCAGCGCGTTCCACGCCGTTTCCTGCATATATCTCGCGATATAGGCGGGTTTAAGGACATTGGCATAATCCGTGTAGTAATAGTGAACCTTGTATTCTTGCGACCATTTCATAATTTTTTCAAAATCCCCCCGAGAAGTTTCGCGCAGGCCTCTGCATCGCCCATGTCGCACATCTCGACCCCTGTGTGGATGTATCGCGTTGGTATGGAAATCGCCCCGGCTATGCTTCCCGCGCCCGCAGACTGCATCGCCGCCGTGTCCGTGCCCCCTGCGTCCATGATTTCCGATTGGTATGCAATGTTGTTTTCCTTGGCGGTCTTCATCAACAAATTCACCATTTCCCTGTGGCATATCGCCGAGCGGTCCATCAGCTTTATCGCCGCCCCTCCCCCGAGTTTTATCGCCATTGGGGCGCATTCGGGAGTGTCCCCGGTATCGGTCACGTCGACTGCTATGGAATAGTCGGGCATTATGCCCTGCGCGGCCGTCCTGGCGCCGCGAAGCCCCACTTCTTCCTGGGCGGTGAATACAAAATACAGATCGCAGCCGTGCCCCGCGCCCTTCATGTCCATGAGAACCCGGATCAGCGCCGCGCACGCGATTTTGTCGTCGAGCTTCGAAGCGGCGATCCTGCCGTTTGAAAGTTTTATGATTTTTGGCGCCAGGGTGCAGGCATCCCCGATCTTTATCTTGGAAGCGGCATCCGCCTTGCATGTCGCGCCTATGTCCACATAAAATTTTTCGGCTTTGAAATCGCCCGGCTTTGTTTTGCCTTCGGGCACGATCACGCCGGAAAGCCCGTTTTTGAACAAGACTTCGCCGTATGCCGCAGCCGTCCAGTCTATTCCTCCCACCGGGCTTATTTTTACGAACCCATCATCGTCGATAAAAATGGCGATAAACCCTATTTCGTCCATGTGGGCGGCGACCATCGCCTTTTTCGCGCCGCTTCTGCCGCTTTTTTTCAGGGCGATGAGGTTTCCCAGCGCATCGCCGTATATCTCGTCGGCATAAGGTTCCGCCGCTTTGCGTATTGTATCCGATATATTTTCTTCGTCGCCCGAAACCGAAACGGTTTTTGTGAGTTCTTTCAATATGTTCAGCACTGTTTTGCCCTCTCCGTGTATATTTTACGCGATAAATGTGAAATTTTCAAACATACTCTTGAAATAATTTTAAAACTCTGATATAATTTAAGCTGCAGCGCAACAATTTTAATTTAAATGAGGAGATCTATTTATGTCAACGGTAAAATTTTCTTCCATGGCTTTTTCCCGCTGGGACCAAAGCGAAACGCTCCCCGCCAAATTCAGGCGTTTGCTGGAAGGCTCCGGGCTTGCGGAAAAAATAGGCGGCAAGAGCGTCGCGATAAAGATGCACGTGGGAGCGGGAACGAGTTTCAGCACGATTCCGCCGGTATTTATCAGGATATTGGTGGATTACGTCAAAAAATCCGGTTCGAGGTGTTTTATCACCGACCATTACATCCACGGCCGCCACCCCGAGGAACGCGGTTACACCGCTTCCAACCTCGGCTGCGAAGTGCTGGAGGGAGCCGGGTTTTTCGGCAAATATTTTTACACCCGCGAAGTCGATTTCAAAAAACTCAGGCACATCGACGTATCCGGGCTGATAGGGGATGCCGAATTTTTGATAAACTTTTCGCACGTGAAGGGGCACGGAGCCTGCGCATTCGGCGGAGCGGTGAAGAACATCGCGATGGGTTGCGTCACCGACAGGACGCGCGGAGAAATCCATTCGCTGGAGGGCGGCATAAAATGGGACAAGGACAAATGCACCCGCTGCGAGCAGTGCCTCCAGTCCTGCAACCACCACGCCAACAAATTCGAAAACGGCGAATATCAGATGTTTTACCACCATTGCACTTTTTGCCAGCACTGCGTCAAGGTCTGCCCGGCCGAAGCCCTGGTGGTCACCGACCAGAACAACGAGGATTTCAACGAGGGCATGGCCATATGCACCAAAGAAGTGCTGGACACCTTCAATCCCGGCAACCATTACCATATAAACGTGCTAACTTCGATAACCGCGCTGTGCGACTGCTGGGGGATGACCACGCCCGACCTTGTGCCGGATATTGGGATAATGGCAAGCGACGACATCGTGGCGCTCGAAAAAGCCAGCATGGACGCGATAAAATTCGAAAACCTGATCGAAACCGGCGTGCCGAAAGGCCACAGAATGGGAAATGTCGGCCACTTGTTCCAACGGCTGCACGGCAAAGACCCCTACGCCCAGCTCGAAAAGCTCGTGAAGTACGGGCTCGGCTCGACCGATTACGAGATCGAGCCCGCAGAATAGCGGATCCCATGAGAAAAACGGCGCCGGCCCGATTTTTTGCCGGCGCTATTTTTTTGCCGGTTGAAGTTCGAGGATCCAGTTGTATTTGTCTTCGATCGTCCCGTACTGTATGCCGGTGATCGTATCATACAGCCGCCTGGCTATGGGCCCTATTTTGCCTCCGTTTATTTCGATTATCTCGCCATTGGAGTTTAGCGTCCCAATGGGCGAAATCACGGCTGCGGTTCCGGTGCCGAAAGCTTCGCTGAGCGTGCCGTTTTTGTCCGCTTCGATAATTTCGGACAAAGCCAGCTTGCGCTCTTCGACTGCATAGCCCCAGTCTTTCAGCAGCGCTATAACGGAATCCCTGGTGACGCCCGGCAGTATGCTTCCGTCGAGGCTCGGCGTTATGACTTTGCCGCCGATGGCAAACATGACGTTCATCGTGCCGACTTCGTCGACATATTTCCTCTCCACCCCGTCAAGCCACAAAACCTGCGTGTATCCGATTTTTTTGGCTTTGTCCTGCGCTTTGAGCGAAGCGGCGTAATTTGCGCCCGCTTTGGCGAATCCCAGCCCGCCTTTCACCGCCCTCACATACTCGTTTTCCACATAGATCTTCACAGGGTCGATGCCCTCGGGATAATATGCCCCCACAGGCGAAAGTATTATGATGAACAGGTAAGAAGACGAAGGCTTGACCCCGATGAAAGGGTCGGTGGCGATCACAAAAGGCCTGATGTAGAGCGAGTGTTCGGGCTCGCCCGGGATCCAGTCGGAGTCGAAGCTCACAATTTGCTTTATCGCCTCGAGCGCGAATTCGGGATCGAGCTCGGGGATGCAGAGCCTCTCGCAGGTCCAGTTCATGCGCGCCACGTTTTTCTCCGGCCTGAACAGCCGGATTTTCCCGGATGAAGTCCTGTACGCCTTGAGCCCCTCGAACAGCTCCTGCCCGTAATGGAAGACCATCGCAGCGGGCGAAAGCGATATGTTCCCATAGGGGACGATGCCGGGGTTGTTCCAGCCCTTATCTGCGCTGTATTCCATTACAAACATATGATCCGAAAAATTTTTGCCGAAAAGCATATCTTCGGGCGGCGGCTTTACTTTTGGCTGGTTTGTCTTTTCGATTTTTATATCTTTTGCCGTTAATTTGGTTGACATGGTATTTCCTCCGTGTTATCTGTTGTCCCTCCATTATACGACATTTCGGGTCGAAAGTCAACACATTTTTCGCATTAATTTAATAATGCCCGGATAAATTCGAGGCATCTGTTCAATTTTTCGAAATCCATCCCCGTTTCCTTCATCGCCCCGCTCGCCTCGAGCGTGAACGAGCCCTTGTAATTTGTTCTTTTCAAAAAACCAGAAAGGTGCGAAAAATCGATTTCGCCTTCCCCGGGCGGCAAAACGGGGCGGAGCTTCGACCAATCCATATAACCGCCTTTGTAATCGGCTATGTGAAAATGCGGCACGAGCCCGTTGTCCCACAAAAAGCGGGCTTCGCAAGTGGCTTTCACCATTTTGTGGAACTCGGCGTGCCGCACGTCGATTGTGAACTTCATCGCGCTCTTGTATGTTTCGTAGAGTTTTTCCATGTGAGCGAGCGCGTTGTACGTGTTGCAGACCACGTTTTCCACCGTCAGGGTCAAATTGTATTTTCCCGCAGTTTCGAGCAGGCCGGCGTAGGCTTTTATGTTTTCGCCCATATTTTTGTCGGATGCGTGCCCGCCCCACAAGTGCAAGACGAGCAGCTTCGCGCCAAGCGAGGCGGCGAGGCGGCAATCCAGTTCGAAAATGCGCCGCGCCTCCTCCATGTCGCCGGGATTGTTTTGGCTGATCTTGTCGCCTATGTATTTGTCCATGTGCAGGGTTTCGAAATTTATGCGGAAAGGCGCCAGAAACGAAGCGATTTTATCCGTTTTTTCCTCGTCGTTCCAAAACGGCTCCGTCATGAACTCGTAGCCGTCGCAGTCTATGCTTTCGGCGTACTTTGGTATCAGCGTGTAGTCGAAATCATTGAGCCTGCCTATTATCGTCCCCGTGGAGCACAAAATTTTGTTTTCGTTTCGGTTCATAAAAATTCCCCAAAATTTTTTTCAAATCTTTATCAATCTTTTCTGTATATGTCGTTCATCTGTATCATATGTTCGCCGGTCAGCCCGTATTCTTCCGCCACTGCGGAAAACATCGCCACTTTTTGTTCTTCGGTCAAAACGGGCAAAGTCACGGTCACGCTGTCCCCGAGATATATTTCCTTTTCGTCTTCGCCAGTCAGGCTCTCTTTGTAGGGGATGGAACCCTTTTCTATTTTCAGGACTTTGGTTCCCGCCGCCGTCTCGATGACGCTTTTTATCCCGTCCAAGTCGGATTCGGCTATTTCCATGGCCATATGGCATTTGAACAAAGTGATGTTTGGCTCATATATTTTGTTTCTTTTCAGCAGTTTCGCCGCCGCGAAGATTCCGACGGCAAGCGCGGCCACGACGGCGACTGCAATAAATATTATCCTGCTTTTTTTGTTCACTTACGGTCCTTTCCCGAAATTTCAAAACGGATTTTCGGTTTTGTACAAAATGCCCTTGGGTTGATTGTAGTTTATGTCGGTCACTCCGATGAGCTTCAGAAGCTCAAACAGGTATTTGCCGCATTTGGCAAAACCCACTCCGCTGTGGTGGGGGAACTGCTTCTGGATCAGCACGTGCCGGTAGAACCTCGCCATTTCCTTGACTGCTATCACCCCTATACCCCCAAACGATTTGGAAGGGATTTCGAGGGTTTCGCCCTGGGCGATGTATGAGCGCAAGAGGCCGTCTTTGGAACTTTGCAGCCTAAACAGGGTTATATCGGAAGCTGCGATGTCGCCTTCGAGCGCCCCCCTTGACATATACGGCTCGCTGTCGGGCTCGAGCAGGCGCTTCATGATCAGCTGGTGGGTGAGCGCGCTCGATTTCAGCCGGCATACCGGGGTGTTCCCGCAGTGGAATCCCATGAACAAGTCGTTTGGCGCATAATCTTTCGCAAGGCTTTTGTGGGCCTCGTACAAATCGGTTGGCACCGTGTTGTTTATGTCTAACAGGGTCACGCTCTCGCCGGTTATGGCTGTGAGTATGTATTCGGTGAGCGCCCCGTAAATATCCGTCTCGCAGGCTATCGGTATCCCCTTTGACGCAAATCTCGAATTTACGTAACAGGGCACAAAGTGGAACATGGTCTGGAATGCGGGCCAGCACTTGTTGGCAAAAGCCACATAGCTTGAAGCGCCGAGATTTTTTTCCTTCCAATCTTCCAGGGTGAGCTCGTACTGGGCGAGGTTTGGTATCACCTTCGGGAAATGGCAGACGCTGTTTTTAAGGTCTTCCTCTATTTCCTTGATTTTATCGGGCAGGCGCTTGTCGTCGGAGTGTTTGTTGTACGCCTCGAACAAATCGAGCTCGCTGTTTTCCTGCACTTCGACGCCCAAATCGTAAAGGGGCGCGATCGGCGCGTTGCAGGCCAAAAAGTCGAATGGCCTCGGCCCGAAAGCGATTATTTTTAGCCCCTTGACGCCGAGATATGCCCTTGCGACAATTTCGAATTCCGCTATCATGCAGGCCACTTCGCAGGCATTTCCCACGGGATATTCGGGGATATACACATTCAACCCGCGCAGCGCGAGATTGTACGACATGGAGAGCATCCCGCAATACGCGTCGCCCCTCTCGCTGCTCAGCACATCCGTCGATTCCTCCGCCGCCCCCACGAACATCGCCGGGCCGGCGAATTTTTGCGCGAGCATGGTTTCCGGCCCTTCGGGCCCGAAATTGCCCAGAAACACCACGAGCGCATTCACTTTGTTTTCATTAAGGTCGGATATCGCCTTCATCGCGTCGTTTTCGTTTTCCACGATTATTTTGCAATTATGGATTTTCACGCCCTTTTCGCCAAGGGATTTAACCACCGCTTCCCTTCTTTTTTCGCTGAGCGTCGAAACGAAGCAGTCGCGGCTCACCGCCACTATCCCGAGTTTCACGGCCGGGATGTTCTTTGTGCTGATTTTAAATGACATATTGTTTTCCTCCAAAAATTATTTTTGTTTTTTGTTATTGTTTGTTCGATTTGATTTCTTTGAGCCTTTTCATCACGTCGTTTTGGCCCCTGCCGAAATAGTCGTGCAGGATTTTGTACTCGGCGTACAGCTTTTCGTAAATTTTCGCGTTTTCGGGATTAGGGGTGTAAACCCTGTCGGACAGCGATCCCATCGCCCGCGATGCTTCGCCTATCGTGTCATAGCCGCCTTTTTGGCCGCCCGCCGCCACCGCGCCGAATATAGCCGAGCCTAAGGCGGGGGCTTGCGCCGAACCCGCTATCTTGATTGGCAGGTTTATCACGTCGGCGTAAACCTGCATCGTCCGCGGGTCTTTTTCGGCGATTCCGCCCGCCGCGAAAACGCGCTTCACTTCTATGTTGTTTTGCCTGAAGGTTTCGAAGATCATCTTCGTGCCGTATGCGGTGGCCTCGACGAGCGCTTTGTACATTTCCTCGGGTTTGGTCAACAGCGTCATGCCGAGAAACATCCCGGTCAGATCTATGTCGACCAACACAGACCTGTTGCCATTCCACCAGTCGAGCGCGATGAGCCCCGACTCGCCCGGCTTTATTTCGCCCGCTTTTTTGGATATATACGCGATTTTGTTTTCCTCGTCCCCTCCGACGAAATTCTCGGCGAACCACGCGAAATGGTCGCCGACGCAGGATTGCCCCGCTTCATAGCCGTAAAAGCCCGGAAGTATTCCGTCCTCGACGACCCCGCACATTCCCGGGACGATCTTTTCGCGGCTGCCCAGCAGCATATGGCAGGTCGATGTGCCCATGATCATCAGCATGTCGCCCTCTTCGGATATCCCCACTGCGGGCACTGTGACGTGCGCATCCACGTTGCCCACCGCGACCGCCGCGCCTTCGCAGAGCCCGTAGCGCTCTGCCGCTTCTTTTGTAACTCCGCCCGCTTTTGAACCGATCGGGCTGACCGGGCAATTCAATTTGTCCTCGACCACATTTTTTAGCTTCGGGTCAAGCGCCGCGAAAAATTCCCTTGATGGGTATCCCTCGCGCTTGTGCCACATCGCCTTGTATCCCGCAGTGCAGGAATTTCTGGTCTGGACCCCGGTAAGCTGCCAGATTATCCAGTCTGTCGCCTCGATGAAATAGGCCGCTTCGGAATATATTTCCGGCGCTTCTTCGCAAACTTGGAAAATTTTGGCGAAGAGCCATTCGCTCGATATTTTGCCGCCGTATCTGGATAGCCAGGCTTCGCCGCGCTTTTGGGCGGTTTCGTTGATTTGCGTGGCGTATTTCTGGGCGGCGTGGTGTTTCCAGAGCTTGACGTAGGCGTGGGGGTTTTCTTTGTGTTTTTCCTCGAAGCAAAGCGGGCGGCCGTTTTTGTCCACGGGCAAGACCGTGCAGGCGGTGAAGTCTATGCCCAGCCCGATTATGTCGGCGGGGTCGATTTTTGCCTCTGCGATCACGGATTTCACGACTGTCCCAAACGAGTCCAAATAGTCCTGCGGGTGCTGCAGGGCGTAGTCCGGCGGCAGCTTTTTGCCCGAATAAACCATCGTCTCGTCTATGACCGCGTGTTTGTAAGCATCCGAAACGGTGGCTATCTCCTCCCCGGTGGCGACGTCCACGAGCAGCGCGCGCGCGGAAAGCGTCCCAAAATCCACGCCTATCGAATATTTTGCCATATGCGAAAAACCTCTTTTCTTTTTGCAATTTAAACCGGATTGAACCAGATACGAAGATTATATCACATATATGCGATTATGGCAATATGTTTTTTGTAAAATATTATAATATTCATAGTTTTCGCGAAAAAAGGATAAAAAACCCAAAAAACTAATGCTTGGAACATAATATCGAGGTTTGGCATCATTTTGATACCAAACCTCAAAACCGTATTCCGAATGTTAGTTCTTGATTTTGTTTTGGTTTCCGAAATGGAAATAATTAAAGAAAACAGATTGCATTTTTCAATTCATATTTTCATCGCCATTTTCCGCAAATCAAACTCTATTTTGCCGCTTGTCGCCAAGATGTTTTCCAAGGATTGCGCCGGCAGTTTTTTTTCGCCGAAAAAACATGCAACTTCGTTCGAGCCTTGCTCTATGTACCAATGCTCTGTTTTGCCGCCGGTCGAATATAGGTTGAATTTGAAGTTCTTTTCCGCGTCCGAATTGCCTTCCGACCATATTTCGATCACCAAGTCGGGGCAGCCGGCAGTTACAGTTTCAAATTCATTTGCCACAAACGGATTGTTTTTGAACAAGACAAAATCCGGCTGGACATATTCCAAGTGATTTATTGTGGTTTTTGTGAAATGCCCAATATTTTCCAATGCGTCGATATCCACCAAACGGCAGATTTCATTGGATTTTCTTTTCGATCCCCAATGCGCCAAAGCGCACTCGGATGTGAGAATATCGACATCGTCAAAGCTGTCCACGCCGGATATTTT
>WRJC01000051.1 GCA_009782405.1 Oscillospiraceae bacterium
CGGTTACCGACGAACCGTCGCTGCACGCGAACCCCGTTATCTCACCGCTTTGCAGCGTCACCGTGTACACCCTCGCGTCGTAGCTCCAGTAGTAGCTCAGGTTCTCCGGGATCACTTCCTTTATTGTAAGCACTGTGGTCGCCGTCGCGTAGCCGTAGTCGCCAAGGTCGATCGTCAGGCTGCCGCTGCCGGTTATGTTGAATGTGCCTACCGCTCTCGCGTTCGTCTCGTCGTACAGCTCGAATTCGAATGTCGGGGTTTCCGGCTCCGCCCTGTTGGTGTTGATCGTCATCGTCTTGGAGATCGTGATTTTCGGCGTTTCGACTATGATTGCGGGTTCTTCATATGTGTTGGCAAATGTGAACGAACTTGACCCGCTGGTTATTTCGCCGTCTTTTACCGTTATCGAGTACACCCTTGAGTCATATTTCCAATTTTCCTTGTTCTCGATCACTTCGCTGAGCGTCAGCGTCCCGGTGTAGTTGGCGGGCATGCTTCCGTAGTTTTTGAAGTCTATCGTTATGCTTCCGCCTGCCGCTATTTCGAGGGTTTCAGACCAGGCGCCGCCGCTTATCTGAACCTTGAACAATTCCGCTGTCTCTATGTTCGTGACTTTCCTGACGATTATCGCCGGGTATTTGTCGTCTTTGAACTGGTTCTCGAATGTGACGGTTTTGTTGTTTTCGGAGATGTACATTTCCCTGCTGATTGCCGACCATACATCGCCGAAGCCGCTTGTGTTTTCCGTGACTGTCAGCCCGTCGAGCGACTGCCCCCTGAGTTCGGGCAGGTACACCGTTATGCCCGCTGTTCCGCCTACGAACCAGCTTGCCGGAATCGTCACTGTTTTTCTGAAGTCGCCCTTTTCTATCGTGAAGCTGAAGTCCATCATTTTGTCGGCCGGGGCGTTTTCCCTGTTGCCTGTCCTTGCGTTTGTGGTGTTCTTGGTTATGTCGATCGACGGGACGGTGTCCACGCCGTAGTTGTTTACGAACACTGCGTTTTCAGGCCCGTATTCCACGTCGTTGACCACAGTTCCTTCGCCTGAAATGTCGCCGTATTTGTTGATTGTTATCGTCTTCGTGTTTTCGTCGATGGTCCAGCCGTTCGGGAGGCCGCTTTCTGTTATCGTCACCGTCGCTCCGTCGTCCGTGTACAGCGCCTGGGGTATAGTTATGGTGGCGGCTATTTTGCTTGCCCCATAGCGTATTTCCGCTCCGCTGAATGTCACGTCGTAAGTTCCGTCTTTTTCTCCCGCTCCGCTCACCGTGAAGTAGAATTTCACTTCATCGAGATCGTAGTCTGTGCCTTTTATGTAGTTTTCGCTGCTGTAGCAGCTGTCGATGCTGTGCTTATGCTCCGGTTTGCCGCATATGAGCGTCTTGACCGATTCGTAGCAGCTTTCGTCATGCGTATGCGCGCAGTTTACGGGCATATCGCTCGATTCCCATTCGCCGTCTTCATTTTCAGACCATTCATAGCAGTCCTCGCCGTGCACGTGCCCGCAGATTGATACTTGCGCATCTTCGTAGCAGCTGTCGTCGTGCTCGTGTACATCAATCCCGCATACCAGCGCCGATTCCGACTTCGACAAATTGGTTGGAGTCGCATAGTATTCATCGGTTATGCCAAGTATCTTCGTGATCGTTATATCGATGTCGCCCTGCGGTTTTCTTGTGTTGGTGATTGTACCTTTGTTTGATGCGTAACCATTTTCTGTGTAGCTTACCGTATATTCAGTAGGAACAGTTTCTGTGACGCTATAAGGAACACCATAATTGGGCAAATTGATAATGATTATTTGCCATATATCATCATTTGTCAAATTAGCGACATAGGGATAATTTCCTATAGTTCCGCTACCAAGACTTATTTCACCGCTTACTCCAAAATCGTTACCGCTCAAAGTTACATATATTTCGGCGGGTCTGTTTGCCCATCCTGCATCGATCCATTCTTTATCGAATGTAAAGTCTGCTTTCTTCACGTAGTACACTTCGATAACGTTTTCGCCCGTGCTTATCGTTATCGGCGCCGTGTCGCTTTCAAATTCGTACCCGTCTATCACCTTGTCGTCATATGTGCTTATCACCGTGCCGAACATCTGGTTGTTGAACGTGTCTGTCTTCGCGTCGTCTATCGTTCCGTCGTAGTAGTATTCCACCTTGTAGCTTAGGTCGTCTCTCTTTTCGAAGTGCGCCGTGAACGTGGCATCTGCATGTATCGTCGGCACGTAATTCGCGTTCGTACTCACCGTGGCACCCGATTCGTCCGTCCACTCCACGAACCTATAACCATCTGACGGGGTAGCTGTCGAACCTGTGTTGTCGCCTGTGTAGTTTATCCAGTGGCTTTCGTCCGCCGGACTTACGCTTCCACCCGCCGTCGCCACATAGTCGATAGTGTAGATCTGCAATGCGTCTATCTCGAAGTTCGCGTAGTATGTAGCCGCAACGTTCAAGCCGTTTACTTTGGCCGGTATGAATGTTGCGTTAGTACTGACCACGGCACCCGATTCGTCTGTCCAGTTCTCGAATGTATATCCTATCGCCGCTGTTGCCGTCGATCCCTGCGCTATCCCTGTCGCCGGCGCTAACGTTTCGCTCGCTAAGCTCACGCTGCCGCCTGTTTTCGCTTCATAGTTGATCGTTATGTCATCGTCTTCTTCGAAGTTCGCGTAGTATGTAGCCGCAACGTTCAAGCCGTTTACTTTGGCCGGTACGAATTTTGCATTAGTTCCGACTACATTGCCATTTTCATTTGTCCAGTTCACGAAGTGATAGCCCGCTTCCGCTGTTGCCGTCGAGCCTTGTGCTACTCCCGTAGATGGCGCTAATGTTTCGCTCGCCAGGCTCACGTTACCGCCCGTTTTCGCTTCATAGTTGATCGTTACATCTGGGTTTTGTTTCCATATGGCTGCCAATATGATTTCGGGTATTTCATCGTTGTTTGCTATGTCGCCGTATTTCGTGATAGCTTCGACCATATTCGGATTATTTGTGTCTGTGTATAGCGTGACTCCGTCAAATTGCACGCGCCAACCTTCAAGGCTGTAGCCAGTCCGCGTCGGAGGTGACGGCGGGAAGAGGTTGTCTTCGTTCCAGAGCACGTTATCTTTGCTCACGTTGTTCGTTGTGCCGAATGTGCCCGCTCCTGCGTTCCACGTCACTTTGTATTTTTTCGCCACGTAGTACACCTTGATCACGTTCGCCCCTGCCCCTATCGTTATCGGCGCCGTGTCGCTGTCCAGCCTGTACCCGTCTATCACCTTGTCCGTGTATGTGCTCACCACCGTGCCGAATATCTGGTTGCTGAACGTGTCCGTCTTCGTGCTGTCTATCGCCCCGTCGTAGTAGTACTCCACGTCGTAGCTTAGGTCACTCCTCTTCACGTACAGTACCTTGATCACGTTCGCCCCTGCCCCTATCGTTATCGGCGCCGTGTCGCTGTCCAGCCTGTACCCGTCTATCACCTTGTCCGTGTATGTGCTCACCACCGTGCCGAATATCTGGTTGCTGAACGTGTCCGTCTTCGTGCTGTCTATCGCCCCGTCGTAGTAGTACTCCACGTCGTAGCTTAGGTCACTCCTCTTCACGTACAGTACCTTGATCACGTTCGCCCCTGCCCCTATCGTTATCGATCCGCTCGTCGGGTCTGTACTGTTGAATTCGTACCCGGTCTGTATGTTCTTGTCTCTCAGCGTCGTCGGCACCGTGTATGTGCTCCCATATGCCTGCCCCGTCACCGTCTCGTCGTACCCAGAACCCATGTACCCCGCTGAGTCCATTGTGTCTTCGTAGTACTCTATCCTCACGTCTGCTGTCAACTGTTTTACATACCCGACATAAACCGTCACAACTCTATTTCCCGCCGACAAAGTTTCCGTATAAGAAGCGAAAAAATTATCATGTCTGAGGTAATAATCAGTTGAAGTTGTTAAATCCGAAGGGGTATATTTTGTGTATGTACCCAAAGGCAACATACTATGGTTACTGGCATCCCTAACATAATCTTCTTCCAATACATTACCTGTCGATTCGATGGTGAAGCCAGTATTATCTGAGAGTTTAACTCCTTCTGGTGAAATGGCATCTCCATCTTCATCCACTTCATAATAGACATAACGGAATGAACCTCCTGGAGTCGGCAAATCTGGTACTCGGAAATATTTTTTACAATATTTATCGAGATAATTTTCGTATGAAACTGTCGCCTCTTTATTTGTTGGAAAAGTATCGTAACTATATCCGTCTTTTATTTTTATATAATACGTCAGCGTTGCTTGGTCACCTGTAATATCTCCAAGATCCCAGTTCAAAACATCGTTTCCATTGCTTGTTGTGTTTGGAAGCAAAGTGCCTGCCGTAACCGATGGCTTGTAAGCCGCATCTTCATAATAATCAAAATATATGCTCATTTCATCTGAAATAACCGCATTTGTCGCAGCAATTTTGATTTGATTGGCAATCGATTTGAAAACGTCGGGAAGCACGATTGGATCTTGAACGGGATAATACCTATTATTGAGACTTCTGCCCGTGGAAATTCTTCTCAACACATCCCCTGCTCCTGATCCCGTCACGCTCAAACCAACCGTATAAATTATCACATTTGCGTTTTCCAATTGATCCCGCGCTATTGTTATGGCCGAATAACCTGTGCCACCATTATTTATTGTTGTTGCATTTTCTGTAGTGCCATTTCCATTGTTCGGTTCACCATCGCTCATAAACACTACAAACGCAAGACGATTGGCTTTATCTTCCGCCGATCTATTATTTAGGATGGTATAAGCCGCATTCAAACCCACAACATAATTTGTGCTGCCAGTCGCAGTCATGCCACCAATGAAAGTATCTTTCAAATAGCTTGCGCTGGTTGAATTATTTTTATACAGATTGTTTTCATGGGTCGCGCCACTAGCCGTGGTCGCAGCTGTATTAAAGTATACTACGCCCAATCTGTTATCATTTTGCGACCCGTCCGCATAAGGAGCAAAAATCGTATCAACAAAATCTTTCCCTGCTTGTATCGCGTCGTCAATACGGTACGTGCACCCATTAGCGGCATTGTCATTATATGTACCTCTTCCGGGATTCAAATTTGCAGTGGTATTTGTTGTACCCGTTCCTGTGGGAAAATTTCTAGCCAACAGTGCAGTATAACTTACAGGAGCTGTACCACCAAACCCAGGGTTAGTTCCTGAACTGGACACAAGAAAACTACGCAAATTAGTATTAATACCTGATAAAATCCCATCGCCCATTTTTAAATCGGCTTGAGTCCAAGTATTGGTGTTGTTGGCAGAACGCCTATACCGCGCTACATTAGTAGTTTGAAAGCCGGTGATCCAAACGCTATCCAAAGTTTCTGCTGCACCGCTTGCTCCTGATTTATGGTACCGTAGCGTTATCGTAATCGTATTTGTAACGTCCGTCCAGCCAGAATTATTGCCAGAAGCATTTGGATTCACTTGATAAGTCAAAGATTTCGTGTAAGTATATTCCGTAAAATGTTTTGGATTCGTACACCGACTACTCGTGTCACTTGTGCCACTACCCATACTGCCTGTTTGGTCAAGAACAAGTACCACGTCGATAGGCTTTTTGACAGGCTGTCCTTGCAGGGTCAAGGTGACTTTGCCGATTTCATCGGTTATCCAGTCTGCTTGTTTGTCGATGTTTACCCCGCCCTGTGCCGGATAAAGCGGGAATTGTTCACCATCATTGACGTAGCCGTCATTGATGTGCCCATCGTGAATGTAAGGGTTCCCCTTTGTCCCATCCCCGTCCGCCATAACGATGTTGCCCGGCAAAATCCCGATCGCCATCACGACCGCGAGCAGCAGCGCTATCGCCAATTTTGAATATTGCTTCGCTTTGTTCATACAACTTTGCCTCCATTTAAATAATAAGATTTTTGTGTTTTGCCTCTTTTATTATGGAGTTGTGGTTCTCCGTTTTCAGCCTCGCTGCTAACGCGCAGTGTGGTTAAACGCCCGGTTTTACAGAGCCGCGGTCCTCTTTTTTTTTGCTTTTTTTTTGCCTCCCTTGTTCCAGGAAATTGATGATTCGATGAATCTCCCCTCTACATCTGATTTTCATTATGAACCCATTATACAGATTGCCAGTCACAAGCCAGTCACAAAATATCGCGTTTTTTTCCCTCTGGTCACAGCAAACCGCAAACGGAAGCCGCCAATATGGAACCGCAGTCCCAAAAATCGTCGCGCCCTAATTCCGAAGAGAGCCGGGGACAATGCCGTTTTTCCTCAATATATCGACGATATTCCCCATTTTTACACAATTTGCGCAAGTCCAAAACCTCCCCAGTGTCCGTTTAACATTATATCACAAAACATCTTTTTTTTGTTAATTATGTCTAAAAAGACAACATCTTTTTTTTGACTTTTTTCGCCCCGTTTTGACGCGGCAAATCAGGCATAGTCCGCGCCCTCGTTCAAGGCGAAGTGAATTTCGGTGCCCTCCCCCTTTTCGCTCTCTATCCATATCTCGCCACCGTGCGCCATGATGATGTGCCGGCAAACGCACAGCCCGATCCCGTGCCGCCAGTGATCCGCTTTCGTCGATACATACTGCCTCAGCGCGACCCGCGCCGTCTCCGCGTCCATGCCCTCCCCGTCGTCGGTCACGCTCACCACCTGCCTGTCCTCTTCCCGGCGCAGCCTCACCGTGATCGTGCCGTTCTGCGTGTGCCGGAATGCATTGGACAGCAGGTTGATCATCACCTGTTCGATCCTCGTGGGGTCCAGCCATATCTTCGGAAGCCCTTCTTGAAGCTCGTATCCCAGTTCATTGCCGTTCGCATCCAGCTTTTTGTGCTGTGCGTCGCAAACATACGAGAGCAGTTCCGCCATGTCCACTATCTGGCGTTCCAGCGAAATCCTGCCCTTTTCGATGGCCACCGTGTCCATCAGGTCTAACATCACGTTGTCGATCAGCTTGACCATGCGCTCCGATTCCATCAGGTTGTGCGTTATTTCCTCCATGTTTATCGGCGTTTCCTTGAGCAGGTCGAGCGTGTCCCCGCTGCTGGCCGCGATGACCGCAAGCGGCGTGTTTATCTCGTGGGCCATAGTGGCCAAAAAGTCGCTTTTCATCTGGTCGTAGCGCACCAGCGTTTCGTTTCGCGCGGCGAGTTCGCGGTTGAGCTCTTCCACTTCCTGTTGTTTCGCGGTGATCATGCGGTTCCTGATCAGCACCACCAATACCGACAATGCGGCGCATATCAAAAAGTTCGACAACGCATGGAGCGTATATATGAAATCCGACTCGATTACGGCCAGCGTTTCGGGCCGGACATAGGCAAATATGGTGCAGGCGGCGTATATGACGGCCTCGAGCGCGGCGGCTGCGAAACCTTCGCCGCCGTCCAAAAGCAGCGCCGTGAAAACGATGGCGAGGATGAACAGGCACGAGGCGCCGCTTTTGTGGCCCCCGCACAAAAAGAACAGCGCCGGGAAGGCGATCATGAACATCAAAACAACCCAAAGCCAGCTGCAAAGCCGGTAGCACTTTTTTTTCTCCGCCACGCGCAACATCACATATGACATCGGCGTTATCGCCAAATCGATGACGACGGCAGTGGCTCCAAAACTCGATATCGCGCCGATGACCGCAACTATCACGCCTGCGATTATCCCCACGAATGCCGTCAAATTGAAAAATTGAATCCGCAGTTCAAGTTCTTTGCCGAAATAGGCGCCCAATATTTTTGATATTGTTTTTTTTATCCGCATATCGCGTCTCCCGTGTGTGTTATGATTTTTTTACGCAAAAAGGGCCGGATTTTGCCCCGGCCCTTTTTGCGTCAATGTTTATCGGCCTTTGTCGTTATTTTTTTGCCCTTTTTTTCGAGCGGTAGTAAAGCATTCCGCTCGCGCCTATGCCAAACATCGCGGTTATCAATATGACCGCCGTCATGTCGGCTCCGGTCTTCGGGTTTTCTTTCTCCGTTTCTTCTTCCGGGAACTCGAAGTTCGCCAGCGGCTGCTGCTCGACTATGACTTCTTCTTCGGGAGCAGGCGCGAAACGGGCAAGCGGAGGCGGCCTGTCTGTTATCTCTTCTTCCCTGGCGGCGGTCGTCGGCGCATCCGTTATCTTCACTACGGTGAGCGGCACTTCCGGCTCTTCGAATATGAAGATTTCTTCGGTCGTGGTTTCGGGCTCCGCAGCCGGCTGGGTTGCAGGTTCCACCGTCGGTTCCGCGGTGGTCGGGGCTTGGGTTTCAGCCTCTGTAGCCGGCGGCTCTGTCGGCGGAGGCGTGGTGGCGGTGGGTTCGGGGGTCGTTACCGGTATATACTCGGTCGTAGTGGTCGGGGCCTGGGTGGTGGTCGTGGTGTTGTCCGGGTAGTAGTAGTACGAGTACACGTTGGTGAATCTCGCCGTGCTGCCGGTTACCGACGAACCGTCGCTGCACGCGAACCCCGTTATCTCACCGCTTTGCAGCGTCACCGTGTACACCCTCGCGTCGTAGCTCCAGTAGTAGCTCAGGTTCTCCGGGATCACTTCCTTTAATTTCAGCGACGCGCTTGAGTTCGCGTAGCCGTAAGCGCCAAGGTCGATCGTCAGGCTGCCGCTGCCGGTTATGTTGAATGTGCCTACCGCCCTCGCGTTTGTCTCGTCGTACAGCTCGAATTCGAATGTCGGGGTTTCCGGCTCCGCCCTGTTGGTGTTGATCGTCATCGTCTTGGAGATCGTGATTTTCGGCGTTTCGGTTATGACTATAGGTTCTTCATATGTGTTGGCAAATGTGAACGAACTTGACCCGCTGGTTATTTCGCCGTCTTTTACCGTTATCGAGTATATCGTCGCGTCATAGGTCCAGTTTTCCTTGGAGCCGGTTTCTTTCAGCGTCAGCGTACCGGTGTAATTGGCGAATGTTTCGCCGTAATCCTTGAAGTCTATGGCCGCAGGCCTGTCCGGGGATATCCCGAATGTGCCGGACCAGCTGCCGTCGCCTATTTCAATTGCAAATACCTCTTCTGTGGGGACGTTTGTCGATTTCCTGACGTTTATCGCCGGATATTTGTCGTCTTTGAATCGGTTCTCGAATGTGACGCTGCCGCCGTTTACAATCCGCGTGTCGCTTCCCAGAATCGACCATACGGCGCCGAAGTTCGCTTGGTTTTCCGTGATGCTCAAACCTTCGGCCGATTTGCCCCTGAGTTCGGGCAGGTAAACTTTTATGCCCGCTTCGCCGCCTATAAACCAGGTTGCCGGTATTTTGGCCTGCAACGGGGCGATGCCGTTTCCGCTTATTGTAAAGTTGAAATCGATCATTTTGTTTTCGGGCGCGTTTTCCCTGTTGCCTGTCCTCGCGTTTATTGTCTGCTTGACTATTTTTACATACGGGATGGGTGCCGGGTCGTAGCTGTTTACAAATACCGCTTCTCCGGGCCCGTACAGATAGCCGCCGTAGTCGCCTCCCTCGCCCGAAATGTCCCCGAACTTGTTGATTTCTATCGTCTGCTTGCTATCGCTTGCTATGTTCCAGCCATCGGGGAGCCCCACTTCGGATATCTCCACAATCGCGCCGATTTCCACGTATGCATCCAAGGGTATCGGTACGGTGATCGAACCCGCCGCGCCGTCGGCTATCGTGGTATTCCCGTCGCCGCCGAATGTGATCGTATATTCCCCGTCGGCTTCGCCCGCGCCTTCCACTTTGAAGGTGAATGTCGCGGCGCTGACATTGTAGTCTACGCCTTCTTCGGCGTGGCCGGAGCTGACGCATTCCTCGGTGTGTTTGTGCTCCAGGCCGCATACCGTCTCCGTTTTGGGCAAATTGGTGGCGCTCGCGTAGTAGGCCTCGGGGATGTCGAGTATTTTCGTGATTGTTATCTCCGCTTCGGACGGTATTCTCCTGTTGCTGAATTCAAATGCCCCTTGATTTTCGTCGTAGTACGGAAACGCTTCGTAATATCCGTCCGCGGTTTCTTCTTCCACGGCATATTCGTACAGCGTCTGGGTGTCGTCGTACTTGTCGAGCTTGTCGAATGTGAATGTCGCCCACGGCGCAGCCATCACGTATTCGCTTATCTTCGTCCCGTTTTGCAATAGGTTGAATTTTATCGAGGCCGGCCTCTTGTCCGCCGCGCCGCCGTCGTCCCAATCTTTGCTAACAGTCACGCCCGTCTCGCCTTTGCTCAATTTGTTGGTGAACACATAGGCGCCGTCTATTATTTCATAGCTGCTTTCGTAGCCTTCCACGCCTTCTTCCGTTATTTCGTAGGTGAGTTCCAGATTGCCGTCGTAGGTCGGCAGGTCTTCGAATGTGTGCCCCACCCACGAGGGCGCGGTCATCACGTATTCGCCTATCTTCGCCCCGTTGCAAAGCAGGTTGAATTTCACCGATGAAGGCCTCGTGGCGTAATAGTTTTCTTTGTCCGCCCAGATTTTTAACACTGTCAGGTCTATCGTCTTTTGTTTGTTTTCAAATATTTTCCCGCCGTCTTTGCCGTCGGGCAGGGTATTGGCGGTTATTATCCCCCAGCCCACGGTGACGTCGTATGCAGCGGGGTTCAAATGATACTCGTTGAGTATGCTTGCCGGAGCCGAAATCTCAGTCAGCGAGTATTTATGGCCGGAGGGTATATTGTCAAAAATCACGCTTCCGCCAAAATCCGAAACAGCTGTCGCGTACCAGCCCGGCGCGAGCGTTTCGCATCCGCAGCCATCTTTGTGCGCGAGCTTGAATTCGACGCCGCCCAGCGGCTTGCCGTCGCTTCCCATTTTCACAAACGAAAGGCCGGGGTCGTTTGCTTCGTAGCCGAATATTTCGGGGACGATGAATTCGGCGGTTTTTATGACATTGCCGGGATTTTCGAAATATGAATCGTCGAGTACGAGATTGTCGACTATATATGTCAGCGTGGTTTTGCCGTTGGTCGGTATTATATCCTGCGCTTCGTAGAATATGCCGCCCGCATCGCTGGTGAGGTTGTCGAAGGAGATCCTGTATTTCAGCTCGTAGATGTAGACAGTCTCCGTTTTCGTGCTCGAGGCCGCCCTATCGTAGCTGTCGATGCAATCGGAGTGCTTTATGTTCCATTTAAGCGCGCCGCCGGCAAAACTCGCGGTATTTACCACGCCCGGATTTGCGTTTGGGATGATATAGCCGTAGTTGATGTAATCCGCCATCGGGTCGTCCACCACCCAGGCGTTGGCGATCATGGATATGGTCTCCGCGATTTTCTTGAAGGCGTCATTTAGGCCGGATGCGTTCTGGACTGTGAAATGCTTGTCGGCGATGGCGTCGGCGAGCCATTCGTCGCCGGTGACGGCCGTGCCGGAGGTGGTGCCGTTCCTGCTGAATGCGGAGCCCGATATGCCAAAGCCTATCGTGTAGAGGATTGCGTCGTAGTTTCCAAAACTGCCCGATTTGATTTGGTCGGCTATCGGTTTTGCGTCGCGGCTGCTCGGCGAAACGTTCGAGTTGCTTTCGGCTCCGTTTCCGGAGTTTTGCGTCAGGGTCAGAAGCGATTGGCTCGTGCTGTCGGTACTGTAATAGGTGGGGTTCCCGTCCGTTAGCATGACCACAAAACGGTTTCCTATCACTGCGCCTCCCGCATCTTCGGGGGCGTTTGCGGGCAGGTAGAGGTTTCTCGCGTGCATGAGCGCGCCTTGCGTGAATGTGCCCCCGCCTGCGGATAATCCGTCGATATACGCTTTGACGGTGCCTATATTGGAGCTGTCGAGTTCAAACCACGGCGAAGCCGAATTGTATACATTGGAATTCGGGCCGAAGGTCACTATCGACAATTTTCGCGCCGCGTCCCCGGCGTCGTAGATATAGCTGTCCAAGAAGTCTTTTGCCGCCTGTTTTGCCTGGGCGAGTTTGCTTCCCGCCATCGAATTGGATATGTCTATCACCAAAACGACCGCCGCGTCGGGGGACACTTCGATGTTTTGGGTTTCGACTGTGGTCTTGACCTGCAATGTGATGTCAAATACGTTTTCCTCCTCGGTCCCCTCGATGGTTTTGTTGGTCGCCACGACGAAATTGTTTTCGTCGGCCGTGCTTTTGCCATCGCCGTCGTAATATGTCCAGGCGCCTTGCCCCGCAATCTGCACGCCGGACGGCGGGGGGGTTTCCGCCTCGACGGAACCCGGCAGGATCGCAATCGCCATGACGGCGACCAGCATCATCGCTATTGTGGATTTCGAAATCCTCCTGTTGAGCTTTTTCATAAAATTTCCCTCCATC
Organism: Oscillospiraceae bacterium; assembly: GCA_009782405.1. Next base: position 12,229 of record WRJC01000051.1, read on the forward strand.
TTAAAATTAACTAAAATTAGCGTTTTGCCTCTTTTATTATGGAGTTGGGGTTCTCCGGTCTCTTTGATGAACTGCGCATTTGCTTTTTGTTTCTACATTTTACACTATGCCAGTCACAAACCAGTCACAGATTCGGGCGTTTTTTTCGCCCCCGGTCACAGCAAAGCGGGACTGCAAATCCCCACGCTTGGCCCCAAGGCGCAAAGCCATATGCCCAAAACGCAAAAAACAATGCTGTTTTATCCGAATATATCGACATTATCCCCTTTTTTGCGCTTCATCGCCCGCACCCGGTTTTTGATGAAAATTATATATTAAATTGCCAAAATTCCGCAAATTATGTCTAAAAAGACAGAATTATTTTTTTTTGAACGTGTACCCGCCGCCGTATGTGCTCAAAATGGCAAACTCGCTGCTGCCCTCGTCCAGGTTCATTTTTTTCTTCAGCCGCGAAATATGCAGCCGTATGGCGTTGGCGTCGTTGTTCATGATCGTCCCCCAGAGCCTTTCGTAAATGTTTTGCGCGGAAAGCTCTTTGTCTTCGTTTTGGATGAGTATCTTGAGCACCGAAAACTCTTTCGGGGTGAGCCCCGCGTCCAGCCCGTTTACATACGCCTTGTATTCCGAGAGTTTGAGGCATATGTTTTCCCTGACGATGAGCGAAGCTTCATCTATCCTTTTTTTAAGTTGTTCCTCCCTGCGGAGCAGGGTTTTGACCACGGTCAAAAATTCGTCCCTGTCATACGGTTTTGTCAGGTAATAGTCCCCGCCCGCATTGAGCCCCGTTATTTTGTCCCGCGTTTCGGATCGCCCCGTGAGGAACAATACGGGGTTGTCCGTAAATTGCCGGAACTCGCCGCACAGCGAAAATCCGTCGCCGTCCGGCAAAATGACGTCGAGCACGAAAAGGTCGGGCGGCTTTTTTTTTGCCAGTTCCCTCGCTTCTTCGGCGGTGTGGGCGACATTGGCTTCATATCCGTTCCGCTTCAGCGAACGCATGATCAGCTGCGCAAGTTCCTTGTCGTCTTCCACGACTAAAATGACCGGTTTTGTCCTGTTTTCCGAATCCGTTTTTTCCGCATCGTCCATTTTAAATTCTCCTTAAAAAAGGGAATCCGGCAAAACGCGTTCTTTTCGGGCTTCAGACCCTCTAATATTCCTGCCCGAACCATTTTTTTGCCAGCTCCGACAAAATTCCTTCATTTATGATGTCTTTCAGCGCCGCGTCCATTGCAGCCGATTTCTTGTCCTCGCCGCTCGCAAAAGCGGCCGAATACTGCACTTCCGCGGCGTTTTCGTCGAGTATCTTGAAGTTACGGTCCAAATCCTGCATATATATCGCGGTGGTTTTGTCGCACACCGCCGCATCGGAATATCCTCCGGCGAGCTGTTCGAAAGTCTTCGCGTAGTCCCTGGACGAACTCACCCTTTTAAAGTGTATGCCGAGTTTGTCTTCGTCCGCCAGGCTTTCGGCGGGGGTGGACATGATGACCGACACATTCGCTATGTCGCTTTTGCTTTTTATCTTTGATCCTTCATATACCATGATTACCTGCGGTATTGTGACATACGGTTCGGTCATTGCATAATTTTGCCTCTGCTTTTCCGCGTCCATAATGCCGAAAACGCAGTCGATCGATCCGCTTTCGAATTTTTCGCGCTCGGTCCCCGGGTCGATCGGGACGATTTCGCAAGCGACGCCGAGCCTCTTCGCCGCCTGCTCGATGACGTCGGCTTCAAAGCCCGTGAGCTTGTTGTCCCTGTCCCAAATTATCATCGGGGGCAGATCGGCGCTGTTGACCCCCACCCGGAGCGGGTCTTTGATGTCGGGATTTTTTTCGTATGTTTTTTCCCGGCCGCCATCATTTGTGCAGCTCCCCGCCGCCAGCGGCGCAAACATGGCAAAAACCGCCGCGATCGCCGCTATTATGATTTTTTTCATCGCGCAAGCCGCCTTTTTCACGTTTTTTGCGTATGGTAAAATTCTATCATATATCGTTTTTTTTGTCAAGCATAATATGCAAATAGGGGGAAAATAATTGCAATTTTGCTTGAAACGGCACAAAAAAACAGCCCGGCCATCGTCGCTTGGCAAGGCTGTTTTTTTGCGGTTGCTCATCGCCAAAGTCATCCCTCTCCCCTTCATCGTCGCAATTGCGAATATTATACCACATAAAAAGCCGTTTGTCGAAAAATAACAAAAAAGTTATTAATTCCTATATTTGCTTGTATAAAGTCGTGAATGTGTATCCCTTGCCGTGCTCGTTGAAAATGTAAAAACTTTTTTCATTTTCTTCGCCGAGCTTTTTGCGCAGCCGCAAAATCTGCTGGCGGAGCGCATTCACGTTTTCGTTCATCGGCATCCCCCAAACCTGTTCGTAAATCGCCTCATAGGACAATTCCCTGTCCTCGTTTTGCACCAGGACCAAAAGGACGGCGAATTCCTTGCCGGTCAGCAGCGCGTCGCGCCCGTTCACATAGGCTTTCCTTTCGTCGAGCCTCAGCGACAGCGCACCTTTTTTTATAATGTAGGATTCTTCGATTTTTTTCCGGAGCTGTTCTACCCTGGAAAGCAAATTCCGGACAACCACGATGAATTCTTCCCTGTCGTAGGGTTTAGTCAGGTAATAGTCCCCCCCGATTTTCAGGCCATTCACTTTTTCTTTGGTTTCGATTTTTCCCGTGAGGAACAATATGGGCATATCGCTCTCTCGCCTGAATTCCTCGCAAAGCTCACGCCCGTCGCCGTCCGGGAGCCCGATGTCGAGCACGAACAAATCGGGTTTGATCCTGCCAAACAGATCCCGCGCTTCGGCGGCGCTGTATGCGATGCGCACTTCGTACCCCTGCCGGTTGAGCAAGCGGGTGTTCAGTTGCGCCATTTTTTCGTTGTCCTCTACCATCAGTATCAGCGGCTTCCCATTAAGCATAATCCGCGCCTTCTTTCAAAGAAAAATGAATCTCGGTGCCCTCCCCCTTTTCGCTCTCTATCCATATCTCGCCACCGTGCGCCATGATGATGCGCCGGCAAACATAAAGCCCGATCCCGTGCCGCCAGTAGTCCGTTTTCGTGGACACATACTGCCTCAGCGCGACCCGCGCCGTCTCCGCGTCCATGCCCTCCCCGTCGTCGGCCACGCTCACCACCTGCCTGTCCGCCTCCCGGCGCAGCCTCACCGTGATCGTGCCGTTCTGCGTGTGCCGGAATGCGTTGGACAGCAGGTTGATCATCACCTGTTCGATCCTCTTGGGATCCAGCCATATCTTCGGAAGCCCCTCCTGCAGCTCGTATGCGAGCGAGTTTCCGTTTTGATCCAATTTTTTGTGCTGGGGGGTGCAAACGGCAGCGAGCAGTTCGGCCATGTCGACAAATTGGCGCTCCAGCGGAATCCTGCCCTTTTCGATGGCCACCGTATCCATTAGGTCCACCATCACGCTGTCGATCAGCTTGACCATGCGCTCCGATTCCATCAGGTTTTCGGTTATCTCCCCCATGTTTATCGGCGTCTCCTTGAGCAGGTCGAGCGTGTCCCCGCCGCTGGCCGCGATGACCGCAAGCGGCGTGTTTATCTCGTGGGCCACCGTGGCCAAAAAATCGCTTTTCATCCGGTCGTAGCGCACCAGCGTTTCGTTTCGCGCGGCGAGCTCGCGGTTGAGCTCCTCCACTTGTTCCTGCTTCGCGCGGAGCATGCGGTTCCTGATCAACACCACCAACACCGAAAACGCGGAACACAGCAAAAAGTTCGACAACGCATGGAATGTATGCGCGAAGTCCGACTCGAGCACAGCCAGCTTCTCGGGCCGGACATAGGCAAATATGGTGCAGGCGACGTATATGGCGGCCTCGATCGCGGCGGCAAAACCCCTTTCATACCGCTCCAAAAGCTGCACCGTGAAAACGATGGCCAAAACGAACGCGCATGAAACTCCGCTTTTGTGGCCCCCGCACAAAAAGAACAGCACCGGGAAGGCGACCATGAATATCAGAACAACCCAAAGCCAGCTGCATAATCGGTAGCACCTTTTTTTGTCCGCCACGCGCAGCATCGCGTAAGATACCGGCGTCATCATAAAATCGATGGCGACAGCAGTGGCGCCGAAGTTCGCTATCGCGCTGACGATCGCCACTATTACGCCCGCCGCCATTCCCACGAATGCCGTAAAATTGAAAAATTGAATCCGCAGCTCAAGCTCCTTGCCAAAATATGCATCCAATATTTTCGTTTTTGCCTTATTGCTCCCCATGACGCACACTCTCCCGCATTTTGCGACGCTTCCCCGCCCTGAAAATTACTTTACTGCGTAATTGTGAAATTTCTACTTTTCAATTTGAAATTCGCAAAATATTCTTTCCAAATGTCCCCTTTATGTAATTTTACCTTAATTTGTCGGATATGTCAAGCAATAACAAGGTAAAATTTTCATGAATTTCGATAATTTTGCCAAATTTTCCCAAATTTCATCAATTTGACCCCCGTATTTCAATATTTTGCGCCGTTTGTTTTCATAATTTTGGCCAAAATGCAGCCGGGCGAAAATGGCAAAAAAATTGGCGGGGAAATATCCCGCCCGTTTTTTCGTTTTTTTATCCGCATTTATCCTTCAAATCCGTCAAGTTCGGATTCGTCTCTTTCGTTTTCGCATTCTTTCAGAGAAAAACGCACCGTGGTGCCCACTCCCTTTTCGCTTTCTATCCAAATATTCCCGCCGTGCGCGGTCACTATGCGGTTGCATACGTAAAGGCCGATCCCGTGCCGCCAATAATCCGCTTTCGTGGACACGTAACGCTCTAAGGCGACCCGCGCCACCTGAGCATCCATGCCTTCCCCGTTGTCCGCCACGCTGACGACCTGGTTTCCGTTTTTTTGCGCCAGGCTCAACCTGACGGTCCCGTTTTTTGTATGGCTCAAAGCGTTTGAGAGCAGGTTTGTCACCACTTGCTCGATTCTGGACGGGTCTATGCATATTTGCGGCGTCGCCGCCCCGGAGGGCTCGTATACAATCCGGTTGTTGTTTGCCTCCGAATGGCTGCGGCGCGTTTTGCATATGTCTTCGAGAAGCCCGGATAAATCCACTTCCTGCCGGTGCAGGGTAAGCCTCCCCGCTTCAATTGCGGCTATGTCCATCAAATCGAGCATTATGCTGTTGATCAGCTTGACTTTTTTATCTATCTGCAATTGGTTCTCCATTATTTCCCCCGCGTTCGGCGGCGTTTCACGGAGCAAATCGATGGTGTCGCCGCTGCTGCCCGCTATTATGGCGAGCGGCGTGTTTATCTCGTGGGCCACCGTGGCTAAAAAATCGTTTTTCATCTGGTCGAACTGAGCCAGCGTTTCGTTCCTGGTTTCCAGTTCGCGGTTTAGCTCCTGTATCTGATTTTGCTTGGTTATCATCAGGTTGGCGCGGAACATGACCGCAATCAGAAGCATCAGGCCGGCTATCGCGAAATTCATCGTGCCGTTTAAAAAATAGCTGAAATCGGCCGGAAGGACCGCGACCATCCCGGGGAAATAATAGGCGGCGAAACAGCAGGAGACATACAGGGCGAATTGGATCGCGATTATCGCGAGCTTTTTGCGCGAGTCCAGCAGAAACGCCGTGAAAACGATGCCCACCACAAAAATGCAGGTCGCCCCGCTCTTAAATCCCCCGCAATTGAAGAACTGCATGGGGAACGCCACGAAAAACACCGGGAAAATCGCTATCCAAATGCACAAATCGTAGCATTTCTTTTTCTCGGCTATTTTCAGCATGGCAAACGAAATCACTGCGATCATGAAATTGGTGGCAACGGTTGGTATGCTGTCTTTTATCGCAACGCAGAGGATCGCCACGAAAAATCCGCTTATCATGCCCGTAAATGCCAGCAAGTTATATACCTGGACGCGAAATTCAAAATCCTTGTTGAAATATTTGTTTATGATTCTGCTTTTTTGCATTCCCATCAGCCTTTCCATGTTTTTGCAAAAATGCCGGGAGCGGCATATGTCGTCACAGCTCCAGCATCCGCTCGAGCGGCAGCTTCGCTTTTTTTATCATTTCTTCCGGCAAATCCACGGAATATTCCCCGCTTTCGTCCGCAAGGCAGTTGAAAACGTCTTCGATGGCCGTTTTTTTCATGTCCGGGCAAACGAGGGCCGGGCTTAGCATATGGTATGTTTTCCCGGGAAAAAAATGCCGGAGGCGTTTTGCCACCCCGCGTTCGGTGCCGATAAGAAACTCGCTGTGCCCGCTGTTTTGGCAGTACCCTATTATCTGCGAAGTCGACCCCACGAAGTCCGCGAGTTTTGCCGCTTCGGGGTCGCATTCGGGGTGCATGGCGAGTTTCGCCTTTGGGAATTCCAGCTTTTTGGCGGCAGTTTCTTCTTTTGTGATGTTTTTGTGGATGGGGCACCAGCCTTCGGCAAACACAAATTCTTTTTCGGGGACGAAACCCGCCACATAGCTGCCGAGGTTTTTGTCCGGAACGAAAATGATCTTTTGCGCATCGGTTTTTTTTGCTATTTCCACCGCATTCGACGAGGTGCAGCACACGTCGCATTCCGCTTTTGTCGCAGCCGAGGAATTTACGTAGCACATCACCGCCGCCCCGGGGTGTTTTCTTTTAAGGCTTTTCACCAATTCGGGGCCTGCCATGTCGGCCATTGGGCAGCCCGCGCCGGGTTGTGGCAGCAGCACCGTTTTTTGCGGCGAAAGCAGTTTCGCGCTCTCAGCCATGAATTTGACCCCGCAGAAAACGACGAGCTCTTCTTTGGCCTCTTTTGCGCGTTTCGACAGCTCGAAAGAATCTCCGACAAAGTCGGCGGCGAGCTGTATGTCCAAATTCTGGTAGTAGTGCGCCAATATCAATGCATTTTTGCGTTTTTTCAATTCGTTTAATTTGTCCGTGAGAACCATAAGCGATCCGCCCTCCGTTTTCCTACACAAAATCATATATCCCGCAAAACTCGACGTCGGGGTCTTGCCCGAGCGCGTCCCCGCATTTTTTTGCCGCCGCCTTCCCGCCGAAAATGCCGAACACCGCCGAGCCGCTGCCGCAGAGGCTTGCCGCCGCCGCGCCAAATCCCAGAATTTCGCGGTGTATTTTTTTTATGCTCCCATTTTGCGAAAATGCGGGTTCGGCGAAATCGTTGTATATGCCACTAAGGGTTTCGGGCGGGGATTTTGGCATCTGCGCCGCGTTTTTCGCGCCGTTTCTGTCCCAGTCCTCATACGCCTGTTTTGTGGATATTCCGCATGCAGGCTTGGCGACAAGGCAAAAGCGCCCCGACAGTTCCGCCCATCTTTTTATCGGCGCGACGATTTCCCCGATGCCACCGCAAAGCGCGCAGCTCGCATTTTTTGCGAAAAACGGCACGTCCGCGCCCACCTTTGCCGCAACATCCGCGAGCTCCCCATCGCATAAAACATATCCGAAATATTCGTTTATGGCCAGAAGCGCCGCGCCCGCATCCGAGCTCCCCCCGCCGAGCCCCGCCCGGACGGGGATTTTTTTTGCTATATCTATTTCCACCCCCGCGGAAATTTTCGCGCGCTCCAAAAACAGCGCCGCGGCCAAATGCGCGGTGTTTTTATCGTTTGCGAGGCTTGGCTCCGAACAGTTTACAGTTATTGTTTTTTCTTTTGGTTTTACGGAAACCTCCACGTCGTCGGCAAGCGATATTTTTTGCATTATCGTGGCGATTTCGTGGTATCCGTCAGGCCGCCTGTTTCCTATTTTCAGGTACAGGTTGATTTTGGCATGCGCCTTTTTGCGGATTGTCATAAGTTTATTTTATCTTTTTTATGAATTTTTCGATTTTTTCCAAGGCCTTGTTTATGTGCGAAATTGAATAGGCGTAGCAAATCCTGATGAAGCCTTCGCCCGGTTCGCCGAAAGCGGTTCCCGGCACGACCGCCACTTTTTCCTCGAGGAGCAGCCTCTCGCAAAACTCATAGCTCGGCAGCCCGAATTTTTCGATTGAGGGGAAGATGTAAAAGGCGCCCTTGGGCTCGAAGCAGTCCATCCCGATTTGTTTCAGGCCCTCGTATATGATTTTCCTCCTGCCGTCGTAGTCGTTTTTCATGTACTCGATGTCGGCGTCGCCGTCTTTTAAGGCCGCTATCCCCGCCGACTGGCTGGTCCTGGGGGCGCACATTATCCCGTACTGGTGGATTTTCGCCATCTGGGAGAGTATGGGCTCGGGGGCGCAGGCGTAGCCCAATCTCCAGCCGGTCATCGCGTAGGTTTTCGAAAAGCCGTTGACAAGTATCGTGCGCTCGCGCATATCCGGCAGCCCCGCGAAGGACGCATGCTTAAATCCGTAGGACAGCTCCGCATATATCTCGTCGGACAGCACCAATATGTCCGCCTCTTTCGCGATTTTTGCGATCTCTTCGAGCTCGTTTTTTTCCATGACTGCGCCGGTTGGGTTGTTTGGGAACGGAAGCACAAGCAGCTTGGTTTTTTTTGTTATCGCCGCTTTCAAATCCTTTGGAGTGAGCTTGAATTGGTCTTTCATTTTTGTTCGGACGATCACCGGGGAGGCCCCGGCGAGCGACACGAGCGGCGCATAGCAGACAAATGACGGAAGCGGCACGATCGCCTCGTCCCCGGGGGCGAGAATCGCGCGGACCGCCAAGTCGATTGCTTCGCTGCCGCCCACCGTGACGATTATTTCGCTTTTGGGGTCATATCCGATCCCAAAGCGCCTTTGCAAATATCTGTCTATTTCGGAGCGGAGTTCGAATATCCCGTTGTTTGCCCCGTAGTGCGTCTGCCCTTTTTTGAGCGATTCGATGGCCTCCTCGCGTATGTGCCTCGGGGTGACGAAATCCGGCTCGCCCACGGTGAGGTTGGCGACGTCTTTCATTTCGTCCGCTATCGCAAAAAACTTCCTTATCCCCGATTTCGGTATTGACGTCACCTTAGGGGACAAAAATTTATCGTAATCAATCATTATGTTGCATACTCTCCTCTTAAAGTAGATACAAAAAGCAAATATGAAATCAAAGCATATTGACCCTCGTATCCGCTCGTTCGTCAAGAGTGTACACAACGCTTTTTTCCTTGTACTTGCGCAGCACGAAATGCGTGGCAGTCGAGACGATGCCGTCCATGACCGCGATTTTCTCCGCCACGAAATACGCCACTTCGCGCATCGTCCTGCCCTCTAAAATCAGCGCGATGTCGTATCCGCCGCTCATCAGGTAGGCGGTCTGCACTTCCTCGTAGTTGTAGATCTTTTCGGCGATTTTGTCGAAACCCCCGTCCCGCTCGGGCACCACTTTGAGCTCGATCAGCGCGGTCACGCATTCCTTGTCGGTTTTTTCCCAGTCCACGGCCGCATTGTAGCCGAGTATCACCCCGTCCGATTCGAGCTTCTCTATAATTTCCTTTATTTCCCCTTCCTCTTTGCCCAGCATGAGCGCCAGGTTGCCGTGCGAGATTCGGCAGTCGCGCTCCAATCTTTCGAGGATTTCCTTCGATATTTCAGCAGCCATTTTTGCAAGCTCCTTTTTTTTGGATTAACTCTCATATTTGTCCAATGATTCCGGCGATAGTTTCCCGTTTTCCATTTTGCATATGTATTTAAAGCCAAGCGAGCGCAGTTTTTCGCAGATGTACGGTATCCCGCTGTAAATGTCCGATACATTGTGCGCATCTGATCCCACGGTGACAAGTTCCCCGCCCATTTCCCTGTACAGTTTCAGCAAGTCAAATGGCGGGCAGGGCTTGTTGATCGGCTTTCGCAGCCCCGAGGCATTCACTTCGAGGGCTATCCCGCGGCCGATGATCAGCCCAAACAGCTTGATGTAGAGATCCGTGTATTTTTCCGTTTTTATATGGATGTTGTTTCTGAAAAAATACCTGAGCGGATAGGTGATGTGCGCAAGGGAATGGTAACTCCCCCAGTTTGCAAGCTCGCAAAGCTCTTCTAAGTATTTTTCAAATATCGCCATGAGGTTTAGTATGTTGGTGTTTTTGTAGTCCATGTAATAGAAATCCTGCTCGTTTCTGGCGTTGTGCAGCGAGCAAAGGACAAAATCGAAATCGTATTTGCCCAAGACTTCGGCCGCTTTTTCGGGGCACTGGTTTGGCTGCCCCAGTTCGATGCCCAGCAGAAACCGGAGCTTTTTCGCCGCTCCTGAATACCGCTCCCGGGCCGCCTCCATCTGTTTTTGGCTGTCCGAAAAATCGATTTCGGGATTTTCGCCTTTTACGATCCAGTTCACGTCGTAATGGTCGCAAAGCGCGATATCGTCGAGCCCTTTTTCCGAGGCGGATCTGTATATGCTTTCAATGCTCGCCGCCCCGGCGGCATCAAATGATTTGCGCGAATGCACGTGGTAATCCACTCTATACATCAAAAGGCGCTCCTGCTTGGCAATAATTTTTCATAATCTCTCATTAGCTTTAATTATACCGCATAGAAAAAAAAAAGTCAAGCGGTTTTTTGAATTGCAGAAAGGCCGATTTCAAAAAAACATGAAATCAGCCGCCGGCGGTGTTTTCCAGAATTTTGCATAGTGTTTCAAATCAGAAATCGAAATAGATGAAGGGGTTGTAGGAGCCGAGGGCTAACTCGATGACGCAAAGCGCGAAAACCGCTAAGGCGCATATGTCCATAAACAGCGCGCCGTGTTTTAGGCGCGAGAGCCTGTCTTTGATAAACCGCGAAGCGGGCATTGAAGCTATCGCGGCCGCGGCCAGCATGGCAAAAAATATGAGCCCGCACTCGCTTTGCTGCAAGAGCGCGGCGAAGGGGATTTGCG
>WRJC01000052.1 GCA_009782405.1 Oscillospiraceae bacterium
GGTTCCCGCAAGCGCCGGGTCATCTGAAACCTTCTCTTCGAGAAACCTCGGCAGGGGCGACATTTTCAGCTCTTTTGCTTCCGGCAGGCTGTATTCGTCTTCGCCCAAAATTCCCGGATGCAGACTTGAAACGGAGATTTTCGCCGGAACTTTCGACAAAAAATCGTTTTTGTACTCGAAATTGTACATGTGCCTTATCTTGCTTTCGTACTCCGAAACTTCGGCAGAATCGATTTCGTCTGCTGCGTCGTCGTCCGTTCCGGTTTGCGCCATGCCGGCGGCCTTTGCCATCATTTCGCGCAGCCTGCCGGGGCGCACCAGTTCGATCTCAAAATCTGTGTTTGTCTTGTTTTCGCCATTGGCGCCAAGCAGTATCTGCGAGAGCCATTTTTGCGTGCTGTCCATCGATGAAAAGTCCGCGCTTTCCGAATTTTTTTCCAAAAACTTGTCGATGTTTTCCACCGTGCCGACTATGATCAGCTTTTCGATCGCCCTTGTGAGCGCCACGTACAGTATCCGCGCTTCCTCGCTGAGCGTCTCGCTCTTTATCTTTTCGGAAAACAGTTTCTTGAACGGCGTTTTTTCTATCCCCATCCCGTCGCTGTGCTTCAAATCGAAGTATATCCCTTCGCCGCTTATCGCGGGATTTCCCTGGTAGTCGCTTTTGTTGAACGGCGAGCCGATGCCCGCGAGTATGCACACGGGAAACTCGAGCCCTTTCGCCTTGTGCACGCTCATGATTTTCACCACGTCGCTGTTCTCGGAGATCACCTTGGCCTTTTCGAAATCGTTCTTGCCTTTTTGCACATCGTTCAAATAATTCAAAAACCCGTAAAGCCCCTTAAAGCTGGTCTCCTCGAATTTTCTGGCGTATTCGTATAACAGCATTAAATTGGCTTCCCTCTCCGCCGCGAAGCTTTCAAGCGATATCTTCGCCATCATGTCGGTCTGGCGGTACAGATACCAGATGAATTTGTCCACGGGCCAGATCCTCGACTTCGCCCGCCACAGATTCAATTTGGCCAAAAAATCCGCGCACTTTTTTTGCAGCATGGGAATCTCCCCCCCGGCGGCGTAGTCGCGCACATACCCGAAAAGCGGGTCTTTGTAGCCGCGCTTCGTTTGGCCTGCGGTTTTGATATATATCAGATCGTCCAGCGAAAACCGGAACACGGGGCTCTTTAAAACCGCCGCGAGTTCGATGTCCCGCGTCGGGTTGTCCACAGCCCTGAGCAGCGCCACCATGAGCATGATCTCCGCGCTGGCCAAAAACCCTTTGGCCTTGTCCATATAGCAGGGTATTTCGTATTTTTTGAGTGCGTCGGCCAAAAGGTCGCCTTTTGTGTAGTTTCTCATCAGCACGGTTATATGCCGCGGCAATATTTTTTCGCCGTTTTTCAGGCTGCCGCGCTCCAGCAGATTTTTGATGGCCAAAGCCACATATTCGGCCTCGGCGGATGTGACCGATTCAAGCAGCTCGTCCCGGGGCTCGTCATCGGTGTCTTCGGGCATTTCACCGTCCTCTTCCGAAATGTTTTCCCCGAGGCTTTTTTCCACCTTTTCGACCAAGGCGAAGCTCACATCGCTTGCCTTGCCGCCGGCGATGTTCTCGAAAACCTTGCCGCTTTCCAAAACCTCGCCGCCCGTGTACTCCACCCCGCCGAGCTTTTCCGAGAAAAGCGATGAAAATATGTGGTTGATGAAATCTATTATGGCGGGGCTGCTCCTGAAGTTCTTTTTCAGGTATATCTTTTTTGGCGATGCGGGATTTATGCCGGATTCTTCGAAAGTTTTTGAATACAGCGAAAATATTTCCGGCTTCGCGCCCCTAAACGAGTATATGCTCTGTTTTATGTCGCCCACCATGAACCTGTTCCCGTTTTCGCTTCTTTCGTCCTCGGTCGAGATCGCCCGGAATATCATGTCCTGGATTTTGTTCGTGTCCTGATATTCGTCGATATATATCTCCCTGTAGGCGCCTTGTAGCTGTTTTGCCAAATCGGTGACAAATACCTCCCCGTTTTCGCCCGTTTTTTCCACCAAAAGCCGGAACGCCAAGCGTTCCAGATCCGAAAATTCGAACGATTTGAGCCGCATCTTCTCGGCGTTCAAACTTATGTCAAAGCCGTCTGTTATGCCGGCGAGCACGGCAAGCGATTTTTCATATCCGTGAGCGAACCTTTGTATGTCCGAAAAATCGTATGCGAACAGGTTTTGGACATATTCGATGGATTTTTTTATGTTTTTTATTTTTTTGTCGAGGGATTCCTTCAGGCCGAGCGATTCATAGTCCTCTTTGTCTATTCTGTGCGTACCGACTTTTATATGCTCGTAATTTTCGCAAAGCCCATACGCTTCGTTGTATGGGCACAGGCTGGATTCGCCCATGATTTCGCTTAGGGCGTCAAAAAAATTTCGCATTGCGTATATGCAGGGGGAGTATTTTTTGTCCAAGAGCTCGAATTTCACCGCGCTTATTTGAGCCGTCATTTTTTTGAGCTGCGATATATGGCCGCTTATGCTCTCTGACAGCTGAGCGTTTATTGCCATCCCGAATTCGGTCGCAAAAAACGGCGCGCCCGGACCGAGATCCGTTATTTCGCGCATGAGCCTTATTTGTGATGCGAGCATTTTCGGGCCGTCGATCTCCGAAGTTATTTTTTCGTGCAGCTTCATGATCACGCCGTAAATGTTTTCGTCGTCCTTGGCTCCGATGAAGTTTTCTATCGCGAATATGAAATCCTCATGGGAAAACTTCGATTTTGCATAGATTTCGCTGTTTTTGTCGTGGCACTTTTCCAAAAGCTCGTCTAACAGCGAGCGTTTTATTATCGACATCTCGTTTTCGTCGGCCATGCGAAAATTGGCCGGGATACCGAGCTTTTCGAAATTCGCATTGATCAGCGAGCGGCAAAACGAGTGCATGGTGGAAATAGAGGCGCCGCCGAGCAGGAGTTGCTGCCTTTTCAAGTGGGCGCTCCCTATGTTTTCCGCCAGTTTTTTGTTTATGGCGTTTGAGATTTTGTTTTTGAGGTCGGTGGCCGAGGCCCGCGTGAAAGTGACCACCAAAAAATCGGTGATGCTGCACTTTTCGGACTCGTCGCAAATCCGCTGGATTATCCTCTCGGTCAAAACGGAAGTCTTGCCCGAGCCCGCGCCCGCCGAGACCAGCAAGGTGCCGCCTTTTGAGGTTATCGCGTCGGTTTGCGCCTTTGTGAACTGCATTGCCATATGCGCCCTCTCCTTTGATCGATTGGAACAAAAACGATTGGGGTGGCATCGTCACCGCCCGTATACATCAATCATACCATCATCCGGCGCATTTGTCAAGACATCGCAAATCGTGAAAATCCAAATCCGCAAAAATATTTTGTCGCCGCATAGATTTCTCTTGACTTTCTGCGCATTTTGATGTATAACATAATCAATGAAAAATCGAGGAAAAAAGAAACATGGAATTCGGGCGGTTGGCACAAAATGCGCCAACGCCCATGACAGCCAAAAACGGCTGTCAGCCAAACATGAAAAAGCATTATTGTTTTTATCATAATTATAGCATAAAAAAGAAAAACGGTCAAGTTGACCGCGTGATCTTTTTATGCTATTTACTTACCGGATATCTTTTTAACCATATTATCTCCTTGTTTTTTATTTTCTATTTCAGCCCGTTTATCACGCATTTCCTTTGTAGGCTTAAAAGAAGTTACATATGGCGGTTTTAGCCACTCTCTATCATCATAACCTCTAAATTTTTTATCTTTTTGGGGCATCTTTACCATCCTTTCGTATTTTTTTAATTTGGCGGCGTTTATTGATGACGGATTGTTTCCAAATATGGAGACTTTGGATTTGCCTATCTAAGCCTTTGAGCAAAATAACTTACATTTTTTGCCCCCATTAATAACATTAAAGCCTCATTAGTTCTGTTAGACCTATCAGTATAAGTCATATCTGTCAGAATATTGTCAGCACGGGATATTCTGACTTGAATGCCCTCATCGACAAATTCTGTACCCAACTTGTCTGAGTACTTTCCATATGTCCAGTTTTGAAATACTTTTCCAAGGGATATATTAAATGATCTGTTTTCGGCAAGAAATCTTTGTACCATATCTGGGGTACTCCCTTTGAATAAATCTTGTGTCGCCCTGTTATAGCTAACCTCATGCAGATTATTAAAGTCATTAAGAAAAGATAAATCTCCTGTTTGCATATTAGACCTGAGCTCTTGACCATCATAGGAATACATTATATTCCCTCTGACAATCACAACATCTGTTTTTATGGATTTATTACCCAAAGTATTTTCTAAATCAGCTGGGGAAAAAGTATGACTTAGTGGATGGGTATGGACCATAATCAAGGAATTAGGAGCTGCACTATCTACAAGCGTTTCAAGCTCCTGCGTAAATTCAACATAATTTTTTCTATTGGATGTAAAAGGTCCAAATAATAGATTACCCTCTAAATCGTATACGGCAAGGTATTCTTTTTTCTTCTTGTTGGTCAAGTCATCCAAATCCATCAAAGACGCTCTCATTTTTTCAGGCAGACTGTAGTAGTCAACGACACCCTCTCTTGGGGTAAATTCGTAATCCGGATTAAAATGGTCTAATGCACGACTAATAATATCCCCGTTATTTTTTAAGGCGCGTGTAGCGATAATCTTACCATTACCTTGACCCATAAATTCACCTCGATATCATTTTATCGCGTTTTTGTTTCCATTCACTCGGATATTTGTAAACTTTTTCAACGTAATCCTCGAATTTCAATTGCATATGATCACCGTAAGCCAAAAGAGTATGAGGACGTAGATTATTTACCATACAGCCAAATCCATTTACAAATAACTCGCATTCTTCCTTTCTTTTGATCGATTGCCTTCAAAAAAATCGCAAGGTTTTGGCCTTGCGGTTTTTTGCTTTTTTTTTAGCTTTTGTAGGCCTGCTCATCGTCCGGGCATATCGGTTCTCCCAGCCATCTCACCCTCTCGCTTTCTATCATGCCGGCGATGGCCTCCGCCCATTTTTTGTAATGCTCGGTGGTCCTGTGGTATGTTATCGCCTCGTCGGATTTATAGATCTCGTACAAAAAGAACAGCCCCGGATCCCCGGCGTCGGCGATCACATCGAAGCGAAGGTTGCCCGGTTCCTTTCGCGCGTTTTCGGAATTATAGAAGGTGATCTCCTTGAATTTGTCCACGCACTCCGGCTTTACCTGAATTTTCACGATTATCGATTTCACTTTGCCACTCTCTCCTTTTACAAAACTTTGAAGAATTCCAGAACTTCCCCGTCGGGCCCCACCACGAAGGCTATTCTCACCGGCATCGGGGGGCTTGCGGGTATCTCGAGGCTCTTGGGCTCCATCTGCGAGGCCGCGCCCGCCGCGATCGCGTTTTGGTACGCCAAGTCGGGATTCGTGGTCGCGAAAGCGAAATGCACGAATTTCGCGTCTTTGGGCGCGTTCGCGTCGCCATTCGCGAAAATTTCGAAGTGGCTTCCGTTTCCGATGTCGAGCAGCGCCGCCCTGCCGTTTCCTTCGCCCCAAGAGGCGACTGTCTCGAAGCCGAGCCCCTCCGTGTAAAATTTCAGCGATTTGTCGAAGTCGGCCGAGGCCAAAGCGAGATGGTGCACGCCGATGTTGGGTATTTTTTTGTTCGCCATTTTTGTTTCCCTCCGTAAAATATATAATATTTGATTTATATATATTTTAGCGCAAATAAAATAAAAAATCAAGGGGTTTTTCAAATTTTTGACAACAACCCGGCAAACCGTTTTGCCTTGCTGCCAACCCCTTTTTTCAAAAATATAAGTATAAAACGTGAGTTCGAGGGGAAAACAATGGATTAAGGCGATGTATTGGTCGATAGGTGGTAGGAACGGCGTCCTCGACGTCCCGTGGCAAGAATTTGTGTGGAATTATCCGAAATAATTTTTCATGTTGATTCCCCTTCCAAAAACTGTTTTGGCAAGCGCCGAAAATATTTTAGTTGTTTTTGTATTTTCACAATTTATTAACACAAAATTTGTTCTTTTAGATTGTTTGTCTTTTGGGGATTGTATAAAATGACAATAACAGAGCGGAGGCATGCCCTGAATCCATAATCAATCGGGGCGTTTTCGCATATTTTTTTATGTTCGGGGGCAAAAAAATGATTGAGACGCAGCTGATCATGGTGGAGGGCTTGCCCTCGACGGGCAAAACCACGAATGCCCGGTTTTTGCATATACAGCTTGAACGCAACAATATAGGCGCGATGTGGATACATGAAGTGGCTATGCCGCATCCGGTCCTGTTTTTTGACGAGGCCGGTTTTACGCATGGCGAATATGAAAGATTTATGGCCGCATACCCGAAAGCGGCCGGCATCCTAAGCAATATGGCCGTGTTCAGGGAAAGCACCGTGGGCATTCATCTGCCTGAAATCGAATGGAATTGCAAAGATGAAATCGACGAAGAAGTATATCAGGCGCTTTTGGAGCATGATGTCTGGAAGTTCCCCCTTGATGCATACAAGAAATTCGCTTTGGAGAAGTGGGCGCACTTCACCGAAAAGGCGCTGAGAAACCGGGACGAGGTCTATATCATCGACAGCGCGGTTTTCCAGTTCCAGATTTTCACTTTTCTGCTCAAGAACAGGCCTTACGAAGAATTGCAAAACTTCATTGACCAAATTTTAGATATAATACACCCGCTAAACCCATGCCTGATCTATTTATACAGGGACAACGCCGAGGCGACAATTGATTATCTCGAAAAAGACCGGGGGACTTCCTATTTGGATTATTTATGGAACAGGGACAAAGACCAGCCATATTACATAGGCAAGCCGCCCGGGGCGGAGAGCTTCAAGCAGTTCCTGCGGGATTACGCGGGCATGGCGGAAAGGCTGTTTGGCTCATTTCCGGCGAACAAGCTGTGCCTTGAAATATCCGGGGGAAACTGGGCTTGCCTCGAAGATGAGATGCTCTCGTTTTTGGATGTCAGTCGCATGCCAGGCCCCGCCGCATTTCCGCAAAACGGGGTTTACGCAAATGAAGCGTTGGGCTTTGCGATGAGGGTTGACGGCCTGTCATTTATCGACCCTTGCGGAGACAAAAGAAAACTCTTCCCGAAATCGCAGAATGAATTTTACGTGGACTGGCTGCCGACAGTGCTGCGGTTCGAGGATGAAAAAATCATTATTTCGGGTTCGCAGATATGCGAGCGCTGGACGAAAACAGGAACGATATATAGCGCAATTCCATCGACTGTGGATTTTTTCAACGCAAATCAACAATGCGGTTATTGATTTTCAAACAATTTCACGGTATAATTAAATCATGACGGAAGGTTTGCAATTATTTTGTGAAAAAGGGTGATTTTATGAACATATCCATTGACGAAAATTTGAAAAAATTGCGCAAGCAAAAAGGCAATACGCAGCAGCAGCTCGCCGAGCACCTCAATATGTCCGTGCAGTCAGTCAGCAAATGGGAATGCGGCGAAGGTTATCCCGACATCACTTTGATCCCTGCCATCGCGCTCTATTACAACGTGACTTCCGACCAGCTTTTGGGCATGGAAGAACATTGCATAAAGGCTAAAATCAATGAATATAACAAAAAATGCGAGGAGCTGTTCACTCAGGATGAACACGATGAAAATGTTCTTGCATTATGGCGCGAAGCGCAAAAAGAATTCCCCAACAATCACATTGTTTTATATTCCTTGATGGCCTCGCTTCACTGGAAATACAAGGAAGATGAAAGCTACAACGAAATGATTGAAATCGGAGAACGGTTGCTCCGGGAGAGCGCGGATAATTTTCTGCGTCTTCAAACTATACAGTTTTTATGCTTCGTTTGCGGAAACAAAAGGCGGGGCGATTTGGAAATTTCAAAAAAATACGCAGACATGAACCCTCAGCACTGGTATTGCAGAGAAGAATTATACGTCAATTGTTTGCCCAAAGATGACGAAGAAAGCATTAGAAACTTTCAAAGCAGTATTCGTGATTATGTAGAGGCAATTTGCAGGTTTGCCGACGAAATGGCATTTTCGCCGAATTCCGATGCAAAAAAAAGCATAAAAATACTTGAATTTACTTTAAATTTACGCAAATTGTTGTACAATGACGGAGATTTTGCATGCGAAGGCCTGATATTTTATAATCTATATAATCTCGCCTGCTTTAACTTGCAAATCGGCGATGCCGAAAAATCACTTTCATATATCGCCGAAATGCCGGGGCATTTTATTAAGTCTTGCACGCCCCATGAATTAAAACGCCACACTTCGTTTATGGTGAACAGATTGGAATACGGCGATTGTAATATCTCGGAAGATCATAAACCCAATAAACCCAATAAAATCGCTGCTACAATTCAAAGAATTTTTGATAATGCGAAGATATTCAATTCCATAAGAACCGATGAACGATATATAGCCGCAGTTGAAATAATGAAAAAAGTTGAACCTTGAAACAAAAAGCACAAATTCTGTAGCCCTATTCACGCACGAAAGGTTTCCAATCCCCTAGCCCCCTTCCTCGGAAGGGGGTGTCACGAAGTGACGGGGGTTGGGGGGGTGGTCGCCCCTGTGCCTTTCACCGCTTCGTCTATGGCCGCGCATACGCCTCCGAAATTTTTGTCGATATCGCTATTCGTGAAACGCATGACATTTATCCCCAGCCCCTCAAGATACTCAGTCCTGATTCTGTCATGCTCTATCCCCTGCGCCTCATAATGATGCGCCCCGTCTATCTCAACGCCCAGTTTCGCGCTCCCGCAGTAAAAGTCCAGTATGTAGTTCCCAACGATCCGTTGCCGCGTGAATCTGGGTCGGTACTCGCGCAAATAATCGTACCACAAATGGTTCTCCTGTTCTGTCGCTTTTGTCCTGAGTTCCCGCGCCGTCGGCGTGAGCCTTGGATTGTATGGCCGTTTTCCCATCTATATCCTTCCTTGCCCAACTCTTGCCCCAACCCCCGCCGTCTGCGGACGGCACCCCCTTCCGAGGAAGGGGGCCTGGGGGTTGAGCTTTTATTGGCCGATTATTCTTTAATAATTTTAACTGTTTGAGTATCTACATCAATTTCAATAATTGTAATTCCGTCAAGTACAAATTCATATCTGCGTTTATAATAATCCGCTAATGTTTTGCTTCTTCTGGGATGAACGGATTTTTTCATAGCAATAACTTTTTTCCATGAATCAGGCAACAACTTAAAGTATAGAACAGCTTCATTTAATGTTGCCATTTTAGCTGACGGATTATTTTGCCCTTCCGTCCAAGTATAACACTTGCATTCTACCACAACACTATTATCTTTTGAAACAAGGTCAAATTTATGTGCTTTAAGAGGATTTCCAATATTAATCGCAATTTCTGAAATAAAATCTTTGTCAAAATGTTTGCTTAATAATTCTGCCGTTAAAGATTGAAATTTTTTCCCTACACTCGGATTTTCCTTATTGCTATTCATGTATTATTTTCATTCCCTTTTTATGATTCGTGTATCAACCTTGTTTAATAGCAAGAACAATGGCACCCTCTGCTTCTGGTGGATTTTGTGGGTTAAATTTGTTTAATTCACAAAAATGCTCCGCTGAAATAAATTCTTTTATTTTAAATTGTACATGATATTCCGGTCAAATAAAATTGTTTTTTGTAAATTATTGTTTTTTTCTCCGCTGAAATACATATTTTGCAGTTTTGCCAATGAAAATAAAAAAAGATGCACCCTGATCCGCCCACAGGCTTGACAGCGGCGAACAGCTTTGGTATAATGAAAACAAAAAAAGATATGCGAGGTGTAATAAAATGGGATATATTCCAAACTTGCAACAGGCTTCGGAACTGCTCGCCAAATACAACAAAGAAGCGTTCCATATCAAGCACGGCGAAACGGTGTCGGCGGTATTGGGCTATTTCGCCGCAAAGCACGACCCGGGCAGAACGGAATTCTGGCAGGTCGCGGGGATGCTGCACGACATAGATTTCGAGCTATACCCCGACGAGCACTGCGTCAGGGGAATCGAGACCATGCGATCCGAGGGCATCGACGAAAGCCTGATCCGCAGCGCCATGAGCCACGGCTACGGCCTGACAGGCGTTCCATATGAGCCCGAATCGTACATGGAAAAAGTTTTGTTCGCCGCAGACGAACTGACGGGGCTGATCGGGGCGGTTGCGCTGATGCGCCCCAGCAGGAGCGTATCGGACTTGGAGGTGTCCAGCGTGAGCAAAAAGTTCAAGGACAAAAAGTTCGCCGCAGGGTGCTCGCGGGAGACGATCCGCGAGGGCGCGGAGAAGCTCGGCATGCCGCTCGAGGAACTGATAGGCGAGACCATACTCGCCATGCGCACCATTCCGGGCGCCTGAGTTTTTTGGAGGCGATTTTAATTTATTGTTAAGTGGGAGGTTGCAAAAATGGAAATATTGAAAAATTCCGCGGAAAAGATCGATTTGTTCCGCAAAAAAGATATCGCCGTGAAAGCGGTCAAAGACGGAAAACCGGTCTGCGGCGCCAAGGTTTCCGTCAAAATGAAAAATCATCAGTTCCTTTTCGGGGCGAACTGTTTCATGGCGGGACAGTACAAAAACGATTTTGAAAACCAGACGTATACAAAACTTTTCAGCGAGCTATTAAATTACGGCACGCTCCCGTTTTATTGGGGGAGCTATGAGCCGAAACGTGGGGAAACGGAGCACAAAAAACTTCTGGAAATGGCTAAGTGGTGCAAAGAAAACAACATCAAGCCAAAAGGCCACCCGCTCGTATGGCACACCGTTTGCCCCAAATGGCTTGCGGACGAAGACGACGTGGGAAAGCTTCTTCAAAACAGGATAAAAGATATCATGCTGCTATTCGAAAACGAAGTGGGCTGGTGGGATGTTTTAAACGAAATAACCGTGGTCGGCCAGTTTGACAACCCCATCGCAAAATGGGCGATGAAATCGGACAAAAAGGATATCGTGAAATTTTGCGTCGACGCGGTATTGGATGTGAACCCGAGGGCAAATCTCGTGTTGAACGACTTCAACGTAAGCCCCCCCGATTTTGAAATGCTTCTCGAGGCGATACAAAAAGAAGGCGTGGGCATCAAGGCGATCGGCATACAGAGCCACATGCACTCAAAAACCTGGACGCTCGAGGAAACCGCAAATATTTTGGACAGGTACAAAAAATACAGGCTGCCCCTCCATTTCACGGAGTTGTCGGTTTTGAGCGGCAAAAGCCTCAAAGAAGTCAATTTCCATGTGAGCGACGACAACGAATGGATCACGGCGGACGAGGATTATATCGCCCAGGCCGAATATGTAAAAGATTTTTACACACTGCTTTTCAGTTCGCCCGAAGTGGAGGCGATCACATGGTGGGACTTCCCGGACGGCAATTGGCTGCGGGCGCCCTCGGGCCTTGTGACGCAGGACTTAAAGGCGAAGCCCGCCTATGACGCGCTGAAAAAACTCATCCGGGAGAAATGGTGGACAAACGCAAACGGCGCCACCGATGAAACCGGCACATACAAATGCAGGGCGTTTTGCGGCACATATGAGATATCGGTCCGGATTCCGGAAGCTAAGGAAATATCCGTTGTTTTGGATGTAAATAAAAACGGGGGCGTTTTCGATTGCCAGGAGATTGTCGTGGGGATTTAGCCGAAAATATGATGGTTTCGGACATTTTCGAGTTCGCCGTCCAAAATTTTCATTTCGGCATCGCTTGGCGGGGTGTCCGCGCACTCGTCGATATGCTCGACGACATACGAAAACTGTTCGAAATCGCCGGGAGGCGCTATCGCGTGCGCCCCTTTTGAAAAAGTGTACTTTATCGCCGCTTTCGCCAAGGCGTCGTCATCGTAAATAGTTTTGACCCACGATTTCGGGAACCTTTTGTTTTCTTCTCCGCCGGTCCACAGGCGATGGGCGAGCGCCTTGATGGCCAATACGCCCTTGTTTTGATATTTGCATATGTTTATCAGTTTGTCGCCGACTTTTTTGTCCATATTCAGCGCCCAGTTGATCGGAAACATCACCGTAGCGAAATCATAGTACGCCAAAGCCTGGATGGCGGCGTATTCGTCGTGCGCGGTTATCCCGATGTTTTTGATATAGCCGTCTCTTTTTGCGCGCACCAAAACTTCCATCGCGCCGTTTTTCGAGAAAGCTTTGTCGATATCGTCCTGGCCCGACAGCCCGTGGAGCTGGTATACGTCGAAATAATCGGTTTTCAGCACTTTCAGGGAATTATATAATTCGTCTTTTATGCCAAAATCCCTGACTGTGCTTTTGCAGGCCAGATATACGCTTTTTCGGTATGGGGCGAGGGCGGGGGAGAGCATTTCCTCCGCGTTCCCGTAGCTTGGGGCCACGTCGAAATAATTCACGCCCTTATCGACCGCATACGACACGTACCGGGCGCAATCTTCCGGGCTCTCCCCCCCGACGACGATGCCTCCGAAAACCACCGCGCCGATTTCCATGCCGGTTTTTCCCAATATGTTTTTTTTCACTTGTTTTTCCCTCCTCGATAAAATTTAACTGAACGTTGCAAGAAGTCTCCCGCTTCTAAAGCGGAGAGATGAATTGCAACAAACCTTTCCTATTGATTTGTCTAAAATTGTCGGAAAATCCTGAAAAAAGTCTTGACAAAACTTGTTTTCTATGATATAATATAATCAGCCTTAAACAAGAAAGAGTTGATTATATGTTAGAGTTAGATACAAATGCACATTCGGTGTTTCTGTTGCATTATCATCTTATGTTGGTCACGAAATACCGCCGAAAAGTCATAGACGATATAATATCCAAAAGGGCAAAAGAAATATTCGAGTATATCGCGCCGACGTACAAAATAACGTTGCAGGAATGGAATCATGACCAAGACCATATACACATACTGTTCAAAGCGCACCCGAAGACTGAGATAAGCAAGTTCATCAACGCATACAAGAGCGCAAGCAGCCGACTGATCAAAAAGGAATATCCGGAGATACGCGAAAAACTGTGGCGGGAATACTTTTGGGCTTCGAGTTTTTGCTTGATTACGGCAGGCGGCGCACCGCTCGACATACTGAAGCAGTATATAGAAAGCCAAGGTGGCGGAGATGAATAAAGCGTACAAATTCCGGATATACCCGAACGCAGAGCAGCGCGTGATGTTTACCAAGACATTCGGGTGCGTGAGGTTCATCTACAACAAGATGCTGGGGGACAAGATAGCGCACTACAACGAAACAAAAGAGAAACTGAACACTACGCCGGCGCAATACAAATCGGAATATGAGTTTCTGAAAGAGGTGGACAGCCTCGCGTTGGCGAACGCGCAGATGAACTTACAGAGGGCGTACGCCAATTTTTTCAAACAGCCTGCCGTAGGTTTTCCGAAATACAAGAGCAAGCATAAGAACCGCAAGAGATACACAACAAACAATGTGAATGGCAATATCGAATTGTCGGACGGTTGCTTGAGACTTCCGAAAGTGGGGGCCGTGAAGATAAAGCAGCACAGGCAAATACCGGAAAACTATGCGTTGAAGTCTGCAACGATCAGCCAGACGCCGTCGGGGAAATACTACGTCTCAATACTGTATGAGTATGAGCAAATCATTGAGCCAGCCGAAGTCAACAGCGCAGTCGGGCTTGATTTTTCCATGGCTGAACTATACGTGTCAAGCGAGGGGAACGAACCGAATTACCCGAGATACTACCGCCGGAAGCTGGACAAGCTGAGACGAATGTCGCGGGCGTTGTCCAAGATGCTCAAGCACGGCAGCAACTGGCGCAGGCAGAAGCACAGAATAGCGATACTGCACGAGAAGATAGCGAGCCAGCGGAGAGATTTCCTGCACAAAGAGAGTAGGAAGATAGCCAATTCCTACGATCTGGTCGGCGTGGAGGATCTGGACATGAGAGCTATGTCGCAGTCGCTCAACTTCGGCAAGTCCGTCGCGGACAACGCTTGGGGCATGTTTCGGACGCTGCTCAGATACAAGCTCGAAGACGCCGGGAAGCACATGATAACGATAGGCAAATGGTTTCCCTCGAGCAAAAAGTGCAGCACGCCGGGTTGCGGCTACATCAACGACGATTTGGATCTGTCCGTCCGTGAGTGGATTTGCCCCGATTGCGGCGTTCTCCACGACAGAGATGTAAACGCCGCCGTGAACATCAGAAACGAGGCTGTCAGAATGATGACGGTGATGGCTTAGCACAATCACATACATGATCAGAACCGCAGGGCTCTGCGGGGTTAGCTCGTTGATACTGAATCCAGTAGGGTTCTTGGGCGAGAAGCCCCCGCTTCAATCGCCGTCAGGCGTTAAGTGGTGGGAGCAGGTCACAGCAGTTCCATATTATCATAAAGGGCGCGAAAAGTCAAGAGAAGCCGCGCAAAAAAACAAAAGCAAAAGCTGATGTCAGCCGACCGTCATGACCGTTCCGATAAAAACAGGCAGATTCGTCGCGTTGTCGATGATCGCGTACACAAACGGCCGGTCGAGCCTGACTGTTTTTGGTTCGAGCGGCATGCCTCCGGCATTCATCATGACGCTTGTGACCGCTCCCGCTTTTGTGCCGAGCTCGTCAACTGAAATATATGTCTTGTGCAGGACTTCGCCTATATAAATATTTCCGTCGCTTGAAGTCGCCATTTTTTTGAAATTTGCCTTGTTCGCCTCGAAAGCGTCGGGTATGCCGAGAATTTTCAATGCATCATTCATCTGTATCTCGTATTCATACTCGAACTTCGGCATGGAGGCATATACGGTGGTATTTTCAGCGTTCTTGATCGCGTTGATGAAATCTGTCCCCGTGAGCGATTCTATGTAGGATTCTATGCTGACATCATCACCAGGCAGCAGGGCGGCGAAACTGTAATGATTGCCGTAATACGGCTTGATAAACCCGGTCGCTTTGCCGTCATCGATGTATTGAAATTCGTTGGAGTGCATAAAATCGACGTTCTGCGTTTTTCCGTTTATATCCGTGAAATCGCCCTTTCGCACATTTTCCTTGTAATACACAATCTGCCATTCCGCGTCAAACACGACGGCGTTGATGAGATACAGCATGGCACTATCGTTTATTTCGTCGATTATCTTGTCGATCATTCCGTCGGTGTTCGATTTTACCCAGTTGTTGATGTCCTTCACGGTCTGGACGTCGAAAGCGGACTTATATGCGGCCGCGTTGTAGTAATCGGCGTTCTTCTGCAAAAAATCGGATTCGACGCGCAAACGGTCTTTTTCGTCGCGGAACCATATGGAATTGGCGACGCCCAATTTCGATTTGCTTTCGCTTTGCAGCCCCTTGATGTACCTGTAGAGATATTCATTCAATTCGCTTAGCGCAATTCCGCCGCCGAGCAGCTTTTCCATTTGCGTTAGCGTTTCGCTTTCTGCCCCGTTGGCGGTCATGGCAAGCGCGAGCATTGCCGACAGCGGCGAAACGAGCGAGTTTTTTTTGTCCGTGATGCTCTTTTTGAATAATTCCACCGAAAATTCCGCCATGCTTCCGATAAAAGCGTCGTCGGCAGGCTTGCCGTTCGCCTGTTTTGGCGATATATCCTTCATCAAGTCGGCGGCTTGCACGCTCGAGGCGCAGCTCGCCATATTCGCGGCGAATGACGCGAGAAGAAGCGCGGCTACCAATATTTTTGAAATTTTCATAATATAATCCTTCTTTATGATTTATTTTTATATCAGACGTGAAAATGGCAATAATGTTCCACATATGCAAGGTATTTTTTTCAAGAAAGTTTATTTACGGCGAAATTTCCGCATAAATCCCGAATAATTCGTGATTGACAAACCGGCTCGTGGTGTGGTATTATGGACTTTAAAGTAAAGAATAAGTGAAAGATGAGTGAGATATAATATGCTTATCAACAACAACGAATATCTTTCTGTTGCGAACGACATCAAGACGCGGATAAGAGCGGCGCAGCATCGCGTACTGTTTGCCGCGAACAGCGAATTGTTTTTGCTGTACTGGAACATTGGAAAGGTTATAAATGAATACAGCGTGTGGGGCAATAAATTTGTTGAAAATCTTGCCCGCGACATCAAGCTCGATTTTCCAAAAGCAAAAGGTTATTCGGTTCGTAATTTGAAATACATGGCGAAGTTTGCAAAGACTTTTCCTGAAACTGAAATGGTGCAGTCGCTAACTGCACAATTGACATGGACACACAGCAACGCGCTCTTGGATAAAATAAAAGACCGCGATGTATTTTTATGGTATGCCGAACGCAATAGTGAATCGGGCTGGACGGTTGATACACTGAAAGAACAAATCGAAAACGGATTGTATGAACGTCAAGCATTGACGAAGAAAACAAGCAATTTTCAAAAACGGCTCACGCCTCCACAAAGCGACCTCGCCGAACAAACATTGAAAGACCCGTGGGGGAAATCCCCGGCGACGAGGATTAGCCGTAAGATTGTAAAACCGTAAATTATGTGATTATTGCGGTTTTATGCATTCCAAAAACTCCGCACCAATCTTTTTTGTCCGCTTGCAAACGCCGCTGTGATTGGCAAATCCGAAATGCTTGACAAAAATAATATTTTTATGTATAATGGAATAAAGTTCCAGAATAATCGAGAGGTGGGTGAAGTTATGTTGAATTTCAAAAAATATTCAAAATTGATCATGATTTTTGCGGCTCTTGCAGGCGTTGCGGCAATTGCCGGCTGCGCCATGAACGGAGCCGATTCCGGCGGGCAATTGAGCGAAATGATCGATCGCATAAACGAACATTACGGCAGCATGGAATATTACGATGGCGTTTTTATGAGAACGGAGTTCGATGTTTATTCGCCCGATACAATGCGGATATTGGTTTACTGGGAAAATAATACGGACGAAGAGCTTACATTTGGCGAACCGTGGCAGCTGTACAAAAAACAGGGGGATGAATTTTTCCCCGTGATCCGCACATCAGGCGGCAGTTATGGCTGGAATTTACCCGGGTATCCCGTCCGTCCCGGAAAAACCCGTAACCATATATATTGGATTGAATCCTTCGCCGACAGTCTCGCTTTTGGCACATACAAAATCAAAACGGATTTTAGCACGGGACGCGGCGAAACTCTCAAAAATTACCTCCTTGAAGCCGAATTTGAAGTCTCGGACGACAAATCAAAATGGGGCGCAAGCGCGCTGGACTTTTTAAACGGCGAAAATTACGGCAAATATACGGATATGTCGGGAGTGGGAAGCAGCGATATAAGCCCGTTCAGGGTGTACAAAAACAAGGCGACTTACGATACGATAATCACAGACGGGATATATGAATACGAAATAGGCGAGGGTTCGGGCAAACGGGGAGTCGTGCGCAATGATTTGTACGAGGCGGACGGGAAAAAATATCTCGTTTATTCGTATTCCAGGCAGATCGATGGCAAACATTGCTCGCATTTATGCGTTTTGGACATAACCGATAATTCCGATGTCAAGGAAATCTATAAATCGGAACCGTTTTTTTGCGATTATGACGCGGTTTTTGTCATAAATGCAAAACTGGAAGAGAGAGAAGACGGCTACACATATGCGGTAGTGGACGAAAACGGCGATTTTGTAATTGACAACAAATTCAGGGTACTTTACGAGGATTACCACGAATCCGATGGCGGCGGGCACAGTTCCATGTTCGCAGGAGATATAGGCTGGCTTGTGCATGAAAACGGCTGTTTCTTTTATGTTGAAGATATGGGTTTGGACGCGAATTCCAAGCCGGAGCATTCACCGGAACCGACTGTACATGAAATACCTGAACAACCGACGCAACCCGCGTTGCCCGGCCCGGAATCCGCAAATTCCCGGTTTGAATTTGATGACATAATAAAAAATATCTCCGGCGGCAATATGACGTATGAATTAATTTACGAAAGCAGAACGGACGCGAAAATATCAAGGGGAAATGATATATATTATCCGGTAAATCCCAACCGCAACAGCGATATAAGGATTTCCCCCCTTGACAGTTTCATGAAAATTTTGGAAAACTGCGAATATATCGAGACGGATTCATTTGATGAACCGATCATATATACATTCATCTTCTCCGCATCGGACATGAACGGCGAAAAGAATGAAATCTGCGTTTATGTGACGCATTCATGCGTAAGGTTTGCATATAACGGCATTTCCGACGGAAAAGAATATGCAAATACGCATAAAACCGCTGAGTATAAAAACATTTGCGGCGGATACGACTTTTACATCGAGGGGATCATCCCCGATGAAAACGGTCAGCTTGCCACTATATGGTAGAACGCTGGAAATAAGAAGGAAGTTGCCATGGAAATAAAAATCGCGGTTTGCGAAGACAAAGAAGAACAGTCGCAATACATAAAATTTATCGCCGGGAGATGGGCCGAAGAGAACCGCTTGCAGATTCAAGCGGAAATGTTTGGATCTGCGGAGAATCTCAAACTCGAAATTGCCGGAGGCAAAAAATATGACATACTGCTGCTCGACATAGAAATGGGCGGGCAAAGCGGCGTCGAGCTCGCAAGGGAACTGCGTTTGTCCGGCGACAACGCCGCGATAATATTTATCACCGCGCTCGCGGACCATATATCGGAAGGATATGACGTATCGGCGCTGCACTATCTGTTGAAACCGATAAAAGAAGATAAATTTTATGAAGTTTTGACCAAGGCGTATAAAAACATGACCGAATCAAAAAGGTTTTTGATCGTAAATTCAAACGGAAAAGACCACAGGATTTCATTTGACGATATCATATACATCGAAGCGCTGCGAAATCTTGTGGCAGTCAAAACCATTGACAATCGATATGAAGTCCGGCAGAACATAGGCAAAATCGAGCAAGAGCTCGACAACAGCTTTTTCAGATGCCAGCGTTCGTATATAGTCATGCTAAAGCATATAAAATACATTTCCAAAACCGAGGTTTTGCTGGACAGCGGCGAAACGATATCGCTTGGCCGGAATATATACAAAGAGCTGTACAAAGCATTCATAAACTACTTCAAAGGCGAGAGGGGTGCGGATCAATGGGCATAGCCGCATATATCATATTATTTTTATGCGCGTGCGCGCTTGTCGCGGGCATAATTTTGTTTGTGCGCTGGCATATATCAAAGACGCTCGACAAAAAAATACTCGCCTTCCAAAACGATCTGATCGCAAAGCACTGCGACGAAGTGCAGAACATATACAGCCAGATGCGCGGCTGGCGGCACGACTACCACAATCACATACAGACCATGAAAGCCCACCGCGCGCTTGGGCAAAACGCGGAGATAGACGATTATCTGAGCAAGCTTGACAATGATCTGGCAAGCGTGGACACGGTTTTCAAAACCGGGAATATCATGGTGGACGCCATTTTAAACAGCAAAATATCGCTCGCTCGAAACAAAAAAATCAAAGTGGACGCAAAAGCCGTCGTCCCGAAAGCGCTGCCTGTGTCGGAAATAGATTTATGCATCGTCATCGGCAACCTTCTCGACAACGCTATGGAGGCGAGCCTTAAACTCGACGAAAAAGACAGGATTATCCGCGTGTATATCGATATATTCAACGAGTATCTGTATATATCGGTCACAAACGCGATGAGCGGCAAAATAGACAGGGACGCGGGGCATATCTCGTCGAAGGGCGCAAATCACGGATTCGGGCTTGTCAGGATAGACAAGATCGCGAAAAAATATGGCGGGCACATAAACCGCCAGAACGAGGAAGGCGTGTTCGCGACGGAAGCGATGCTGCCGCTATGATATAAATATGTTTTTTGCGTTTCGTGTCAAAAAATCCGCGTTTCGTACCAAAAGCGCGGATTATTTTGCGTGGATGTGATACAATAGTCCGCGAGGTGATAAATTTATGAAAAAAGAAAAAGCAAAAAAAGAAAAACCCACGCACTCGCTTGTTGGCAATGTAATCTATATAACTGGGCTGCAATGGAAGCACAGCAAAATGTTCTTTATATTTTTAACCGCGCTCATACCGTTATCGCTCGGAATGCAGTTTTGCAACATTTATCTGCCGAAACTTGTAATTTCCGGGATAATGGGCGGCGCAAAAACAAACCGTATAATATTATCGGTGGGCATTTTGGGGCTTGTTATCGCCGCGATCAACATTTTCAATCGGGTCATTTCCACATATATGTATGCGGCCACGTCAAAATTTAATTTTGCGGTGCGGTTTTTGACGCAGAAAAAAGCGTTATACACGGATTATGAAAATACCGAATCGTCAAAATACAAATTGATGATGTCCCGCGCTACAGGCATGCTGTGGATGAGCGGCACAGATTCAGGCCTTAGCGCAATGCCGAGAAATATCTCGCAACTTTTGACAAACGCGCTCGGATATTTTCTGTTTGGCGCGATAATCTCTTTTGCGAGCCCGTGGATCGCGGTCCTGCTCACCTTTACTGCTTTGATAAATTATTTTATCATCAAAGCGATTCAGAACTATCAGCACAAACACCGCGGCGACACATCGCTACTTGACAAAAAAATGTGGTATATCGCCGAAAACAGCGGCGCATTCGACAGCGCAAAAGAAGTCCGCTTATACGGCATGAACAAATGGTTTGCCAATATGTATAAAGCTCTGACGAAAGAGCGCCTGCAATGGGACAGAAAATTCGCGGGAAGATACTATATCTCAAATATCGTAGATGCCCTGCTTATTCTGCTCCGCGACGGATTCGCGTATGCGATTTTGATTTACATGGCGATAAACGGCAGCATAAAAGTTGACGAATTTATCCTGTATTTCGGGGCGGTCGGAAGTTTCGCGGGGCTGGTCGGAGGTATTTTCAACGGATTTATAGCGATAAACGGCACGTCGCTCAATGTATGCGATTTGCGCGATTTTTTGGATTATCCTGAAAAGAACAACAAAAACAAAGGCTGTGAATTGCAGGATTTTGATAAGCCATGCGAAATTGAACTTCAAAATGTGTCATACAGATACGAGGGAAACGATAAAGATACTTTATCCGATATATCGCTCAAAATAAAACCGGGCGAAAAAATTGCGGTGGTGGGGCTGAACGGTGCGGGCAAAACGACATTGATAAAAAATATATGCGGGCTATATAATCCTACAAACGGCAATATAAAAATAAACGGGCATGATATGAACGAATACAATATCTATGACTATTATTCGATGTTTTCGGTGGTATTTCAGGATTTTCATTTTTTGCCCGTTTCGATAGCGAACACAGTTTCAAGCAAAATAACCGAACATACAAACAGGGAAAAAGTGACCGAGTGTATCAAGCTCGCCGGCTTGGATAATAAAATAGATAAACTTGACAGGGGCATTGACAGCATGTTCGACAAACAGCTGAACGAAAACGGGATTGATCTGTCGGGCGGCGAAAAGCAAAAATTATTGCTTGCGCGGGCAATGTACAAAAATGCGCCGATATTGATTCTCGACGAGCCTACGTCCGCGCTCGATCCGATCGCCGAAAGCGAAATGTATGAAAAATATAATGAACTCACAAAAAACAAAACGTCTATTTATATATCGCACAGGCTCGCGTCAACCCGTTTCTGCGACAGGATTATATATTTGGAGGACGGCAAAATCGCCGAAGTCGGCCCGCATGAAGAATTGATGCGGCAAAACGGCAAATACGCATATTTATTTGAAGTGCAAAGCCATTACTACAATGAAAATATTGAAAAAGGGGGGGCATGACCATGAAAAATATAAAGTATCATATTTCCATGATAAAACGGGGCTTGGCCGCGCTGATGAAAATGGATAAAGGATTTGTCGTACTGTATTTGACAATAGAAGCGATAAATCCGCTCACTCCGTATGTGAATATATATATGGCTGCAAGAATCATCAATGAACTTGCAGGGAATAGAAACGCAAACACATTGATTTTATATGTTCTGGCAACCGTCGGGGCAAACATGGTTTTATCGCTTGCGCTTTCCGGGCTCGGCCATCTGAAAAACTACCACGAAAATCAATTTTTCAAAGGCAGAAGCATGGTTTTGTCCGAAAAAAACATGGCGATGGATTATGAAAATATGGAAAGCAGAGAGGTAAACATACTGTTTGAGCGGATAAAGATAGAAACGCAAACAGGTTACAATGTATTTTATTTGTATTATAACGCCGGAATATTTATAAAAAATATTATAAACATAATTTTGGCGGCGGCGCTGACCTTTAATTTATTTGCGAATCCAAATATATCGATCACATCAAAATCAATTATATTTGCGATGATTGCGGCGGTTATTTTTGCCAACTATTTTTCCGCAAAAAAATCAAATAAGATATATTCGGATATGTACAGCAGTTTCGCGCCTGTCAACGGATTTTATAATTTTTACGATAATTATTGTTACGATTACAACGCAGGCAAAGACACCCGCTTGTACTCAATGGAAGAATTTGTCGCAAATGAGCAGGATAATATTTATAAATTTTCCAATGACATCAGCGTTTCGACAGCAAAGAAAGGATTGAAATATAATCTATTCAACAGCATTACAACGGACACACTCAGAATAGCAACTTATATATTCGTAATTTTGGCTTGCGTCGCCGGAAGCGTGGCAATAGGCGACATAACAAAATATGTAAGCTGCATAATCATGGTTATAAGTTCTTTCGTCGGTATTATCGGTTCTGTGCAAATGCTCGTGGAAAACAACAAATACCTCGAAAGATATTTCCAATTTTTTGACATACCCAATAAAATGCAGCAGGGGAGGATACCGGTGGAGAAGCGGCGTGACAGGGAGTACGAGATAGAGTTCAGGAATGTGAGCTTCAAATACCCGGGGAGCGAGACATACGCGCTCAAAAACCTCAGCCTCAAGTTCAAGATCGGGCAGCGCATGGCGGTGGTGGGCCAGAACGGCAGCGGGAAGACCACGATGATCAAGCTGCTGTGCAGGCTGTACGACCCCACGGAGGGGGTGATCACGCTCAACGGGTTCGACATCAGG
>WRJC01000053.1 GCA_009782405.1 Oscillospiraceae bacterium
CCGGCATGGCAGTAATCGTTGCGCCAGTAATGGTTGGGTTTCTTTGTCCCGTCGGTGGCGACTTTCCAAGCCACTTTCCAAACGCCTTCAGCTTCGCCCGTCAGCGAGGATTCATCCACGCATAGGTCGCTGCACTTGAGCACATAGCCGTCCGCGGGTATTTTAACGCCTTCATGCACTATCATAATATCGCCCGGCACAAGGTCGGCGCTTGCGATTTTCATTTCTTTGCAGTCGCGCAAAACCATGATGTGCGGCGCGGACAAGTCTTTGAGCGCTTTCAGCGTTTTATCCGTTTTCCATTCTTGAATGATCTCAATGCTTATTATGCCGACGACAAAGGCAAGCATAATCAGAGCGTCCAGCGGCTCGCCAAGAATGAAATAAATTGTTGCCGCGCCGATGAGCAGAAGAAACATCGGCTCGGCAATTATGCCGAATACTTTTTTCACGAAACTTTCATTTTTCTGCGCGGAAATTTCGTTTTTGCCATGCTTCGCCTGGAGCGCCCGGGCTTCGCCTGCGGTTAAACCTCCGGATTCGAATTTGTTTCTTGTCATAGCCGCCGCCTCCGTGTGTTCGCCATTTGGCGTTTTTTAGATATTTCTTGCGCACTTTGTTTGTTTTGCCGGAAAAATAAAAAATAGAAACAAAAATCTTGATTTTTTTTGATATTTGGGGTATAATGCAAGCGTAATACCGAAAAATCAAAAAAGCGGGAATTGCATAATGGACAAAACAAAGGGGAATATTTGCTTATGAGCCTCATAAGAATGAATTCGGTAACCAAAAAATATGATGCAAAGACGGTGCTGCACAACATATCTTTCAGAGCCGGCAAATCCGAAAAAATAGGGCTGGTGGGAAAAAACGGGAGCGGAAAGACTACGTTTTTCAAATTGATTTTAGCGCAGGAGCGGCCCGACGAAGGCGCCATAGAAATCGATGAAAATTTGTCTTTCGGCTATTTTTCGCAATTTTCGGAGCTTGTCGAAGACGAGTGCATATCGGATATTTTGGACAAAGAGTTTTATGGGGTGCATGAGCTTGAAAGCAAACTAAAACAGCTTGAAACCGAAATATCCGGCTGCGCGGACGAAAAAGAATTGAAAACGCTCATCGGCAGGCAGATGAAATTATTCGCCGAAATGGACGCGCTCGACGGCTGGAACTATAAATATAAAATAGCGACGGTATTGTCCAAGCTGAATTTCAGCGAGCAGCACCGGCAAATGCCCATAATGCTGCTTTCGGGCGGATGGCGCAACAGGGCGAGCCTCGCGCTGCTATTGATACAGGACCCCGATGTCATTTTATTGGACGAGCCGACGAATTTCCTCGACGCGGAGGGCGTGAGCTGGCTTGCGGAATGGATAAAAAAAAGCAAGGCCGCAGTCATCGCGGTTTCGCATGACAGAAGCTTCCTCGACGCAGTGACTTCAAGAACAGTCGAGATAGAAAACAACAGGCTTTATGAGTATAGCGGCGGCTATTCGGAATACATCAGGCAAAAAAAGCTGAAAAGCAAAGAGATCGAACGCGAGTTCGTCCATGAGGAAGAACTGCTCATCATGGAGGAAAACGCGATAAAAGACAGGGCGGAATTGCAGAAGTTGATTAAAAGCAAGGGGGAGCGCGGCAAACTCGAAAAACAAGTGTCAGGCATAACAAAAAAGATAACGCCGCTTCCCGCCGAAACGATAGTCACTTCGCTTTATCAGGGCCGCCATGTGCCAAACAAGATATTGAATGTCGAAAATATATCGGCGCAGTACGGCGACAACATAGTCTTCGAAGAGGTGAGCTTTGAACTGTTCGGCGGGGAGCGCATGGCGGTCATCGGGCGCAACGGCTGCGGAAAATCCACGCTTATCAAGACGCTGACAGGCGAAATAGAGCCTTTCACCGGCAAAATATCCTGGGCCTCCGGCTCAAAAATGATATATTTCAACGAGATATTGGAAGAATTGGACGAAAACGACACGGTGACGCACAATATCAATATATACGGCGAGGCCTACGGGGCGCAGCGCAAGAAAGTGAACAGATTCTTGAAACTTTTCGGTTTTTCGGATTTCACGATATCGGATCAGATCGGCAATTTGTCCGGCGGCCAGAAAGCGCGGGTGGCCTTGGCGAAATGCCTGCTTTCGGGGTGCAACACGATACTGCTCGACGAGCCGACGAACCACCTCGACATCACGTCGATACAAAGCATGGAGTGCGCCCTGATAAATTTTCCGGGGACGGTCATATTCGTAAGCCACGATACATTTTTCATAGACAAGACAGCGACGAGGATATTGGTTTATCGAGAAGGCACTTTCGAGAATTACGCGGGGAACTATTCCATGCATATTAATTGTTTTTGACGCAAAAGTAAACCACTTTCCCAATGTTTATGGTGCAATAATAATGAAATAAACCAACGTTAATAATTGAAAGGTGAAGCAAAATGAAAAAACACATGGATATATTATACAAACAAATCGACGGCATAAACTTATATCTCGACTTATATATGCCCGAAAACGAAACAAATCCGCCGCTTATTATGTGGATACACGGCGGGGCGTGGATGTACGGCGATAGAAAATCGCCCATTATGCTGTGGCAGGTTGAACGCGGGTACGCTCTCGCCTCTGTCGAGTACCGGCTTACGAATCAGGGTATTTTCCCCGCCAATATAACCGACTGCAAAGACGCGCTGGTATATCTCAGGCAAAACGCCGGCAAATACGGTTATGACGCCGCACGTATAGCTGTAGCGGGAGATTCGGCGGGCGGGCATTTGGCAGCTCTGATGGGAACGTCAAGCGGTCACGCTGACTGGGAGCCTGACGGAGCGGACTGTTCCGTGCAGGCAGTAGTGGATTATTACGGACCGACAGCGTTGGGCAAAGAATGGCCCGGATTGTTAGAAGCTGACAAAGGATTATCTGACCCTGATTCTGTGCAATCACAGTTGCTCGGGGCTTATGTATTCAGCAAACAAGGCATGGCGAGAACGGCAGCCGCTAACCCTATTACATATATTAACGGGACTGAACCGCCGTTTTTGATAATCCACGGCGACGCAGACGACGTAGTGCCGTATAAACAGAGCATATATTTGCGCGACGCGCTCGAAGCGGCGGGAGTCCCTGTGGCAATGCACTGCGTATTCGGCGGCGGTCACGGATTTAGCTGCGTTGCGGTGAATGCGGTTATTGATACTTTTCTTGACTATCATTTGGAAAAATAAGAGGCAAATTATGAAATTAATAATCATATTTGGCGCGGGTGCTGTAGGTAAAATGACCGTTGGGCAGGAACTCATGAAGATAACGGATTTGCGGCTTTATCACGGTCACATGGATATTGAACCGGTCATAGAAATTTTCGGGTACAGAAATGGTAAAGCGTGCAGAAAAATCCGGGAAGTTATATTTGAAGAATTTGCCCAATCTGATTTATACGGCATGATTTTTACATTCATGTGGTCGCTTGACAGTCAATCAGACGGGGAATATCTCGACAGCCTCGTTGATATTTTCCGGCAAGATGGCGCTGATATTTATTACGTGGAGTTAGTTGCGCCTCAGGAGATTAGGCTTGAACGTAACAAAACAGAAAATCGGCAGCAACATAAGGCATCGAAACGCAATATCGAATTTTCGACTGGTCTTATACTCCACGAAGAAGCGAATCACCGATTAGTCAGCCGTGACGGAGAAATTACTTTTGATAATTATATAAAGATAGATAATTCCGAGTTATCGCCGGAAATAGTTGCGAAAATGATAAAAGAACGGTTTTCGCTATGATATTTGCAGCGGATTTTAACATTGATATAAAATTTTTTTTGAGGTTATGAAATGATTTATAAAGGCAGAGCGCAATGTTTGGTCGTCAGGGACAACAAGATATTAATGGTAAAACATAAACAAGGCGATACGGAATGGTATTGCAGTCCGGGCGGCGGCATAGAAAAAGGCGAAACACCGGAACAAGCCGCCGTCAGAGAATTACAGGAAGAATGTAATGTAAAAGGTACGATTATCAAGAAAACCAGCGAATATGCGGATCCATATGACGATTCTAATTTCTTCTATGCTTATCATGTTGATATAGGCAGTCAAACACCGTGTTTGGGATATGACCCGGAAGAAGGAAAAACGCATTCGTTGGTCGAGGTGCGCTGGATGTCGCTCAACGAGATTTCAGAATTAAGCAGGGCATTTTTATGGGCATCAGGGTTGGTAAGCATAAGGGAGTTCGCCGAAGAATTGGAATCATGGAGCGAAGATCTAAGTTATCCGAATAAATGGCTATGAATGATTTTATATGATAAAAATAGAAGAAAAATGAACGAAAAACTATTCACAGGTAAAGCGGCTCTATACAAAAAGTTCCGCCCGTCATATCCGAAAGAATTGATTGATTATTTATATTCCGAAATCGTATTCGCCGAAGAAAGTGTAATAGCGGATGTTGGCGCGGGTACGGGCATCTTCACCCGGCTTTTATTAGAACGCGGCAGCAAAGTCTATGCGGTCGAACCCAACGAAGATATGCGTGAAACGTCAAAAAAAGATTTATCTGAATATATAAACTTTGTTTCGATCAACGCCGCAGCAGAACATACGGGTCTTGATGATGAGAGCGTCGATTTTATCACGGTGGCGCAAGCGTTCCACTATTTCGACAGAAAATCATTTAAACAGGAGTGCCAGCGAATTTTAAGACCCGGCGGTAAAGTCGTTATCATATGGAACAACATAGACAGTGACAGCGAAATAACGCGCAAAAGCGGCGATATAATCGCGAAATACCGTATCCACGACAAAAGCGGTCAGCAAAAAAGCGGCAATCTCGATGAATATTCTGATTTTTATGCAAACGGTATATACGAGTATAAAACTTTTAAAAATGATTTCTACGAGAGCCGCGAAAATTTTCTTGGCGGGAATTTATCGGCGTCGTATGCTCCGCGGGAAGATGGCGAACCTGAGCAGTATCGCGGATTCGTAAAAGAGTTGAACGAGCTGTTCGACGAATATAATGAACATGATATTCTGCATATTCCGCAAATAACGCGGAGTTATGCGGGAAGTATGGAATAAACGGGAGGAAACCGGTATGGATAATTTATTTTGCTGTAAATGCGCGACCAAATGTACAACATCAATGGTATACGGGGAAATGCGGGAAAGCTGTCCGAATTGCGGCTTTATTTATTATCACAATCCTATTCCGGGTGTTGCCGTTATGGTAACGGACGGAGCAAAAATGGCTCTTGTAAAACGCATGGGCAGCGATAAATGGAGCATACCCTGCGGGTGTATTGAACTTGGTGAAAGTTTTGTTCATGCCGCTGTCAGAGAAGTAAAAGAAGAAATCGGCATAGATTCCGAACCGTTAAAAATCGTTAATGTTGTGTCTAATACTTGGTCTTCAATTAGTATGCACGGTATCAGCAGTTCTCTTGCGGTTGTAATAATATCAACGCCGTTATCTCTTGAGCTTATTAGAGATATTAGCGGACAATGAGGGAATCAGTAACAGTATTGCCTTTATCAATAAGCTCCTGCATGAGTTGGATTAACCTTTTTCATGGCTGCGGTATACCTCAAGTTCCGGCAGCTGGGCGTGTTCGGCGCGTTAGATTATCTCGTCAAGGCTGAAAATATGCCGTTCCGTGTTTCAAACAATCACGTCGAATATACGCTTGCCGCCCGTTTCTACCCACTCTGCCCTCCGCACTTTACCGCTTTCTTTTCTGAAATCAAACGTCAGCATATATCCTGTATTTGCGCGCTTGCTCTCCAGATATCCGCAGAGCTGCGAATACGCTTCCATCCGATACTGCTCGCCTCGCCACAACTTCAATTCTATGATAAATTGCTGCCGCCCGAAATCTACCGCTATATCCATTCGCCGCAGATCGGTGAACTGGCTTTCAATGTGATAGAACCCCTGACCGTTGATAAGCGGTTTCAGATACGACAAAAACAGCAATCGCCCGTGACGCTCCAAAAACTCCGTGTCGCCTTCGTTGTATATCTCCGCGTAGTGTTCGGTGAATTTACGCAGGCAGAGCTCCATGTCGAATCTGCCGTCGCGCACGATGTCGCGCTGCAGCACGCCGTTGACCTGCTTTGCGTTGCGTATGTCCTTTTCCATGAAGTAATCCGTCATCAATAACTCAAATATCCTGTTCGATATCGCCACCCTGCCATTCACATTCTTGAAGAATCCGTACCGGATGCCGATACTCACTACAGAATCGTATACAACGAAAGAATTCGCTTTGCCTAATATAAGCAGCTTATATATGTAATCCGATAGTTCCCCGTTGTTTTCGAGATTTTTGAACATATCGTCAAAAAGGGTGTTGGTTTCAGCGAGTATTATCTTCACGGCGTTCTGCACGCCCTCCACCGTCCAGTCTTTGGCCAATTTTTCATCTATGTGCTTGCATACCCTTGATGCCAAAAATGGATAACCGCTCGTGTAACTGTATATTTCATCCGCTATTGCCGATATATCCATGCCTGTATGATGGTCGTTCTCGTACTCCGCAAGCATGGACGCTATCTCGCTTGGGCCAAGCGACATATCAACCTCAAAATCCACAGCTATATTCCAAGGCGAGTTGTATATCTTGTTTTCATTCGCGGCGGGCGCATACGCGCCCTCTTGGATCATTTTCAGCTTGATGTTCTTGATGTCGTATACCCCCGCCAGTATCACGCTGTGAAACGTGGAATCTTTGCCGTTTTTGCGGGCGAGAAATTTTTCCCTCAGCATACTCAGAAAATGCAGGAACACCCGGTTATTGCTCGTTTTATCTACCTCGTCTATCATTAGGACTAATTTTTTGCCTTTGCACAGCTCCGTGATATGTTCGCTCAATTCCACGAATGTTTTTACATCGCCATATACCCATTTGTCCGCGTATTCTTTTTTTGCCGAAGCGAACCTCAGCGCGCGCCGCACAAGCGCCAAAAATGTCCGGCAAAATATTTCCGGCGACTCAAAACTCTCATCGCCGAGTCCCTCAAAACTGATCGAAGCTACTGTATATTCATCTTTCAGCGCGCGCTCGAGCATCGCCAACGTAGTGGTTTTTCCATATTGCCTCGCGCGGTTTATGGTGAAATAACTGCGGCTGTCCACCAGTCTTTTTATTTGCTCTATCTTATCGGTTATATCCGCCATGTAATCTTCTTCCGGCACGCACAATCCCGTTACATTAAATCTTCGCACATAATACACGCCCTTTCACTATACAACCTTTTGCAAGATATACAAAGTGAATTTCATGCCAATTTCAATTTTATATTTGTCAGCCGCTTCCCCCAGTTCGTTGTCATCTTTCCTCAGCTTGCGGAAGCAGTTTTTATCTTCGCTCTCTATATGAAAACCTGCCAAAACGAACTTTTCATGCCACGATGTTTCCGGGCGCTTGTAATAATTATCTTTGCCCCATAACTTGAATGCTTCATCGATCTTTGCATAATCAGTCCATTCGTTTTCAACAGTGACAAAATATCCGCCCGGTTTTAAAACGCGAAATATCTCTTTTAGCGCCTGCATTTGCCCGTCCTCGCCGTTTCTGGTTGAGGAAATTCCGATATTGCTTGTCACATAATCCAACGAACCATCTTTTATTGGGATATTTAGTACGCTGAACGACGCTAAATTGATATTATATTCCGTCAAATTTTGGTTTATATATTGCCGCCATGCTTTTATAAGCCTTGAACAGGCATCCGTGGCCAAGCACGGTGTCTTTGGGTTTTTTTGGAGTATCATGGGGGCCAAACCCATGCCGGGGCCGCAGGCAACATCCATAAAAGGCTTGCCGTCGTCTGCAATTTTGCCCGTTATATCGTCGTATAAATTGACAATATCGGTTCTCCTCCCGGCATTATTCCAATTTTTTTTGAATCCGTCTTGATTCAGCCAAAAGCTTTCGTCGGATTCGTTGAATTGGTCGCCTTCGCGGTCAGTATCGTAGTAGTAATCGCTCTCTATTATTTCAATCGGTTGTTTTGAAAATAGCCCTGAAAACATTTTATCCATGCGTTACTCTCCTTATATGTATCGTTTTCCTCTATTATGCCACGATAATTTCAATATGTCAAGAGCACCTTAAAAAATAAATAAAATTATTGACATTGCGATGAATATGCACTATAATAATGGCGGGGTGACTCTAAAATGTCGAACACTATGAATGAAATATCTTTTCTTCTGAAATCAAAATACAAAATCATTTCCGATTCAATATTCCCCGCAAAAGGCGGCTTTTCTGCAAAAGCGGCTTATCGTGTCGTTAGTTCTGATGGTATCGAATATTTTGTGAAAGTTTACGATAAATTTTTGCCGACCACACGTTTTTTTGTCGAACGAATTGACTTGTATATGCCCGTACTCGATTGGTTATCGACTACGCCGGCTCTGCACGGACGAATACTCACACCGATTTCGACATTTGATGGATTATACAAAGCCGAAACAGACAATGATGTTTATACGGTGTTTTTATTCGTTGGCGGCGATGCGCCGGGCGTACACGGCATGACAAAAAAGCAAACAGCGGAACTGGCTGAAACGCTTGCCCGCTTACATGACACCGGAGACGATGTTCCGTTTGAAATGCCCGGACTTTCCGAAGATATTTCAT
Organism: Oscillospiraceae bacterium; assembly: GCA_009782405.1. The sequence goes on from WRJC01000053.1 coordinate 8,675, forward strand.
TATCTTTTTGCGAGCAGCTTGTTTGGTATTTAAGCAAGGCGGACACAAAAAACGATAAACTTTATAATTTCGTTTCGCCGTATGCCGATATGCTGATAAAAGCAAGCCGTGAAGCCTTGAGTCTGCGCGATACGATACGAACAGGATATTCCCCGATTGTGCTGTGTCACGGCGACGCCCATGGCAATAATGTGATTCAGGGCGAACAGCTTGTATTGGCGGATTGGGAAGATTTGCGCTGGGCTCCTGCCGAAGCCGACCTTTTTATTCACGCCTGGCATAAACACAGCAACACATTCTTGGAAGCATACGCCATCGCGAGGCGAGGTTATTTTATCAATAAAGAATTGCTTTGCTTCTACACGTTGCGGCGGCGAATTGAAGATGTTTGGGTTGATATGCAACGATTAATCGAAGAATCCCCGGACGAAACAGAACGGGCAAAATCGCTTGCTTGGATAACAGAAGGTATTGAAGAAATACAAAAACTAATTATTTAACAGCATATTGAAAATTTTAAGCTAAATCTTCCCCGTTTTTATACAAGAAATCATCTTGATACTTTTCAGCCTGCATACGGAACATCTCGGCATATTTGCCGTTTCGCCCCATAAGTTCTGCGTGATTGCCCCGCTCGATTATGCGCCCGCCGTCCAACATATATATACGGTCCGCCATGATAGTCGTGGACAAGCGGTGCGAAATAAATATTACGGTTTTGTCGAACGCGGCTGACATCATGGTTTTATTTAGTTCATATTCGCTCATGGGGTCGAGCGCGGACGAGGGCTCATCCAATATAATTATGTCCGAGTTTTTCATAAACGCGCGGGCAATGGCTATTTTTTGAAATTCCCCGCCGGACAGACTGACTCCGTCTTTGTCGAATTCTTTCGTGAGTTCGGTTTTGATGCCGTTTGGCATGGAGGCAAGTTTTTCGGTAAATCCGCTTTTTTCAAGAGCTTGCATAATCATATCATGATCGTTTTCATATACGATATCGCCTTTTACATTTTCGCCGACCGATACGGCAAATATCTGAAAATCTTGGAACACCGTGCCGAACTGCCGGCGATATTGCGCGAGATTAAGCATCTTTACATCGCTTCCGTTCCATTCCATGACGCCGTTTGCCGGGTCGTACAGCCTCATGATCAATTTGACAAGCGTGGACTTGCCCGCCCCGTTGTAACCGACCAACGCGATTTTTTCATTCTTTTTTATTTCCATATCTATGTCGGACAAGACTTCATTTTCAGCGCCCGGATATGAAAAGCTTATGTTTTTAAGCGCCAGCCGCCCGAATGCGGATACATCGCGGGCATTGTCGGCGTTCTTTATTTTTGGTTCATTACTCAGAAACTTTCGCAGACGCTCGGCATACAGGCTGTGCCCTTTCAGTTTTGTGAAATAATCCAACAGATTGTTCAATTGCCAGAACAATGTCCATGTGCCGCCGATGGAAGCGGCGAAATCACCGAGGGATATAGATTGCTCCACCATGATTTTATATGCAAGCAGCGTGATAATTCCCGCGTTGATCAATATTGACGTGGCAAAATCCCGTATTATTCCGGCGAAGAACAATTTTTTGCCATAGCTTTTATTTATTTTTATCTGCTCGTCAATCGCAGTTTCAAAATCGGCGTTTAAAATATCGGCGACTTTGCTCATGCGGATCTCCTGCGCGTATTCGGAGAGATAAAATACCCTGCCGACATACTCGGACTTGCGCTCGGACGGTTTCAGGTCAGCCTGTTTATTGAAATATAGCTTCGTTCGGGCATATTTGAGCGCGACAGACACCGCTACGGCGAAAACGATTGCGCACACTGCGGAAATGTCGATGGCGGCGATAAGCGCGATGACGATCGCCGACGAGAGGATCCGGTTTATGAATTTGCTTACATCGTCGGCGACCTCAATAACTTCGCTTTCAAACTGGTTGAGCATCCACACATATTCGTTATAAAATTCGGGATTGTCATAGCACGAAAGATCGAGCGACATAGCTTTTTCAAAAAGCTCGGTGTGCATTTTTTCGTGTAACCGCTGTTGCGTTTTCGGCTTGACGTAGTTATAAAGGACTTCGTGGAACACATAAATGAGCATCATATATATCCCCATTGCCGCAATAATCGGCAGAATTTGCCCGAACGGTTTTTCTTTTTCGATCATGTCAAAAAGATATTTTATAAATACAACCGTGGTAAACGAACGGTAAATAGCCCATATGAATCCGTCGACGATTGACCACCAGATAAAATTTGTATATTTGGCGGCGTATCTAAAGAGATAAAAATAATTTTTCAAGGTTTTAAGCATCCGTTCCCGCCCCCTTTTGATATTGGTACTGCTCCGCCTGTTTATGCCACATATCGGCATATTTGCCGTTTCGAGCGAGAAGTTCGGCGTGTGTGCCGCTTTCGGCGATTTCCCCGTTTTCAAGCATATATACTTTGTCCGCGAGCACAGCGGAAGATAAGCGGTGCGAAATATATATCACCGATTTGTTGATGCAGGCTTTCATCATAGCTTCGTACATTTTAAACTCGGCCACCGGGTCGAGCGCGCTTGATGGCTCGTCAAGAATGACAAATTGGCATGGTTTTGCAAAAACTCTGGCAATGGCGATTTTTTGGCATTCGCCGCCGGAAAATATCACTCCGTCCAAATCAAATTCTTTGGTGAGAACCATGTCGTAACCTTTTGGGAGCGATATGACTTTATCATAAATTCCGCTGTTCTTCATTCCGGCGACAGCCAGTTCTTTATCTTCTTCCGTTATGTCTTCCGTGAGCAAAATATTTTGCATTATACTCATGGAGAACACTTTGTATTGCTGAAATACCGCAGCGAACATATTCCGATATGAAGACAGCCTATATTCCTTAATGTCGATGCCGTCTAACGATATGCTGCCATATACGGGGTCGTATAAGCGCATGAGCAATTTTGCGAGAGTGGATTTGCCCGCGCCGTTATGGCCGACCAATGCGATTTTTTCGCCGGGCTTTATTGTTATATTTATATTTTTTAAGACAGGATCATCCATATCGCCGTAATGAAAACCGACATCGTCAAGCGTTAAATGATTGTTGCCGGCGCCGGTCTCCCGTCCGCTCTTATGCTCGGCTATATTCGACCGGTATTCTAAAAAAGCACGGATATTTTGAACAGAAAGCGCATTGGCGTGGAATCGCATATATCCGTTCACAATGCCCTGCATCGCCGAAGCCGTCGAAACGATATTGTTGATGATAATGACGCAATCGCCGAAAAGCATGGTTTTTTTGACCACCGTTCGATAAGTGGAATATATGATCGAGCCGATAAACAGCAGTACCCATTGAATTGTGATAGCCCAATAATCCAATATGGAAATTTTCAGTCCATGCTTATGTATCGTTTGCTTCAATTCTTTTACGGCTTCAATGAAACGTCCGAAAAGCACGTTGCTTATGTCCGTCAATCTCATTTCTTTTGCGTAATCCGCAAGATAAAAAGTCCGCTTGATATAGTCCCGTTTCCTTGTTTTTTCAGTCATTTCCATATTGAGGTCATACCGCAGGCGGTTCAATTTTTTTCCGAACAACAATGAATATATTACAGGGACTATCGCAAACGCAATAAATATCGGGTCGATAATAAAAATCATCAGCGACACGGAGAAAATTGTCAGGATATTGTAAATCATATCGCCGACAGAAGACAATACGGTTTGCGATATTTGGCCGGTTTCATTCACGGCTTTCATGTATTTGTCATAAAATTCCGCAGATTCGTAACAAGCGAGGTCAACTTCCGCGGCTTTGGCGAAAACCTGCTTTTGGATGTTTTTATATATAATCCTGTCTGATATAGGCACAAACACTTCGTTGAAATAATTATTCAAGACATAATATATCACAAGAATAATTCCGATGGCGGCAATATACGAAACAATATCATAAAAACTTCTTCCGATCTGCACGCTGTTTATCACAAGCCTCAACAAAAAGGCGTTGAACAAAAAATTCGTGGCCACGCCTAAAGCAATCGAGAGAAAATAAAACGGCATCCTGCCCGGACTGGCTTTATGTATAAGCCGCAAAACATATATGTTATTTTGCCATATGGCCTCTTTCTTTTTCACGGATAATCCCCCTGCGCAAAATATTGAATTGCTTCCGCGGTGCGGTCACAATTTTGATACATACGATAAACTGCCGCGCACGCTCAAGTTGACATCTCTATTATACCGCATATTTTCGACCGTTGTCAACATACCAGCCTAAAAATTCACATTCATCTAATATAATCATAACAACTAATTTCATCATGTTTAAACAAACATTATTTTCACGGAAGATATGAACGACGGACAGATTATCGAAAATACGCTGAAAATTGTAAATCCATTCAAGGGTAATGTTTTGATATAACAATTGTAGAAAACCTATATTCTCAAAATACAACTCACGGTTGGTTTCATATCAACTAACAATCCATTGTAAAAGCAAAAAATATCTGTTATACTACGATTACAAAAACGTTTTTGAATAATAAATATAACAGGAGAATTGGTATGAATTTAGGTGAAACAATAAAAAAATTACGCAGGCAAAAGGACATAACACAGGAACAACTTGCGGAATATCTCAATATATCCTCGCAGGCTGTTTCAAAATGGGAAACAAATTTATCATTACCCGATATAACGCTCATTCCCATGCTCGCAAATATATTTGATGTGTCGGCTGACGTGCTGCTTGGTATTGATCTTAAAAATAAAGAAAAGCAAATAGACGATATTATATTCCGCGCTAATGGATACAGCAAAAAAAATAACCGTGAAGAAGCTGTTTCAATACTCCGTGAAGGATTAAAAAAATATCCCAACAGTTATAAAATCATGGAATGCCTTATGATTTCTCTTGAAATAATAAAACATGGAAAGCCAACAGAGGAAGCACTAATATTAACAAACGAAATCATAAAACTGGGCGAAAAAATTCTCGCAGAATGTACAGAAGACAAATGAATTGTCAATTTAATCGAAGTTATGCTTGAAGACGGGAACTATGGATTTTTCGGATTATATATGTCCGGTAACTATTCAAGAATAGCATTAAACTACGCAAAATCAAATGAATATGATAAAGCGATTGAAAACCTGCAATTGTCATCAGACAATGCAGTAAGAACTGATACAGAATATAAGGGATTGGAATTTCCTCATGAATATACATCTCTGTTATTTAGAGGCACACCAAGTTTTTTCAATTTTACCCCGGACGAAATGTGTTTTTCAAAGGGAGTGCTTGAACGAATGAAAGACAGCGCATTTGATCCAATTCGTGAAAATAAAGCGTTTATCGAAATAGAAGAAAAGTTAAAGAAATACGCACAAAATTGAAGCTATTTCAAAAAATTGGACACGGAAAAGTGGAGACAAACCGGGAGCAGCCGATCGGTGGCGGCATTCGAAGCCATGGCTATGTCCTCGCCGCGTATGCAGAATTGCTGCGTGAGTTCCCCTTCCCGGCACAGATTCGGCAAAATTTGGCTTGAGCCATTTTTCGGTTTCCGATGTTTTTTCCTTACGAGCTGTTCTTTTTCCGTCTGGCACATCTCCTCGATTTCGTGTCCACTTTTTTAGTATAACACCATTATTAATAAATTTCAAAAGTGAGGACAACCCAATGAACAACGAATATAACTACCCGCTGTATCCGTGGGAAAGGGAATGGAGCCAATATTATATATATCACTGGCATTTGTGCGACTACAACTGGACTACACAGCAGCCTGATGACGGGGTTTTCGGCTTGCCCGATGTCGAAAAAACGCTTGAACAAATCAGGCGAATCGACAATGTCACGCGCGGCATACCCAAAGTTGTCGTTTTGATAGGCTGGCAGAAATTTGTTCAGACTCCCGGCGGAACCGCGCCGTGGGACTGCCAATGGCCGTCTTTTGTCGCGACAAGCGATTTATTTGCAGGATACGGGGATAAATACCGCGACGATATCGACGGCAATCCCGCAAATGCGGCAATCCGCTGGCTTATGACGAAATCGCGCAAGGAATGCAATACATACGCCACTTTCCATACGAATTTTAACGGCGTTCAGCCGCACAGCAAACATTGGAACACGTATGTTCAAAAAGATTTGCTCTGCAAAGACGCGGACGGAAATCTGCGTCATGACGACTACATCAGAGGCTATGTGATTTTGCAAAAAGCTTTTGAAACGGGAGAATGGCAAAAAAGAATCGCCGAATTGATTGAAACGTTTCCCGAAATACTGACGACTAAGCTTTTGCACAACGACTGGAACTGGAATATGTGGTCGGAAACGCATAATTACACGCAAGACGACAGTATGGCGGCTCTAAGAAAGTGCATGGACTATCTCAAAAAAACTTACGGAATCGACACAAGCAGCGAATTGGTTTCACACGACCCGTTAAAGCCGGAATGCGATTACGGCCTGCAATGCAGAGCGTTGTCATTTGAGCGAAAAGACAGCGCGGCAAATCCCGACCGCATGAAAGTTCCCGCATATATTCTTGTCGGCGGGAACGGCGGATATAACGATGGTTTTGACATAATTGAAAATGATAATTTTACGATAACAAGCGAAGGAATGACAATAAATTCTAAACGGCTTCATTTTTCAAACGAAACGCTTTTGTTCGGCGCGACAACACAAGGTAACGAGGGACGCTATTACACGGCGAGTGTTGAGGATGCGCTGGAATATCGAAAGTATGCTGTAATGCCGAACGCGCTTTTCAGGGATTTCTGTTACGCGACGCTCCCGTGGTATTATCTTAACAGATTGCTCAGATTAGACGCAAATAAAACAAGAGACCGATATACAGAGATACATTATTCTGAAAACGTAAGAAGTTATATTAACAGCCGTTCTTTCGACGATGGCAATATTATAATCGAAAAAGAAAATGGCGGAATATCGGGGCAAAAATTGATTTTACGCGACGGCAACGATATATTCATGCCGGAACTCTGGAAAACCAGCAGAGAAATCATGGCGTGGAGCGACAACGGATATGAAAACAGGCAATGGGTTTTGCCGACAGAATGGAACGGTGTGAAGTCGGTTGATTTGTATGACAATACTGTCCTCGGCGTGAAGCCAAGGCAATCCGGGGCTGAAATCATTGACGGGAAGATAAATTTAAGCCTCGGAAAATCCGACGGAGTGATAATTGTTCCGGCGGAAGCAAATCCGAACGATAGCAGCGAACCTTTACTGCTATCGGGAAGCGCGGAGTTTATCGGATTGGACACAAAAACAGCGTATTCCGAAACTCTACCCGAATACGCAAAAATCAATTATATCAGCGGCGAAGCCGCGTTGCATGAAATAATAGACGTTGACGTCGGGGAAAACACCCAAAACGTATCGCTGTATTTTCTTGACCGCAACGGCGTAAAATGCCAGATTGTTCTTGATGTCATTGACGCAAACTCGATACAGCGAATAGGACACGGCACTACAAAAATATTAAATGATTTCATCGGCGGAATCTATGTGACATACAAAGTCACGGGACATGTGAGATTTAGAATAACAAGATTTCATTTCGACCATTTCGGACGCTGCGACGGACAAAACGAAGCAAGTCTTCCATGTTTCGCCAGTGTGTTCTTTGATAAGCAAATATGTGTGTAGTTTTTTCATGAGCTTTCCTCCCCGTATAATTGTTTTATTAATATATAACTTTTGTTCATTCTTTATACCAATCCGCCTGAGAATTATACAAATCGGCATAAACAGCGCAGTTCCGCATTAAATCCTGATGCGTGCCTGCACCTGCAATCTTTCCTTTATCCATGACGATTATTCTGTCGGCAATTTTTGCCGAACCTAATCTGTGGGTGACGATAACGGCGGTTTTGCCTTTGGATATTTCCACAAATTTATTGTATATACGGCTTTCTTCCAGCGGATCTATTGCCGCTGTGGGCTCGTCCAGCACGATTACGTTATGCCGGCGGTACAAACCGCGCGCAATCGCGACTCTTTGCCATTGCCCGCCGGATAAATCCACGCCGTCAAAATCCCTTGAAAGCATGGTTGCCGTTCCGTCGGGAAAACTTTGGCTTTCGTAATCCACGCCCGCTTGATTTGCGGAGTCATTTATTTCGCCGCCGTTTTCATAATCGCTTATCTTTATATTTTCTTCCAGCGTCATTTTATAACGCTGATATTTTTGAAATATACCGGATACGCCGTCAAATAATGACCCGGAATTTATATCCGCAGTATTCATGCCGTTTAGCATAACTTTACCCTCCGAAGGCATATACAACCCAATCAGCAAACGGACAAGCGTTGATTTTCCCGCGCCGTTTTCGCCGACTATCGCCACGGTTTCCCCTGCTTTGATTTCAACCGAAACATCGTCCACGCTTTTATGTGTTGCGCCCGGGTATATAAAACTGACGTTTTCGGCAGTGATACTTCTATTGAAATCCGGCGAGGATTCGTTTCCGCCGCGTTCGGGGAATTCCATAAACCGGATAAAATTATGCGCTTTTCCGAGACGGTCCGTCATACCTCCTATCTGCCATACAACCATACCGTACATCATGCCGAACATTGTGTTGATTGCATTAAATACGGCGGCGAAAGCTCCCCCGGATATATCGCCTGTCACCAATGCGTCTACAAAAATATACAGAATGGCGATAAAGCCTATTCTTTGAAATAAATTCAGGAAGATTTCATAAAAATTTATCCGTTTGCGCATTTTCCACTCTGCACCGCCGAGTTTTTTCAGCGACAGCGCGAACCGTTTCAGAAAAAACGGATAAGCGCCCAAAATGCGGGTTTCTTTAAAATATTCTTTATCGGTTATGGTTCGCGACAAATAATTATACTCGCGCCTTACGGGAGCCGCAGTGTCCTCAAATTTCGCCGTTATTCCCGTTCTGATAAACTGGCTGAAAATCAAAGGCACGAAAATAAAAAGCATTGCGACGACAAACATGGGTTTCAGGTTATACATATAAAACGACATAAACGTCAAGTAAGGTATGTCATACAAAAAGAGTTGTTTCATTATTTCGGTCATAGTGATAACCGTCCCGGCTCCTTCGGAAGCCTTGTCCAAATCGTCGTGCATATCCACGTTTTCAAAGCAAATCGGGTCAAGCCGTCCTATTTTTTTATGGATTATTTCCGATATTTCACCTTTTGCCCTTGTGTCCATGACGTTATTCATATAACCTAAGACTTCGTTTAACAGAATCCTTGAAATCAATAACGCGCCTAAAATCCCCGCTAAAAAATATACGCGTCCGGGAGATATATCGCCGCCGGTAATGGCGCCGCCTGCTGAATCAAATAAATTTTGAATGACAAGAACCTGAAAAACCATTGCCGCAGACATCAAAAAAGTCGCCGCGCCGACAAATATAAATACAGCCGGTTGAATCCGCAGGTTTGTTTTAATGCTGAAAGCGATAACTTTTACTAATGACATTGTTCTTTTATTTTTAGAATTCTTCATGATCAACCGCCCCTTTCTCATTGTCTATATACCATTCGGCCTGCGAGTTGAACATTTCGGCGTAAATCCCGTTTTTTTTCATAAGCGTTTCATGAGAGCCGCTCTCCGCAATTTTACCCTCTGACAAAACATAGATCATGTCAGAAAGTTTCGTCGAACCCAAACGGTGGCTTATAAATACCGTCGTTTTCCCTTTTGAAATCTGTTCGAAATTTTTATAGACCATGCTCTCGATTTTCGGGTCGAGAGCGGCGGTAGGCTCGTCAAGTATTTTCAGCGGCGCATTGCTCATGACGCTTCTTGCCATCGCCGTCCGCTGCCATTCCCCGCCGGACAAGTCCACGCCGCCTTCGTATATTTTCCCCAAAGGGGTATTGATTCCAAGCGGCAATTTTTCAGCCGCTTCGTCAAGTCCGACAAGCGAAAGAGCCTTTTTTACTTCTTCGTGATTTTTATCATTATCATAATTTCTCAAATCCGATATTGCTATATTGTCATATAAAGATATGTAATATTTCGCAAAATCCTGATACACTACGGAAGCGGTTCTTTTTATTTCAGCCTGTGAAAAAGTCCGCAAATTTTTCCCGTCTATTAAAATTTCGCCTGTGTAATTATCATATAATCCGGTCAGCAGTTTTGTTATGGTCGTTTTTCCCGCGCCGTTTTCGCCGACAAAAGAATAATGCCTGCCTTTTTCTATGACAAACGAAACACCGTCCAAAATCAGCTTTTCCGTACCGGGATATTTGAAACTCACGTTTTGAAATTCTATTTTTTCAAAGTCCATATTTTCAACAGGCAAATCAATCGCGCCCTCGCAGTCTTCGAGCGCCAAAAACGCAGTCAGGTCTTTGAGATATTCAAGATGCCGCGTGAAAAACTGGGCGTGACGGCTGATGTACGGCAGTCCGCTGCCCCCTGTTAGGCTCAGAACTCCGCCGATAAGCCCGATAAACATTGCAGTCTCTATTTCGCCCCGCATCGCGGCTATGATGAGCATAAACAGTATAAAAACAGTAAACACGGTCATGATAAAATTGCCCGCGCTTCTTGTCAGGCTGATTCCCAAATCTACTTTCAGTTTATATTTCCGCGAATGTTCGTACTGATTCCGAAACGATTTGTTTAATTCGCCGGTATAACCAAATACGGCGCGTTCCTCGACGTTTTCACGGTTTTTTAAAACGTCGGACAGATAACCTGCGCGCCGTTCCACTTTTGACATTTTGACGTCCGCGTCATAACTGCGCCGCCCCGCTTTTGACGAAATATATATCAACGGAAATACGGAGACAATTATAATAGCAGCTATCCACCATACCTGCGTGTACAGCGTTATGATTATCCCTAAAAAATGAGAAAGATAGCTTGAAACTTTTACGATGTGCATATACATTTCCTGCACTTTTTCGCTGAATTTCGGACAGACTCTGTCTATCAGGTTCAGCGTTTCGGCGTTTTCCATGTGCCGATATTCGAGTTTAGCCTGTTTTTCTGTTATCAGCGGCATGAGCTTTTTTCTGAATTTTATAGTCGCCCTGCAATTAACCAAATCCATAACGGTGTTTATCCCTGAATTATAGAGCATCATCAGAGCGTAAAAAACAGCGGGCTTCATGACTGCCGACATATCGGCGCTTCCGTTATAAACCGCCGCCGCCGCGTTTAGAAAACTCGCTGTTATAAAAACAGTGAACATCGGGAACAAGCCGCCCAAAACCATATAGACAAACTGTATCGCCGAAAATAGCGGCGACGTTTTTACAGGCAGGACGACCATATCTATAAAACCGTATTTCTTTTGCTTCAATATCATTGCATTCAACCATTCCCGTGAATATTTTTCATAAAATATATTATATCAAGCAGGATATTCTCTTTTAAAGAAAATTTGTAAATTTTTGCGCGGAAATACATATAGACAAAGGATTATCTTTTCTGCTTTTTAAAAGTAGTGCCGTCGTAGTCGCTTGTTATTTTTTCGCCGGATCGGTAAGCCGCCGCCGCGAGGGCAGGCTTGCCTTTGCCTCTGCTTATGATTTTTATGTTGAGATGATATATTGCCAATTAATTTTTTCCTCCGTTCCTGAAAATTTCGGTTGATTTTTTGTGAAAAACATGATATAATAATTATAACGTATAATATACTATAATGCCAAGACATTTGTGGCGCAATTAAAGTCGGGCGAGGACTATTTGGAACTGGAAAAAGTGATAACCATAGCGATAGCGAATTTCGATTTTATCAAGGGTAGCGAAGATTATCACCACATATTTGAATGGCGCGAGAGAACGAAAGGAATACGGCTGACTGACATAGTGGAAGTCAACACGCTGGAGTTACAGAAAATACCGGGAGTATCGGATAACACACAAAAATACAACTGGCTGCAATTTTTGAAATCAGAGAAAGAGGAGGAGTTTGAAATGTTGGCGGCGAAAAGTCCTGCGCTAAAAAAAGCGGTAGTGGAGTTGAAACGTCTGAGCCAGGACGAAGAAGCGCAGATGCTGTATGAAGCGCGCGAAAAAGCGCTCAAGGATAAAAATACGATGATGCACAGTATGCAACGTGATATTGCTGTAAATTTAATAAAGAGAGGTCTCGACTTAAAAGATATTGCAGAAGATACCGGATTACCTATTGAAGAAATAAGTAAGATTAAAGCAAAAATGAATAGAGCGTAAAAATATATGCGGCGGCAAACTGTATTTCGTTTTCGATATAGTTTGCCGCCGTCATAGAGGGGTGAGGGGTTCAGGGGAGCGCGGACGCTCCCCTTATGAGGATAAACCGGAATAGATGACGGTTTTTTCAGCAAATAATAATTATTTTACACAATAATTATTTTCAATTTTCCTGATAATACTGCGCCTGCGCGTTCCACAACTCGTGATATTTGCCCGTTTCGTCGGCGAGCAGTGCGTCATGGCTGCCGCGCTGGATAAGCTCGCCCTCGTGGAATACCGCAATATCCTGGCAGAAACGGCACGAGGATAAACGGTGGGAGATAAACACCGCCGTTTTGTCGCCCGCGATTTCGTTCAAATTCGGTTTTACAATTCGGGTCATACGGCACTACAATCAACGTGTTTTCTAACTTTGGTATTTAAAATCCTCCTATCTGTTCTATCTATTTACCCACCAGCAGCGGCGGCACGGATTCGGCATAATACATCTCAAGGAACATCTTTTAGTTTTTTCGCATTTAATAAAACTTTTTTGGGCAGCAAATTGCGCTGGCTCCATTAATATCCGCTTGTATTTGCATATATGAATTTAACGTATAATACTTCATTGATTCAATTCCTTTCTCATCTGCTCGATAAACCATAAATATTCATCATAACTCTCATACGGCGCAGGTTCGCTCACACGGTAATCAATCGGCGCACTCGGAAAATCATCGTCGAGATAACGCGGAAACAAATGAATATGTAAATGCGCCCCGGAATTTGCGTGCATTTCGTAATTTATCTTTACCGCGCCCGTGACTTTGCGTAACGCTCTGCCGACACACTGAACTTCGTTCATGAAAGCGACTGCGTCCGTTTCAGGCATATCCTCGAAATGGAAATAGTGTTCCATCGGCATGACATACAATTTGCCGAATAAACGCCCTTGTCCGGGATATTCGCCGCCGACACAGATTTTATCGGTCAATA
>WRJC01000054.1 GCA_009782405.1 Oscillospiraceae bacterium
TTATGTGGTAAAATATATCCGTCGCGATTTTTTTTGGAAAGGCGCAAAGCAATTGAAACATTTGAAAAAATATTGGAAACAATACAAATGGCTGTTTTTCCTTTCGGTATTTTGCGTTTCGTGCGAGGCCGCGTGCGATCTTTTGCAGCCCAAGCTCATGAGCCGCCTGATCGACGAAGGCGCGGTCAAGCAGGATTTGGACTATATCGCCCATACGGGCCTCGCCATGCTTTCGGTGGCCGGGGCGGGGGCGATTTTCGCCGTTGTCAGGAACATATCGGCTTCAATGGCCTCGCAAAAATTCGGCGCGGAGCTCCGTCACGACATTTTCGCGAAAATACAATCGTTTTCAGTGGATGAAATGGAGCGTTTCGAGGGCGGCTCGCTGGTCACCCGGATGACAAGCGACATAACCCAGATGCAGAATTTCGCCAACGGAATGATGCGCATCTTTTTCAAAGCGCCGCTCATGTGCGCGGGGGCGATCATAATGGCGGCGACGCTCAATTACAAAACGATTCCAATAATCGCCGCAGCCGTCGTTTTAGTCGGGGTCGTCATCGGGCTGAGCATGAAAATGACATATCCGAGATTCGCCAAAATCCAAAAAGCGCTCGACGGGCTCAACACCGCGATGCGCGAATATCTGGCGGGAATACGCTTAGTCAAAGCGTTCAGGCGTTTTGACGAGGAGGAACGCCGTTTTTGCGAGGCGAACAACAACCTTGCGGACAGCACCGTGAAAGCGAACAGGCTGTTGGCGATATTTTCGCCGTGCATGGCGCTGTTCGTAAATTTCGGCATCGCCGCGCTCATATTCCTTGGAGCGCGCTGGATCGACGCGGGGGATATGCGCGTCGGCGAAATTATGGCTTTTGTCGCGTACATGGCGCAGATATTGGGCAGCCTGAACATGATATCGAATGTGCTGAATATGTTCGTCCGGGTAAAAACCTCCAATGGACGCATACGCGAAGTTTTTGAAATCGGCGCGGGCGGCGCATCCGGCCTAAAAACCCCGGCCCCTTTCGCCCCGGAAAAAAACGACAGCCCGCCCAAACATCAAAACGCCCATATCGCATTTGACGAAGTGAGTTTTGAATACGGGGGCTCGACCGGGCAGGCGGCGCTGTCCGGCCTGAACTTTTTTGTGGGCAGGGGCGAAACTCTCGGAATTATCGGCCCGACAGGTTCCGGGAAAAGCACCTTGGCCTCTTTGCTGATGCATTTTTACGGCGTTTCAAAGGGCGCGCTTTTCATATCCGGCATCCCCATAGACAGCATTCCCGAATCCGCGTTGCGCGAAAAAATCGCGATCGTGCCGCAAACCGCGTCGCTGTTTGCCGGAACGATCAAAGAAAACATATTATGGGGCGAACAAAACGCGACAGAAATCCAAATAGAGCAAGCCGCAAAAGCGGCGGAAGCGCATGATTTCATCTCGGCCATGCCGGATGGCTACGAAACGGCAGTCGGGCAAAGCGGCGTAAATCTGTCGGGCGGCCAAAAACAACGAATTTCGATCGCCAGGGCATTGATGCGAAAGCCGGAGATTTTGATTTTGGACGACTGCACAAGCGCGCTCGACGTGATGACGGAGGCGAAAGTGAAAAAAGCCATAGAAAAGCTTTCGGACAATATGACCTGCATACTGATAACCCAGCGGGTCGCCGCCGCCATGGGCTGCGATAAAATACTTGTGCTGGACAGCGGCAGACAGGCGGGATTCGGCTCCCATGGCGAGCTTATGGAAAGCTGCCCCGTATATTATGAAATATATATGTCGCAAATCGGAAGGAGGGGCCGGCAAATATGAACCGGAGCGCGCAGAACAGAACGGAAACTGACGCCATGCCGCCCCCGCCCGGGCGTTTCGGCGGTCCTGCGGCGAGATTTGCGCCGGGCGAGAAAGCCAGGGACGCAAAGGGGACTTTTGGCAAACTCCTCGGATTCTATTTCAAAGAAGCCAAATCTCTTTTTTGGGTGATATTTTTGCTTCTGTCCGACACCGCCGTCGCGGTTTCGGCGCCGATGCTGATCGGAAGGGCCATAGACGCTTTGGACATGGAAAACGGCGGTGCCGTGGATTTCAGGCTGGCATATATTTTGGCGGCGGCGCTCGCGGCGGCATATGCCGGCAGCTGGATTTTAAACACCGCGCAGGGGCTGGCCATGAACCTCGTCTCCCAAAGAATCGTGCGCAGCTTGCGCAAAAACCTTTTCGACAAATTGCAGAATTTGCCGCTCGCCTATCACGACGCGCACACCCACGGGGAGCTGATGAGCCGCCTGACAAACGACATCGACAACATCAGCGTGACGATCGCCCAGTCCACCACGCAGCTTGTCAGCGCGGCGGTCACGCTGCTCGGGTCTTTTGCCATGATGCTGGTTTTGAGCGCGCATATGACGCTTGCGGCTCTCGTGACCGTTCCTTTGGTATTTTTGCTGACAAAATTCGTGGCGGGCAAATCGAAAAAAATGTTCAAGGGCCAGCAAAAAGAACTCGGCATGCTGAACGGCGAGATCGAGGAGGCGATAGGCGGCCACAAAATCGTGAAAGCCTTTGGCATGGAGAAAAACATAATCGGAAAATTCGACGAGACGAACAAAAAACTGCTGGATTATTCCGTAAGCGCGAATATATGGTCCGGGTTTTTGATGCCGTTCATGAACGTGATCACGAATTTGGGCTATGTTTGCGTGGCCTCGGTCGGCGGGATCCTTGCGGCAGAAAGCATCGTCTCCGTCGGAACAATCGGCAGCTTTGCGGCGTATTCAAGGCAGTTCACATTCCCGCTAAACAATATCGCGGGAATGTTCAACACTTTGCAATCCGCTTTGGCCGGAGCGGAACGCGTTTTTGAAGTGCTGGAGGAGCCGGAAGAACCGGAGGACGCGGCCGATGCAGCCGATATCGGAACTCCCAAAGGGGACGTGCGCTTTGAAAATGTGACTTTCGCGTACGGCGCGGGGGCAAATGTGTTGAAAAACGTCAGCTTTGAGGTGAAAGCGGGGCAAAAAGTGGCGCTGATCGGAGCCACGGGAGCGGGCAAAACGACAATCGTGAATTTGCTTACGCGATTTTACGACGCGACCGGGGGAGCCATTTACATAGATGGGAGAAATATAAAAGAATACAAGAGGGACAGCCTGCGGCGCGCTTTTTCGGTAGTCCTCCAGGATACATGCCTTTTCACGGGGACAATCGCGGACAATATACGCTACGGCCGTCCCGAAGCCACGGATTCGGAGGTGGCCGAAGCCGCAAAAGCCGCCAACGCCGATTCGTTCATCAGGCGGCTCAAAAACGGGTACGAAACGATGGTCAAAGGAGACAGCGATTCCCTGTCGCAGGGCCAAAGGCAGCTTCTGGCGATATCAAGGGCGGCTTTGTGCCGCGCCCCGATATTGATTTTGGACGAAGCCACTTCGAGCGTCGATACGCATACCGAGCTGCGCATACAGGAAGCTTTGCTCAGGCTCGCGGCGGGCTGCACATCCTTTGTGATAGCGCATCGCCTTTCGACGATACGCGACGCGGATATCATAATGGTGGTAAACGGCGGGGAGATAGAGGAAAGCGGTTCGCACGACGAGCTGATCGCAAAAAACGGGCTATACGCGCAAATGTATAATACATACAATACATAGGGATAAAATTTTTTTAATGGAGGGCAACAAACAATGGGAAACATCAAAAACGGGATGGTACTGCAAAGAAACCGGGACGACTTCTGCGAAGCATATTTTGAAGGCGAACCCCCGAAGCAGATTTCGCTGCGAAGCGCAAGTGGCGGGGTGCTGCCGGTTATTTCGGCGGAAAGCTCCGGCCTTGGCAAGTGGAAACTCTGCGGAATACCGACGGGCGGGCCCTATGGGCTTGAAATCGACGGCCAAAGTTATGAAGATATCTATGTGGGCGACGTCTGGATACTGGGGGGGCAGTCGAACATGGAAGGGGTCGGCTGGCTCACGCCGGAGGACGAGCGGTTTTCCGGCGACCCGGCTGTGCGCGCGCTGTACATGGACGACTCATGGGGCCCGGCCAGGCACCCGCTGCATAATTTGGGGATAGCGGTCGATTCCGTCCACGCCGCCTTGGGCGCGGGGCCAAGGCCTATGTTCAACAGCGCGGGGCCGGGCCTGGAGTTCGCTTTGAAAATGAAGGCGCTCACGGGCGTCCCGCAAGGGGTGCTTTGCTGCGCCCACGGGGGCACCTCGATGGAGCAGTGGTCGCCCTCGCTTAAATCAAAAGGCGGGAGCGGCAGCCTGTACGGCGCGATGCTGCGGCGCTTTTTGGACAACGGCGCCAATGTGCGCGGGATGTTCTGGTATCAGGGATGCTCCGACGCGGGGCTGCCGATGTGCGAGGTTTTCGTGGAAAAGATGAAGGAATTCGTCGAAGCGTGCCGCATCGATTTCGGGGAGCGGCTCCCGTTCGTGCAAGTCCAGATAGCGCGCCGCTATGTGGAGACAGGCGACAAGGATTCGCCCATGCCCGGCTGCTGGAGTTCCATACGGGAAAGCCAGCGCGTTTTGCCCTGCATAATTCCGGGTATGTGCACCGTATCCGCAATCGACAAGGATTTGGACGACCTGATCCATTTGAGCAGCCCCGCGCAAAAAAAACTCGGCGCGGAAGCGGCCGAAGCGATGTATTTCCTGTTGTACGGAACGGACAAAAACGGATGCCTGCCCCCTCCGGTTTTTGCCGGCTTTGAAATACGCGCCTGCGAAAAAAGCGGGCTGGCGGTTTTGGATCTGAAATACGAAAACCTCCACGGAGGGCTGGTTTCCGGCAGCCGCCCCGCCGGTTTTCTGCTCACGCAGGGCGAGGGCGAACCTTACGCCCAATACATTTTCGACGCGCGCCTTGCCGGAGACAAGGTTTGCTTGCACACGATGCTCACACCGCAAGCGCTTTCCGGGCTCAGGCTCTATTATGCTTATGGGATAGACCCGTATTGCAATATAACCGATGCGGCGGGCCGTTCGATACCTGCGATGGGTCCCTTGCATCTATAGATTTTCCGTTTTCCGTTTTGCGTGTTCACAGTTATTTTACAATAATAAAAAAAATTATGCTTGAAATAAATCGCAAAAAGTGATAAATTTATTATGTAATTAGCACTCTTATGTGCTTAGTGCTAACAGAACGGGAGGTGAAACCGATGGAATTGAGCGAACGCAAAAAACAAATATTAAAAGCTGTGGTCGATACCTACATCGAAAAATGCGAACCGGTCGGCTCAAAATATTTGGTCGATTACTATAGCTTAGATTTGTCGCCCGCCACAATAAGAAACACGATGAATGAGCTCGAGCACCTCGGGCTTTTGGAACAACCATACACTTCCGCAGGGCGGATTCCTTCAAGCCTTGGCTACAGGGTTTACGTGGACAGCTTGATGCAGAGCTACCGCCTCACTTCGAAAGAAATAAAGGAAATAAACGAAAACTTGAACATCAAAATTTCGCGGCTCGACAAAATAATCGAACAGGCGGGCAAATTGATTTCGGCGCTCACCTCGCTGATGTCCGTTTCGATGACTCCAAAATCCTCCTCGGTCAGCATAATAAAAATCGACATAGTATATTTTGATTTCAACAATTTTTTGCTCGTGATTTTAACTTCTGTAAGCGTGGTGAAAACGAAGCACATATACAGCAAAACCGATATCGGGCCTGACGTGCTCGAACATTTGAAAAAGGTGCTCAACAGCAATCTCGCGGACAAGGACATAAACACGGTTTCGCTGCCACTCATTTTGAACATGGAAACCATGATGGGAAATTATTCCGGCATCATATCTCCCATTTTGAAGGTGATATACGAGGCGATAAGCGAATTGAACGAAGCCCAGATCTATATCGACGGGGCTGCGAACTTGTTCAATATGCCTGAATACCACGATGTGGAAAAAGTGAAAAGCATAGTGAGCCTGATCGACAGCAAGGAAGAATTGCTCCACATTTTTTCGCAATCGGCGAAAGACAAAATGAACATTTACATCGGCGAAGAAAATTCGATAACGAGCGGCGGGGATTCGAGCTTCATTTTCAAAAAATTTTCATTGGGCGACAAAATTTTGGGGGCGATAGGGGTCATCGGGCCAAAACGCATGGATTATTCGAAAATAATAGCAAAACTCGAATACTTTTCGATAAATATGGCAGATGCCATAAAAAGCGAAATCGACGACAAATCAAATTCATATACGGCGATCGACGACTCGAAATTTATGCAGGGAGGAAAAATAAACAATGATTGACGAAAACGAAAACGCAAAAGAAACAATCGCAGAAATCGAAACGGAAACGGAAACCGACGATTTGAAGGAAAAACAAAAAGAAATAAAAAACCTCGAAGGGGAAATCAAGCAAAAAGATGAAGAATACGGCGCCTTGTACGACAAATACCTCCGCGTGAACGCGGAATACGACAATTTCAGGAAACGCACCGCAAAAGAAAAAGAAGGGATATACTCCGATGCAACCGCCGATGTGCTAAAAAACATATTGCCCGTGTTGGACAACATCGAAAGAGCGGTGCAGTTTTTCGACGTTTCCCAACCCGAAAAAGTTTTTGAAGGGTTCAAGATCATATATTCGCAGTTTTTGGGAGCACTCGAAAAAATCGGAGTCGAGGAAATAAAATCTGAAGGCGAACAATTCAACCCGGAAGTCCACAATGCGGTCATGCACGAGGAAAACGACGAGCACCCAGACAACACGATTATGGAAGTGATGCAAAAAGGATATGTGAAAGGCGATAAAATCATCCGCCCGGCGATGGTGAAAGTGGTAAATTAATATAATTAATATTTTAGTATATATGGAGGAAAGATAAAACATATGGGAAAAATAATTGGAATAGACCTTGGCACCACAAATTCGTGCGTGGCCGTTTTGGAAGGCGGCGAACCCGTAGTAATAGCGAATGTCGAAGGGACGAGAACCACTCCTTCCGTCGTGGCCTTTTCGAAAACCGGAGAGCGCATGGTGGGACAAGTCGCCAAAAGACAGGCGATAACAAATCCCGAAAGGACGATTTCGTCCATAAAGAGGGACATGGGCACGGACCGCAGGGTGAAAATAGACGAAAAAACTTACACCCCGCAGGAAATATCTGCGATGATACTGCAAAAAATGAAATCGGACGCCGAAAATTACCTCGGAGGCACGGTGACCCAAGCGGTTATAACCGTTCCCGCGTATTTTTCGGACGCGCAGAGGCAAGCGACAAAAGACGCGGGCAAGATAGCGGGGCTGGAAGTTCTAAGAATAATAAACGAACCCACGGCGGCGGCGCTTGCCTACGGAATGGACAAGGACAAAGAACAAAAAATCATGATATTCGACTTGGGAGGCGGAACATTCGACGTTTCGCTGCTTGAAATTAGCGACGGCGTTTTCGAAGTTTTGGCTACTGCGGGAAACAACAGGCTCGGCGGCGACGATTTCGACCAAAGAGTCATAGACTGGATAGCGGCCGAATTCAAAAGGGAAAGCGGAATAGATTTGAAACAAGATAAAATGGCGCTCCAGAGACTCAAGGAAGCCGCCGAAAAAGCGAAAATCGAATTATCCGGGATGGCCACGGCTTCCATAAACCTGCCGTTCATCACCGCAGACGCGAGCGGGCCGAAACATTTCGAAACCACCCTTTCAAGGGCGAAGTTCAACGAACTCACCGCCGATTTGGTCGAAAAGACCATGGGGCCCACACGGCAGGCGATCACAGATGCGGGCTTGGCCACCGGACAGATAGACAAAATACTTTTGGTGGGCGGTTCCACGCGCATCCCCGCAGTCCAGGACGCGGTGAGAAACTTCGTGGGCAAAGAACCTTTCAAAGGCATAAACCCCGATGAATGCGTGGCGGCGGGGGCGGCCATACAAGCGGGGGTTTTGGGCGGCGAAGTCAAGGATTTGCTGCTTTTAGACGTCACTCCCCTTTCGCTCGGAATTGAAACGCTGGGCGGAATATTCAACAAGCTCATCGATAGGAACACCACCATACCGGTCAAAAAAAGCCAGATTTATTCCACGGCGACAGACGGCCAAACTTCGGTCGAAATCCACGTTTTGCAGGGCGAAAGGGAAATGGCGGCCTACAACACCACTTTGGGCAAATTTACCTTGGACGGAATACCACCGGCGCCGAGGGGCGTTCCGCAAGTCGAAGTCACCTTTGACATCGACGCGAACGGAATAGTGAATGTGAACGCAAAAGACAAAGGCACCGGAAAGGAACAACATATCACGATAACTTCATCCACCAACATGGACAAAAACGACATTGAAAAAGCAGTCAAAGATGCCGAAAAATTCGCCGAAGAAGACAAAAAAATGAAAGAAAAAGTAGAAACCAAAAACAACGCCGACCATATAATTTTCCAATCCGAAAAAACCCTGAACGATCTGGGCGACAAAGTGACCGAAGAAGAAAAACAGCCTGTGAAGGATGCGATAGAGCGTCTGCGTTCGGTCGTGGATTCCGAAGACATCGAGACGATAAAAGCGGCTACCGACGAATTGCAAAAAAAATTCTACGACATATCCGCGAAACTGTACCAAAACAACAACACCGACCCCAACGATCCTTCGAATTACCAGGACAACGGAGGGGAAAATTTCGGCGGCGACGAAAGCGGCGAAAACGGGAATGACGACGGATTTGTAAACACCGAATTCAAGGACGAATAGTTGAAAGAAATTGTCTTGCAGCTAATCAACCGGAAATGAGAAATAAAAAATGGCTGAAAACAAAAGAGATTTTTACGAAGTTCTCGGGATAACCAAAGGAGCGAGCGACGCGGACATAAAAAAAGCGTACAGGACCCTTGCGAAAAAATATCATCCCGACATGAATCCCAACGACAAAAGCGCGGAAAAAAATTTCAAGGAAGTGAACGAGGCCTATGAAGTGTTGTCGAATCCCGAAAAAAAATCGCGCTACGATTCGTACGGCCACGCAGGCATTGATCCAAACGTGGACATGGGTGGAAGCGGAATGGGTTTTGACTTCGGAAATTTCGGGATGGATGACATACTCAGTACTTTTTTCGGGGGGTTTTCCTCCTCGTCTTCCGAACGCAGAAACGAGCCGCAGAGAGGCGACGACATACATAGCAGGATAAACATTTCTTTCGAAGAAGCGGTTTTTGGCTGCTCGAAAGAAATAAGCTACCAACGCGTGGAAAAATGCGGAGAATGTTCGGGCAGCGGGGCGGCCAAAGGCACAAACGCGGCATCATGCTCGACCTGCGGCGGCAGCGGTTCCGTAAAAACGCAAAAGAGGACGCCCATCGGAATCGTGCAATCCACCAAGCCGTGTGAAGCGTGCCACGGCACAGGCAAAATAATAAAGACGCCTTGCCAAGTTTGCCGCGGCAACGGAATGACCGGGAAAGTCAACAAAAAAGAAATCATCATTCCCGCCGGAGTGGACGACGGAAATAAAGTGAAAGTCCCAAGCCAAGGAAATGCCGGTAAAAATGGCGGTTATGCCGGGGATTTGATCGTGACGATCAATGTGCGGCCGCACCATATATTCGAACGCGAAGGCTATAACATATTCTGCGAAATACCCATAACCTTCTCAGAAGCCGCGTTAGGCGCCGAAATTGAAGTGCCCACTCTCGAAAACGGCGAAAAATATAAAATCCCCGAAGGCACGCAAACCTCTGCTGTTTTTACGCTGAAAAACCGGGGAATACAGAATGTGAGCAACGCGAAGCTGCGCGGCGACCTCTATTTCAAAGTCATAATCGAAGTCCCAACCGATCTAAGCGAAAAACAAAAAAATGCGCTGAGGGATTTCGCCGAAAGTTGCGGAAGCAAAAACCATTCCAAAAGGGAAAGTTTTTTCAAAAAGTTTAAAAAATGAACAAATATGAACGAAGTTCATATGCAGTTCATTCGCACGCTTGCATAAAATAAGATTGGGAATGGAGATTTTAAGCTATGGGCGACATGAATTACAAATCTGCGGGGGTCAACATAGAAACGGCAAACGAAACGAAAAACAAATTCAAAGATATTGTTTCTTCTAAAGGTTTTGCGCATTGCAAACCATTGAACCGAGTGGGGGCATTCGCTTCGCTTGTCGAACTCGGGCTTTCGGACTACAAAGAACCGATTTTCGTTTTGAAAAGCGAAGAACCCGGTTCAAAACAACTTCTGTCCATAGAAAACAACCGCATAGAATGGATAGCCCGAGATTTGGTCAACCATTTGGTAAACGACATCATAGTGATGGGCGCATTGCCTTGCGCCGTGCTTGACACCATCATATGCGGGAAACTCGAAAAATTGACCGTTTTGAAATTGGTGGGCGAAATCTCGAAAGCCTGCGCCGAAAACGGATGCGTGCTCGTGGGAGGCGAAACTTCGGAGCAGCCGGGCATGCTTTTGGATGGGCGTTACATATTGCAGGCAAGCGTGCTCGGGATTGTCGAAAAATCAAAGATAATAGACGGAGCCGCAATGAAATGCGGCGACGTTCTGATCGCCATGGCTTCAAACGGCCTTCATACAAACGGATACAGCCTGGTTCGCAAATTGATGGAAACAAAACCGAAAATATTAGACGAAAAAATCGACGACGAATATTTTTTAGACAGCATTTTAAAGCCGCACACTTCGTATTTTGGCGCGGTTCGCGCGATTTTGGAAAAATATCCCTCCGATGTGCATGCGATGGCGCATATAACCGGCGGCAGCATATATGACAATTTGGTGCGCGTAATGCTTAACGACGAATTGCAAGCGAACATAGATTTGTCGGCGATCAAAATACCCGCAATTTTTTCTTTGATAAAAAAATATGCGGGCATGACAGACGAAAATATGTTAAACAATTCCCCTTTCAACAATGGGGTCGGGCTGATCGCGGCCGCCCAAAAGACGAAAACGGATGAAATAATGGAAATGATAAAAAAAGCAGGAATCGATGCTTACACAATCGGTGAAATTTCAAAATCCGGAGATAAAAAGAAAGTCTTGCTGTACAATGATTTGAAGTGGGAAAAATAATTTCAAAGAGGAGGCGTGCAACCGATGGCAAAGCCGAGAATACTCGTTGTGGGCAGCGCGAACATGGACATCGTTTTTTCGATGCCGCGCATACCCAACAAAGGCGAATCCATAATAGCCGATAAATACAGTTATGTCCCGGGCGGCAAAGGCGCTAACGCAGCGACCGCAGTTGCCAGGATAGGCGGCGATTCGGTTTTTTGCGCAAGGATAGGCGGTGACGAATCGGGCAAAAAGCTCATTGAAGCTTACGCCCGCGAAAAAATAGTCACCAGATATATAAAAACGGACAAAACCGCCCAGACCGGCTTGGCCGCAGTTTTGCTCGAGGACGACGGCACAAACAGGATTGTCGTATATCCAAATGCGAATTTAAATTTGGAAATCGAAGACGTAGAGAACGCTTTTTTGTCTTACCCCGACGCTGTTTTGATGCAATTCGAAACAAATACGGAATCTGTGGTGGCCGCCACGGAGTTCGCCGCGAAACAAAACATACCGGTGATAATCGACGCCGGACCTGTTCAAAACGATTTCCCCTACGAATTACTTAAAAACGTGACGATAATATCGCCAAATGAAGTGGAAACAGCCCAAATCACGGGCATAAACCCAACTAACGCGGATATGTGCCTTCAAGCCTGCATGAGGCTCCAGAACATGACCAAAGCCAAATACATCGTTTTGAAGCTTTCCGACAGGGGATGCTTTTTGTTCGATGGAAAAAACGTCGAGTATATGCCTTCGCACTACGTGAACGTGGTAGACACGACCGCCGCGGGAGACGCTTTCACCGCAGCGCTCACAGTCGAATTCATGAAATCAAAAAACATTTCAAAAGCATGCAGGTACGCAAATGCTGTCGGGGCGCTCGCAGTCACAAAATTTGGAGCCATGAGTTCCCTCCCCACAACGGAAGAACTCGACAAATTCGTTATGGTGAACAAAATAAAACTGTGATACAGAAAGGACGCTGAAAATTTATGAAATGCACGAAATGCGGAGGTGAATGGACGCCCCCGCCGGGGAAATTTTTGGATATATGCCCGTTTTGCAACGAAAATTTGAAAACGGCGTCTTCGGGCAATATAGGCGAAACAATAAGGTTCGGCAATTTCAACTGGCGCGTTTTAGAAGCGCAAAACGGAATGGCATTGATCATAACGGAAGAGATCATCGGGATCCGTCCATACGATTCGGAATTTACCGACGAAGTTTGGGAATCATGCACATTGCGGCAATATTTGAACGGTGCATTTTTAGACAAATTCACCGCAGGGGAAAAGCGGCGCATAGCCCCTGCAAAAATACGCAATTCCAACAATTTATGGTATGGCACATGGGGCGGAAAAGATACAGACGACATGGTTTTTTTGCTTGATCTCGAAGAAGCTGACAGATATTTCGGCGATAGCGGGGATTATTTTGGCGAAAAACGCAAGGATTTCGACTTCGACGATGAAAAATTTTTCGCAGACGAAAACGGCGGATATTTTTCGAATGCGCACGATATCGACAGACAGGCGAAATATGACGGCGAATTGGCTTTTTGGTGGCTGCGTTCGCCGGGCGTCCTCAACAGTTCCGCGTCGTTTGTTTTGCCCAATGGAGGCGTAGGCGTTTTCGGGCTTGATCTTTACTGCATCCTCGACGTGATTTGCGGAGTACGTCCCGCGCTTTGGATCACTGATTGATCATTGATCGGTGACTTTGCATTCTTCGCCAATCTTACATGTCGATTATTATCGGGAGTATCATAGGCTTGCGTTTTGTTTTGTTGTACAAAAATTTCGACAAATCGTCCCGCACTTTCGTTTTTATCGCGTTCCATTCGTTCGTCCCGTTCTCAAAGCACCAATTTATGGCTTCCTTCGCCGTCGCGCGCGTTTCTTCCATAAGTTCTTCAGATTCCCTCACATATACAAATCCCCTGCTGACTATATCCGGGCCTGACATGAGCAGGCCTTCTTCTATGTCGATTGCCGCGACTACCACGATGAGCCCGTCTTGCGCCAAGTGCCGCCTGTCCCTTAAAACTATATTCCCAACGTCCCCTACCCCGAGACCATCAACGAGTATTTTCCCGCTTGGGGCGGTACCGTTGAATTTCATGGAATCTGCGTCCAATTCGATGATTTTTCCCAATTCGGGGATCAATATGTTTTCGGGCTTCATTCCCATGTATTTCGCAAGTTCCGAATGGGCTTTGAGATGTCTTTGCTCCCCGTGCACGGGGGCGAAAAATTTCGGCCTTACCAGCCCGTGTATGAGTTTGAGCTCTTCCTGGCAGGCATGGCCCGAAACATGAACCTCGGCTAATATTTCGTGGATTACGTGCACGCCTTTTTTTGAAAGTTCGTTTATTATTTTGCCCACCAATTTTTCGTTGCCCGGTATCGGGATCGCCGAAATGACTACTACGTCGTCCGGGCCAAGGCTGATTTTGTCGTGGTCCGAATAGGCCATCCTGTGGAGCGCCGACATGGGTTCGCCCTGCGATCCGGTGGTGATTATCACAATTTGCTCGGGGTTGAATTTGTTTATGTCGTTTATGTCGATGAGCACATTTTCGGGAACTTTCAAATAGCCAAGCTCAATCGCCACTCCGATTATGTTGAGCATGCTCCTGCCGGTTATCGCCACTTTTCTGTTGTATTCGCTTGCCGTGGTTATTATCGATTGTATCCTGTACACATTTGAGGAAAAAGTCGCTATTTCAATGCGCTTTTCGGAATAAGCTTGAAATATTTGGTTGAATGAATTTTTGACTTGCCTTTCGGAACGCGTCGTGCCGGGTCTCTCGGCGTTTGTCGATTCGCACATTAAAAGCAACACCCCTTTGTTGCCGTATTCCCCGAAACGCGTGAGGTTTATGATCCTGTTGGTCACCGGGGTCAAATCCACTTTGAAATCCCCTGTGAATATAACCGTCCCCACAGGCGTTGTAATGGCAAGCGAAGTAGAATCGGGTATCGAATGGTTCACGTGTATAAATTCTACCGAGAAACAGCCGAGTTTTACTATGTCCCCGTCTTTGACTGTGTTCGTCTTCACCTTTTTTTCGAGATTGTGTTCTTCGAGTTTGTTGCCCAAAATTCCGAGAGTGAGCCTTGTGCCGTAAACCGGGATGTTGAGTTCGCCGAGCACGTAAGGCAAAGCCCCTATGTGATCCTCGTGGCCGTGGGTAAGCAAAATCCCTTTGATTTTCTCGATGTTTTTTTCGAGGTACGATGTGTCGGGAATCACCAAATCTATGCCGAGCATATCGTCGTCGGGAAAAGCGAGCCCACAGTCTACGACCACTATATCGTCTTCATACTCAAACACAGTTATATTTTTTCCGATTTCTTGAATTCCCCCCAGTGGTATGATTTTTAGTTTCGATTTGTTTTTTGCCATTTTTTCTCCTTTAATCCTGTAAATAAATAAATGATTTTCAATGTTCAAACCTATAAAACGTAAACTCCAAACCGCTGCCGCAAATAAGCGCGCATGGGCGATCAGCACGCTGTACGGCAATCCGTTTACGCAAAATATCCGATAAAAAATTTAAAATTCCGAACACAAACAACCTATCTTTCATTATACACTTAAAAATGATGTTTGTCAAGATGATTTTGATTTTTGGGCATAATAAAAACCCAATTTAAAATTGGGTTTTCGTTTGTTTCAAATTTGCGGCGGATATTTATATATCAGTTCTTTTAATTTTTCGTAAAAATAACAATAATTATTCCATGAAACCGCATTTGTCACGCCGTGGTCAAGAGAAGGTATATAATACCCTCGCTCAAGCATATACGGCACTTTTTCAAGCTCCCTATCCATATCTTTTCGCGTGAATTCCAATACATGCTTGTCCAGCCCGCCCATCATTCCCATCTTGGGATATTCTTGGCGCACTTTTTTTATATCTAGCCCGAACTGTGTTTCCCAGGGGAACACAATATCAACCCCGCCTTCAATCCACAAAGAAACAAGCGGTCTTTCGTCGCCGTCGCTGTCAACCATGAAAAGAGGCATATTATCGTCATTTTTCAATGATTTTGCCAGACGTTTGTATCTCGGCAGCAAAAATTCGCGGAAAACAGCCGGGCTAATTAACGGCCCTGCCTTGCTGCACATATCTTCCCAAATAAATATATAATCCAGCGGTATGTTTTTTTGCATTTTTGAATATGCTCCAATCCACAAGTCGCACAAAACATCGAGTATTTCGGAAATTAAGCCCGGGTCGTCGTAAAACATATACATCAATTCTTCGAAACCAACAATTTCTCTGAGCGCCCCGAAAAAACCAGCGGGCAAATCTCCCGTATATACGGGCAAATCGCTTTTTTTAGCTTCTTCGCAAATATCCGCGAAATTTTTTGGAAAACGCGCCGATATGTTTCCGGAAAGCCGTTCCTTCACCGTTTCCCAAGTATACCTGTCTTTTACGGGGCCTTGTATTGTTATAGGCATAAGTTCGGAACCATCCTGTTGTAATTCCACCCCGCCCCATTTGTTGCGGGTATATGTTTTGTCCCTTTCTTTTTTTATGAGAACAACTTCAAATTCCGGATAGAACAACAACTTCGCATATATGTAAAAACCCCTTGCATAATCGAATCCGACAATTTCTTGAATGTCTTTTTGCGTGGCGTTTTGATCAAGCCCTTCTGTTTTCCAACGGCTTATGCAGGAATGGTAATTGCAGCCGCCCATTGCGTCGATGAACGGCGCCCTGTCCACGCCATGGCCTTTAAACAGCCTGACAAACCTTTCTCTGTGAGTCATTTTTATCCGCTCCTTCTTGATTTTATGTGATTTGGTTTTAAATATACCACATTAATCGTTATTTGTCAACATTTTTTCAATTTATGGATTTTGCGGGATAAAACATAAAAATTGTAAATTTTTATGTTTTGCTTGAAAATTTTTTCGAGTTAATGTATAATTACCATCAGAAAGGAGCAACAAAAATGGATATCAAAAAAATCATAATTTTTATGCTCATATTTCTTTTTATTCCGCTGGCGGCTTGCGTCAACATTGAAAAAAGCGGCGGCGATGCTTCAAATCCGGCCGGATCCGCTCCGATGAACCCTTTTGGCAACATTGGGCCTCGCGAAAATTACGCCGATGATCCCGCAAATGGCATATTTGTTTCCCCAAATGGCGACGATGCCGCGGCGACCGGTTCGTATGATATGCCATATAAGAGCATAAATGCCGCTTTGGCCGTAGCCCGGCCCGGAGATACTGTCATTTTGCGTGGCGGCGTTTACCGCGAAGGGGTAAATGTCCGCATACGAACGCCGAACATCACGATAAAATCGGCAAAAGGCGAATGGGCGGTTATCGACTTAACAAAATACGATCCCGGTTCCGATGAAGATTCCGGCGTTTATTTCGATGTGGATTCATCGGGCGGAAAGCTCCAATGCGTCGAAGTGATAGGCGGATTTTACGCCGTTTGCATGGAAACCAAATGGGATTGGGGGGATCCTGCCGACCGAACCGGAGCATCCGACATAATAATTGAAGATTGCGTGTTGCACGATTCCAGATACGACGTTGTCAAAGTAAAACCAAATTGCAACAACGTCACAATCCGCTATAACGAAATATACAATTCCGGCAAAGCGTTTGACGGAAATCCCCATAACGGCGAGGACAATGCCGAAGGAATCGACAATGTGAACGGCGACAACATGGCGGTGCAAAACAACTACATACACCACATTTGTTCCAATGCGGTGTATGCCAAAGGAGGCGCGACGGATGTGCTGATAGAAAATAACCGAGTCGAAACAGCATACGGAGCGGGGATCATGGTAGGTTTTGACACAAGCCCGGAATTTTTCGACCTTGCCGCAAATCCGAAATATTATGAAAATATACGGGGAATAGTGCGAAACAACTTGATTTTGGACACGGGTTGGGAAGGCATCGGTTTTTATGGTTCCAAAGATGCCCAGGTTTACAACAACACATTGGTCGATGTGGCCAATAGCGGTCAATATCACAGCGCGATTTATTTTGGGCTCACATATCAGGACTGGGAAAGCTATGCCGGACGTCCCGCCAACATAAATCCGAACATTCACCATAATATCGTATGCCAGCCAAACAAAACAATCCGCCCGATGATTGAAATCCGTTATGCCGACGAACTTGGAGGAATGTCCGCTCTCGAAGGCAATCTGGAAATAAATGAAAACTGCTATTATATTGCCGGAAAAAACGCGGTATTTTCCGATAGCCGACCGGGCAGCAAATTGGAAAATGCGGGGTTTTCCGCTTGGCAATTACATATAGGAGGCGACAGCGGTTCGATTGAAGAAGACCCGGCGCTCGATGGCGAATATATTCCCTCCAATTCCAAATGCGCCGGAATGGGTATATATTGAAAAAAATGGAGATTAAAAGAATATGAATCTATACCCGCTGAAATTAAGACCCGTCTTAAAAGATATAATCTGGGGAGGGACGCGCCTCGCCGAAAAATACGGCAAATCGAGCGACCCCGCCAAAAAAATCGCGGAATCGTGGGAACTCGCCATACACAAAAACGGCATAAGTACGATAGAAAACGGCAAATACGCGGGCAAAAGCTTATCAGAATTTTATCGCCTCGAAAAATTCCCGCTGCTCGTCAAGTTCATCGACGCGGAGCAGAATCTTTCCGTCCAGGTCCACCCGGGCGACGAATACGCCGAAAAGCACGAAAACGAATCTGGCAAAACCGAAATGTGGCATATAGTGGATGCGAAGCCCGGCGCGAAAATAGCGTATGGCCTAAACGCGGGCTATGCCCGCGAAAAACTGCGGGAGCAAATACAAAAAAACAAATTCGAAGATTGCCTGAACTATATTGAAGTTTCGCCCGGTGATACCTATTTTATCCCTGCGGGGCTGATCCACGCGATCGGCGAAGGGATATTGGTTCTCGAAATCCAGCAAAACTCCGACGCCACTTACAGGCTCTACGATTACAACAGGCTCGGGGCAAACAACAAACCCAGGGAGCTGCACATAGAAAAAGCCTTGGATGTGTGCATCAAAACAAAGGCGGAATACAAAAACCCCATAATCCGCACCTCCCCCGGCCATGAGATATTATGCGAATGCGAATATTTCCGGGTGGAAAAATATATAAATCCGGATTTTGAACTCGAAACCGACTCCATGCATTGCGTCATTTGCATAAAGGGCGAAGGCAAAATCATCAACAACGGCGAAATTTACAGCATAAAAAAGGGCGAAACTTATCTTCTCCCCGCAAAAATCGGGAAATGCGAAATAGAGGGGGAAGCCGTTTTTATTGCGGCGAGAGCAAAATAAAAATGGAAAAAATAACGATTGACAAAACATATGCAAAATGGTATAATAATATCAGTACACGGGGCGGTAGACAAAAAGACTGAACTCTAAAGGCTGAAAGCCGGAAGGGGGGATGTCGATGCTGGAAATTTTTACACTCTGTTTAAGTATTGTTTCTATAGTCGTTACGGTAATATCGATTTGTTTAACGATAAAAAACAAAAAAAAATAGACCGCCCGAACTAAGGAATGGTCTATTTTTCTCTGTTAGCTCTACGAGTTAATCGAGTTTGGCCGTGCCGTCTGTGTATGCGGAAGGGTGTAGTGAACCCTTTCCTTCAATTGCATTTTCATTATATCACATTTGTTCAGGGTTGTCAAGCAGATAACAATATTTCCGGAAAACAATTTTTTGGATAAGCTATTGACATTTTAGCGGAGAAAGTATACCATGGAAAAACAAATATATCTCGATTCGGCGGCGACTACTAAGCCCTCAAGCGAAGTTTTGGAATTTTTGGCTGAAACCATGCAAGATTCATACGCAAACCCCGATTCGGCGCACGCCTTGGGCCTAAAAGCGCAAAAACAGGTCGAACGCGCAAGAAGCGCAATAGCCGCCTCAATTGGCGCAAAGAGCGAAGAGATCATATTCACCTCTTCCGGCACGGAGGCAAACAACCTCGCGCTGTTCGGGGCGGCTGAGGCGCATAAACGAAAAGGAAACAAAATAATAATAACGGATGCAGAGCACCCGTCGGTATATTTTCCCGCGCTCGAACTCGAAAAAAAAGGGTTTGAAATAATCTTTTTGCCGACAAAGGGCGGCATAATCGACTTGGACAAATTCAAAAGGCAGCTCGACGCAAAAGTCATTTTGGTTTCGGCGATGCTGGCAAACAACGAAACCGGAAGCGTTTTCGATATTTTTGCCCTTGCAAAAGCCGTCGAAAATTCCGGGTTCTCGCCGTATATCCATTGCGACGCCGTCCAGGCGTTCGGAAAAATCCCGATAGATTTGCAAAAGCTAAAAGTCGACATGATGAGCCTTTCCGCCCACAAGATACACGGGATAAAAGGCTGCGGGGCGATGTTTTTGCGCAAGGGCGCCCGGATAATTCCGCAGATTTTCGGCGGGGGCCAGGAAAAAAACCTGCGCGCATCGACATCAAACACTCCCGGCATCTTCGCTTTCGGGAAGGCGGCGGAAGAAACTTTCAAAAATTTCGAGCAAAACAACAGATATGTCGAAAACCTTTACGATCACGCCGCCGCAGAAATAGAAAAGCGGTGCCCGGAGGTCATTTTCAATCAGCGGGCAGAAGCGAAAAATTTTTCGAAATACATAATGAGCCTAAGACTGCCCGGCATAAAAAGCGAGGTCATGCTCAACTATCTGTCCATGCGGGGAATATATGTGTCCTCCGGTTCGGCCTGCTCGGAAAAAAGCCGGAATTCCAAGGAATCCAAGCGCGTGCTGATCAATTACGGTTTAGACAAAAATGATGCGGATTTCACGATCAGGGCGAGCTTTTCAAGGTACAGCACAAAAGGCGAAGCGGACGAATTTGTCGGCGCTTTGGCCGAGGGAATAAACAAATTCAAAAATATTTCATTGATGGCGGGGGTGTAAATATTAAAAAAACGAAAGCGTTGAAATTATGTGATTATCTTGCGAGCCTCGGCGCAAACTCAGCAGTTCACAGACGGGGGGAATCCCTTGAAAACACGGTTGAGTTTACAAAATATGTGGGGATAAAATGGTTCAGGCTTGGATATGAGAGCGATATTGTATATCCTCCGGGACAGGGTTGACGAGGGCGGCAATCAAAAGTTCGGGCTTTTCACGCCGGAAAACGCTCCGAGAAAAGCCGCGCACTATCTGCATAATATGGCTGCTGTTTTGAACATGGGCGAAAAGAAAAATATAAATTCAACCGAACAGTTAAGCTATGCGATCCACAACATATCCGAAACTGTGCATGAACTGCTGCTGCAAAAAAGCGAAGGTGAATTTTATCTGATTTTGTGGGACGAACGGTTTACAGGGGGAAAAGACGAAATTGAAATCGAATTTCCGGAAATTCCCGCGAGCATTGAAATATATGACGCGACAGAGAGCGCGGAGCCTTTGAAATCTTTGGAGCCGGAAAAGTATGTCAATCTCGTTCTTTCTGACCACCCTGTCATAGTGAAGATAAAATACCCGCTGTTTACTGCGATTTAATCTTCCGGTCTTGTGTATTTACCATTATACACACCATTTTCATCGCGGTTTATTGGGTATGCTCTTAAATGAAACATAATGCAACCATCGGGACATGACATACCCATTTCATATTTTTCTTTTTCGCCTCTGTGCGTAAAGTCGCCGCCGCATCGTATGACTTCACACCATGTATACAGTTGTGCCATAATTTTGGGACACATACCGGCGGGACATCCGTATTGAAAAACAAATTTATCTCCTTTTTCTATACCAAGCCTGCAATGTCCGGCTTTCCCATTTGTTGCAGCGAGTTCAAATTCCCAATCTTCTACTATCCATTTTTTCACTGAATAATTTCCTCCCGGTAATATAAATCATGTTCGCATTCCGCAAAAATTCAAATAATCTCAATATATTTAAAGTTACTGCCATGAAAGCGAAATAGGAGTTTAGCTAAATGAGAAACATCAAAATTATAGTGACGGATTTGGATAATACTCTTTTGAAAAAAGACAAAACCATATCCGAATACTCAAAGACTATTTTACACAAATGCCGCGAAAGCGGATTTTTAATAGCGTTCGCTACTGCCAGGCCTGAACGGGCGACCATACAATGGCAGATAGACCG
>WRJC01000055.1 GCA_009782405.1 Oscillospiraceae bacterium
GTGCATAAATATATTAAAGCAAGGCGGCGGGTTTATCTTTTCGGGAGTGCACAATCTTTTGCCGGATGTGCCGGAGCATCACCTGAAAGCCATGCTCGACGCCTGGGAAAACAATAAAAATTACTGAATAAGGCAATTTGCGGGAGGAAAAAAGGAGATAATCATGCGCTGGACCGAGGAAAAAGCAAAAAAGTGGCAAAAAGACACAGGGTGGCTGTTCGGGTTCAATTATGTGCCTTCGACGGCGGTCAACTCGACTGAAATGTGGCAGAAAGAAACGTATGACAAAGAGACGATAAAACGCGAGCTCGCCATCGGGGCAAAAACGGGATATAATTCATGCAGGGTTTTTTTGCAGTATATCGTTTGGGAAAAGGAGCGGGACGGGTTTTTGGAAACATTCGGCGATTTCTGCAAAATCGCCCGGTCAAACGGAATATCGGTGATGCCGATACTGTTCGACGACTGCGCATTCGCGGGCAAAGAGCCGTATTTGGGCGCGCAAGACCCCCCTGTCCCGGGAGTGCACAACAGCGGCTGGACACCGAGCCCGGGCAATTCGATCGCGGACGATCCAAAAAAGGAGCAAGACTTGCGCGAATATGCAAAAAATATGATCGGGGCGTTTGGGAGCGACAAGAATGTCGCCGTATGGGATTTATACAACGAGCCGGGGAACAACAACCGCCGCGAAAAATGTCTGCCCCTTGTAAAAAAGGTATTTTCATGGGCGAGAGAAGCGGATCCAATCCAGCCTTTGACTGCGGGCATATGGGAATTTCAGGAGTACGACTTAAAATTCGCCGATATGTCCGATATAATCACATATCACGACTATGCGCCGATTGAAAGCTCAGAGCAAAAAATAGAAAGCCTAAAAAAATACAACAGGCCGGTTGTCTGCACCGAGTGGCTGCTGAGGCAGAATGGCAATAAATTCGAAACCCATCTGCCGCTGTTTGCCGGTGAGATCGCCGGAGCGTATAACTGGGGGCTGATCAGAGGCAAAACGCAGACAAATCTCCATTGGGGGTCGAAGCCAAACGACGCCGAGCCTGAAATCTGGCAGCATGACCTATACCATCCCGACGGCGCGCCGTACAGCGCGGCTGAAATCGAGTTTGTGAAAAGAAAATTTTACTCCATATTATAAGGGAAAGGACGGGTAAAATTTCAAAAAAGCATTGACATTTTTTATGATTTGTGATAGAATTTGCTCAATAAGGGACAAAAGGCAAGGCCTACAAACCTCTTGCGGAAATTAACGATTAGGCGAATTCTGAATATGGTTTTAAAAGTCGCCTTAACTGAAAGGAGAAAAAGGCATGAAAATAGCAAAGAGAATCCTGATCATGGCATTGACATTGGCGCTTATGTCCGGCATGCTCGCAATCCCAGTAACGGCGGCGGTGGGCGACCCGATAGGGGATGTGGTGTACACGACTATAACGGCATATATAAACGGCCAGCCCATACCGATAAGCAACATCAAAGGCTACGCGCAGATAATCGTGGAGGATCTGGTTGGGTACGGATTCGACGTGGCGTGGAACGCGGGTGAGAGGACGCTGAAAGTGGAGCGCAACGCAAAGAAAGCGATGGCGCCGGTGCCGGCGGAGGGCATCCCGGAGGGAAAAAAGCCGGGGGACGTCAAGGCGAGATACATCGTGTCGGCGATCAAGGTGTACCTGAGTGGGGAGTTAGTGGAAAGCTACTCGATAAACGGGCGCATGTTTATCGACTTCAATCTATTGAGCAAATACGGCAAGGTGACCTGGGACAACGCGGCGCGAAAACTGAGCTGCCAGTTGTACGATGCGCCGGAAGCGGGCAATGCCGACGAGATGAACGCATTAGCCGTTCGTTACTACAACGGCGATGGCGTGGCCAAGGACGTGGGCAAAGCCATCGAATTGTGGACGAAAGCCGCCGAACAGGGTCAGGCCGACGCGCAAAACAGCTTGGCAATTCGTTACGCCAACGGCGAAGGCGTGGCGAAGGACATGGGCAAAGCCATCGAGTGGTGGACCAAGGCCGCCGAAAATGGCAATGCCAAAGCGCAAAACAATTTAGCGGGGCGTTACGCCAACGGCGAAGGCGTGGCGAAGGACATGGGCAAAGCCATCGAGTGGTGGACCAAGGCCGCCGAAAATGGCAATGCCGCCGCACAAAACAATTTAGCCGTTCGTTACTACAACGGCGATGGCGTGGAAAAGGACTTGGTCAAAGCCATCGAGTGGTGGACCAAGGCCGCCGAACAGGGTCAGGCCGACGCGCAACACAATTTAGCCGTTCGTTACTACAACGGCGATGGCGTGGCCAAGGACGTGGGCAAAGCCATCGAGTGGTGGACCAAGGCCGCCGAACAGGGTCAGGCCGTCGCACAAAACAACTTGGCGGGGCGTTACTACAACGGCGATGGCGTGGAAAAGGACTTGGTCAAAGCTTTCGAATTGTGGACGAAATCCGCAGAGCAAGGTTATGTCAAGGCGATGGAATGGATGGGCACTTGCTACAAATACGGCTTTGGCGTGGCAAAAGACATGGCAAAAGCCATCGAGTGGTGGACCAAGGCCGCCGAGGCCGGCAGCGCTTGGGCACAGGAACAGTTGGACTCGATGTGATGGCGCAACAAGCAGGATCACGGCAACATTTTATTCAAAATGGCAAGGTGTGCGAACCGCACACCTTTTGCCTGATAGCGGAAATTATTCAAAAAAAGAAAGAGCAGGTAAAATATTATGGGCGAGAAGAAAAAAATTTACATGATAGGAAACGCGCACCTCGATCCGGTATGGCTGTGGAGGTATATGGAGGGCTACGCCGAAATAAAGGCCACATTCCAGAGCGCCCTTGACCGCATCGCGCAGTTCGGCGATTTTGTGTTCACCAGCGCCTGCGCGGCATATTACGAGTGGGTCGAGGAAAACGAGCCCGCCATGTTCGAAAAAATCCGGGAAGCGGTAAAAGAGGGAAGCTGGAGCATAGCGGGCGGGATGTGGATCCAGCCCGACTGCAATATACCGAGCGGCGAGAGCTTTTCCCGGCATATGCTATACAGCCAGCGCTATTTCAGGGAAAAATTCGGAAAGATCGCGGCGACCGGATACAACGTGGATTCGTTTGGCCACAACGCCTCGCTTCCCCAGATACTAAAAAAGAGCGGCATCGATTCCTATGTGTACATGAGGCCGGACGGCCGCGGCGAGAAAAAATACCCCTTTGATTCGAACCTTTTTAAATGGCGCTCCCCCGACGGCAGCGAGGTTTTGACCTACCGGATACTTGGCGCGTACTGCCTGCGGCTCGGCGAGGGCGACTTTGAGCTGTATGAAAAGAAGGCCGAAGAGGACGGCGAGGACAAAATGATGTTTTACGGGGTGGGCAACCACGGCGGCGGCCCCACCGTAAAGATGATCGAGACCGTAAAAAGCAAAATCAAGGAAAGCCAAAACTTCGAATATATCTTCTCCGGCCCCGACAGGTATTTCGCGGACATCGCCGAAAAAAATTACGGACTGCCCGTGCTGTCCGGCGATATGCAGCACCATGCCAGCGGCTGCTACAGCGCCAACGCCAGAGTGAAAGCGCAAAACAGGGAGGCGGAGAACAGGCTTCTCACCGCCGAAAAATACAATATATTGGCAAACAGGCTGGCCGGCATGCCCTATTCCGGAGCCAAGCTCCGCGAGGCCTGGAAAAACGTGCTGTTCAACCAGTTCCACGACATAATGGGCGGCTGCTCGATCAAGGAGGCATACGCCGACGCCGCCGAAATGCACGGCGAATCGCTGGCCATAGGCTCAAAAACCATAAACGCCTCGATACAAAAAATATCCTGGAACATAGACACATCCAAAACCGTAAACTATCTCTCAAAAGACATGGACTGGGGGCTATGGGAGCAGGGCGGGCTTGGCACGCCCATCGTGGTTTTCAATCCGCTGTCGTGGAAGGCGACTGTGCCCGTGACCATAAACAACAACCGCGTGGCAAAAGTCGAGGACTCATCGGGAAGCGCCGTTTTGGTGCAGGTGATCCGCGCCTCGCAGACAAACGGCAGGGACGGTTCCTTTTGCTCGGTTTTCTGCGCCGAGGTTCCCGCTTTTGGCTACGCCACTTACTGGGCGTATCTGGAAGGCGAAAAAAAGGAGCAAAAAAGTTCGCTGGATGTCGGCCGGCTGCATATCTCAAACGACCATATCGAGCTTTGTTTCGATGAAAAGACGGGAAACATGACAAGCTTCAAGGACAAAGCGAGCGGGCGGGAATATATAGGCGGCTATGGGGCAAAAACCCTTGTGATCGACGACGAGGCGCAGGACACCTGGAGCCACGGCGTTTTCACCTTTGACAAAGTAATAGGCGAATTCTCGGATCCCGCGTTCGAGGTAATCGAAAACGGCGCCGTGAAGGCCGCCCTGCGGATAACGCAGAAATATAATTCAAGCGAGATCCGCCAGGATTACATCCTTTACCCGCACTCAAAAACGCCCGAAATCGAAGTCCGGGTCACAAACAACGAAAAATTGAAGATATTCAAGCTGGCCTTTCAACTAAACACAAAAAATCCCGCAAAGGCGACTTACGAGATCCCATACGCCGCAATAGAAAAAAATCCGAACGGCGAAGAGGAGCCCGCCCAAAATTTCGCCTGCGTGGACGACGGCGACATCGGGCTCGCGGTTGTCAACAACGGGAAATATTCATATTCGGTCAAAGACAGCGAGATCAGGTTCATCGCGGCGCGCTCCTGCGTGTACGCCGACCATTACGGGGTCCACAGCGGCATGAGGGACGGGCTCTACGAATACCAGGACCAGGGCGTGAGCTATTTCAAATACTCGCTTTTGGGCTACGCCGGAGGCTACAAGGCCAACGCGCCAACTATAACAAGGCGCGGCATGGAACTTAACGCCCCCATCTATAATATAGCAGAAACGTACCACAAGGGAAGCCTCCCGCAGAGCTACAGCGGCATTTCGATAGACAAAGACAACATAATCCTGACCGCGGCCAAAAACGCAGAGGACGGAGGGGCCGCCATACTGCGCTTTGTCGAGGTGTCCGGGCAGAAGACCTATGCAAATATCGATGCGGCGTTCCTAGGGCAAAAATTTTCCGCGAACTTTGGCCCATATGAGATAAAGAGCTTCAAAATCACGGAAAACAAGTGCGCGTGCGTGAACTTGCTGGAAGACGAATTTTAGATTTTCGAGCACACTATAAACAAGCGGACATATATAAACGTCCGCTTGTTTTTTTTGCTTTCATTTTTTTGCGTTTGCCCTAATTTTTTTCGCAAATATGCTTGACAAATTATTGTTTTTATGATACTATAAAAGACGGATAGCTCACGCCGCTGAAAAGCGACGAAACCGACGGGCTGTATGAATTGTTCTCTAACGATTCACGCCGCCGAAACGCGACGAAACCGACAGCCCGTATGAGTTATTCAAAATCAGAACCGTCAATTTTTGAACGGTTTTGCTTTTTTCCCGTCAACTAAACTCGTGTCCTTCTGCTCGACAATCGATAACGCTATTCCGCAGCCTTGAAATTATAGACCGGTTTGATGGTTTTCGCGATTTCCGCCGTGTCCGCGATGTTGCCGGTGATTTCCCCCATTGGTTTGTATGCGAATGGCGATTCGTCGATTGTGGATTTGGTCACCGTGCTGGAAAATATCCCGTCCATCGAGGCTTTGAACTGCGACAGCGTGATGCTGTTCTTCGCGGCGCTGCGGCTCATCAGGCGCCCGGCTCCGTGGGGCGCGGAATAGTTCCAGTCGGGGTTGCCCTTGCCGACGCAGATCAGGCTGCCGTTCCTCATATTGATCGGGATCAATATCCGCTCGCCCGCTTTGGCCGAAATGGCGCCCTTTCGCAGGATCATGGTTTCGGTTTCGATATAGTTGTGGACGGTGGTGAAGCAATCCTCCACTTTGAATTTCATTTTTTTGACAATTTCGCGCACGATTGCCTTGCGGTTCAGCTCCGCGTAACGCTGCGTGATCGCCATGTCGTGGATGTAGTCACAAAACAGCTGCCCTTGCGCGAAAGCGAGGGCTTTGTCCACTTTTATGCTTTTTTGCTTTTGCAGCTCCGCTTCAATCTCCGCCTGGCGGCTCTCCTGCACAAGCTTTGAAATCAGCATCGACCTGTCGGAGCGCTTTTTTTCCAAATCCTTTGCGGCGGCTTTTTGGTAATATTCGGCCACTTGCTTTCCGAGATTGCGGCTGCCGGAGTGTACTACAAGCCAAAGCCGGCCTTCATCGTCTTTGTCCAATTCGATGAAATGGTTTCCGCCGCCCAGCGTTCCCATGCTCAGTTCGGCGCGGCCCATATTGACACGGCCCACGCAGCGCAGTTTTGCCAAATTGATTTCATCCATGAAAAGATGCGGCTTTTCGCGTATGTCAAAGCCTGCCGGGATATTTTCATGGATCACATTGTCCAGTTGCGGAAGCTCCACGCGGGAATCGCCCAGCAGAACGGTTTCCATTCCGCAGCCGATGTCCACGCCCACCAAATTGGGCACGGCTTTGTCGGTTATTGTCATGGTGGTGCCTATCGTGCAGCCCGCCCCCGCATGGGCGTCGGGCATGATGCGGATTTGGCTGCCCGAGACAAATTCCTGGTCGAGCAGGTTTTTGATCTGGGTGATCGCCTCTTGCTCGATGTTGTCCGTGAATACCTTGGCGGCGTTGTATTTGCCCTGAAGTTCGATCATTTTGTTCCCTCTCATTTTTCACCGGTCCACAAAATAGAATACATCTTCCAGCGATATTTCCATTTCGGGAAATGAAAGCGCATGAAATCCTTTTGTCATTTCGATATCGGCCTTTTGCTCTTCCCTTATTTTGGAAATCTTAGAAAAATCTTCGTTTCTGTAATGAGTATAGGATTCATATTTGATATATTTTTTGTCGTCGTTTAATACATATATGTCTATTATGCAATACATCCAATCGACGATCCAATATTCTTTGATTCCGATCGCGGCATATTTTTTCATTTTGACGCCCAAATCCGCGTTGCGCGTCCATTTGGACAGAATTTCAACGACTACCATCGGGATATTTTTATTTGTTTCATAGCAAAACGCCATGACATCGGGAACAACGTAATTATCATTGTCGATGTCAAGCTGCGCTTCGATTCTCGCTATGCACTTCTTTTTGTTTTTCCTGAAATAATCGTTGAATATATTGGCTATGTTGTATTGGACATCTGTATGCTCTTCCGGCGGCCTTGCCATCAAATATATTTTGCCGTCTAATTTTTCCTTGATAAACATATCGTCATTTATCGCTTGCGCGTCCATTCGTCATCACCTCATTTTGCGTAATTAGGCAAATAGGCGCCTATGTCTTTCAGCTTTTTCTGGAGCGCCTTTACGTCGAATCCCCTGGTGTGGGTGTTGTTTGAAATCGCTGCGGAGGCGGCGGCGCCCGCTGCCTGGCCCGTTATGAAACAGCCGGGCATGACCCGAATCGAGCCTTGGATATATCTGTCCGAGCTCACGCACCTGCCCGCGACCAGCACATTGCAAAGATCTTTCGGCGTGAGGATCCTGTACGGTATGCCGTAGCTTTCGCCGGAGGCGTATCTGAAGGTTTTGAATTCCTCCTTGAAAATTTTGTTGTCCTCCTCGCTTGGGCTCGATGCGTGTATGTCCACCGGATAGCTGTATCTGCCTATTTCGTCCTCAAATACCGCGCGCGACTTGAAATCCTCCAGATTCAGCTCGTAGTCGCCGGTTATCCGCCGCGTTTCACGTATGCCCATCAGCGCCCCGGTGGAAACCAGCGCCATGTTTTCGAATCCCGTGAGATAGTTTTTATAGTATGTTTCGTATTCCTTTAGTTTTTTGCGCTGCTCGACAAAGGCCGAGGTCAGCGAGGCCTCGTCGGTGCCGTCCACCCCAAACGCATGGCCCAGGTTGCCGCCTCCGAGTATGTCCCCGATTTTGAACATCCCCGGCAGATGCCTGTCCTCGTCCGTGAAAACATTGTCCTTAAACGCGAGCGCGAGGTTTGCCTCCTGCCTGTCCAAATTCGCCTTGGCCCAGTCTATGCCCGCCCATACGCTGCAAAGCGTGCCCGCCATCATTTTGCCGTCCGCGCCGCCTTTTTTATACGCCGCCCCCGCCATAACCGCGAGATCTCCGTCCCCCGTGCCGTCGACAAAAATTTTGGCCTTCACCGCGAATATGCCGCTTTTCGCCGCCAGAACCGCAAAATTTACATATCTGCCGTCTGCGATCACGTCGATTAATTGGGTGAAGTACGTAAATTCCACCCCCGCTTCGATCATCATGTCTTCGTATATTTCTTTTAGCAGCTCCGCTTTTATGCCGCCGCCGACCTTGCCGAGCGCATGGTTTTTGTCGTGGATCTCTTTTCCTATGCCCCCGGCGAGAAAATTCACGCCGTCTGTGAACTGCATGAAGGCGGGAACTCCCCCGGCCGTCCCCAGCCCTCCGAGGCAGCCCGCCGCCTCGGCGAGAAACACTTTGTTTCCAAGCCGCGCTGCGGTCACGGCGGCGCAAACCCCCGCAGGGCCGCCCCCCGCCACGAAAACGTCCACATCATGCCTTACCGAAATCGATTTGCCGTAACTTATATTCGCCATTTTAATTTCCCCTTTCTAATTAATCCAAGCCATCAACGGCGCCATTCATTTCATTCAGCAGTTTTTCCCAGGCCGCCGACCGCTTCTCGATCACAGAAACAAAATTGCCCTTTCCCATGACTTCGGAAATCAGCCCGTCCTTTACGGAATCCCAGAATATGGTGGTCCCCAGATCCTCGGTCACGCTGTTTAAAATTATCGTGAGCATTTCCTGGCTTTCCTCGTCGCGCGCGTATTTGGTTTTCAGGCATATTTCCGTAAATGCGGGAATCGTCAAATTTTTCGATTCGGCGGCAAGTGCCTCCAAAATTACGCTTGTGCGCTCGGGATTTGGGGCGGTGTTGGGGACGATCTTGGGCCAGGCGCCGTTTATCGCCGCGTAGTATCTGTTTTGGCTTTCATCGTATTTTGGGAAGGGAACGATCCCGAAATCCGCCTCCATTGTGCGCAGGTACGGGATTCTCACCATTTTCGCCGTCAAAAACAGCCCCAAGTTATTTTCAAACTGCTTGTGCGACACATCAACCAAATCAGATTGGAAACTGGTCACTTTGTCTTTGTATGTATCGAAAAATATTTTTTTGTCGCCGTATACGTTTTGCCGGGTCTTCTCCAAAATTTCGAGCAGCAGTTCGTTGCCCGCCAGATTTAGCGCCAGCATATCGTCGGAGTCTTTGCCTATTGTTTTAATTCCCGAAGCCACCCAAAAATTGCCCAAAAATTCGTCGAACTGCGACAAAATCCCGTATCTGTCCGTATCCGTCATCGTCCCGTCGCCGTCGAGGTCGGAGACGGCGGCCCTGCACATATCGAAAAACTTGTCGTGCGTCCAGTTCCCGTTTTTAACGAGTTCATACGGGTTTTCAAGCCCCAAATCGCGCGTCAAAGCTTTGTTGAAGCAAAGGGCGATGACCGCGTCGTAAACGCTCATGCATTCGTCGCTGTAAGCGATGAAATATTTGTTCCCGATGCGGTAAGTTTCGTTCAAATCGTGCGCGTACCACGGCTGGGCCATGTCTATATACGGCAGATCGTCGGGAAAAAGGCAATATCCCTGAGTGACAAGATTCAAAGATCTGTTCTGCGTGCTCACGTCAAAGTCGTCCGAGCCGGATGTCACACATTTTTTGAACATATCGATCAGCGGCCAAAAATCGCTGATTTCGGTCTGCGTCAAAACGACGTTGTATTTTTCCTCG
Source organism: Oscillospiraceae bacterium (assembly GCA_009782405.1). Next base: position 9,836 of record WRJC01000055.1, read on the forward strand.
ATATAGCGGTTGCGTTTGTATATCGCATCGTTTAAATTGTCGCCGTTTTCCTCCTCCACGTCGAACGTATATGAGCCGTATGCGTTGTTTGTGGGCACGAGGGCGCGGAACTCATATCCCCCAAAGTCGATTTCAGGCAGGTTCGGCTCAAACCTTTCGTTTTTGGTCTCCGGCGTTTCATCGCCGCCGGAATCCGATGCTTCGGCGGGATCTTTTTTTGGCGCCGCATCAGTCTGTTCGTCTCCCGCGCATGCCGTTAGCATCGCCAAAACCGAGAAAACAAGCAATGCAATAAAAAATTTTTTTGACATAATAACATTCCCCCTTTTTTGAATTTCAAACAATTTCTTTCGGAAACTGAACTCCGATTTTTTTGCCAAGCCGTCAACCTCATTTGTTTCCATCCAAAAATAAGCTAGTTGACGGTTTCCAGTTTTTGGCGCATTCATCAGCTTTTTCAAGCCAGCGAGCTATCCGTTTTTCAGGGGCGACGCTTTCCCCCCAATACTCCACAAATAAAGCGTCGTCCATTCGCAGAGCCGCTTCGCGTATTTCTTTTTCAATCAGTTTCAAAGCCCGCTCTATATAGATGCCGCCTTTATCGTCATTGTTTGGATTTGCAACGCTGCCTGCCGAAAACAAATCTCTTGCCTGATGGCATATTACGCCGTGGTAAGTCAGTAGGTAAAGAACCATATCGTCATATTTATTGCGCGAGCGTCCCGAATCAACGATACCGGGACATAACAACGCGGCTTCGGCGCGCAAATGAATTTTTTCTTCCAGTGTCAGGTTTGTGTATAATCTTGCCTGCATAGGGACTGTATGCTCATCAGATTCTTTATCTTCAATCCACCACAGTCGACCATCGGGGTGTATTTTTCGTGCGTATGCGCGGATATACTTCATCTTTTCCTGCATTTGCAGTTTTCTGAAATCGTCATATTTTATCCCCATTTCGTCAAAAAGGGATTGTTTCACAGTCGCTTTTGCGGATGGTAGTTCAACCTCGAAGCGCGGAACATGGGATGTGCGAACATGAATTACGCTTTGCCCATAATCGCCCCATTGTACCTCCGGCACACCGCCCATTTTTCCGAAAATAATGTATATATGTTTTACCGTTTCGATTCTCTGCGTTTCCAAAACGCTGTTGGCTACGCTTCGCCATGTGTCGTTGAGGGTAAACTTTACCTCGACGCCAAATTCTCCCATCGCGATATCGGGAAATGCTTGTGGGCGCGGCGCAAAATCTATTGTAAACGATGCTTCTTCTTTCGTTAATTCATCCAATGCTTCTCGGACGCGATTTTCAAATTGAGGCGATGACTCAAAGCCCGACGTTCGGGCTTCATTTGTCAGATTCACGCAACATCTATCTAGAATCGATTCAAATTCATCTTTTGTCATATTTGCTTTATTCCTCAATGATGGATTTTACAGCGTTCGCCACATGCCATGCCAAAACGGGAGGAACGGCATTTCCTATTTGCCTCTCCGTTTCGCGCAATTTTGACGGAAACCGAAAGCTGTCCGGAAATGATTGAATGCGCGCCGCTTCGCGCATTGAAATTCTTCTGGGCAAGGAATAATGGAATTGGATGTTGCCGTGGCATTCGGCCCGTATCGTATACCCAGGCCTGTCCGAAATTAAACGGCGGTTTCCCTGTTCTCCGCTGACATTGGCCAAACTCCAAATATGGGAAAATTCTTTGTCGCTCTCCAAAGCCTCCAAGTCGCCGATAGCTTCTTTGGCTGTTATGGGGTTGGCGTTTGTAGGTTTTGGAGGGTTGAAATGCGGGACGCCGACTCTTGTCCCTACGATAAACACCCGTTCCCGCGTTTGCGGGACGCCGTATTCGGATGCCCGGTAAAGTCCATGGTGTACGTTATAGCCGAGCCCATTAAAATCTTCCAAAATCTTTTTCAACGAATCCTCGTTCTGTTTCAACAACAAACCGCCGACATTTTCCGCGACAAAAACCTTCGGCTGAATGCGCCGCACAGCTTCGACAATCGCCGTATAAAGACTGCTGCGCTTTCCGTTTATGCCGAGCATTTTGCCGTTGATTGAAATGTCCTGACATGGAAATCCGCCGATGACAACATCGGCATAAGGGGGCAGCGTATCCGCTACATCATTGATATCGCCCTCTATTATGTGCTTCCCTATATTCGCTTTATATGTTTCACAGGCGGCGGAATTGATTTCATTTGCCCATATGATGGCAAAGTTTGTTTTTTCATAATGTTTTCCCAAAAAATCGAAGCCGCCTATAAAACCCAAATCCATGCCGCCACAGCCCGAAAACATTGAAACGACGGATATAGGTTTTTTTGCTTCTCTTATCAGCATAATAACATTCCCCCTTTTTTAAAAGTCCATGCAAAACTATTGATATTATACACGATGCCGCGCATAATATCAATACCTTTTTTGTAAATTTAATTGGGGATAATCAACCGTCCATGGCATTTGCCCGATTTATCAAAGCGATAAATCGCTTTTCGTTTTCAATGCTTTCAAATTTTGCTTCGTTTAGTTTTTTTAACAGCCTTTCCTTGTTTTCACCGTCGGTTATGCAATAAACAGGGTTTTTTGCATCGCGCAAGAAAGGCGTATCAACGCATACGCCTTTTTGTAACCGGCATCGGATTTTAGTATCATAATCAGCCAATTTTTCGAGCCAATCCAACGCTTTGTCTTTGTCGCCCGTTTCCAGATATGTCTGCGCGATTAAAACGTAAACATCGCCCGAATCCGTATTTTGCACAGGCGGCATCAATTTTTCTTCTCCGTAAACAATTTCCATCAATGAAAATACCGAAAAATACATTTTCAAAGCGTCGTCATACTTTTTCATATTCCTGTACGCCGTGCCTAATTGGATTATATTGTCAAGCGTCGCTGTCAAACGACAACCAAAATCATTTTGCAAATGATATGCTTCGGCGGTATAATTCGTTTCTGCGCGCGCGATCCAGGCATACATATTCTCTGCCGTGAAATCGGTTCGCCAAAGGAATTGTTTCGCGTGTTCCCATGCCTCTTCTTTATTTCCGTATGCCGAATGCAGAAGAACCATGATGTAGCGCGCATTTAAAATATCGTTGGTATTTTTTGAATTTGCGATCAGGACGTTCGCCTGACGGATACATTCCTGATAAATTTCATTGCCCTGGATTTTATCATAATGATTATTCTCCGGGTAAATGAGCCCAAGACCCGTTTGAATACTGTTCATCAACAGCCAGCCATGATTTGGAAAACGCCGCAATCCGTCTTGCAGCATATCATATCTGCGCCTTAATGATTCTGTGTTGCCGATTTTGAAACCATATGCGTCATCGAGAATTTTCCGCGCTTCTTCTTCATCGCTTGTCCCAAAAGTCCCGAACAGCACGTCGGTGCTCACGCCAAACACGCTCGCAAGCGGCACGATTTGCGAAATGTCGGGCATACCCGTTTCGTTTTCCCACTTTGAAATGGCTTGGGACGTTACGTTGAGCTGCTCGGCAAGTTCCTCCTGCGTCAACTTTCGTTCCTTGCGCAATTTTTTGATTGTTTGACCTATTGATAAAGGCATGATTTAACCTCCAAAAATTTTGTATTGCTGTACTGTGATACTATTATAGCCTTATCATCCGGTCATTTGAAGCGACTTAAAAGATAGTCGTTTCCAACGGAGCGTTTATTTGCATTCCTTGGCTTTCGGGGCGTTCTATCAAATGGAAACGGAATAATCCTCTTGATATGCGTTCCACGCTTCTTTGTTCAACAAATTCAAGTTTTCCATTGCAATTTTATACTCCTTAAGCTCTGTCATAGGTACATTTTTCCATACAACTATTATATCACGTTTTGCGGTTGATTTCAACTATTATTTATCGTTCGCAAAACACGGAACGGTCGCGGGGCAAAGATCACACGGGGAATTGTAAAACTTTTGCGAAATCTGTTTGCAAAAGCCGTGACTTGTGCTATACTGTAAAACAGCATATTTGCGAGGTGAAATTAATGGGGGAAAGCAAAATGAGAAAACACGAGGATTTTGAAATTTGGCTGCATGATAACGACGAATTGGCCGCTATTCATGGCGCAAATGTCATATCAAGAGAGCCGTTGCAAGCATGGCCGTTGAGCGTGGTTGAACGGATAGCTTTCAGCGACAATAATAGCCGAATTTATAAGGCTTTTAATAATCTGCCTGTGGAAACGGAATTTTACCGCAATGTAAAGTCGCGGTATATCCCAAAGGCATTTTATAATCATTCCGACGATAACCGACATTGGCTACTCCTTGAAGATGCGGGGAAGCATTATCCCGACAATCTCAACCGGGAGCAAACTCTCAGCCTCGCCTATCAGGCAAGAGAGATAATCAACGGGTTTGGTTCGGTTGATTTTTGCCGCTATGATTTATCGGAAAGGCATTATGATAGTTTCGCAAATGTCTTAATTGAATTATTGAACAATCTCCGCCAAAACCAAAAACTAAAAGCCGTCGATGGAACCGTTATCGCCCGTATTGAAAAAATGCTGTACCACCCGGAAGTTTTACGCACAATACGCGGCAAATGCGCTTTGCTTCATGGTGATTTGAAATGCAACAACCTGCTTGTCCGGCCCGATGGAGAAATGGCTATCATTGATTGGCAAAATGTTTTGTATGGCCCGGAAGAAATTGATATATACCACTTGATGGCAGACCAAAAAATGAATCCCGTGCCGATAGCGGGAATTGGCCCGGAAATACTTAGGTCTGCGCTTGCGATGAAATGGCTTGCGGATTGCGTTGACCGTTGGTTGCCGTATTGGGCGGGGTTTTATGACGGACAAATAGCTGATACAGAGAAACGCATACAACAGCTTGTCGGGGAGGAAGAATAACTTCGTTGGTAAAAGCGGCGGTAAGCGTTTTTGATATTTCTGGCCGCAAAAAAGTACGCTTTGGAGCTTATTAACTATAATCAGCATTATCATCCCCCTTTTTGAAAGTCCACGCAAAACTATTGATATGATACACGATGCCGCGCGTAATATCAATAGCTTTTTGTAAATTTAAATTATGGAAACGTTATATGCAATTCTTCTTTTAGCGCTTTTTGGAGCGTTTGTGAAAAATTGATGTTGGCGCGTTCGGCTCTTTCATTGAGCCATGAAGGTATATTAAGGGTTTTCTTTATTAATTTATTTTCGTAGTATCGCCGATATGTATCCGTATCAATAGATATGAGAGTGATTATATCGTCAATTTCAGATTTTACATCTTTGATATTTCGCGCAGATGGAATTTGAGCTTTTTCCTTTTCCATATTGTATAATGCCAAACATAAAAAATCCTCAGCCATTTCAATGCATTCTGCTATTGTTTCGCCTTGCGTAGCCCCGCGGCTTATATCAGGAAAGTAAACGCTATATCCACCTTCATTTTCAGGATGGAAAACTGCCGGGTAAACATATTTCATTAGGCAAAATCCTCCCCACTGCTCATATTATACCACATATAGACTACGTAGTCAACAGTTAATGCAAAAAAGCGAGGAAGCCGCAACCAGGCAGCCTCGCTTTTTTTGCTTGAAAAAGCCTACATCATTATCAAAGTATCGCAGATTGCTCCGTTCGGTATGTTGATTTTCCCGCTTTTTGCCCAGTCCGCCGCAATCGCATTGAACATCGCCACAAACACATGAAACCCATTGCGGGCCGCCGCTTCTTTTAGGTGCTTGGGAAACAGCTTCATGTAGCCATTCAAATATTTTTTTATTTGTTCGGAATACAAAGGCAAAAAGTCTGCAAAGTCATTTTTAACCGAGGCGACAAATAGGTCATGCTGTTCTTTGGCAAATAATGGAACGGCGCAAACCACTTCCCCGGATTCGTTTTTTGCGAGATAGCCTTCCGCAATAAGTTTCGCGGCATATTCTTTTTGTTTTTCTGTCAATTCCGTTTTTTGAAGCACGGCATGGCAAACATCAATTTCATGGTCGAACATCATTTTCCGATATTCAAACGGCGCGTAGTGATATGAATAGTGCGCCAGTTTGCCGCTCTCGTAGTTGTTCATGGATTTTTCCATGCCGATGCCAATGTTGGAAAACGATGATTTTTGCATAAAGCCGATATAGTCCCAACGCCCGCCGTCATATTTTTGCCGGGTTTGCGTGTATTCAGCCGGTTTGTAATCCGGCACGAATTTATCGAGCAGCATCACCGACAATAGACATAGCATTTCATCGAATGAACGCCCTGCGGTTTGCACGCCCGAGGATAAAACTTTTTCGGTGAGCCGGCGGGACAATTGATAAAACTGTTCCGAAACAGCAGCCACTGCATCGCAAGCATGCGTAGGCGCGTAACTGTTTATGGCGTCGTCGAATATGAGGAAATCAGTCTGCACCGTATTTTTGGCGGGCTGTATAACTGCTTCGCGCCTGATAAGATTTTTTATCCTGTCTTCAATAAAGAATGCGGGAACGCCGATTGTCTCGGATAGCTCCTCGATGGTTTTCGGTTCGCGGTATGCGCGCCACAAAATATTTTGCGACAAGGCATCCTCGATGTATTGCCACGGGAAAGGTTTGCTTTCTCCATTGTAATTTCCTTCTCCCGTGATTCGGATGTCTAATTGCGCGGGTTTCAATGCCGTTTCATTCATTTGACTGCACCTCTCTTTTAATTTGTTCCGGGCGAGCGAAAGGCGGTACATAACCGTTCCTTCCGGCAGCCCGAGTTTTTGGGCGATGGTTTTGCAGGATAAGTTGTCGTAATAATGCATCACGATTATATCCCGATAGATAGCGGACATCCGAACGATGTTGCGGCGCAGATTTTGATATTTATCGTCATCCTCAAAATCATAATCATCTTCAAACGCCAAATCGGCGACCTCATCGAACGAAATCATATTTCGGCTTTTCGCTTTTCCGCGTTTGAACACTTTAAGCGTTATATCGGCAAGCCGCCAAAACCAAGGCTCAAATTTTTTATAGTCGCGAAGTTCGCCAACGCTCCTGATGGCTTGAAACATGATTTCCTGCGTCAGTTCTTCCGCTTCCTCTCGCGAAAAGGTGCGGGCAACCGACCACGAAAATGTTTTGTCAAGCATACGGGCGATCCGTTCAGAGTCCACTTTTTTCACCCCCCGTTTATAAAGTGCAGTCAAAAGCCCTTTCATTGGAAAATTTTCAAATTTTATTTTATCGAATATAGCGTTTATACGGGGTCGGGCAGTCTTTCCAAATATTCAAACTCAATTATACCCTTGCATTTTTTGTTTTCGCTCTCCCGCAGATTTTTTACCCTGCATTTCATCGGCGGCAGAAGAACCTCGCCTTTTTCCCACCAGTCCTTTGAGTAGACCTCATAATCTTCAAGCTCTAAAATAAATCCGTTTTCCGGCACGGTTATTTCAAATCTGTAAAATTCGCGGTCTAAATTTGCGTTGAGCCAATTCGCATAAGGAACATCGTCATCTACTCTGTTTTCAAGAAACGGGGCGGTTGCCGTTGATGAAATATGTTTAAACTCCACTATATCATCAATCTCGTAATCCTTAATATCGTAATGGGGAAAATTGTAACGTCCTGCACTTTCACAGTATATACTTCTATATAGCAGCATTTCTTTTTTTGCCGGTTTCATCGCGTTTAGAATATTTGAAATGTCGATTTTAGCGATTTTAATTATATCGGCTTTTGCTTCATCGTCCAGTTTTTCATATATCCGGTTTTTATATCTCACGATTTCTTTTTCGTCAAGGGTTACTCTGCCGTCTTCAAACAGTTTGAGCATCCCTTTTGCGTTTTCATTCGATATTTCGGCGCCTTTCCAAAGATTATTCATCTTACCGCGAAGTAGGTTGCTAATGATATGATAATCGCTCCTTAACCAAAAATAAATCGTTTCGTCAAGACTGATAGTTCGATATTGCATATTGTTGTTTCCTCCTGTTATTGTCAAATTGGGTTTGAAAGCAAGACGCTGGAAAGATTGAAGCTCAATATCAGGATTTCTTGCGTCAGACGGCGTTGCCCCATGATAACTTTTAAACGCGGAAGCGAAATATTCTGTTGAATTATACCCGTATTTTACAGCAATATCTATGATTTTCGCATCTGTGTTCTGTATATCGGCAGCCGCCTGCGTAAGCCTCCTTTTTCTTATATATTCAGATAACGTCATATCGGTTATCATCGTAAAAATCCTTTGGAACATACCCTTCGCGCTTACAAAAAGCACGGCGATTTTATCGTCTTCTATTTCGCCGTCTAAGTTATCTTCGATATAGTCCAATACCGAGTTCATTCTTTTCGCAAAATTCATCTTATTCCCTCCCTTCACGCAATATCATAACATAAACAAAAATATATCACCTTTAATTTTTCGCACAAAATTTTAAAGGTGATTTTTTCGCGTTGCCTCGCGTTCAAAATGGTGCCAAACTAACGGGAATTGATTTATAAAACCTCAAAAGTCCAAATCACTGTGAGACGTGATTCGCGCTAATATTAACAATAATTTACCGTTGTCAGTTTTACGATAAACCAGCAACCAGTCGGGAGTAATATGGCATTCTCTATATCCTTTCCAATTTCCAGCAAGAGCATGGTCGCGATGTTTTTCGGATAATGGCATATCTTCTGCCAGCATTTCTATTACATCCAAAAGAAGTGAAATCTCTTTCCCCTGTTTTTTTGCCTGTTTGTAATCCTTTTTAAATTCCGATGTGCGGCGTATTTCTCTTTTTGTATCATCCATCATCGTTTTCCAAATCGGCCAATAAGTCTGCCATATTGCCAAAACCTTTTGCGTCAGGGTCGCTTTCAAGCTTCTTGCATTCTTTGAGCGCGGAAAGGGAAACGGCATCCTGCCATCGCGCTCCTTGCAATTCAAAGGGGAAACCTCCGACCTTGCAAGCATGGTTGAGAAAAACGGTTATCGCCTCAGGCAGGGACAATCCGTGATAGGCAAAAACATTTTCCGCCTCTTGTTTTAGCTCCGGATATAAACGGACATTTATGCTCGTTGATTTTGATTTGCTCACAATAATCACACCTCCATATAAATTCAGCCGGATCGTCACACCTTTTGATCGGAGCGCAGTATTATCTCGTCCTGCAAGGCTTTTGATATGTTGACAAAATAATCGCTGTATCCGCCCACGCGCACGATCAGCGAAGCGTATTCTTGCGGATTCGCCTGCGCTTTTTTGAGCGCTTCAGCGTCGCACACGTTTATCTGCAATTGCATTCCGCCTCCGGCGAAAAATGCCTCGAATAGATTTCGTATTTTTTTTGCCGCGTTTTCGTCCTTGAAAATATCGGCCGGAAATTTTATGTTTGTCACCGTGGTGGTGAGAAGGTGGCTGTCAGTTGGGAGCCTGAGCACCGAATTTAAAAGCGCGGTGGGGCCGTTTTTGTCGAAGCCCTGCGACGCGCCCGCCGAATCGGCGAGAACGCTCCCGGAAAGCCGCCCGTCCGCCGTGGCCCCCGTGGCGGCGCCGCACCAGTCATGCGCCGTGAATATGACCTCGCCGGGCATATATATCCCGCCCATCGCGCTCTCGGTTTCGTTGAAGCGCGAATAGATATGCTCCGTTATGTCGGCGCGGAGTTCATCGACTCCGGTTTTGTCATTGCCGAATTTGTCGCAGCCGAGCGCCAGTTTCCTGAGGGTTTCGTGGCCTTGCCAATTGCCTTTTAAAATCCGGGCGAGTTCGTCCAGGCTCACGGTTTTTTTGTCGAAAACCAGCTCTTTTATCGCATACAGATGATCCGCCGCGTTCGTTATTCCGATCACCTCGAGCTCGATACCCGAAAACCTCGCGCCGCCGTCATATATGTTAAGCCCTTTTTCTATGCAATCGCCGATAAACAGCGTGCGCATGGCGTAGCCTTCGCGGGCGAGCCTGTATTTGTATTCTTTGTCGTGTATTTGGGTTTCGAGGCGGATGAAATAGTCGAGCTGTTTTTTGTATGCGGCCAAAAGCCCGTCGAATGATTTTATCTCTTCGGGTGCGCCCGTGCGGATTCCTGCCTGTTTTTGCGTCCTTGGGTCAAAGCCGTCATACAGCGATATTTCCGCGATTTTGGCGGCGTTCAGCATCCCTATATCGTTTATGAAGTTGCATACGCCGGGAATCATCAGCTGGCTGCACCCGGCGAAGCAGTACCCCCTCGCGTATTTTATGTCATAGCCGAAACAAGTGAGGCTGTTCGCGTAAAGCTCGTCGTTGTACAGGGCGGGAAGCCCGTTGCCGCTTTTTATCGAAATGATCGCGGCATCCCAAATTTGGCCGGGCATATCGCGGCTCACCCGCAGGCACAGGTTCGGGCCCTTGAACCCGAGATCGGCGGTCGCCTTTATGCAAAGGCGGGTGAGCTCGGAATATATCGGGGCTCCGTCATAATCGAGCCCGCCCAATGTCATGTTCTGGATGCTCTGCGCGCCCTCGATTTTGCACCAGAAGTCGATAATGAGCCAATAGGCCAAATCGAGGCTCAGATCTCCCGTTTTCATGTCGCGCTCAAAGAAATCTTTTAGATAGAAGTCAAAGCGCCCGAACGAATCCGCGCCGTTTAGCATATGGACAATCCAGACAAGCTGCAAAGCCTGGGCAAAGGAGGCCGGGGGATATTTTTGTATATAGATCAAATCGCGGTGCATCTGCTCTTTTTTTTGCTCCCGCGCCTTTTCGGCGAATTTGCCGATCACCGCTTCGACTGCCAGCAGCATGGTCCCTAAAGCCTCGTAAAAATCTTTTTTTTCGTCCCCGCGCGCTTTTTTTGCTTCTTCTATTTTTTTTTCGTAGCCCAAAAGCCCGATGGAGAGAATCGTCTCGTAGTCGGGTATCATATGCCCGCCAAACCATGTGGAAAGCGCGGCGTTGGCGTGAATCGAGTTCAGCTCATCTTCGCTGTAGTCCCCGGCGCGGCAGGGGATATACCTGCGCTCCTCGACAGCTTGCAATTTATCCCTGAAAGCTTTTTGTTCGCTTTCCTCCATATTCTCCTGGGCTATATACGCTTCGGCCTTTTTCCAGTCTACCCATGTGCCTCCCCCGTAATTGAAGCCCGCGGGCTCGTTCGACTTGGCGAAACCGCATATCAAATCTTCCGGAAACACGAAAACCTCGAAATTTTCGGCCCAGAGCGCATAAGTGGCCTTCGCCTCGCGCAGAATCGGCGCGGAATCGATATGCCGGCAGTATGCGTCGAGATACGAGCAGCTTATCTTCAAAGGGGCGGCTTG